>DXCV01000024.1 GCA_019115825.1 Candidatus Bacteroides pullicola
GCGGAGAAGTTCTTCAACCTCGCCACGGCGCAGAGCAACCTCGACATCGCCACCACCAACCTGGCCCACGCCGACACCCTCTATGCCTACGCACAGGGACGCTACGACATCGGCACCATCAGCGAGAACGAGATGTTGCAGCTGGAGGTGAACAAGCTCAACGAGGAGGCCAACTGCATGAGCGCCCGCATCGAGGTGGAGAACGCCATGCAGGAACTCCGCTCCTACCTCGGCATCCTGGACGACACCGACCTGCAAGTCGTGGTCAGCGACTCCATCCCCGACTTCACCGTCAGCCTCCACGAAGCCCTGATGCTGGCCAATGCCAACAGCCCCGACATCCTCGACATGCGCCGCCGCGAACTGGAGAGCGAGAGCAACGTGGCCCAGGCCCGCGCCAACGCCGGACTGAAGGCCGACATCTACCTGCGCTTCGGACTGACCCAGACGGGCGACAAGCTGCACGATGCCTACCGCGACCCGCTGGACCAGCAATACATCAGCCTCACCCTCTCACTGCCCATCCTCGACTGGGGACGGGGCAAGGGACAGGTGCGCGTGGCCCGCTCCAACCGCGACCTCGTCCGCACGCAGGTGGAGCAGGACAAGACCGACTTCCAACTGAACGTGCGCAAGCTGGTGAAACAGTTCAACCTCCAGGCGCAGCGTGTACGCATCGCCGCCCGCACCGACCGCACAGCCCAACGCCGCGCCGACGTAGCCCGACGGTTGTATTTATTAGGCAAATCCTCCGTGCTGGACCTCAACGCCTCCATCAGCGAGAAAGACGCCGCCCGCCGCAACTACATCGCCTCCCTCAACGAATATTGGAGCCTGTTCTATACCCTCCGCAGCATCACCCTGCACGACTTCGAGCACGACCTTCCGCTGGAGGAGGATATGGAAAGGCTGCTGGAGTAAGGGGGAAAGGAAGAGAAAGAAGGCTTATTAACAAGATATAAAAGGCTTTTATACACGACGAATAAGCCTTTTTCAACCGACGAATAAGCCTTTTATATACGATGAAAAAGGCTTTTATATAAACACTAACCACGCAAGAAGACATGGATATACAACTGGAAAAGAAACCCTGGTACGTCCGGTACCGTTATTACCTGTTGGGCGGAGCCGTTTTCCTGGCCCTGCTCATCTACGTCATCGTCCTCTCCGCCGGGCCGCGCCGCCTGCGCGTGTCGATGGACGACATACAGATGTGCGAAGTGAAGAACGACAAGTTCCTGGAGTACGTGGACGTGGAAGGGCTGGTGCAGCCCATCCTCACCATCCTGGTCAACGCCGGCGAGGCGGGCAGCGTGCAGCGCATCGTGGCCGAGGAAGGCAGCCTGCTCAGCCGCGGCGACACCATCCTCGTGCTGGACAACCCCGAACTGCTACGCGACATCGAGGACCAGCGCGACGAGTGGGAGAAACAGCGCATCACCTATCAGGAGAAGGAAATCGAGATGGAGCAGCAGCGCATCACCCTCCGGAAGCAGGCCCTGCAGACGGAGTACGAACTGGAGAGCCTGCGCAAGACCTTCGAGCTGGACAAGGAGGAATTCCGCATGGGCGTCAAGAGCAAGGCCCAGCTGGACGTGGCCGAGGCCGAATACCGCTTCAAGCGCGAGACCGCCCGCCTAGAGCGCGAGAGCCTGCGCCACGACTCGGTGGCCAACCTCATCCGCCGCGACCTGCTGCGCACCGACCTGGAGCGCGAGCGCAAGAAGTTTGAGCGGGCCCGCCGACGCCTGGACGGCCTGGTGGTGAAGGCGCCCGTGGGCGGACAGCTGAGCTTCGTCAAGGTGGTGCCCGGACAGCAGGTGTCCGCCACGGAGAACCTGGCCGAGGTGAAGGTGCTGGACCAATACAAGATACACACCGCCCTGAGCGAATACTACATCGACCGCGTCACCACGGGCCTGCCCGCCGCCATCACCTACCAGGGCCGCCGCTACCCGCTGCGCGTGTCCAAGGTGGTGCCCGAGGTGAAGGAGCGCACCTTTGACGTAGACCTGGTGTTCACCACGGACAGCCTGCCGGACAACCTGCGTGTGGGCAAGAGCTTCCGCGTGCAGATTGAGCTGGGCCAGCCGGAAGAGGCGCTGGTCATCCGCCGCGGCGACTTCTACCAGGCCACCGCCGGCCAGTGGATTTACAAGCTCAACGCCGACCGCACCCGTGCCCGCCGCGTCCCCCTCGGCATCGGGCGGCAGAACCCGCAGCAATACGAGGTGACCGACGGCCTCCAGCCCGGCGACTGGGTCATCACCACGGGCTATGAGAACTTCGGCGAGGCGGAGGAGCTGGTGATTAAATAGGAGAACTTAGCGAACCCGTTGAAACGAAGGTAACTTAATTCTCCTCCTCCGGGGAGGAGGAGTACCCGAAGGGGGAGGTGGTAGCGAACCCGTTCGTTTTAAAATCATTAACTGTGTATGTCTGCCGCTACCACCCCGGCCGTTGGCCACCCCTCCTCCCCGGAGGAGGGGAAATCAGTTACCGCAGACGTTTCATCTAAATTATCATTTACCCAATATGAAAACCCTGAAATACGCGGCACGCCACCTGGCACGTGCCAAAGCTTACACCCTTATCAACGTCGTCGGCCTGGCCCTGAGCCTGGGCTGCTGCATCCTGCTGGCGCGCTACCTGCACCGCGAGTACACGACGGACACGCACTGCGTGGATCGCGGGCGCGTTGTGATTCCCTTGCAGGACATTGACGGCAATGTATATCCTTCGATACTGCATCCCGACTGGGTCACCCTGGACACCACCTATATCACGGACAGCCAGGTGCAGGAGCGGTGCCGCCTCATCCTGCTGCAGGATGACCTCGTGCAGCGGGGCGAGAGCAGCCATCAAGCCCATGTGCTGGCGGCAGACTCCAGCTTCTTCCACCTCTTCCGCTACCCGGTGCAGGTGGGCGAAGCGGCGTTGCACGCCCCCACGGACGCTGTGCTGACCGAAGCGTTCGCCCGCCGCCTCTTCGGGCACGAGAACCCCGTGGGGCAGGTGCTGGACTATGCCGGGCATGAGGTGACCGTGCGGGGCGTGATAGGCGAACCCGCCTGCAAGACCACCCTGCACTTCGACCTGGTGGTGGCCTACGACCTAAGTGACGAATGGGGACGGATGCCGTGGGAGCTGGTGCACGTGCTGCCCGCCGTGGACCTGCCCGCCATCAACCGGCAAGCCCATATTTACCGCCCGGTGAAAGCGGCCGGAGACTGGTATCCGGTGGGCAAACAAATACGCCAGCAGTTCCTCACGCTGGAGGAATTCTATTTCGACCAGACTTCCACCGATGAGGACACCCGCCTGATGCGCAGCCAAGGCAACCTGCGCTACCTCCACTTGCTGGCGGGCGTGGCCGTGCTGCTGTTGCTGGTAGGGATGCTCAACTTTGTCAACCTCTACATGGTGCTGATGATGAAGCGCAGCAAGGAGTATGGCATCAAGAAGGTGTTCGGCCTGCACCGCCTGCCCCTCTTCGCACAGATATACACCGAGAACTTCCTGCTCTGCGCCGGGGCGTTGCTGCTGGCCGGGGTCGTGGTGGAGGCAGGCCAGCCCCTGCTGAACCGCCTGGCCGGCGACCTCATCGGCTACACCGCCTTCGATGCCTGGCTGATGCCCGGCTTCCTCGTGCTCTTTCCCCTGCTGGCGTCGCTCTACCCCTACGTGCGCTACAACTACCGCCCGCCCCTGCTGTCGCTCCGCACCATCGGCACGAGCCGCCAATCCGTGACGGTGCGCATGGGCTTCCTCTTCGGACAATACCTGGTGACGCTACTCCTGCTGGTGTTGTCCGTCTACTTCGTCCGCCAGCTGCATCAGTGGCTGGACACGCCGCCGGGCTTCCGCACGGAGGACATCGTGCACGTCAACCTCAAATTCCAAAGCAAGAACTACTCGGTGGGTGAAGAACAAAGCAAAGCAGAACGTGCCCGTATGCGGGAAATGGCAAACCGCATGAAGGCCTGCCCCTACGTGAACCAAGCACTGCCGGTAAGCAAGGATGGCGTCCTGCACCAAGGCTTCCTCTCCGCCCTCACCAACGACCACGGCCAACAGGTGGAACTGAGCACCTTCTTTGTCCCGACCGGCTTCTTCGACCTCTACGGCATCCCCGTGCTGGAGGGCAGTGTGGAAGGCGAGGGCTATCACATGGTGCTCAACCGCCGGGCCATGGAGATGTTCGGCTACCAACACCGTGAGGAAGCCTTTGTGCGCAGCGAATCGCCCCTGTGGATATCCGTCGCGGCAGACGGCAAGATAATGGAAGGGGGCACGGAACTGATGCCCGTCACCGCCGTGGTGGAAGACTACTGCAACGGCCACCTCTCGCTGGGACGAAAACCCATGGCCTTCATCGTAAAGGACAACACCGGTGGCGACGAATGGGCACTCTCCGTTGTCCCCGGCCACGAACGCGACCTGCACGACTACCTGCGCCAGACGGTGCAGGAGGTCTACCACAGCGATGACTTCGCCTTCACCCCCCTCGCGGACCAAGTGGCAGCCATCTATGACGACGACCGCCGCGTGGCCTGGGTCAGCACCGCCTTTGCGCTGATAGCCATCGTGGTGTCCTGCCTGGGATTGCTGGGCGTGTCGCTCTTCGACCTGCGCCAACGCTACCGCGAGATAGCCATCCGCAAGGTGAACGGCGCGAAGCGGGGCGACCTCTACCGCCTGCTCTTCCGCAAGTATGCGGTGATACTGGGCGCGGCCTTCGTGGTGTCGGTGCCCGTGGCGTGGTACATCGTCCACCGCTACACCGCAGACTTCGTGGTGCGGCTGCCGCTCAGTCCGTGGATATTCCTCGCGGCCCTGGCTGTGGTGGCGTTGCTGTCGCTGGGCACGCTGTGGTGGCAGGTCCGCCGCGCGGCTGGGACCAATCCCGTGGAGGCGCTGAAGCGGGAATAATGGAACCGATAAATTATCATTAAACGAAACGACTATGTTACTACACTACCTGAAAGTCGCTGCCCGGCAACTGCTGAAGTACCGGACGCAAAACCTCATCAGCATCATCGGGCTGGGCGTATGCCTGCTCTGCTTCAGCGTCTGCCTCTACGTGGGGCGGTTCATCCTCAGCACGGACAGTTGCTTCGAGCACCGCGACCGCATCGCGGAGGTGGGACTGTCCTTGTCGGAAGACGGAACGCCGTTCGCCGGTACGCCCGCCCCGCTGGCCTCCCGGCTGCGGCAGATGCAGTGGGACGAGGTGGAGGCCCTGACCTACGTGGCCTATCCGGACGAACGGCTCTTCGACATCGAGGCCAAGCCGGGCGAGCTGTTCCCCTTCGCCCCCCTGACCTGCCTGGAGGTGGACAGCTGCTTCCGGCAAGTCTTCACGCCGCGCATCGTGGCAGGCTCGTGGCAGGTGGCCACACAGACGCCCAACGCCGTGGTGCTGAGCGAGCGTACGGCCCGCCGCCTCTTCGGCCCCCAGCCCGCCGACGCCATCGGCCGCCAGCTGGTCACCACGCGCAAGCTGATGTACTCCTCCAAGCGGGGAGGCGTGTCCTACACTGTGCAAGCCGTCATGGCCGACCTGCCCCTGAACAACAGCCTCAGCTTCATGGAACCGCTGGATCTGCTGGTACTGAACGACAGCGACGGCCTGCTGGCCTTCGAGCGCAACGGCGAGATGACCGGCGGATTCACCTACGCCCTGCTGCGACGGGGCGGGACAGCCCAATCGGACCTAGAGAGCCGCTTCAGGCAAAGGAACACGAAGTTCACCCTCTATGAAAAGGAGATGGACGTGACCGCCGGCCCGTTCGGCCAGAACTTCTGGGCGTTCTCCATCGCCAGCCCCATGCTGTGGGTGATGCTGGCCCTGGGTACGCTGGTGCTGGTGGTGGGACTGCTCAACTTCTTCTACTTCCAGATAGGCTCCTTCCTGGGACGCAGCCGCGAGTACAGCCTGCGGCGCGTGCTGGGCGGTGGCACCCGCCATCTGACGGCCCAGCTCTTCGTGCAGGCCACGCTGGTGGTGCTGCTGGCCTTCCTGCTGACCTTCTGCCTCATCGAGCTGCTGACGCCCCGGCTGCACTTCACGCTGATGGAGTGGCAGCTGGACATCGACCCGGCGTTGCTCAACGTGCAGTGTGCCCAATACTTGCTGGGCGTACTCGCCCTCAGCCTCGTGGCCTGCCTGTTCACCGCGATGCGTGCCCGCCGTGCCGACACACAGTCCGCCCTGCGCGGGGGCAACCGCCACCGGATGCGCACCGTAATGCTGGGCGTGCAGTACTTCGTCTGCTGGGTGTTCGTCACGCTGGCCGCCGCCCTCTACCTGCAGGCGGGGAAGACCACATCCACCCTGTTCGGCACGCTGACGCGGCAGGAGAAGGCCGACATCCTGAGCATTCCCCTGGACTATTCCTCCCTGAAGCAGGCCGACAAGCTGGCCCTCGTGGAGCGTATGAAGCAGCACGCCGGGGTGGCCGACTGCCTGCCGGCCGACATCTGCTACACGCGCGGCGTATCCGGCAACCTGCTCTTCACCGCCCCGCCCGACGACGAACACAGGCACGAAGTGGTGGTAGACCTGTATAGCACACCGCAGAACTTCTTTGACTTCATGCACATCCCCCTGTTGCGGGGCCATGCGCCGGAGAACGGACACGAGATGGTAGCAGACCAGACCTTCGAGGCAGACATGCAGGACAAGCAGCACGAAAGCCTGATGGGCACCACGCTCTACGACTACCAAGGCAGCTACACCGTGAGCGGCATCTGCGCCCCGTTCGTCACCAGCGTCTACCATGCGGACAGGGGTCGCGGCTATTTCAGCGGCTTCGGCTTCCTGCCCTCCGACCCCGGCCAATACATGTCCCACTGCTACCTGAAGTGCCATCCCGGACAGACGGACGAGGTGCGCCGCCATGTGCTGGACCTCCTGACGGAAGCCCTGCCCTACACCATCCGCCCGACAGTTTCCACCTTGCTGGACGACCTGGAGGAGATGCAGGGTCTGGAGAGCAAGCTGAAAGGCGTGGTGCTGTTCCTGGCCGTGGTGTGCGTCATCCTCACCCTGCTGGGCGTCTACGCCGCCATCACGCTCGACACCGAGCGGCGGCGCAAGGAGGTGGCCATCCGCAAAGTGAACGGCGCGGGCCGCCGACACATATTCCGGCTGTTTGCCCGTTCCTACGGGTGGATACTGGGCATTACGTTCGTCATCGCCGCCCCGCTGCTCTACATCCTGCTGCAGCAATGGAAACAGTTGTACACCGTGTTCTTCGACGACGGGCCACTGTTCTGGCTCGGCATCGCACTGCTGGTCACGCTGGTCACGGTGCTGACCGTGGCATTCCGCATCGACCGGATAGCGCGGGTCAATCCGGCGGAGGCGGTGAAGACGGAGTAATTTAATGGTGAATGGTGAATGATTAATGGTTAATACGTGAGGACAAGAATAAGAAGAATCGCGCACAGCCCATTAATCATTCGCCATTAACCATTTATCATTAACCATTTATCATTAACCATTAACCATTAATATACGATTATGATCAAGACAGTAAACCTACAGAAGATCTTCCGCACGGAGGAAGTACAGACGTTGGCCCTGACCAACGTGAACATCGAAGTCAATGAAGGCGAGTTCGTGGCCATCATGGGCCCGTCCGGCTGCGGCAAGTCCACCCTGCTCAACATCCTGGGACTGCTGGACAACCCCACGGCGGGCGAGTATTACCTGAACGGCACGGAGGTGTCCCGCTACACCGAGTCGAAGCGCACCGACCTGCGCAAGGGCGTCATCGGCTTCGTCTTCCAGAGCTTCAACCTGATAGACGAGCTGAACGTGTATGAGAACGTGGAGCTGCCCTTGCTCTACATGGGCATCCCCGCCGCCGAACGCAAGAAACGCGTGAAGGACGCCTTGGAACGCATGGGCATGATGCACCGCGTGAAGCACTTCCCCCAGCAGCTCAGCGGCGGACAGCAGCAGCGCACGGCCATCGCCCGCGCCGTGGTGGCCAACCCCAAGCTGATTCTGGCGGACGAGCCCACCGGCAACCTCGACTCGAAGAACGGCCGCGAGGTGATGGAGCTGCTCCAGGAGCTGCACCGCGACGGCACCACCATCGTCATGGTGACGCACTCGCAGCACGACGCCGACTATGCCGACCGCATCATCCACCTCTTTGACGGACAGGTGGTGACGGAGTAAAAAGCAACAGATGATCACAGATTTATTTTGCTCGTAATCAGCTATATATAATCTGTGGTCATCTGCCCTATCTGAGTCATCTGTGTGCCATTCCTTATTTTGACACACCCTCTGATTTCCTATGATAACGGCGCGAAGGACTTACTTCTTCGCAGCCTTGGCCTTCGTGATCTTAGCTTCCTTGGCGGGTTTCGCCTCCTTGGCAGCCGCCGCCTTGGGCGTGCGCTTCTTGCGGGTGGAAGCCTTGTCTGCCTGGAGCTTGATGAGGTCCATGCACGAAGCGAGGCTGAGGTCGGCAGGCTCGATGCCGGCGGGAATCTTGTAGTTGTTGCCCTGGTAGGCAATGTAGGGACCGTAGCGGCCGTTCATGATTTCCAGGTCCGGCTCTTCGGGGAACTTCTTGATGTGGCGCTTGGCCTCGGCCTCCATCTTGTCCTTCAGCAGGCCGACGGCCTCGTCGAGGGTGATGTCCAGCGGGTCAAGGTCCTTGGGCAGGGTGACGTAGATGCCATGTCCGTGCACGTAGGCGCCAAAGCGGCCGTTGCCCACGCTGACGGGCTGCCCATCCCAGTCGCCCAGTTCGCGCGGCAGCTTGAAGAGGTCCAGCACCTCGTCCAGGGTGATGGTCTCGATGGACTGTCCCCGCTTCAGCTGGGCAAAGCGCGGCTTCTCGTCCTCGTTGGCAGAGCCTATCTGCGCCACGGGGCCGAAGCGGCCAATCTTGACGCTGACCTGCCGACCGCTCTTGGGGTCGGTGCCCAGGATGCGTTCGCCTGCCTTGTGCTCGCTCTTGCGGCCAGGGTGCTCTCCACGGACGGGTGGAACTGGCTGTAGAATTTCTTCAGGACACCCGTCCATTGCTTTTCGCCCTCGGCTATCTCGTCGAACTGCTTCTCCACCGTGGCAGTGAAGTTATAGTCCAATATGTCGGGGAAATATTCGGTCAGGAAGTCGTTCACCACCAGACCCGTGTCCGTGGGCAGCAGCTTGGACTTCTCCACGCCGGTGATTTCCGTGTGTGTCTCGTCCGCAATCTGCCCGTCTTTCAGGGTGAGCACGTTGCAGTCGCGCTCCTCGCCCGGCTTGTCGCCCTTGACGACGTATTCGCGCTGCTGGATGGTGCTGATGGTGGGCGCATAGGTAGACGGACGGCCGATGCCCAGTTCCTCCAGCTTGCGCACCAGGCTGGCCTCGGTGTAGCGGGGCGGATGCTGGCTGAAACGTTCGGTGGCCGTGACGTCGCTGTACGCCAACTGCTGTCCCTTCTTCAGCGGGGGCAGCAAGCCGGCCTCGCCCTCGCCGGCCTCCGTTTCCTCGTCCTGCGAGTCGCGGTAGACGCGGAGGAAGCCGTCAAACTTGACCACCTCGCCCGTGGCGGCAAAAGTCTCGGTGCTGTTGCCCAGGGCAATGGTGACCGTGGTCTTCTCCAGCTCGGCGTCGGCCATCTGCGAGGCGATGGTACGCTTCCAGATGAGTTCATAGAGGCGCTTCTCCTGGTGGGTGCCGTCTATCTTGGACGCCTGCATGTTGGTGGGGCGGATAGCCTCGTGCGCCTCTTGCGCGCCCTTGGTCCGGGTGGCGAAGTGGCGGGTGCAGACGTAGCGTTCGCCCATCATCGCCCCGATGGCCTCGCGGCTGCTCTGCAGGGCGAAGTCGGAGAGGTTGACGGAGTCGGTACGCATGTAGGTAATCATACCGGCCTCATACAGGTGTTGCGCCACCATCATGGTCTGCGCCACGGTGAAGCCCAGCTTGCGGGCTGCCTCCTGCTGCAGCGTGGAGGTGGTGAAGGGAGCCGACGGGCTCTTGCGCAAGGGTTTCGTGGTGATATCGCTGATGGTGAATGTAGCCGACTTGCACAGTTCCAGGAACTTGCCGGCCTCGGCCTTCGTCTTGAAGCGGCGGGCCAGCTCGGCCTTCAGTTCGACGGTCTTGCCGTCCGCATCAGGCACCAGGAAGACGGCGGTGACGCGGTAGGCGGCTTCGGTCTTGAAAGCGTTGATTTCGCGCTCGCGCTCCACGATGAGGCGCACGGCCACGGACTGCACGCGCCCGGCGGAGAGGGCGGGCTTGACCTTGCGCCACAGGACGGGCGACAGCTCGAAACCCACGATGCGGTCCAGCACACGGCGGGCCTGCTGCGCGTCCACCAGGTTGAGGTCGATGTCGCGCGGATGTTCGATGGCCCGCAGGATGGCGTTCTTGGTGATTTCATGGAACACGATTCGCTTGGTGTGCTCCGGGTTCAGGCCCAACACCTCGTACAGGTGCCAGGCAATGGCTTCTCCTTCGCGGTCCTCATCGGACGCCAGCCAGACCGTGTCCGCCTTGGCGGCCTCGTCCTTCAGTTGGCTGACCAGGGCGCGCTTGTCCGCCGGAATTTCATATTCGGGCGCGAAGTCGTGGGCGATGTCGATGCTGAACGCTTTCTTCTTCAGGTCGCGGATATGGCCGTAACTGGACAGCACTTTATAGTCCTTTCCGAGGAACTTCTCGATGGTTTTCGCTTTTGCCGGAGACTCGACAATAACAAGGTTTTTCTGCATAGGTATTTTCCTTAGTTGGTGGCTTCTGCCACGATTTCCGCGGCAAATGTAGGAAAAAAAGAGGCTTTCTACCTTATAATATAGAAAGTTTTAGCAAAAAAAGTTGGGCGGCGCAGGAGACGGAGCCTTTGGCTTGCAGTTTCTTGGCCAGCAAGCCGTCCATGATTCTATGCCTGTACTGTTCCATCATCTTCTCCGTGTTTTTGCCGACAAATATACGGATTTTTCCGCAAATTCGGCAATTTGGCGCGATTTTGTTCGGCAATTTGGCACGATTTTGTTCGGCAATTTGGCGGCAACGGGCGCAGGTACGCCCGCCCACGGACGGAGGTACGCCTAAGCACGGGCGCAGGTACCGCCGAGCACGGGCGCGGGTACACCTAAGCACGGGCGGGAATAGCTATGGATACGGACGGCATACAAAAATCATAATGGACTTTGATTTATTGTACGAATATGCTTACCTTTGCTTTAAAATTACCATAAAACCACATTCTCCGAACTATGATAGGCAAACACGTACTATACCTACTTATTATATGTATCGGCTGCACGCTGGCAGCCTGCAACCCTTCATCAGATGAAAACGTGAAAGCCAAGCTGGCCCAAGCAGAGGACATCATGTACTCCGCCCCGGACAGTGCACTACAGTTATTGGAACACTTGCAACCCCCGAAAGAAAAGGAACAACGGGCGACATGGGCCTTGCTGCTGGCGCAGGCACGGTACAGGAACAACGTCAAACAGTCGGATTCGCTGGTGAATGTGGCGTATGATTACTTTGAGAAAACGGACAATGCGGAAAGGAAGGCGTTGTCTTCCTACATCAAAGGGGGCATTTCAGGTGACAATGGCGATACAGACAAAGAACAAGAACTCTATCTGGAAGCAAAAGACGAAGTCCGGCACACGAAAGATTATCGCCTGGCATTCCTAATCACATCGAACCTCTGCAATTTATATGCCTATCGAGGACTAAAAGAATATGCGTTCGAAGCTTTGGAGGAAGCCCATCACTATGCCCAACTCTTTGGCGATGCTGAATATATCCTGTCATCCTACATATTCCATGCCCGCATACATAGCATAAGACCAATCAATATGGAAAAATCACTCCACTACTACAGGGAAGGAATCAAATTGGCTAAAGAAAATCAGAATTGGGCCAAACTGGAATTGATGACATGGGAATACATAGGCATGCTTTGTTTTAACGGAGACTATGAACAGGCATTACAGGAGGCACACGAAACTATGGAATTACAGATACCCGACCATCTGCGTTCTAAACACACATTAATTTTAGGAAATATCTATCGAGGACTCGACAAGTATGATTCTGCCTATTACTACTTGAATAAGACCATTCGCGAAAGTCAAAGCCCCCATACCAAGAAAGGAGCATATAATTATTTATACAATTTGGAACGGGAGAGAGGCCGCTATGAGGAAGCATTGGCCGCCTGCGAACAATGTTTAATCTATACAGATTCCATAGATCGCAGTGAGAAAGCGCAGGAACTGATTGAGATGCAAGCCAAATATGACCAGCAGCAGATCATCATACAGCGAAACCTGCTACAAATGGAAAAGGACCGTCTGACCCGCAACATCTTGATACTTGCTGTGGTCATGACTGTTGTCATAGGGTTTGTCGTAGGCTGCTATCAAAGAGCTTTGTTAACAAAACAACGCAAACTCAAGCAACAGGAAGAATTGGCCCGGCAAAATACCTTGAAATTAGCAGAAAACGAGATTCAAATGTCGCGCAACAAGCAACGCATCGCCGAACTGACCCAACAAATAACATCCAATCAAGAGCTAAAAGAGCAACTGGACGAACAACTGGAAGCTATCAAGCAAATGAAAGGAGAAAACAACAAACTACAAGCTGAGAACCAGCTTCTTCTCGAGGATATAAATCGACAGACGCAAACATTCAAGGACATATCCAAAGAGTTGGAAGAATTGGACAGGCTCATCTCCCAAAACAAGCATCTGCACGAACAGGGCGACCATCTGGCCATGCTTCTGGTAAACAGGAGTCCGTTGCTAAACAAAATAAAGAACCGGCATCCATACATAAAAGATGCGGAGTGGGGAGAATTAGAGGAAGAATTGGACCTGATTTTTGAACATTATCCCAAGAGACTACAACAACAGGTATCCAACATAAGCGAAAGCGAGCTGCGACTGGCCTACCTAATTAAACTTAAAATGCCGAACAAAGACATGGCCGAAGCCTTGGGCATATCCCCCGCCTCCGTTGCCAAATCGAAAATGCGCTTAAAAGAAAGGCTATCCCATGGCATACTCACCTTTGACGGGACAAAATCAGTGGACGTGTGGCTTTGGGACTTCTAAGAATAGGCTTGTCCATACGGCGCGAAGGACTGATTTCATAAACCATTAATACATAGTCGTTTGTAAGAGAACAAAGCCATACATTTGTCCATGCCCTGTCTATCTGTTTTTGGTCCATATATGCTATATTTGCAGCAGAAACCAAAAACAATAGTATCAATCCTTAAAACACTAAGAGTTATGAATACACGTTTGATTAAAACCGTTTTGCCGGGAATTGTGTGGCTGCTTTCCTTGTTCTCCTGTTCGTCGGAGGATCCCGTTCCCCAGCCTTTGCCCGAACCCACCCTCAACGCCTCGGACAGCTTGGTGTTGACGGAATTGTACAAAGCGTTTGATGGGGACAATTGGGAAGTCACTTGGGACCTTACGGATATTTACACGTGGGGCGGTGTCTCAGCCGTGCTGGATAGCGTGCATAATGAATATCGTGTGTTTTCTGTAATTTTGAATCAGACATCCTGGGAGGTGCCGCAGGGTTATATATCCGAGCGGATTGGCGACCTGCCCTACTTGATGGATTTCCGGGTAGGCGGACGTGGTTTGAGAGGCTACATCCCTGAGAGCCTGTTCAAATTGCCCTACCTGCTGAACGTGCGCATTGCCGGCACTTCCATCTCCGGGGAGATACCCGACTATGTGTTCCAATGCCCGAGTTTGCTTAGATTAGACTTGTGTGGCAATTATCACTATGGGGAAGTGCCCGACGCCATCACACAATGGGACAATCCGGAAGCTACCTGCCTACTGCGCGAGAACGACCTGAGCGGCGAAGTGCCTGCCGGCATAAAAATCAAGGAACTGGATTTGTCCAAGAATGACTTTACCGAGTTTCCGTTTGACTATTGTTTTAATGATTACCCTCGGATTCTAATGAATCGCAATCCCTTTAGCGTTGATATCCCGGATTCGGTATTGAACAATCCGGATGCTGTGGCCAATCTGTATGCATGGACTCATGCAGCTCGCTTCCCCAATATTCCAGACTGGTGGTATAATGGCGGGCCACCCGATCCGGAAGAAACTGAGGACATCCAAGCCGCCCAGGCTTCCCGCACGGCAGCACCCATCCGGACGCGCATTGAACTGCGGACTGACATTCCGCTGCCCGGGCGGTAAGGCCTGAACGGGAATCCCAAACGGAAAGGCAGCAATGACAGGAGTAATATTCCTATGATTTGAAAAGGGACGGTGTGTCAAAATGCGTAGTGCTAACTGGATTCTCCTCCTCCGGGGAGGAGGAGTACCCGAAGGGGGAGGTGGTAGCGAATTATAATTAGCTTATATATATGTTCTTATTTCTCACCTACCACCCCGCCCGTTGGGCACCCCTCCTCCGGGGAGGAGGGGAAATAGATAGTAGCCTCTATTTCGACACACCTTCATTCAGTTACCACCGCTCCAATCACTCCGATAAATTATTAGTTAGAAATGCACAAAATCATCCCGCGTAGAGTATAGTTACTTATGATTCGTTACTTATATGAATTTATCCCCAAACCCTTGCCTGCCTCAGGAATTATGGCGATATTTGCGTTACAATAATTACGTAACGATTTTTAGGGAATAAGTCATGAAGCCGAACAATCCTTTCCTGATAGCAGGATACCACAGTCCTGAATACTTCTGCGACCGTCAGCAGGAGACTTCCACCATGCTCGATGCGCTCCACAACGGACGTAATCTCACCCTGATTGCCCCCCGCCGCATGGGCAAGACCGGATTGATATGCCACACCTTTTATCTACTGAAAGAGCAGGAGTCCGGCATAGTCCCCCTGTACATGGACATTTATTCCACGCAATCCCTGGGCGATTTTATACGTCTGTTTGCCCACACGGTGTTGGGGAAACTGGACACAGCCCCTCAAAAAGCGCTGAAACGTATAGGGCGGTTCATACGAAGTTGCCGCCCCGTATTCACGCTGGATGAGCGGACCGGAGCGCCCCAAGTGACCATCGATCTGTCGCCTGCGGAAGAGGAGAGCACTTTGAAGGAAATATTCGACTACCTGGCCTCCTCGGAAAAGCCTTGCTACATCGCCATGGACGAATTCCAGCAGGTTGCCGAATACCCGGAGAAAGGCGTGGAGGCATTGCTACGCTCCTATATCCAGTTTGTGCCGAACGCCCACTTCATCTTTGCCGGCAGCAAACAACACGTGATGCGCGAGATGTTCACATCTTCCAAACACCCGTTCTACCAAAGCACCCAATTGCTCACCATTGATGCCATTGACCGCGAGGAATACGCCCGCTTTGCCCGGCATCACTTCGCCTGCCAGGACACACAGCTCCCGCAAGAGGTGTTTGAAGCCATCTATGACCAGTTTGACGGCCACACCTGGTATGTGCAAAACCTGCTCAACCGTCTGTATGGCTACCATCAGGATGTGGACATGGAATTGGTGTCCTACGCCATCGAGCAGATCATCACCGAGCAGAGCTATTCCTACGCCGATTTGCTCAAAGCCTATCCCGCCGGCAATGTCCGCCTGCTGAAAGCCATCGCCCGTGAAGGCTGTGTCAAGGAAGTACTCTCCGGGGATTTCATCGCCAAGCACAAACTACGTGCGGCGAGCAGCGTCAGTGCCTCATTGAAGAAACTGCTGGACAACGAATTGGTCTATCACTCCGCCCAGGGATATGTCATCTACGACCGCTTCATGGGCGAATGGCTGCGCAGGCAGGTGTTCTGACAAACGGCGGAGGCACGCCCGCCCGTGGACGCGGATATACCCCTGTTCCTACAGGACAGTCAGAACCGCAACATCACCCCGGCCAGGAAATTAATCCCCTGTGTCGGATAGAGCCAGTCGTAGCGGTAGTCCTTGTCCATCAGATTGTCCAGGCGGGCGTAGACACCGAGCCAACGGAAGAAATCGTAGGTGGCGCCGGCGTAGAGGTTGCTGACGGGGTCGGCACGCTCATCCAGCACCTTCACACGGCTGGCGTGGCGATAGCCCACCTCGACGCGCAAGGACTTGATGGGATGCACCTCCACCTTGAAGTCGCCCTCGAAAGCGGGCTTGAAGGCCAGGACACCCATGAGGTCTCCACCGTCCTTAGCCGACCAGTCGCGGTAGGTGCCGCGGGCAGTGAAGGTCACGATGTCGCGGTAGCTGTAGCCCAGTTCAGCACCGAAATAAAGGTTGTCCGTGTCCCACGTGGAGAGCACCAGTGCCGGATAGACACTCGAAGTCACATCGCCGAAATACGTGTCGTCCTCCAGATTCTGATAGCCCCCGTACACATGCAGGCCTAAGCCGGAGCGCGTGCCCACACGGACACCCACGGCAGCATTGACCTGCTCGTAGGTAGACTCCAACTGTCCGACGGGTGAGGCATAGGGACTGACGGCCTCCAGACGGCGGAAGTCGTTCAAGAGGCGGCCACCACGGGCCTGCGCATAGAGCACGACGCGGGCGGGGAAGGCATATTGCGCCTGCACGTCGGGCGAAACGCGGAACTTCTTGCCGAAGCCGAAGGCGGGGTCTACGTTCACACCGGCGCGGAGGATCCAGCCGTTGGCCTCGTAGGCATAGTAGGGCGTCAGGGAGAGGGCGGTATAATTCTCGTAGAGGTTGTTCTTATAAATCAGGTTGTCCATGCGCAGAGCCACGCCCACACGTTGTCCGCGGCCCAGACTGCCCCAAGCCTCGGCTTCGGTGCGGACGGCCACCTCCTGCGCGTCCTCCATGTCGAGGTCCAGGCCGCGCTGGTAGAGCAAGAGGTTGGTCTCGGCGCGGAATTGCACGGGCAGCCCCTCATCCGTAAAGGCCACGCCCACATGGACGTCGCCGGAGGTGAAGCGTTGCTTGCCCGGGGCAAAATCCGGCAGGCGGTTGAAGTTGCGTAGGCCGAAGTGTCCCGCCACATTCAGGTCGAAACGGTCGAAGCGATGGGTATAGTCCAAGGCGGCATGGGTACGGTAGTCGTAGGCATCCCACTGGTCATACCCGTAGGCATCCGCGTCGCCCGTGTCCAGCTCGCCGTCCATGCCTTGCACGCCGAAGGTCACGCCCAGACGGTCGCGGGCGGAGAGGCGGAAGAGGTAGTCGGCATAGACATCCAGGTTGCCCAGGTTGCCGTAGCCCAGGCGGACGTAGCCGGGCGCGGCCTTGTCCGGCGTCTCCTTGGCAGCGTAAGACGGCAGGGTGTCGGCGGGGATGCGCGTAGCTGCAGAGGGGGCGATGTCATATTCCACATGCTTGGGCGTGACTTCCGGCTCCTCCACGCGGGGCAGGACATTCACCTTGGCGGCGTCCCGGATGAGGGGAGCGTATTCCTGCTCCACCACGACGGTGCGGGTCAGGGCAGTATCGGGTTGCTGGGTCTGTGCCGCCAGTCCCATAGAAAGGAAGAGGGCGGCAAGGGAAAGGTATAAAGGCTTCATTGTAATGGTCAATGGTTAATGGTCAATGATTAATGGTTAGTGGTTAATGATTAATGATTCGTGGTTAATGATTCGTGGTTAATGATTCGTGGAGCAGGATGCCCTATTAACCATTTATCATTAAACATTAACCATTATTATTTCAGTTTTTCCAAACGTTCTTCTATCATCGGGCGGATGTCATCGTCCTCCGTGTAGTTCTGTTGCAGGCTGAGGAGGTACTGACGGGCGTCGAGCTTCTTGTCCTGCGCGGCGTAGACATCGGACAGGAGGATGAAGGTGCGGGCCAGCCAATAGGCGTGCGGTGTGCTCTGGTCGATGTAGTCCAAGGCTTCCTGCTCGGCGGCGGCATAGTCGGCGGTGTC
This sequence comes from Candidatus Bacteroides pullicola, assembly GCA_019115825.1. Lineage (GTDB taxonomy): Bacteria > Bacteroidota > Bacteroidia > Bacteroidales > Bacteroidaceae > Bacteroides > Bacteroides pullicola. The sequence goes on from DXCV01000024.1 coordinate 17,865, forward strand.
ATAGAGGTGCTGGGCCAGGAGATACTTGGCTTCGGCACCCTGCAAAGTACGGGTGTCCGCAGCCAACGCGCGGAGGTCGGACGTGGCGGCGGTCCAATCATCCTGGGCGATAGCGGCCTTGGCGCGGTCGTAGAGGGCCTCGGTGCGCAACTCGGGCGTCAGGTTGTTCCCGGCCAGGAGGGTGATGGCGGCAGCGACGGTGGCAGCATGGTCCTGCAAGAGCCAGGAACAGCGCAGGTCGCCCGTCTGACCCAGCCGACGACGTTCGGGCGTGGTGGCCTTGGCCTGCAACTGCCGGTAGTCGGCACGGGCGGCGTCATACTGCTTGCGGTTGAACAGCACCTCGCCGCGCATCAGCAACGCCTCCTCGGTGTAGGGGCTGTCGGGATACTCCAGCAGTTTGCCCGCGTGGAGCAGGATGCCGTCTTCGTCACCCTGTTGACGGGCGATAGTGCAGAGGTTGTAGTGCGCACCCAGACTGAAAGCACCGTCGGGATAGCTTTGCAGGTAGCGGGTGAGACTTTCCTTGGCGGGCACGATGTCGCCCTTCATGTAGATGCGTTCGGCGGCGGCGTAGGTCAGGGAATCCTGTTCACCGGCCTCGATGCGGATGCCGCCGGGCAGTTGCTCCACCAGGCGGGCGTAGTCGCTGACGCGATTGGCTTCGACGTAGATAGACTTCAGGTCGTGCAGGGCGAGGCGGGCCTCCTCACTGCCCGGATAGCGGGTGACAACGTAGGTATAGGCCTCGATGGCGCGGTCGTAGTCATTGTCCTGATAATAGAGCAAGCCTATCTCCGCAGCGGCCTTGCGGCTGACGGGACTCTCCGGGTGCTGTTGCAGCAGCTGGCGGAAGACGGCAATGGCCTGTGCATTCTGCCCGGCCTGCACATAGGAGCGGCCTTTCTCGTAGAGGGCATCAATGGCGTAAGACGATTCGGGGTATTTCTCGGCCAGGCGATCCAGGAGAGCCACCTTGCCGGCATAGTCCTTCTGCAGACCGGCCACCAGTGCCTGCTGGTAGTAGGAATAGTCGCCCGTGGGCTGGCTCATCTTCTCAGCGGTGGCATAGTAGCGCTTGGCTTCGTCGAAGCGACGTCCGCGCAGGCAGCAGTCGCCCAGGCGGTTGTAGGCATCGGCCAAGGCGGCACGGTTCTCGCCCGTCTCCAGGCGGACGTATTGGGCGAAGCGGTTCTCGGCGGCGCCGTAGGCCTGCTGGTGGAAGGCGATGTAGCCCAGGTTGTAGTGGGCCAGGGCCACCGTTTCGTCCTTGCGGGTAGCGTGGATGCCGAGGAAACGCTCAAAGTCCGTGGCGGCCTCCGCCATCCGGCCCAGGCGGTAGTAGGATTCACCGCGCCAGTAGAGGGCGTCGGACTGCTCCATCACCCCGCGGGTGCCGAACGTGGCGGCGGGCTCCCAGGCGCGGGTGAAGTAGTCGATGGCCGTCGTGAAGTCGGCATTGGCAAAGGCCTGCGTGCCCAGTTGGAAGAGGATGCGAAGCTTGGCCTTCTGTATCATCGGGTCGGGCTGCCGGATGCGTTCGATGGACTTCAGGGCGGCCTCATAACTGCGGGTGCTCAGGTAGACATCCACCAGGTAGGAGCTGACCTTCGGGGCGTATTGGGATTCGGGGAACTCGTTGAGGAAGTTCTCGAACACGGTGACGGACTGGCCGAAGGCGTCGTAGGCCGTCTCGTGAATGCAGAGGGCATAGTTGTAGGCGGCCTGCTCCTTGACGGCGCGGTCGGCATCGGAGACAGCGGCCTGCTCGAAGGCCATGCGCGCCTTGTTCTTGTCGCCCAACTGGAGGTAGGCCAGGCCCATGTGGAGGTAGGCGTTCTGCGCCAGGGCATCGTCTGCCAGCGTGGCTTCGCCCAGGGCGGCGGGGGCTTGGGAATAAACCCCATTGTGGCAATAGGCCATACCCAGCATATAGGCGGCGTCGCGGCGCATATGCCCCTCCGTGCCGTCGCGATAGGCTTCGAGGGTGGTCATGGCTCCGTGCCAGTCGGCGACGTGGTAGCGGGCAGTGCCCTGGACGCGCTGCATCTCGGCGACATGGGCCTCACCGGGATAAGCGGAGAGATAGTTCTGCGCCACGATTTCGGCCTTGTCGTATTGCTGCTTGGCCAGGTAGATTTCGGCGATGTAATAGGGCACGAGGGCCTGGTACTTCCTGTGGCTTTGCAGGCCGAGGAAGCCGGGCAATGCTTCGTCCAGCCGGCCCTGGGTGTAGCGGATATAGGATATATAATAGGTGCAGTCGCCTTCGTAACGCGGCGAGGTGGCGCGCAGGGTCTCGAACCACACAGCGGCCTGGGTGAGGTCGCCCGTCTGGAGATGGGAGACGGCCAGGCGATAGGTCATGTCGTCGCGCTCGGTCGTGGAGAGCCACTCCGGGCGCACGCCGTCAAAAGCGTCGAGGGCAGCGGCATAGTTCCCGTCGAAGAAACAGGTGGAGGCGATGAGGGCCTGCACGCGGTTGGCGTGGGGCGTATCGGGATGCGTGGCGAGATAGTCGCGCAGGAGGTCGGCGGCACGGGGGTCGCCCAATTCGTAGGCGGAGCAGGCCAGCATATATTCGGCCTCAGCCTGGCGGAGCAGGGCGTCGGCAGACTTAGGTTCGTCAGCCGCCTGGCGCAGGTAGGCCTGCAAGGGGGAGAGGGAGGCGGCGTAGGCCTTCTGCGCGAACAGGGCCTTGCCTTCCCGGTAAAAGTCTCGCGGAGCGGGCGTCTTGTCAAGACTTTGTGCCCGGCTCGGCGAGGCGGAGACACAGCACAAGGCGGCAAGACCCAATATGCGGGTAAGGGTTTTCTTCTTCATTGTCAATCTTGGGTTTGTCGGGTGGATAATTCTTGTTCGAGGAACATGCCCAGGCCGCGGCGCACGGAGTCGAGTCCGAAGTCCTCCAGGCGGATGTCCCGCAGGGGGAGGAAGAAGGCGTCGGCGGCATCGTCCATGGCGTGGAAGTGGCCCGTGTCGGCCACGGTGCAGCGGAAGAACATGTCGAGCGTGTGCACCAGGAAGCCGGAATAGAGGTAGAGGTTGGGCAGGGAGAAGAGGTATTGCGCCCGGCTGACGTCCAGGCCGGTCTCTTCCTTCACCTCGCGGATGACGCCTTCCTCGCCGGTCTCGAACATATCGACGAAGCCTCCGGGCAGGTCGAGCGTGCCCTTGGCGGGTTCCTTGCCGCGGCGGCACACCAGCAACTCACCCCGCTCGTTCTGTATGAGGGCGACGGTGGCCGACGAGGGATTGAAGTAGTAGGTGAATCCGCAGTCGGCACAGTGCTTGGACTTGCCGTTGTGCACCTCGAAGCGCGACGAGCCGCACTTGGGGCAAAACTTGAATTGTGCAAGAGGATGTTCCATATCGGTGTCTTATTTATCAAGGTAGTGGGGGCAAAGGTAGGAAACTTTCTGCGATATTGGATAGTTAGCAAAACTTTTTTGTACTTTTGCCGACAAATGACAAAATCCCAAAGGCTGAGATGAAACGAATCCCGCATATTTTCTTCCTCCTCTTTCTCCTCCCCTTCCTCCCTGCCCGGGCCGATACCCCACTGAGGGAATCCCTGCGCCGCCTCATCGCCCCCATGCGGGCCACAGTGGGCATTGCCTTGGTGACGGACGAGGGCGACACGCTGACGCTGAACAACGACGAATCCTATCCCCTGATGAGCGTCGTCAAGCTGCATCAGGCCCTCCACGTGGCCCACTGGCTCAGCGACCGACATCTGGACATGGAGCACGAGGTACGCATTGAGCCATCCGACCTGAAGCCCAACACGTACAGCCCCCTGCGCGACCGACGTCCCGGTGGTGGATATTCGATGCCCGTGGGCGAACTGCTGGCCTATACCCTCCAGCTGAGCGACAACAACGCCTGCGACCTGCTCTTCCGCCTGACGGGCGGCCCCGCTGCCACCGATGCCCACATCCGCCGCCACTGGCACGGCCACCGCTTTGCCATCGCCGCCACGGAGGACGACATGCACCGCGACCTCGCCCGCTGCCACGCTAACCACTCCACCCCGCTGGAAGCGGCCTTGCTCATCCACAGTCTCTTTGCCGACTCCCGGCCCGACTCCTGCCTGCAAACCGTCCGCCAACTGCTGCTGGACTGCCGCACGGGCCTGCAACGCATCCCCGCCGGCATCTCCGACCCGGACGCAGAAGTGGCCCACAAGACGGGCACAAGCGACCGCGACGCCTCGGGACGCTGGATAGGCATCAACGACGTGGCACACATCTGCCTGTCCGATGGACGCAGCTATTCACTGGCCGTGTTCATCAAGGATTCGGCCGAAGAGATGGAGGAGAACGAGCGGATTATCGCCCGGGTGTCGGCACTGGTGTATGCGGCTTTACACGAAGATACCTCCGAGCCGACACCAACATACCCCTAAGCACGGGCGCAGATACCCCTAAGCACGGGCGCAGATACCCCTAAGCACAAGCCCCCTCTCCCACCCCGGCTGACCACTTTTTCAGCATCCCGATGCAGTATATCCCACTCCTCTGCATTTATGAAATCGAAACAACGATTCACTGGCACCTCCAAGGTGCGATTAATGCATTGTGATTAAGGATAATATAGAGGACTTGACAAGAAATGATGAATATGATGAAAAAGAAGCCATTAGTCAGCGTCATTGTGCCCAACTACAATTACGCCCGTTTCCTCCGGCAACGCATCGGCTCCATCCTGCTGCAAAGCTACACGGACTACGAACTCATCCTGCTGGACGACGCCTCGGCCGACGAGAGTCGCGACATTCTGGAATCCTACCGGGACAACCCGCATGTTTCCCACATCGTCTACAACGACGAGAACTCGGGCAGCCCCTTCACCCAATGGCAGAAAGGGCTGGCACTGGCACGCGGCAAGTACGTCTGGATTGCGGAGAGCGACGACTATGCAGACGCCTCCTTTCTGGCGGAAACGGTGGGTATGCTGGAGCGGCACCCGCAGGCCGTGGTCTGCTTCACCGGCAGCCGGCGCATCGACCCGCAGGGAAACACCCTCGCCCGCGACAGCGACTACTGGACGCGGAAGCCTTCCCTCTACCGGCAGGGCTACCGCGTGTTGGACGGGAATGACTACATCCTGCACAACCTGTACTGGCGCGCCTACATCTATAATGCCAGCGGGGCCCTGTTCCGGCGGGCCGCGCTGCAGAAGGCGGACGTCTCACAATGCATCGCCATGCGCTGCAGCGGCGACTGGCTGTTCTGGGCCGAGCTGGCGAAACAGGGGCAGATCATTGAGGTCTACAAGAAGCTCAACTATTTCCGTTACCACGCCATCAGCGCCTCAACGCAGGGAGTCCGCAACGGCACAGCAATGAAAGAAGATTTCCGGGTGGTGAAGGACCTGGAGGAAGCCTTCCCGCAAATCGGGTCCTACCGGCGCACGCTGCGGCGGGGCATCTTCTACAAACGCATCCGGCGGATGGACGCTTCGCCCGCCGTGAAACAAGAGCTGTTTGACGCGCTGAACCAGACCCTGGGCGGAGGAAAGAAGGATTTCCTGCTGGAGAGGGCCAACCGCTATGTCGGCTTCCTCTGTCCCTTCCTACTGACGTATCAACGCGACCGCCTGTAAGCCATGGTGAAGAAAGCCTCCCTCGCCATCATCCTGCCGGCCTATAAAGGGCGCTTCCTGTCCGAGACGCTGGACTCTGTCGCGGCGCAGACATGCCGGGACTTTGTCCTGTACATCGGCGACGATGCCAGCCCCGATGCCTTGCAGGAGATTGTCCGGCCTTATGAGTCACGACTCCCACTGGTCTACCACCGCTTCGACCGGAATCTCGGGCGGACGGACCTGGCCGGGCATTGGGAGCGTTGTATCGCGCTCTCCGACGAGCCACTGGTCTGGCTCTTTTCCGACGATGACCTGATGCCGCCCGACGGGGTGGCCCGCGTGCTGGAAGCCGCCCGGACACGGGGAATGAAGCGCGGGCTGTTCCGCTTCCCGCTGGAAGTCATCCACGGGGACGGGACAGTGAAGTTCCACGCTGCCCCACTGCCTTCCCGGCCCGTCCGGGGATACGACCTGCTGCTGGACAAGCTGGGCGGGCGGGTCCACTCCGCCGCCGTGGAATATGTGTTCAGCCGGGACGTTTGGCAGGACGCGGGCGGATTCGTCCACTTCCCCATGGCCTGGTGTGCGGACGATGCTACATGGGCCGCCTTTGCCGACCAGGCAGACGGCCTGGTCTCCCTGCCCGGCCTGCCGGTGCGCTGGCGCAACGCGGAGGAAGCAAACATCAGCAACTCCACCGCCTACGACGCAGAGAAGCTGCGGGCCACCTGCCTGTTCCTGCAATGGATAGGCCAACGCTATGCAGCACACCGCGGCGAACGGGAACTGCGCCGGGCGGTCCGCCGCTACCTCACCATCATCCTGCGCCACTCTGTGCGGGGCAACTTCAGCCTGGCGCAACTGTGCCACGTGGCACGTGCCGCCGGGGAACTGGATTCGCTCGCCGGACTTTCCATCCTGTATCATCACCTGTTTAAAATCAAAAAACTCGTATGAAACATATTCTCCTCATAACCCCTTACGTCCCGTATCCGCTGAACAGTGGCGGAAACCAAGCATTTTATAATATGGTGGACTACCTCCGTACGCGGATGTCCGTATCCATCCTGCTCTATCCGAGGCACGCAGGCGAAAAGCGCCATGCCGACACCCTGAAACAGCTATGGCCGGACGTGACCTTCTACCTCTACCAGCCGAAACCGGAAGAACCGGACCGCTTCGTGCGCCACCCGCTCTACCTGAAGTGGCTGCTGAAGGCACAGGCGTCCATCGGACGGAAAATACGTCGGCAACGGAAGAAAACGCGCCTCAATCCACAGACAGAGGAGATGGACCTGGTGCGGGCCAAATCCACCTTGCCCAACTCCCTGTTCGGCGGAATAGAAAGCAGCTACGCGGACTACGTCGCCCGGGTATCGCGCCAGGGATTCGACATCGTGCAGGTGGAGTTCTACGAACTGATTTCGCTGGTCTATGTCCTGCCGGAGGATGTGCAGACCGTCTTCGTACACCACGAGCCGCGCTTTGTCCACAACGCCAATGAGATGCAACTCTTCCGGGAGGTGACGCCGATGGACCGCCTGCAGTTCGGCGTGGCCCGGGACTATGAACGGAGCGCGTTGTCGCACTACAAGCACCTCATCGCACTGACGGAGGTGGACCGCCAGGTCCTGACTGACTTCCTCGGACACGGGGAGCACATCCACGTCTCCCCGGCCATGGTCAAACGCCCGGAGCAACCGGGATCCTTCCAACCGGCGGTCCACCACCGGCTGACCTTCGTGGGCAGCGAGGACCATTGTCCCAACCTGGATGCCGTCAACTGGTTCTGCCACGACATCATCCCGCTGCTGCGGGAGAAAGGTTTCCGCTTCACCCTCCAGGTCATCGGCAACTGGCGGAGCCAGTATGTGCACGACCTGTGCAAGGCCTGTCCGGAACTGGAGCTGACAGGCTTCGTGGACGACCTCCACACCTTCCTGCAAGGCAGCATCGCGCTGGTGCCCATCCGCATCGGGGCGGGCATGCGCATGAAAATCATGGATGCCGTCTCGGCGGGCGTGCCCTTCGTCACCACCTCCAAGGGCGTGGAGGGCCTGGACTTCCGCGACGGCGAGGAGTGCCTGATAGCCGACACGGCGACCGGCTTTGCCGAGGCGGTTGTGCGGCTGTCCGACGACCCGGCCCTGCAGGAGTGCCTGAGCAAACAGGCGGACGGGCGTCTGCGCCAACTGTACGACCCCGACCAGGTGCTGGCCACGCGACTATCCATCTACAACACCCTCTGAGAAGACAGCGAAGCAGACGTGGCCGGTCAACTTTACGCAGCCATCCGCGTCCGCGTCGTTTTTTTTTCGTACCTTTGCCGCCGTTATTTCAACAGATCACTTATGCTGAAACAATTTTTCTCCCTGCTGGGCCGCTACATCCGGCCTTACCGGAAATATTTGACTTGGGCCGTCATCCTGAACTTCGTGTCGCAGTGGCTCAACGTGTTCTCTTTCGCCGCCATCATCCCCATCCTGAACATCCTGTTCAAGATAGACAAGAAAGCCTACGAGTACCAAGAATGGGACTGGAGCCACATCGACAAGGACGTGCTCATCAACAACGCCTCGTGGTGGATCAACAATTTCATCACCGAGCACGGTGCCTTCCTGACACTGGTCATGCTGGGCGGACTGCTTATCTTCATGACAATGCTGAAGACGGCGGGCTACTTCGCCTCGTCGGCCGTCATGGTGCCGCTGCGCACGGGTATAGTGCGCGACATCCGTGTCGAGGTCTACAACAAAGTGCTGCGGCTGCCCCTCAGCTTCTTCTCGGAAGAGCGCAAGGGAGACATCATCGCCCGCATGAGCGCGGACGTCACGGCGGTGGAAAACTCGCTGACCAGCTCCATCGACATGCTGTTGCGCAACCCCATCGCCCTCATCATCTACTTCTCCACGCTGTTCACCATCAGCTGGCAGATGACGCTGTTCGTCATCGTCGTCCTGCCCTTCGCAGGCTGGGTGATGGGAGTGGTCAGCCGCAAGCTGAAGCGGCAGTCGTCCACCGCGCAGGCACAGTGGGGCGACATCATGTCGCAACTGGACGAAACGCTGGGCGGCCTGCGCATCATCAAGGCGTTCCTGGCCGAGGGGAAGATGTCGAAGCGCTTCACCAAGACCAATGACGACTACCGCAAGGCCATGAACGAGATGGTCATCCGCCAAAGCTCGGCGCACCCCATGAGCGAGTTCCTGGGCACGTGTGTCATCGTCATCGTCCTGTGGTTCGGCGGCTCGCTCATCCTCAACACGGACTACGCGCCGATAGACGCCGCCACGTTCATCTTCTACATGGTCATCCTCTACAGCATCATCAACCCCCTGAAGGAGTTCGCCAAGGCGTTCTACAGCGTGCCCATGGGCCTGGCCAGCATGGACCGCATCGACATGATCCTGAAAGCGGAGAACCCCATCAAGGAGCCCGCCGCCCCCCTGCCCCTGACAAGCTTTGAAGACAAGATAGAGTTCCGCGACGTCAGCTTCAGCTACGTTGAGGGACGGCCCGTGCTGCGGCACATCAACCTCACCGTGCCCAAGGGCAAGACCATCGCCCTGGTGGGACAGTCCGGTTCGGGTAAGTCCACGCTGGTGGACCTCGTGCCGCGCTACCACGACATCAGCGAAGGCCAGCTGCTCATCGACGGCAAGGATGTAAAGGACGTCTCCATCCACAGCCTGCGCGCCCTCATCGGCAACGTCAACCAGGAGGCCATCCTCTTCAACGACACCTTCTACAACAACATCACCTTCGGCGTGGAGAACGCCACCATGGAGCAGGTCATCGAAGCGGCCAAGATTGCCAACGCCCACGACTTCATCATGGAGACGGAGCAGGGCTATGACACGATGATAGGCGACCGCGGCGGACGCCTGTCCGGCGGACAGCGCCAGCGCGTCAGCATCGCCCGCGCCATCCTGAAGAACCCGCCCATCCTCATCCTGGACGAAGCCACCTCGGCCCTTGACACGGAGAGTGAACGCCTGGTGCAGGAAGCCCTGGAGCGCCTGATGAAGTCGCGCACCACCATCGCCATCGCCCACCGCCTGAGCACTATCCGCAACGCGGACGAAATCTACGTCATGCACGAAGGCGAAATCGTGGAACGCGGCACGCACGAGGAGCTGATTGCCAAGAACGGATACTACAAGAAGCTGAATGACATGCAGAGCCTGTAAGAAACAAAGCGGAGAAATGCGCCAAAAGATAAAGCACATTTCTCCGCTCTGTTAATCAGGAGTTCCGAATATATCTCTCCAAACTAAAAATATAATCTCTTAACGTGAAAGGACAGCATCTGGATGTTCATGCAAATAGTCAGGCATACACTCTCCTGTAACCGCCCCAATAAAGGTAGGATCGGAAATATAAAAGCGAGAACCTTTATAAAGATAACTTGTACCTTCAACTGATTCATCCAATCGTACCGCCACACAAGCATGACCTGGAAAAAATACCAATTGATTTTCTACACCCAATACTTCCCATAACAAGTAAGAATAGAATACTGAACGGTCCTCGCAATCGCACTTCGGGTAAAACAATATTTCTTCAAAAAAATATGGTTTTTCAAAACCATGTTGTTTAGGATCCGTGGCATAGTCGAAAGCATATTGCACGAATTGCAAGAGCATATTGATGGCCTGAAGCCGAGGGAGATCTTCCAACTGTTCACGCAACTGTGCAACCACCGTTTTACGCACATCCGGACAAAGCATCGAATAGGCATAACATTCCACATCCATCTGCGGATAGCGGTAAAGCAAAGGCATCAAGTTGGCATTCAACTCGCCATGAATCGTCAGACCGTCTACACCTATATGATAATGATGAGCCTTATAAGGCACTAATGGGGCTTGAACCAACGACAAATCCAAAGGACGACCAGCCTCTGCATCTACCGGCAATTCACAAGTATAAAATGTAAGGACATCCATATCCTCACGCTCCGTCAAGCTATCCCGATAAATATAGAACCGTTGCCCGTTTATCTTCGCATAAGTATGGGCATAAACCATCTGCTTCAAGGCAACAAGCAACATAGGTCTGCCCGCTTTATCTTGAGCCAGACGTACATTATAGCCTAAATGGCAAAGTAAAAAATGCTCTAACGCTATACGTAATGGAACTACAGAAGAAGCATAGCACGATGCGACATAATCGCGCACCATCTGAAAGACAAACCAGTCGTTTAATCTATAGGCAGCAGCAGCTTGTTGTAAGGCTGGCACCACACGACGGTTCACTTCCTTCTGCCGGAATTGCCGCCACAAAACGGCATAATCCCCCGTATTCATTTGGCTCGGACATGCACCTACATCGACTTTAGGCACCTCTACGTACATGCCGTAAAAGTCAAAACCATATCTCTTTTGTGCAGGAAGGGGTGCTTTGGGCAAAGGTTCCGGCCTTTCCTCTGCGGGAATAACTATCGTGTCGGGCACCGGACTGACCTCTACAATAGGGTCAGGTTCTTTCCGGACAGGCGGTTCGATATCGGGATGGGCCACAGGCGCCTTGACCGGTTTAGGCACCGTATCCCGCTGCACGCCGCGAAAAGCATCATATTCCCTCCAAATGCTTTCCAAATATTTATCATAGTTATCAAGAAGACTTTGGCGGAAATCAGCATAATCATTCAAAAGCCTCTTCCGATAATCTTGAAAAGACTCGTTGTTTTGAGCAGAAACAGGCATCATACCTATCATTACCAAAAATAAAAAGACGAGAGGCTTCTTCATATATCTGCTACATTATAAGGTAACATTAAAGACGCAATAATAGCCGCGCCATATTTGAGGGTGTACCCTTCATGCAAGCAGGACACACCCTCATTGGCAAATGGCAAGATAATTTATTCCGTCTCAAATCCTTCTTTTACAAATTCAGAGATTTGAGTGGCATACTTTTGTGCGGCAGCACTTTCCTTTGCGGCTTCCTCCATAGCACGGATGCGGGCTTTTGATGCAGCGCTTTCGTTCACAATGAAGTAGGTCTGCATTTCAAAGGTTCCGTCACCATTCTCGCGGATTATGCTATATGATTCATCCATCTCACCACGGATTTCTTTCTCCACCAGACGCTCGTAGGCGGCATAGAAATTATCCATCTCGCCCTCAACATCCACACCATCACCGGCCATGTCGCTCATCACACGACCTTTTATGTAACTACCTGAAGACTGTGCATAAGTCAAGCAAGCATTATTTATGGCCATCTGCTTGCCTACATTCTTAGACTTGAATTTGGAAGCAATGCCCACCACTTCTTTGGCATCGTCACCCAGTGTGTTTAACTTGTCGAAATGTTTCAGCAAGGTAACATCCGCACTGCGCGATGTTCCGAAAATCTCCCAACCACCTTTCTTCAGTTCTTTCTTACGGTCTTTGTACTCTTTCTTCAATTCTTTTTCCAACGCTTTGTTCTGTGCCTCCATCACGGGAGCCACCAAACAAAGTGCCAGCAAAAACATAACAATCTTTCTCATAATCATTTTCTTTTTAATGGTTAATATTCAAGAAATATAAAATCACTTCTTAATCTCGATGTGCATCACCTTTACTCCCATCTTCTTGTCTCGCTTGCGGCATGTGCCCAACCACTTGCTAAAGTCCTCATAACTGAGTTGCCGGGGCAGGGCGTCACTTACCTGGGTATCTAACGCCTTGGTGAAAGGCTCGGGCGAGAAGATGACGTACAAGCGGTTACGCTCAATATCACTACCACAGGTCAGTGTATATTCGTCCACTTTGCCACTTTCCTCCTCTGCTTTGGCTTCTGAAAAGAAGATATACTCACGTCCATGCTCTACTGGCTGCTGGCCGTCTGCATCATCAATATAAGGTAGCAGGCAATAAGCTACTGGAGTTTCGTCCACCAAGTAGGCAGCCACATATCCATCTACAGGCGAACGGAACAGCAAGTACATATCGTCACCTCCCCGAAAGCCGACATCGGCAAACTTTTTCTCCGTGCCGTTGCGCAAAACAACAGCCTCGAAGTCTACCGCCTCGTTGGACAATTCACGTGCTTTACCACACGCACTACACTTCACAACCAACATATCATCCACAAACTCCACTTCGTACTCCGGTTCGCCCACATCCTCCAACCATTCACCCTTCACTTCCGTTGAACTAAGTTGAGAAAAATAAGTGTTCTCCTCCCCGTTAGCCAAAGTCTCACTTTGCGTAGTGCTTTGCGAAACAATGGTGCCAAATTCGCGAGCCAATGCCTGTAGCTTGGCTCCCTCCCAAGCCTTCAGCTTGGCTTGGTTGGGAGACTCGTTGCCCTCTGCGTAGTAGGTGTACTCTCCGCAGACTTGCTTCACACGTTGGGCATGGAGGGTGAGAGGGAGGAGCAAGAAGAAGTATAAAAAAAGATATCTCTTTTGTTTCATACCCAAAATTTCATTAAGGCTGTTCGGTTACAGGACGAATGGGAAGACCATAATAACGCGGTTGACCAGCTGTAGGCCAATCATTATCCCAGTAACTATCTATGTGAAAAGTACCTGCCATAGTAGGATCTTCCTCATTCAAAGTACCTAGCCAATAATAAGATTGGTTGCCTTGTTCCACAGATTCCCCGATACGCATAGGAGCCATCGGAATGAAGATAGTATTACCATTTACTGTACTGGTATATCTGACTCCTTCAACCCCATTCACGTATGCCCATTCAACTTCTGAATGTGATTTCAAGCTCCAGAATTCATTACCTGACGGGATACGCCATCCACCTCCCCATGTCAGACGTGCAAGGTCAAATGCTGAACCGCTAATATCAGTAGGAGGATTGGCACTTGGATAATAATTCAAATTGGTGGATGTCAATTCTCCAGACTTGTCTCCCCAACCATAAAGACCTCCATAATCTTCCGGTGAAGTGGCACCCAGATTCCAAGACGACCAATAAAGCGGCTGACCGTTATCACCATCAAAGCCCATATAAATGGCCTCGCCTACAGTCGGTTTTGGAGTAGGAACAGTATTTCTTGAAATAGTAATCGGATAGGTGTATTGCTGCCCGGCTTCCCACTCTGATTGTGGAATAATAAAATTATAATCATTTCCATCAATAGTCAATACAAACTCTGCATCTTCATTAATAGAGGTTGGTATAACCAACATATCTATATTTTGAACAACTGTTGAAGACAAAGCACAGTCAGCAGGCACTTCAATAGTAGCGGTAGCATCATTATCTCCATGAATATATCCTTTTTGCAACCGTGTATCTACAGTAAACACTCCTTTATTACTAATGACAGCATAAAAATCATCTGTAGACCTATTTCTTAGGACAACTTTACTTACCAAACCTTCACCTACATCATTACTGCTTTTAGTAAGTGCCAAAGTTATCCGTGCTAAAGCATGTTGAAATTGAATCCGTGCCGTGCCATCTGACAGACTGACTTCATTGGCACTTAACCCGTACATATAATCTGTTTGTCCGTCCTCTTTATAGGTTAAATCAACATCTTGCCGATATACCCACCAAGCCACACCAGCTGCTCCAACTTCCTCTCTACGCAATTCTGCTTCATATGGATAAACAGCACCTACTATAGAAGGATTCTCCGGCAACATAACTTCTTCCATCTGCCAATTACCATCGTAAGTAGCCAAATTATTGAAATAATCAACATCCCATGGAGTTATCACACTGATTTGGTCGCCGCTTTTAAATTCCGTTCCCGTCACTATGGCTTTAGTTCCCGCAATAGAAGTTTCTATTTTCAGCAGATTTCCTTTCTCCTGCATTACAGCATTGTCTTCCTCCTGGCTACACGAAGCTATACCTATCGCCCCAAGTGTAAGCAGCAATGCACCGATTATCGTCTTTATTGATTTCATAGCTGTTTCTGTCTTACTTATTCTACATAATTGTCATCACCCACGGTGATTTCTTCTTGCGTATTGTTCTCCCAAGGAGTGATTTCACCTTCAGTCACCAATACGTTGTGATTCTTATCCACTACTAACGTATACGTATACTGCTGTCCGGCTTCCCAAACAGTAGCAGGCAAAGGAACCATCACATATTCTCCGTCCAGCTCAATAAGCATTGTACGATTCAACACTTTCTCTGTCGGGATGGCAAGGAAACGGTAAGTGTTCGTTCCTTCCCCTTCGACATAGAGGTTACTCGGATTGGTTATGTTAAACGGCATGTCGCCCCACTCCGTATCGATAATACTGCCCGTAGTCGCATCCATGGTTCCATGCAAGGGAACTCCATTGACCACGAAGCCCGCAACATATGCTTCGCCCTCGTAGTCTGCCGTTTTGTATGCAATCAACCGGATCTGCGCCAAGGCGTGTTTGAAGTATATGGTAGCATGCGGTTGAGCATTGCTTACGGTGGCATTTGTACCTGAAGCAAGGTCGTAACTACAACCATACAAGTAATCATTTGCACCGCCATTCATGGATACAGGTACACTGTTCAAGGTGGCAGTCTCATCATAAGGATAGTAAGCGTAGATGAATGTGGGACGCTCGTCCAAGAACACCTCACGGCTCAAAGTACATTCTCCTTTCGAATATTCCACACTCACATTTTCAATATCTTCCTGCAACTCACCCGTTGCTTGAGTAACGCCGAAGATGCCGAAATTGGTCAGGTCGGGTAAGGTCGTTCCATTAATAATGGTCCGGGTGTCTGTACTCACACTGATTTCCAAGGGGACACGTCCTTCCTCCAAGTTCATCGGTTCGTTGTCCTGCTGACTACATGCAGCAAGCAAGAGTGGCAGGGCGCAAAACGCCGCTGCCCGATATAATAAGTTCTTTTTCATAATACCACTCATTTATTGATGATTATTGTTCCTTCGTCATTGTCCTGCCATTCCTCCACGATGACATCGCCTACCACCAAACCATTCTCAGTGATGGTCAGCGGATAAGTATATTCCACTCCCGGCTCCCAAGAGGTTTCAGTGAATGTCCATGAGAGGATGTAATCATTGTCGAACCATAATTGGACGTGTGCCATATCCGCCCCAAACTTGGTCGGTACAATGAAAGTTTCCACTGACTGCACGTCCGTACTCGGCGTAATGGAGCAATCCAGCCATATTCCATCATGGTCATTATAAATAGGCGTAAGCGTACCGGTCGCCATGTTCAACATACCTTCCCAAGGTATGGCTTCATAACGGTCATAAGTCTCTGGATTGTTACGATTGCCAATCACCACCGTATTGATTGTTCCTCCTATGCCATTCTCGCCTTCGAGGGCAATATCAAACTTAACTTTTGCCATGACATGATTTAAGTGGATATTGGCTGCAAGGTTTGTCGTATTCAACCCCTCGCACGTACCATATAGGTAATCTATGCCATTGTATACTGCAAATTCCCGTGGATTTGCACTCTGTTGGTAAGGCCAGTAAGCAATCATGGCCATGTCGCCTTCGAAAGGCTCCAGTTCAGGCAAACTCCACTCGGCATTATCAAAATCGTAAGGTATCAACAGATTGTTCTGCCAAATATCACCTTGCAGGTTTCCGTAAAGTAGGAAACCGCCGAGAGCCGTTTCGCTTATAAAGTCCACTGCCGATTCCTCACCCCACGGAGTATAGGTAATGGAAGCGAGGTGCAACGCATCAAGTGTGGTAAACGACACGACATTGCCTCGTACCTCACTCCGGCCATCCGTAGCACAGAACACTACGTAATAAGTTGTACCAGGCTCCAAATCGCCTAGACCACAATAATATTCCCAATCAGCAGGCGAATCGCTGTCGTTAAAATCTATTTCCGCAAACAACCGTTCGGCATCAGCCATGTCTCCTGACTTGGAAATCAGGAAATAACATTCAGCTTTTGAACTTACACTGCCCGTGAGGATAATGTAATTCGAAGTAACCTCCACTTCTCCAGTCACCACCGCAGGCACTGTGTTCAGAGGTCCCTCCACATCCTGGCAACCGACCAATGTCAAACACGCCAAGAGTATTCCTAAAGTATATCGTATAGCTTTCATATTCATTCTCATTAAAATGTTTTGTTTAGAAAGTAACGCCGATACCGAAGTTACCTACAAAATTGCATCCATCTGCCAGGCTCATCAGCACACCGCCATTGAGCGTCACCATACCGATACGCAATAACAGGCCATAGTCCAGCGCAAAACCACTGTAAGAATATTCCGTATTCTTGAAATACGTGCCATCCGCCAATTCCCATGCCACTTTGCGGCTTGCGTAACCAGCACCCACATAAGCATGAACAGGTGATTGCAAGCGTACCAGCACACCGGCTGTCACCGCATAGAAACTGCGTTTGTCCTTACCCGTGGTCCAATAGCTTATCATATCGCTATCATCGGGATAACTCACATAGTCACCTTCTGTGGATTTTCCGGGACTATACACGCCTTTCACATACCAACCGATGTTCTTGACACGTCCCAGCATCAAGCCCAATGAAGGATTTTTCACACCACTTTCAGGAAATGCACCTTGCACACTAACAAGCCACTCATACTTTTCCGGCTCACGATTCCACCACGTGGTCTCTCTCAGCGTGATGACCATGCTTGGCTCCACTTTTTTCACCTTGGTCTGCATACCGCCATAGAGTACACGGACTTTCTCTGCAGGCAACTCAGTCGTAATGCTGAACGTACCGTCCAGTTCGGTGATGGTACTTTCCGTGCCTCCCACGATTTCAACTTTTGCACCGGGAATGGGATTCCCGTCCCGGTCTACGACAGTTCCCGTCACCACGTTCTGTGCTTTCACGGCAAGGGACGCAATCAGAAGGAATAAACTCAAAAATAAAATTCGTTTCACCATAGCTTACTATTTTAACAAATCAATTTATTTCAACTTCATATTTTTCCAACTGTCCCCCATGGCAGTCGAGGCGGAGACTGTAGGCGTCTGGAGCTTGTGGTTGACCAGTTGCGACTGACGGCGCACTTCTTCTGTCACATAGTCCCCAATCTCCTGCAAGGTGGCATTGCCCTTACTCTCTTGCAACTTCTTCAACAGGTAGTAGGTGAAAAGGCCATGCCCTTTCTCCTTAAAAGGATAGGCCGTCTCATCCCCTGAAGCCGCACTAAAGATGACCATGTTGCCCTGCGGCTTCTCCGCCTTGGCTTTCAGAGCCACGCCACGCGCCGAAGCCAGCATGTCGCCGTCGCGCCCCGCACCGCTGAAGCAAGCATCCAAGAACACGACTACAGAATTGGCATTCAGCCCGGCCAACTCCGAATAGAGTTTATTCAGTGAATAACACACCTCTGTCTGCTGCCCGTTGGCATCAATCGGGAGGAGGAAAGCATCTTTGGTGGCTTCGTTGGGCACGCCATGTCCCGCATAGTAGAAGATAACATTGATTTCTCCCGGGTCGTACACTTTGGCAATGTTCTTCAAATCTTGTATGGCGGACAGCATGATGCCGTAGGAAGCATTGGGATAATAACGCACATTGGTTTCCGGCAGGCCCAAAGTCTTGCGGCAATACTCGCCGAACGTCTGTCCGTCGTTCTGCGCCATGGGTACGGGAGCCACCATGCTGTAATCCTCGTTGGCAATGATATAGGCAAAGGTCTTGTCGTTCACCTCTTTGCTTTCTGGAATATCCGTATCCACGTCAGACTTGCCCACGGACACCATCGTCTTGCTGCGCCTTACGCCCGGGGTGTTCGAAGAATGATCCTCAGCCACTAGTTTGGAGGTATCAATGTCGCTGAAATTCATATCCACCACCGTCTCTGTATAGTTCAGCGATTCGTCTCCGTCATAACGGTACGTGTCGCCCGTAGGCGTAACGAACGTCAGGCTGGACAACATCAACTTATCGTTGTTGATATAGAATTTGGGGTCTTTGAACTGCATACCCGCCCAGCTGCTTTCAAATACCTGCGCCTCGTTGTGCTCGCGCGGCACAGGCACAATCAATTCACCGTATTTCGACTCTACCAAGAATACACGGTTTTCGGCATCATACGGTTTCAGCAACATATCGGTAAAACGAATGTCGGCCGTATAGGTCTTGATGTACTCCGCCTCGGCCTCCTTCAGCAATTCCTTAATTTTGGCATCACGTGTCTGTTGGGTCACACGGGCTTTATATTCATCAACGGTTTCATAGGGGTCTTTAGTTTGCCAACGCTCGATTCGACTTTCCACATACTCTTTGGCATACTGCGAATAGCGAGGAGGTTCGCCCGTAGTCGTGACTGAAGCGTATTCCTGATGAGTCACGGCTCCCGCTGAAGGGGTGGCCTGCGCCATGTTCTGCATGGGTGTGTCCTGCTGCACCTTCTTGCCGGAATAAGCCATCATGGAAGGCATGGATGAAGCCTGCACAGTCTGCCCTCCCAAAGAAGCAATCTTGCTGTTGACAGCCGACAGGCGATCTGCCTCACCCATACAACTGTATGCCGTGGCAAGCGCTTCAAGGTACTTTACCGACATGGGATCGGAAGCGACAATATCCTCCAGCGTAGCTGCCGCAGCAGTGAAGTACTCCTTGGCCTGGCGGTCATACTTCTTGGCCGAACTAGCGCTTTGTTCCATACTGGCCTTGTTATAATTCAACACGCCCAAGTTGTAATAATTCAATGCCACGTGGCGCGCCACATCTAAACTGCGGGGATTCGCCCGGCGCAATTTCAAATATGTGTTCAATGCCTGTTGATACTGCTGCGTGTCTTCGTACAGTTTGCCTTGGATATTAAGCAACGTATTGTCCTGCGGTTTCTGGGCCAGTGCTTTTGTAACATACTTCTGTAGATTTACATAGTCCTTACTATCTATACAGGCGTTTATGGCTATCGACAGCAAGTTGAAGTCGGTAGGATAGTTGGACATTGCTTCGTCCAGCACGTTTTTAGCTAAATCAAAATTCCCGATTTTCAGGTACGACATGGCCATATACGCGTACACATCCTTCCGGTTTTTAGTATCACCCGTTTCCAAATAGGCCCGGAAGTAAGGAATGGCTTTGGCATAATCGCTAATATCGTACGTGCCAAATGCGGCGAAAGAGGCCATTGTAGCAAAATAATCGTCACGGGTGAACGACTCGCCGGCAAAGGCATCCATTAATGGCACATCCATATAAGCCTGGGCAAAGATCAGCGCGTTTTGCTGGTTTCCATGCTGGGAATTATATATAGCACCATTCTGTAAATAAGGATAGATGTCACGCAAGGCGCTTTTAGCCTCTTGATAAGCAGCCGTTCCCGCCTGCGCCGATGACAACACAGAAACATATTCCGTATAACAACGGTACAAAGCGGAATAAACATTCGCCTTATCCGCACCTTCATTATTCAAGCGGACAAACTCCCGATAGGCTGCCGTAGCTTTATCCGTGCTTTGGGCTGATAGCGGCATACCATACAGGCAAGAAGCCGCCAATGCCCCCCAAAATAACCTCTTCAACTTCATATCTATTCAATCCATTCAGTTTGTAATAACTTTCTTGTTTGCTTTTCTCGTCAGAACGCGTCAACGAACGTAAATTCCACATTGATACGACGGAACTCGCCTCCACGGCCTTCGGTCAGCTTGATGTAATAGCGATAATCGGAGTTCATCGTGGAAACTCCAGCCACATGGGTATCAATATTCTCCTTTACACCCACGGCGCGCAGGAAAGCCAACTGCTCGTTCTGCGTAACGCCGCTTTCACGCGTGACGGTTATCGTGCCCAAGTCATCATTCTTGTACACAGGTTCGTTCTCAAATTCGCCATAACAACCATCGTACGCTATTTTCCCGTTAATAGGCAACGCATCCGCCATGCCGGTGATTTTCACCGTCAACTTCTTGCCCGGTTTCACGTAACGGGCAAACTCTCCTTCAAAGGCCGCCTTCACCACCGACAGCATGGACGAGGCCGCGCCCGATTCTTCGGCTTTGTACTTGCCTGGCGCAAAGTCCTCCTGCACCGAGAAACCCTCTTCCACTTCGTACGAGAAGTTGATGCGGTAGTTCATGATTTTTTTTCCGCTGGCGTCCACGTCCGAAACAATTTTGGCATCAACCGTGATCTTCGTATGATCCGATATCGTGTTCTGTCGTTTGGCTGCATCCACCACCTTCTCCTTGATGTCCTGCAACTTCATTTCCTCCATATTGGACTGTTGTATCAGCTCCAAAGGAACAAAACCCGTGTCTTCCTTCAAATAATCCAAGGATCGGCGGTCACGGTTATCGAACACATAGGTTTTTCCCGACACCTTATTTAATACGTCTGCATATACCAACTCGAATTTATCGCTTTTGGTCAGACCGTATTTCGCATTACGGAATTCCAAATTACCCGGATCCATGAAGTCATTCACCTCTTCCTTGGGCACGGTCAGGTAGATGGAAGGCATGGTGTTGAAATTTACGGCCAACATTCCTGTCTCGGGATTATAATTGCCCAACGTCACTTCCGAACGTTCCAACAAATTCTCTGCCATCCGGGTGGCGATTTCCTGTTCGAAAAGTTTCATTTGCTCCATGCGTGTCTCTTCGTTCACACGTTGATTGTATTCTTCCAACGTCTCGCCCGGCATCTGTTTCAGCCAGATGTTCATACGCTCGTTCAACTCGTCGGCTAACAACTTGGTGTAGTAAGGAGCCAATTCACTCATCAGCCGGTACACGATGCTTCCGGCAGTGTTATACGTCAAGAAAATCTGCTTCTTGCCGTCCTTCACAAAGCGTGCATCGCTGGTTCCCCCGCCAGCATTGTCTATGTAAGTGCGATCTGTAGGATCCAGCACGTTGACAACGGCCACCCGCTTGTCACCACTCACCACGGCCACATATTTACCTTCCGGATGAAACGCCATGTCCAAAGCTAGGCCCATGGCATCCATGCTCTGCATAATAAAGAACTCCTGTGTGTCATAGGTAGTCAGCAGCCCGTCCGCGCTCAACACGGCAAATGTGGCGCAATCGTCTGAGAAAGCGATGCCATTGATGCTCGTATCCAACTCCAATTCCTTGCGGAGCGTTTTGTCCTCCAAGTTCCACACGGCAAGCCGATTACCCGAGGCAGCCGCCACGAAATAGTTGTTGGCACTGATGGTCAACATTTTGGCAGCAAAAGGCATCTGCATGACATCGAGCGGCTCGTAACGGCGGGCGTCATAAGACAACATTTCCTTATCCGTGGCAATGACCAGCCTGCGGGCATCGGGACTATAGCAAATAGCGCTTGCCCCTACAACGTCTTCAAACTCGTGCAACGTCTTTTTGGCCCGCCACAGATCATATACGGCCACACCCGTTTTCCCTCCCTTGGCAGACAACACAGCAAACGATGTCCCGGAAGGATTGACCTTCAACGAAACGACTTCGCCCGAAGAAGAACTCAACACCAGATTCCGCAAGTTATACGTTTTCTTGTCATTATAATAGTATGTGGAAAAAAGATAATTATCCATTCCGATAGGAGAAACCTTTTGTTTGTACACATACTCTTTTTTGATCGCATTATCTCCCGTCTGCGCATTCAGGAACGCACAACAAGCGAAACAAACCCATAGCGAAACAATTTTCTTCATACCCCATTTAGCATTTATATAATTATCATTTTACGCCATTCACAAATTTATGAGCAAATATAAACATTTTAATTCTGATAAAAAAAACCTAAATACTGATTTCCAGATACATCTACACACATTTGTAAAACATATTCATATACACATTTTCAACCAAACAGACGTATCGCATACTATCTTGAAAAAATCACGCACTAAACAGACAAAACATGGTTTATGCTGTACGGCCTTATTATTTAAAACTTTAACATTTTAACGCTTCAGATTTAACAAACCCGATTATACACAGACGCTCGCCGCCACAGTCATACGGCTTCGTCTTCTGACAGGATACACAGAATTTTCCGCCCACTTTCTTGCAACAAGACAAACTTTCCCGTACATTTGCAGAAAATTGAAACAAACCGATACCGGAAAACATCAATATTGAACTATGGATACAAGCAAGATTGTGGGCGAGAAAATCAAATCGCTCCGCGAAAGCCGAAACATCACGATGGAGGAACTGGCGCAACGCTCGGGCCTGGCCATCGAACAAGTGGAACGCATTGAGGACAACATCGACCTGCCGTCACTGGCGCCGCTCATCAAGATAGCCCGCGTGCTGGGCGTGAGACTGGGCACCTTCCTCGACGACCAGGACGAGACGGGACCCGCTGTCTGCCGGCGCGCCGAGGCGGGAGACACCATCAGCTTCAGCAACAACGCCATCCAGAGCCGACGGCACATGGAATATCACTCGCTGGCCAAGTCGAAGGCAGACCGCCATATGGACCCCTTCATCATCGACGTGGACGCCACCGAGGACCAGGACTTCGTGCTCTCGTCACACGAGGGCGAGGAGTTCATCTACGTCCTGCGCGGACGCATGGAAATCAGCTACGGCAAGAACACTTACCTGCTGGAGGAGGGCGACAGCATCTATTATGACTCCATCGTCCCCCACCACGTGCATGGCTACCAGGGCGAGGCGGCTCAGATACTGGCCGTGGTCTACACGCCTGCCTAAGCACGGGCAGAGGTACCCCCAAGCACGGGCGCAGGTATGCCCGGGCACGGGCGGGGATACGCCCGCCTGAAAACTCATTATCAAACCGATACAAAAACATCCGCGTATGGCCATAAAAATAGCATTCTTCGACGCAAAGGACTACGACCGCGACTCGTTCAACCGTGAGAACCAGTCGAGAGACTACGAGATACATTACTACAAGGACCGCCTCTCCGCCCGCACGGCCGAACTGGCCCGTGGCAAGGACGTGGTGTGCATCTTCGTCAACGCCGAGTGTGACGCACACGTCATCCAACTGCTCCGGGAGTACGGCGTCAAGCTTATCGCCCTGCGTTGCGCGGGCTTTAACAACGTGGACGTGCAGGCAGCCCGCGACGCAGGCATACAGGTGGTGCGCGTTCCCGCCTACTCGCCCCACGCCGTGGCCGAATATGCCGTCACGCTGATGCTCTGCCTCAACCGCAAGGTCTACCGCTCCGTCTACCGCACCCGCGAGGGCAACTTCAAACTGAAGGGCCTGATGGGCTTCGACATGTACGGCAAGACGGCAGGCATCGTGGGCATGGGCAAGATTGCCAAGGAGCTCATCAAAATCCTCCGCGGCTTCGGGATGGACATCGTGGCCTACGACCCCTATCCCGACCACGCCTTCGCCGAGGAACACCAGACACGCATCGTCAGCCTGGACGAGCTGTATGCCGTGAGCGACATCATCTCCCTGCACTGCCCGCTGACGGACGACACCCGCTTCCTGGTGAACAGCCAGAGCATCGCCAAGATGAAGCGCGGCGTGATGATAGTCAACACGGGACGCGGCAAGCTCATCAAGACGGAAGACCTCATCGAAGGACTGCGCAGCGGACAGATAGGCTCGGCCGGACTGGACGTCTATGAGGAGGAAGAGAAATTCTTCTATGAGGACCGCAGCGACAAGATGATTGACGACGACAAGCTGGCCCTGCTGCTGATGATGCCCAACGTCATCCTGACCTCGCACCAAGCCTTCTTCACCCGCGAAGCCATGCACAACATCGCCGCCACCACCCTGGACAACATTGCCGACTGGGCGGCGGGCCGCGAACTGAAAAACGAAGTGAAATGAACACATCAGATCCTATTACCCCCGGCGGTGGGCAACCCCAATTGTCCGACCGCACCCTCGGCCAATGGCTGGAACATTGGGCCGAAACCACCCCCGACCGCGAGTACATCGTCTACTCCGACCGCAACCTGCGTTTCACGTGGAGCCAGTTCAACCACCGCGTGGACGACATGGCACGCGGACTCATCGCCATCGGCGTCACCCGGGGCACGCACGTGGGCCTCTGGGCCGCCAACGTGCCCGACTGGCTCACGCTGCTCTATGCCTGCGCCAAGATAGGTGCCGTGGCCGTGACGGTGAACACCAACTACAAGCAGTCCGAACTGGAATACCTCTGCAAGAACTCGGACATGCACACCCTCTGCATCGTCAACGGCGAGAAGGACAGCGACTTCGTGCAGATGACCTACACGATGCTGCCCGAACTGCGCACCTGCCAGCGCGGACACCTCAAGAGCGAACGTTTCCCGGAGATGCGCAACGTGGTCTACATCGGCCAGGAGAAATTCCGTGGCATGTACACCACCCATGAACTCCTGCTGCTGGGCGACAACGTGGACCCCACCCATCTGGAGCAACTGAAGGCCCAGGTGACCTGCCACGACGTAGTGAACATGCAATACACCAGCGGCACCACGGGCTTCCCCAAGGGCGTCATGCTGACCCACTATAACATCGCCAACAACGGCTTCCTGACGGGCGAGCACATGAAATTCACGCAGGAGGACAAACTCTGCGTCTGCGTGCCCCTGTTCCACTGCTTCGGCGTGGTGCTGGCCACGATGAACTGCCTGACCCACGGCTGCACCGAGGTGATGGTGGAGCGCTTCGACCCGCTGGTCGTCCTGGCCTCCGTCCACAAGGAGCGTTGCACGGCCCTCTACGGCGTGCCCACGATGTTCATCGCCGAACTGAATCACCCGATGTTCAGCATGTTCGACATGAGCAGCCTGCGCACGGGCATCATGGCGGGCTCGCTCTGCCCCGTGGAACTGATGAAGCAGGTGGAGGAGAAGATGTACATGAAGGTGACCAGCGTCTACGGCCTGACGGAAACCTCGCCGGGCATGACGCACAGCCGCATCGACGACCCCGCCGAGGAACGCTACAACACCGTGGGCCGCGACTTCGAGCACACCGAGGTGCGCGTCATCGACCCGGAGACGGGCCTGGAATGCCCCGTGGGCGTGCAGGGCGAGATGTGCTGCCGCGGCTACAACGTGATGAAGGGCTACTACAAGAACCCCGAGGCCACGGCCGAGGTCATCGACAAGGACGGCTTCCTGCACAGCGGCGACCTGGGCGTGAAGGACGAGCAGGGCTACTACCGCATCACCGGCCGCATCAAGGACATGATCATCCGCGGCGGCGAGAACATCTATCCGCGCGAAATCGAGGAGTTCCTCTACCAACTGCCGGGCGTGAAGGACGTGCAGGTGGCCGGCATCCCCTCGAAGAAGTACGGCGAGGCGGTGGGCGCGTTCATCATCCTGCACGAGGGCGTCACGATGGACGAGATGGACGTGCGCGAGTTCTGCATGGGCAAGATATCGCGCTACAAGATACCGAAGTACATCTTCTTTGTCAAGGAATTCCCCATGACGGGCAGCGGAAAAATCCAGAAGTTCAAGCTGAAGGACGTGGGCCTGCAACTCTGCAAGGAGAAGGGGATAGAGATTATATAAGTTGACAAGGGAACAAGTTAACGAGGCTACGAGAGGTGATAAGACGAGCTGACAAGGGAACAAGTTAACGAGGTGACGAGACAACTTCTACAACACCCGCTTCTTGTAGCCTCGTTAACTCGTTAACTCGTCACCTCGTCAACTAAGAACCAACTATATATTAATTTAATTTCCTAAAACCATCTGCGTATGAACAGATTTACCAAGTACGCCTGCCTGCTGACGGCCGCTTTCGGCCTGGTAGCCTGCTCGGGCGGCAAAGTGCAGGGAAGTTACGACATCGTGCCGCTTCCCAACGAGATCAACGAGCAGGGCAACGCCCCGTTCGTGTTAACGTCATCCACTCCCATCACCTATGCCGAGGGTGACACTGTACTGCAACGTGTGGCCAACCACCTGGCCGGCTACATCCAGGAAGCCACAGGCAAGTTGCCCAAGGTGAAAGCCGGCGAAGGCGGCATCCACCTCTCCGTGGCCCAGGACATCGAGAACCCTGAAGGCTACCGCCTGACCGTGACCCAGGAAGGCGTCGAGATTGCCGGCGGCTCGCCCGCAGGCGTGTTCTACGGCGCACAGACGCTGCGCAAGTCCATCCCCGCCAGCGCGCAGGGCATGGACATCGAGCTGCCTGCCGCGCAAATCAACGACGCGCCCCGCTTCGCCTACCGCGGCCTGCACTTCGACGTGTCGCGCCACTTCTTCCCCGTGGATTCCGTGAAGCGCTTCATCGACATGCTGGCCCTGCACAACATGAACACGCTGCACTGGCACCTGACCGACGACCAGGGCTGGCGCATCGAAATCAAGAAGTATCCCAAGCTGACGGAAATCGGCTCGAAGCGCAAGGAGACCGTCATCGGCCACAACAGCGGCAAGTATGACGGCATCCCCTACGAGGGCTACTACACGCAGGACCAGATCCGCGACGTTGTCCGCTACGCGCAGGAGCGTTTCATCACCATCGTGCCGGAAATCGACCTGCCGGGCCACCAACTGGCCGCATTGGCCGCCTATCCCGAACTGGGCTGCACGGGCGGACCGTATGAGGTATGGACCATGTGGGGCATTGCCGACGACGTGATCTGCGCCGGCAACGACCAAGCCATGCAGTTCCTGGAGGACGTCCTGGCCGAGGTCATCGACCTCTTCCCCTCGGAATACATCCACGTGGGCGGCGACGAATGCCCCAAGGTGCGCTGGGAGAAGTGCCCCAAGTGCCAGGCACGCATCAAGGCCGAAGGCATCCGCGGCGACCGCGAGCACACCAAGGAGATGTACCTGCAGAGCTACGTCATCGGCCGCATGGAGAAGTTCGTGGAGAGCAAGGGACGCCACATCATCGGCTGGGATGAAATCCTGGAAGGCGGACTGGCACCCAATGCCACCGTGATGAGCTGGCGCGGCACCGCCGGAGGCATCAAGGCCGCCCAGATGAAACACAACGTCATCATGACGCCCAACAACTACCTCTACTTCGACTACTACCAGAGCACCGACACGGAGAACGAGCCTATGGCCATCGGCGGCTACGTGCCCGTGGAGAAGGTATATTCCTTCGAGCCCACCGACGGCATACCCGAAGAGTACCAGCAGTACATCATCGGCGTGCAGGCCAACCTGTGGACGGAGTACACCCCCACCTACAGCCAGGTGGAATACATGGAGATGCCCCGCATGGCGGCCCTGGCCGAGGTGCAATGGCGCGACAAGGACCAGCAGAAAGACTACAACGAGTTCCTGCCCCGCCTGGTGCGCCTCACCGAGCTGTATGACCAGCAAGGCTACAACTACGCCAAGCACATCTTCGACATCCACGCCGACATCACGACGGACAGCGAGAACGGCGAGGTGGTGGTGACCCTCTCCACCCAAAGCAAGGGCGACATCCACTACACACTGGACGGCACCGAACCCACGGCAACCAGCCCCAAGTATGAGGCTCCCGTGCGCATCAAGCAGAACTGCGAAATCAAGGCCGTGGCCATCCGTCCCGACGGCGGGAAGAGCCGCGTGTTCAGCGAGAACATCGCCTTCAACAAGGCCACGACCAAGGCTGTCACCCTGCGCGAGGCACCCAGCAAGGGCTATGACTTCAACGGCGGCGTGGAACTGACCGACGGCCTCATCGGCGGCGAGAACTACAAGACCGGCCGCTGGCTGGGCTTCCAGGGCAAGGACATGGACGCCATCATCGACCTGAAGGAGGCGACCGAGTTCAGCAAGGTGTCCTTCAACACCAACGTGGTAAAGGGTGACTGGATCATGGGAACGTCGGGCATCACCGTCAAGGTATCCGACGACGGCAAGACGTTCAAGGAAGTGTACTCCAAGGCTGTTCCTGCCCTGAAGAAGGACGACAAGGACGGTATCTACCCGCACGAAGTGACCTTCGACCCTGTCACGGCCCGCTACGTGGAAGTCATCGTCAAGAGCAGCAAGCTGCCCGCCTGGCACGGTGGCAAGGGGCATGACGCCTTTGTTTTCGTGGATGAAATCATCCTTGAATAATGTGCCTGTCCCCCCGAGGTGACAATCCCTAAAGAAAAAGCCTTTCCCCATGCCAGACGGGGAAAGGTTTTTTTCGTTGACGGGGCCGTCGCAGCCTCAGCCGATATACAAGTTCAATTCCAGGTACAGGTAGTCGTGCCCGTCCTTCTTGCCGGTCTCGAACTGAATTTTGTCTTCGCGGGCCAGCCAACCGATAGCTGCATTGAGGTCGCGGTCGGACAGACCCGTTGCTTCTTTCAATTCGTTATACTCCCATTTGCGGTTATGGTCCAACAGGCGCCATACGATACCCGCGTTCTTGCCGATAGACTGTGCATCCATGATTATTACATTTTTATAGTTAAAAGAATTAGGATTATTATATTTTGTCAGCCAAAGGTAGGAAAAACCTTTTAGTCTGACAAGACACAACGGTCCTTTAATAACAATTAACTACGAATGTGCCTTACGGGTCAGTCCACTTCCTTTGCTGGATACTCCATATGGGCCGGGGTCATCTGCTCCAGCACCTCGCGCAGGTACTTGGCGGCTTCCAGGCGGGCCATGGGGAGGTCGTGCAGCAGGTAGTTGCCGCAGTCCTGGGGAGCGGCGCCGGGCACTTCGCCCTCATAGTCGGCGATGAAGCGGAAGGTGTCCTGCATCAGGGGCAGGATGTCGGCGGGGGTCAGATTGCCGCGCATCAGGAGGTAATTGCCCGTCAGGCAACCCATGGGGCCCCAGTAGATGATGCGGTCCTTCCAGCGGGCATCGTTGCGCAGATAGGTGGCGGCCAGGTGCTCGATGGTGTGCAGGGCGCCCGGATGGAGTGCCGGCTCGCGGTTGGGCTCCTTCATGCGGATGTCAAAGGTGGTGATGACTTCGCCGTTCACTTCGTCGCGGCGGGAAACGTAGATGCCTCGCAGGAGGCGGATGTGGTCGATGGTGAAACTGGGAATCTTCTTCATAATCTATTGTTTATTGTCATGCAAGCATTTCGAGGAAAGCCTTTGTGGCGTGGAACGAGCGGTCGGCCACGGTGCCCCAGAAGTCGAGGTACTGCTGCCAGTGTCCCTCGCTGCCCGGCGTGTCACTGACGATGCGGAAGCTGATGAAGGGCACCCCGTACAGATGGCACGTCTGTGCGATGGCGGCGGACTCCATGTCCACGGCCTGCACGTCGGGGAAGGCGGCGCGGATGTCGTCCAGCTTGGCGCGGTCGGTGATGAACTGGTCGCCCGTGCAGATCAGGCCGCAGTGTATGCGGCTCTCCAGACCGCCGGTCTCGGACAGACGGCGGGCGCAGTCCAGCAGGCGCGGGTCGGCCTCGAAGACAGCGGGCAGGCCCTGCACTTGGCCGTAGGCATTGCCCTCGCCGCACCACACGTCGTGATACGCCACGCGGGCACCGGCCACGACGTCGGTCACTTGCAGTCCGGCGCCCGTTCCGCCGGCCACGCCCGTGCTGACTATGCAGTCCGGCGCGAAACGGCGGATCAGTTCGGCCGCGCCCAGGGCAGCGTTCACCTTGCCGATGCCGCAGCGGGTCAGCACCAGGTCGTTGTCGCCCAGACGGCCTTCCACATAATTATACAGGCCGCACGACTGTTCGTGCGCCCCGGTGAGGTGCGAGGCCAGACGGGCGTGCTCGTCCTCCATCGCGTTGATGACTCCTATCTTCATGTTGAGTTTTTGAGTTTATAAGTTCTTGAGTTTTTGAGTTTGCGCGGCAAAGGTACGACAATAAATCCGGAATCGGGACAGATTGGGCCGGGAATCCTGTGCCCGTCGTCGCATCGCCCTCCTGAAGATGCTTATGCGGCAGAGCCATCCCCCATGCCTTTGCGGTATTGCTTGGGCGAAGTCCCCAGGTGCTCCCTAACGTATTTGGCAAAGGTGGATTGGTTGGGGAAGCCCAACTCCATGCAGATTTCCTTGATGCTTTTGGCGGAATGCCTCAACAGATATTCAATCTCTTTCGTCACATAGAGGTCAATGAGTTGCGAGGCCGTCTGTCCGCTGCACTCCTTGCAGGCGAGCGACAAATAGCGGGGTGTCACACAAAGCCGTTCGGCATAATATCTGAGCTGGCGGGGCTTGGGATGCAGGGAAGACAATAGTTCGACGAAGTCTCTGAAGAGATATTCCTTGGCAGAGGATGAGCGCGGCGCACGCTTCATCTGCCGCTTGGTGACGCTCTTCACGCAGTAGAAGAAAGCGGTGACCAGGGCGTTCATCTCCTCCTGATGGAACAGGGAGGACGAGGCGGACTTCCAGCAGAGGATTTTATAGTATTCGCACAAGTCTTCTTCCTCGTCCGACTGCAGCGTGAAGAGCGGGTGCTCGTCCAGCAGCGGCTTTATTTCCCAGTCTTTGTCCATCATGGGCAAGAGCTGTTGCAGATAGGCCGCGGCTATCCTGAGGTAGTAGCATCGGAAGTTGGGACTTTGCGTCAGGCTCTCCACCACGCTCTCCGGCGGGCAGGCCAACAGATGTCCCGGCTTGACGGAGAGCGAAAGGCCGTTGAGACGCAACGACATTTCTCCCTGCCAGCACAGGATGAACTGGAAACACGCCGCCGGCACCGTCAAACCTTCACAACGATCCGAGGCCAGCAGCAGGACTGTATTGTATTTTAGCTGAGGGGTATGCATACGATGTCAAATGATAATTTAAAAGAAGGGAGCCGAACCGCCCGGATGTATTCAGATAAATAGAAGAGTAGATTAGCGAATATGATAACAAACATCCGATGCAGGTCCTGCTCCCTCCTGCTATTGTTATGGAAAGGGTTCAGGTCAATTCTCTTCTTGGCGGCCGCCGCCCAGGGCCTGGTAGAGGTTCACCACGCTCTGCAACTCGGCAAAGCGGTTGGCCACTTGCGACAGCTCGGCGTTGAGGCGGGTCTGGCGGGCGGTCAATACCTCCAGGTAGGTGCTGCTGCCGTGCTCCATCTTCAACACGGTGCTACGCTCGGCGCGACGCAGGGCCTCCACTTGTTTCCCGAAGAGGTCGGCCTTGTCGCGGCTGGTCTGGCAGGCCACCAAGGCATCGTTCACCTCCGTCCCGGCGTTGAGCAGGGTTTGCTGGAAGGCGAGTTGCGCCTCCTCCTGTTGCGCCCGGGCGATGCGGAGGTTGGCGATGTTCTGTCCCCGGTTGAAGAGCGGTTGCACCAACGAACCGACGGCCGAGGCGATGAACTTCCCGGGGTTGACAATCATCGACCCGGCCTCGTTGGTCCAGCCCGCGCTGCCGCTCAGCGTGATGTTGGGGTAGAAGTTGGAGCGGGCCTGGTTGGTGGCATAGAAAGCAGCCTCCAGCGAGTGTTCGGCCTGGCGCACATCGGGACGGTTAGCCAGCATCTGCAAGGGAATGCCCACGGAAAGGTCTTCGGGCACTACTTGTTCGGAAAGTTTGCCCCGCTCGTGGGTGCGCGGCGTCTCGGCCAGCAACAGGGCGAGGCTGTTCTCCACCTGGTTGAGCTGTTCCTCCAGGTCGAGGACGGAGGTCTGCACGCTGTAGTACGTGGCTTCCAGTTGCGACACGCCCGCCTCGTCATACTGTCCGGCCTGCATCAAGGCGCGGGCTGAAGCGACGGTTTCTTTCCAAGCCTCGGCGGTCTGGCGGGAGAGGGAGAGTTGCTCGTCCAGCATCAGGAGCGTGTAGTAGGTGTTGGCAATGCCGGCAATGAGCTGCGTGCGCACGGCCTGCCGGTAATCCCGGCTCTGGGCATAGAGGGCTTGCGCCTGCTTCTTGGCGTTGCGCATCCGGCCGAAGATGTCCAGCTCCCAACTGGCAGTGACGGGCACGGTGTAGGTCCACGTGGCCTTGCCCCCGTCGAAGCTGCTCACGCCGCCCTGGGGCGACAGGGCGAAAGAAGGCAGGAAGGCCAGGCGGGCAGAGAGGAGGGTGGCTTCGGCTTCCTCCACGCGGAGTTGGGCGGAGCGGTAGTCGGTGTTGTTGGCCAATCCCTGCTCAATCAGCCGCTGCAGGCAGGAGTCGGTGAATACCTTGCGCCAATCGGTGTTCCCGAAGTTGGTGGTGTCTCCCGTCTGGGAGAACGAGTCGCCGTAGAGGTCTTCGGGCACGGCCTCGACGGGCTGGTATCGGTTGTAGATGCCGCAACTGCACAGGAGGGCGGTGGCGGCGGTCAGTAGGATTATCTTCTTCATTGTTGGGTCATTAAATGATAATTTAAGTTCTTCAGTTTATGAGTTTATAAGTTTTTGAGTTCGCCCGTTGCAGTCTTGCCTAACTTAAAAACTCAAGAACTTAAGAACTTATAAACTCACCTATAAATTCCTATTCGCTTGTTCGGCGGTATCCCCGCCCGTGCTTGACGGTATCCCCGCCCGTGCTCGGCGGTATCCCTGCTCGTGCCCGGCGGTACCTCCGTACAAACGGCTATTTCACTTTCTGCTTCTTTTCTTCCTCGTTGCGCCGTTCCTCCAGCAAGACCTGCGGACCGGGTTCCACCTCCAGGGGCTTGCGCAGCTTCTCTTGCAGGTACTCGAAGACGATGTAGAACACCGGCGTGACAAAGAGCAGGGCGAAGCTGCCCACCACCAGTCCGCCAATGACGCCCGTGGCCAGGGAGCCGTTGCCGTTGGCACCCGCACCGCTGGAGAACATCAGCGGCAACATGCCGAACACCATGCAGAGCACCGTCATCAGGATGGGTCGCAGGCGGGCTTGAGCGGCGGTGTAGGCCGAGACCACGATGCCCATGCCGCGGCGGCGACGCTCGACGGCATACTCCGTAATCAGGATGGCCGTCTTGGCCAGCAGACCGATCAGCATAATCATACCCGTCTGGAGGTAGATGTTATTCTCCAACCCGAAGCAGCGGGCAAAGAGGAACGAGCCCAGCAATCCGAAGGGCACGGACAGGATGACGGCCAGCGGAATGAGAAAGCTCTCGTAGAGGCAAACCATGATGAGGTAGATGAGCACGATGCAGATGGCATAGACAAAGACCGTCTGCGCGCCGCCGCTCCGTGCCTCCTCACGAGCCATGCCGCCGTATTCATAACCGTAGCCCGTGGGCAACAACTGTTCGGATACCTCCTTGATGGCCTGTTGCACCTGACCGGACGAATAGCCTTCGGCCGCATTGACGTTCACCGTGATGGAGCTGTACAGGTTGAAGCGGGTGGCGATTTCCGGGCCGAGGATGGCCTTCAGCGTGACGAACTGGCTGAGGGGCGCCATCTCCGTGCCGTTGCGCACAAACATGTTGTCCAGCGAATGTTCGTCCAGGCGGAACTCGGGCGAGGCCTGCACCATCACGCGGTACACCTTGCCGAACTGGTTGTAGTTGGAGACATACGAGCCGCCGCAATACGTGCCCAGGGCATCCAGGACATCCGTGGCGGCCAGGCCGGCCCGCTTGCACTTGGCGGCATCCAGCTCGACGGCTATCTGCGGATAGTCCATCGCGTAGGTGGTATAGGCCATGGCCACTTCGGGCCGCTCGTTCAGGGCACCGACAAATTGCATCACGCTCTGGTAGAACGTCGTCATGTCGCCGCCCGTCTTGTCCTGCATGTTCAGCTCGATGCTGTTGCCCATGCCGTAGCCCGGAATCATGGCAGGCTGGAAGCAGAAGATGCTGGCCTCCTTGATTTGGGCGAACCGGGCATTGAGCCGGGCCATGACGGCATCGGCGGTATGTTCGTCGCCCTTGCGCTCGTCCCAGTGCTTCAGCTTGATGATGACCGTGGCGTAGGACGTGCCCTGGCCGGACAGCAGGCCATAACCGGCCACGCTGCTGTAATGGTCTATCTCGGGCGTTTCCTCCAGGATGTGATTGACCTGGGCCACTACCTTCTGCGTCTCCACCAGCGTATTGCCCGGCGAAGTGCCGATGTTCACCATGATGGTACCCTGGTCTTCCTGGGGCACCAGACCCGTCTTGGTGGTGTTCATCAGGAAGATGAGCAGGACGACAGCCACGGCCAGCGAACCCCACACCAGCCAGCGGTGGTGGAAGACGTACATCAGTCCCCGCTTGTACTTGCCCAGGATGACGTTGAACGAGGCTTCGTAGGCGGCACGTACCCGACCGTTGAAGCTCTTCAGGCTCTTCTCCCCGTCAGAAGGGCGCATCATCACGGCGCATAAGGCCGGGCAGAGCGTCATGGCGGAAATCAGCGAGATGCCCACGGCCGTCGCCATGGTGATGCCAAACTGCGTATAGAACACGCCGGACGTCCCGCCCATGAAGCAGACAGGAATGAACACGGCCATGAAGACGATGGAGCAGGTGATGATGGCCATGGACACGTCGGCCATGCCGTCCTTGGCCGCCAGATAGGGCGACTTGTATCCGATTTCGAACTTCGTCTGCACGGCCTCCACCACGATGATGGCATCGTCCACCACGATGCCGATGGCCAACACGAGGGCAAACAGCGTCAGGATGTTCAGGCTGAAGTCGGCGGCCACCAGGCAGGCAAAGGTGCCTATCAGCGACACGATGATGGAGATGGACGGGATGACCGTACTCTTGAAGTCCTGCAGGAAGAAGTACACCACGAGAATCACCAGGATGATGGCGATGACCAGGGTCTCAACCACGTTGTGGATGGAGGCGAACAGGAAGTCGTTGGTGCTCATCATCTGCACGAACTCCAATCCTTCGGGCAACTGCTCGCTCATCTCCTCCAGCTTGGCGGTAATAGCGGCATTGACCGCCGTGGCGTTACTGCCCGCCACCTGGAAGACCATAAACGTCACGCCCGGCTTTTGGTCCACCTCGCCGTGGAAGCCGTAGGATTCACGTCCCAGCTCCACCTCGGCCACGTCCTTCAGGCGCAACACCGAACCGTCGGCATTCGAGCGCACCACGATGTTGTTGAACTCCGTCATGTCCTTCAGGCGGCCGTGGTACTTCATGGTGTACTGGAAGACGTTGGGCGAACTTTCACCCAGCGAACCGGTCGGTGCTTCGAGGTTCTGCTCGGCCAGCACCGCCGAGATGTCCGAAGGTTGCAGGCCATATTGCGCCATGCGTTCGGGGTTGAGCCAGATACGCATACTGTACGTGTCGCCCAATTCCTGCACGTCGCCCACACCCTGGATACGCTTGATTTCGGGGATGACGTTGATGTCGAGGTAGTTGGCGATGAAGTTCTCGTCATACCGTCCGTCCGGGCTGGTCAGCGAGTTGATTTGCAGGAAGCTGGTCTGACGCTTCATGGTGGTCACGCCGATTTGCGTCACTTCGGCAGGCAGCAGGCCCTCGGCCATGGAGACGCGGTTCTGCACGTTCACCGCCGCCATGTCGGGGTCAGTACCCTGGTTGAAGTAGACGGTGATGGTGGCCGAGCCGGTATTGGTGGCCGTGGAGCTGATGTACATCATGTTCTCCACACCGTTGATGCTTTCCTCCAAGGGCATGATGACGCTGTTCATCACGGCGTCGGCATCGGCGCCCGTGTAGGTGGCGGTCACTTGCACCGTGGGCGGCGCGATGTCCGGGTATTGCTCGACAGGCAGGCTGACGAGCGAGATGACACCAATCAGCAGGATCAATATCGAGATGGCAAATGCTGCCATCGGTCGTTTGATGAAGATGTTTCCTTTCATACGGCGTCCTCCTTCTTACTTCACCTGCATGCCTTCGCGTATCAGGCCGGCGCCCTTGGCCACAATCTCGTCGCCCACGGACAGGCCGTCCGTCACGATGTAGGTGCGCCCGTCGTTCACGTCGGCCACTTGTATCAGGGTAGAGGTGGCTTTCCCGTCCACGACCTTATATACCAGAATCTTGTCCTGCTGTTTCACCGTGGCTTCCTGGGGAATGACGATACAATCCTCGTACGTGCTGGGCATCAGTATGCTGCCCGATGCGCCGCTATACAACAGATGGTCCGGATTGGGGAAGACGGCGCGGACGCTCACCGTGCCCGTCTGCCGGTCGATGACGCCGCTGATGCTCTCGATGCGTCCCTTCTCTTCGTACACGGACTGGTCGTTCAGCCGGAGTTGCAGGTCGGGCATCTGCACCAGGGCACTGTCCGGCGTGCCGTATTGACGGACGAGGGAGAGCAGTTGGTTTTCCGTTATGGAGAAGTAGACGTACATCGTGGAATTGTCCGAGACGGTGGTCAGCGGTTGGGGGATGCTGGGACTTACCAACGCTCCCACACGGTAAGGCAACGTGCCCACCACGCCGTCGCTCGGACTCTTCACCACGGTGTACGACAGGTCGTTCCGGGCGTTCACCTCCTGCGCTTCGGTTTGTGCCAAGGTGGCCTGCGCGGTGAGGTAATTGTTCTTGGCAGTGGTTAGAGTAAAGTCGGAGACAACCTTCTGGGCAAACAATTCCTTGTTGCTGTCATAGTTCAACTCTGCCGTGGCCAAGGCGGCTTCGGCGGCTTTCACGTTGGCGATGGCCGTGTTCAATGCCGCCTGGTAAGGTACTTGATCGAGTATGAAGAGAGTCTGGCCTTGGCGCACCTTGTCGCCCTCGGCCACGCAGAGTTGCTGGATGGTGCCCGACACTTGCGGGTAGATTTCAATATCCTGCCGTCCGCGGATGGTGGCGGAATAGGCAGTGGTCAGTTCCTGACGGGAGGTGCTGACGGTCATGATCTCATAGTTCCCGGCAGGAAGCTGTGTCCCGGCCGACGGCTGGCAGGCCGTGGCCAACATCAGGGTGCAACCGGCGACAACGGGCAGTTGCATCCACATACGGTTTCGGTTCTTTCTCATTGTTGTTATCATATTGATTCGTTAAAGACGCTGCAAAGGTAGGGGGATTCGGTGGGGCGGACGATTTCATTTTGTACGCGGTGTTTTTCAAAATCGGAAGAGAATGCGTACCTTTGCGCCACTAACTTATCATTTATGAGCCTCCTGCAACTACCCGACAATGAACCGTTCGCCATCGGCATCGACGTGCCCGTACAGTCTCCGTCCCTCTCGCTGCAGCGACTGGAGCATTTCACGCTCCTCTTCGTCCGGCAAGGCACGGCACAGGTCGAGCTGGACTTCCGCACCTACACCCTGGAACCCGGACGCCACATCGGGCTGGCAGCCAACCTTTATTTCCAATGCCTGTCGGTTAGTCCGGACTTTACGGTTTCCTACCTGACCTACCACCGTGACATTTGGTTGGAAGTAACCCGTCCGTTCAACCCTTCGTTCTTCGCCTTCCTCAACCGGTACCCGCTCTCCCCGGCTTTGCCCGAAGAACGGGTGGAGGGGAATCATCGGATGATGCAGCTCGTCTACCGTATATATAAGGAGAAAGAACACACGTTCCGCCTGCCCATCTTCAAGAACTGCCTGCAGAGCTTCCTGATGGACATCTACGACAAGACCAAGGCACAGTTCCTCCACCACCGAAGCGGGAACACCACCCGCCAAGAGGAGTTGCTGGAACGGTTCATCCACCTGGTGTTCCAGCACAGCAGCACCCGGCGCGATGTGCAGTTCTACGCCGACCAGCTCTGCATCACCACCCGCTACCTCTCGTCGGTGATACAAGACCTCACGGGCCACACGCCCAAGGAACTGATTGACACCCGCTGCATCCAGGAAATCAAGATGCTGCTGCGCACCACCGACCTCACCATGCAGGAGATTGCCCTACGGCTGGACTTCCCCGACCAGTCGTTCTTCAGCCGCTACTTCAAGAAGAACACGGGGATAACGCCGGCGGAGTATCGCACCGCCCGGCACTGAGCCGCCCCAACAACCCGAAGCAAGCAAAAGAACTGCCTGCCGGATAGCGACCTATCGCTTTTTTGCGTACCTTTGCCCGCAAAACATCTACGCCAATGAAACGATTACTTCCCGACATTATCGTCATCGCAGTCTTCGCGCTGCTGTCCTTTGCCTACTTCTTCCCTGCCGACACGGAGGGGCGCATCCTCTTCCAACACGACACGGAGGCCGGTGCCGGCGCCGGACACGAGGCGCAAGAATACTACGACCGCACGGGCGAACGCACCCGCTGGACCAACACGATGTTCGGCGGCATGCCCACGTACCAGATTTCGCCCTCGTATGACTCCACCCGGCCGCTGTCGTGGGCACAGCGCGTCTACCAACTGTTCCTGCCCAACTACGTCTACCTGACGTTCATCATGATGCTGGGCTTCTACATCCTGCTGCGGGCCTTCGGCATCCCGGCATGGTATGCAGGCATCGGCGGCGTGCTGTGGGCCTTCTCGTCCTACTTCTTCATCCTCATCTCCGCCGGACACATCTGGAAGTTCATCACCCTGGCCTACATCCCGCCCACGATAGGCGGCATGGTGCTGGCCTACCGCGGCCGACTGCTGGCGGGCGGCGTGGTGACGGCCCTGTTCGTGGCCCTGCAGATTGTGTCCAACCACGTGCAGATGTCCTACTACTTCCTGTTCGTCATGCTCTTCCTGGCCATTGCCTACGGCGTGCAGGCGTGGCGCGAAGGCCGGATGCCGCAGTTTGTCCGCGCCACAGGCGTGCTTGTCATCGCCGGACTGGTGGGCGTGGCCATCAACCTCTCGAACCTCTATCACACCTATACGTATAGCAAGGAAACCATGCGCGGCCCCAGCGAGCTGACGCACGACACCCACGCCCAGCAGGCCAACGCCAGCGGCGGGCTGAACCGTGACTACATCACGCAGTGGAGCTACGGCATCGGCGAGACCTGGACGCTGCTGGTGCCCAACTACAAGGGCGGCGGCTCCGTACCCCTGGCCCTCAACGAGACCGCCATGGAGAAGGCCGACCCGCGCTATGCCGGACTGTACCGCTCGCTGACACAATACTTCGGCGAACAGCCCATGACCGCCGGCCCCGTCTACGTGGGCGCCTTCGTGCTCTTCCTCTTCCTGCTGGGCTGCTTCCTGGTGAAGGGGCCGCTGAAGTGGGCCTTGGTGGCCGCCACGGTGCTGTCCATCCTGCTGTCGTGGGGCAAGAACATGATGTGGCTGACGGACCTCTTCATCGACTACGTGCCGATGTACGACAAGTTCCGCGCCGTGTCGTCCATCCTGGTCATCGCCGAGTTCACCATTCCCTGGCTGGCCATCCTCGCTTTGGTGAAGCTGATGCAGGAGCCCGCGCTGTTGCGCCGCAACCTGAAGGCGGTGGCCGTCAGCCTCGTGCTCACCGCGGGCGTGGCGTTGTGGATGGCCGTTCCCGGCGGCACACCGTCGCCCTCGGACTACGTGTCCACACAGGAACGGGCGATGCTGCAAAGCGCTGCGGACAGCGGCTACCTGCCTGCCGGAGAGTTGCCCGCCATCCTGGCCAACGTGTCCGAGATGCGTGCCGCCCTGGTGCAGAGCGACGCCCTGCGCTCCTTCCTCATCATTGCCGTCGGCGTGCTGCTACTCTTGCTCTATGCCCGGGGACGGCTGCGCCGGTCGTTCACCGTGGGCGGCATTGCCCTGCTGTGCCTCGTCGACCTGTGGGGCGTCAACAAGCGCTACCTGTATGACGACCAGTTCGTCCCCGCCTCGACCAGCAAGACCGTCTTCGAGCCGACCGAGACGGACAAGACCATCCTGGCCGACAAGGCCTTGGACTACCGCGTGCTGAACCTCACCACGAGCACTTTCAACGAGAACAACACTTCCTACTGGCACAAGAGCATCGGCGGTTACCATGCCGCCAAGCTGCGCCGCTACCAGGAACTCATTGACCACCACATCACCCCGGAGATGCAGGCCCTGGCCTCGGAGGTAGTAGCCAAGGGTGGGCAGATGGACAGCCTGGACGCCGTGAAGTTCCCCGTGCTGAACATGCTGAACACGCGCTACATCATCTTCCCTGCCGCCGAAGACGGGCAGACCGTCCCGCTGCAGAACCCGCACGCGCTGGGCAACGCCTGGTTTGTCCGGGACGTGCGCTACGTGGCCAACGCCGATGAGGAGATGGACGCGCTCTCCGACTTCCGTCCCGCCGAAACGGCCGTGGTGGACGCCCGCTTCCGCGACGCCCTGCAGGGACTGGAGCAGGCCCCGTCGGACAGCCTCGGCACCATCCGCCTGACGTCCTACGAGCCCAACCGCCTGACCTACGAGACGCAGAGCGCAGCGGACGGCGTGGCCGTATTCTCCGAAATCTACTACCCCGCCGGGTGGCAGGTGACCATCGACGGTCAGCCCGCGCCTCTGGCCCGCGCCAACTATGTGCTCCGCGCCCTCCGCATCCCCGCCGGGCAGCACACGGTAGAGATGCGCTTCGACCCGCAGAGCCTGCACGTCACCGAAGGCATCGCCTACGCCGGCCTGTCGCTGTTGGCCGTGGGCGCGCTGGCCGCGGTCGGGCTGGGGATTTGGCGGAGACGGAAAAAAGCATCGGCAGCCTAAAACCTGTACGTCCCAGCCAGCCCGATGACGTGTTTTCCCACCTTCCGGCTGTCCTGGTAGAGATAGAACAGGTCTCCCTTCCATCCTCCCCCCAAGGGGATGGACGCCCCACCGCGGTAGCGCGTGCGTTTCCACCGGAAGCGGTCGCCCGCGAAGAGGCTGTTGAACGTCTCCACCGACACATAGGGCTCCACCCCACTCTCGGGCAGCGTATGGCCCAAGCGTAGCCGCTGCCGCAGCAGCATCTCGCGGAAGCCGTGCTGCCCGAAAGTGTGTTCGTACTTCTCGCGCAGCGACACGTCCAGCCAGCGCCACAGGCGCGTGGACAACACCGCCCGCAGCCGATAGCAATGACACGCCATCCAGCCGTCCTCATCCATGTTGTTATAGGAAAACTCATAATTGGTACCCAGCGAAAGCCAAGGCAACACCTGCCGGTTAACAGCCAGGTAAACCACCGCGCAATCCGTCCGCCGGACGCGGTCCTTGGTTCGCCACTCCAGCACGCCGTCCAGTTCCAAACCGGCTTGCTTCCAATCATACACCATCTCCACGCTGCTCCACGTGGCAAAATCCTGCTCCTGTCCCGTCACCTTCCCGGACGGCACGACAAGGAGAGAGAGAGCCAAGAAGGCTCCCCACAATTGCTTCTTTTTCATGATATCAAATAAATTCGGAAACACGTCCGCTTACATCATCATATTCCTCCGAATCGAGAACTTCACGATGGCCATCGACCGGACCGAGGACAGCGGCAGGTCCATCGGGTCGTGGTGCGGGTTGTAGCTGACCAGCCGGATGCAGCCCGGCTGCTCCGAATGATTGACGTACTTCACCACCAGGTACTCGTCGCCCCCGCGCAGGAAAGACACCAGGTACATCTCGCCATAAATGATGGCGTCGAAGTCCGGGATGCAACGGAAGCCCACGATGTCGCCCGACTTCAGGATGGGATACATGCTGTCGCCCGAGATGAAGATGGCCCCGTCACACCGCGGGATGTCAGGGATGACAATCTCGCCCAGCGCATACTGCGGACGGTCCTCGAGCATACTCTTCAGGTTGGCCGCCGCGGAGAAGTTGAACAGCGTCACGCTGCGGTCGTCCAACGCCTCGCTGCACCTGGGCTGGTGAATCCGCTCCACGGGTCCGCTGGCCAGCTCGCTGTCACAGTACCCCTGCTGCAGCCTGGGCGAACCCATGCCCGTCAGCAGCCAGTTGTAGTCCACCTCCTGCATCCGGCCCAGCACCAAGGGGAAGTCGATGCTGTTGCGCGCCATCCAGTTGCTCATGGTCGAGCGCGACACGCCCAGGTATTCTGCCAGCTCGCTGTCGCGGCTGAAGCCCATCGCCAGCTTGGCGCGCCTCACGATGTCCGCCACATTAAACATCAGGCCTTTCGTCTTCTCCGTTTCTTCCGGCCCGTTCTCCTTTTCGCTCTCCGGCACGACGGCCACTTCAAATTCTTTTTCGTTCTCCATTTTTTTCGTGTGTTATAGGTTTCAAATCAAGAACTTGGATATTTCCAAATAATAATCTGGGAATTTTTCTGTTCTGCTATTGAAAATTCCGTTTATATTTGCCTGCAAAAATACGAAAACAGTTTTAATATTGCAACCTTATGTACACAGATTCTTTTCACCAGATACACAACCGGCGGATACGTTCCCGTCCACGGGCGCAGGTACACCCGCCCACGGGCGCAGGTACCGCCGACCACGGGCGCAGGTACGCCCGCCCGTCATCCAACCAATAGATTATCATTTCGTTTCATTTCTAAACACATATGACCTATGAAGAGTACACCTGAAAACAAATTCCGCTGCTGCAGCCATTGCCACCGGACGCTCCCCATCGAAGAGTTTTATATTGTAAATAAACGCACTGGCAAACACGACGCCTACTGCAAGGCGTGCCGCCGCCTGATGAACCGCCTCCGCCAGCACCCCGACGAAGAGACCGAGTCTGAAGCCCGACCCCGCCTCTCCCTGATTTTCCAGGAAAACGACCCCGAACGCCGGATGCAACTCATCCTCCAGGCCTGCCGCGTGATGCGCGAAAGCGTCATGCGCAAGCAGATGCGGATGCGAGAGGAAGAAGAAGACAAATAGGAATTTATGCGCGCTTTGCGCGCAATGATTAATGGTTAATGATAAATGGTTAGTAGGCTGCGCACGAGTCTATTGCTACGTATTAACCATTAATCATTAACCATTGACCATTGCAGCCTTCGGCTGCTAAATTATCATTCCCCATGGCAAGAATCAAGAAACAAGGGCTGGACTACTTCCCCCTGGACACCGACTTCATGCAACAACGCGCTGTCCGCCGCCTGATGAAGCAGCAGGGCGACTGCGCCTTCACCGTGCTGCTCAGCGCCCTGTCGGCCATCTACGGCGGCGAGGGCTACTACGTACGCATCGACGACGACTTCTGCGAGGACCTGGCCACCGAACTGTTCGACACCGACGCGCGCAAGGTCAAGGAGGTCCTGATGGCCGCCATCGAACTGGATCTCTTCGACAGCCGCCTCTACCGCGAGTATGGCATCCTGACCTCGGCACACATACAGGAGCAATTCCTCTTCTGCTGCAAGCGACGCCGCAAG
The DNA here is from genome assembly GCA_019115825.1 of Candidatus Bacteroides pullicola. GTDB lineage: Bacteria > Bacteroidota > Bacteroidia > Bacteroidales > Bacteroidaceae > Bacteroides > Bacteroides pullicola. The sequence goes on from DXCV01000024.1 coordinate 61,204, forward strand.
CGCGGCCTGGACGAACGCTTCCGGCTGGTGGAAAACGAGGCGGACGACACCGCGGACACCGCGCCAACCCCCGCAGAGGCCCCAGACCATGCCGCAGAAATGCAACAATGTGCTGCAGAAATGCAACAATGTGCGACGCAAATGCAACAACATGTAACGCAAACCGCACAAAGCAAAGCACAGCAAAGCAAAGCACAGCAAAGCAAAGAAAATCCCCTCCTCAAGGGTTCCCCTGAAACCGGGGACGACGGCCGGACGCCGTCGCCGACGGAGGAGGACGGGGAAATTCATGACGATGCCTGGTGGACGAGGCGCATCGCCCAGCTCTCGCCACCCACCGACAACCGTGCACGCAACTACAACGGCCTGCTGTTCGAGCTGCAGCGTTGGAAGGTCCCGCCCCAGGAGCAGTATGCCCTCATCCTGAAGAGCGGCTTCGGCACCATCGGCCACCCCGTGTGGCTGGGCATCAGCGAAATCGTGAAGAAACCCAAGGACATCCGCCAGCCGGGACGGTTCCTGCTGAGCAAGTGCAAATAATCGATTTCCAAGCGGACCATCCCTTGCCAGATTCGGGGGAAAGCCCTATCTTTGCGGAAAACATCAGAACAACTGATTCATCCGCAAAGATCATGAAATACCTCAGCCCCAAAGCCGACCTCACTTTCAAGAAAGTGTTCGGCGAACACCCCGATTTGGTCATCAGCTTCCTGAACGCCTTATTACCCTTCGAGAAGCCGGAAGAAGAAATCACGTGGGTGGAATACCTCAACCCCGAACTGGTGCCACAGACGCCCCTGCAGAAAGACAGCATCGTGGACGTGCGCTGCAGAGACCACCTGGGACGGCAGTTCATCGTGGAGATGCAAATGCTGTGGACCTCGGCCTACAAGCAACGCGTATTGTTCAACGCCTCAAAGGCATACGTCAGCCAGCTGGAGCGAGGCTGCGACTACGAGCTGCTGCAGCCGGTCTATTCGCTCAACCTGGTGAACGACACGTTCTCCTCGAGTGACGAGTATTACCACGACTACCGCATCGTGGAGCGTGCCGACACCCGGGAAGTCATAGAGGGCCTGCGCTTCATCTTCATCGAGTTGCCCAAGTTCACCCCCAAGAACTATAACGACAAGAAGATGCAGGTGCTCTGGCTCCGCTACCTGACGGAAATCAACGAAAAGACGCGCGAAGTGCCCGAAGACCTGCTGGAGAACCCGGAAATCAGCAAAGCAGTCACCCAACTGGAAGAATCCGCCTTCAGCGAGGCACAACTGCTGGGCTATGACCGCTTCTGGGACATGGTGAGCACGGCGAAAATGCAAATCAGCAGCTCACGCCGCGAGGCTCGGGAAAAAGGCCTGGAAGAAGGACGGAAAGAAGAAAAAATAAAGCTTGCACGCGGCATGAAAGCCGAAGGCATCCCACCCGCCCTGATCAGCAAAATCACCGGACTCGATGCTGAGGAGATTGCCCGGTTATAGCTGCGCAAAAAGATTATCAAAACGAAGCGTTTCATTTGCGTGAACAGGGCAAAGCGCTTACCTTTGCAGTGTGATTAAGCTTAACACATAAACACACACATTTATTTATTAACTATTTAAACACACACAGATTATGCCAGTAATTTATGTACCCCAGCAAGCCAGCAAGGCTAACCAAAGCGGGAAGAAGTTGTTCTACCCCCGCGTCCAGTTGACGGGCAACGTGAACACGGACCAAGTGGCCCGCGAAATCGCCGAACTCTCCTCGCTCACCACGGGTGACGTGAAGAACGTGATAGACAACTTGGTGACGGTCGTCGCCCGGCACCTCCGCTCCTCGGAAAGCGTGACGCTGAACGGCTTCGGCAGCTTCCGCTACACCATGAACCGCGTGGGCGAAGGCGTGGAGACCGCCGACGCCGTGACGCCCACCCAATCCAAGTTGATGGTGCGCTTCACCCCCGCCAGCAAGCGCAACACCAACGGCACCGTGGCTACGCGGTCGCTTGTGTCGGACGTGCGTTGCGTGCGTTTCGACCAGGTGACGGCCACGCCCGGAACGGGCAGCGAAACGGGCGGAACTGAACCGGGAAGCGGAGACGAAGACAGCTTCGGCTAAAATTTAGACAGAGGAATATAGGGACATATTTTTAGATAGAGAGATATATTTTTTTAGACAGAGGAACATAAGAACATATTTTCTACTCCGTGAAAACTGGTTTCTTTTGTTCCTATACCTTAAAAAGAATATGTTCCTCTGTTCCTATGTCTTAAAAAAATATGTTCCTTTGTTCCTATGTCTCAAAAGAAAATATGTTCCTATGTCTTATTAAAATTTTCTTATGTCTAACACAAAAACACACACTTATGGACACCAACAAGAAAAACCTCTGGGATAAAATCCTGAAAGTACTGATTGCCGTGCTCTCCGCCATTGCGGGCGCACTGGGTGCCAACGCCATGGGAGTATAAGGCGACACATGAACCGGCGGATTGGGTTTGCGTTTTTTAACCCAATCCGCCGTTTTTATTTCCGCAATCTGCCCCCCTCTGTACCGATATCCCAAATTATTGTCGTACATTTGTGGCCGAAAACCTAAACAAGGCTTGTTAATGGACACAATGAAAGAGAATTACTACCACGTCGGCCTGACCGACGAAGAGGTACGGCAGAGCCGTGCCCAACATGGCGTCAACCTGATGACGCCGCCCAAACGCCCCTCCATGTGGAAGCTCTACCTGGAGAAGTTCCAAGACCCGGTGGTCAAGGTGCTGCTCGTAGCCGCCTTCTTCTCGCTGGTCATCTCCATCGTAGAGAACGAATATGCCGAGACCATCGGCATCATCGCCGCCATCCTGCTGGCCACGGGCATCGGATTCTTCTTTGAGTACGACGCCAACAAGAAGTTCGACCTGCTGAACCAGGTGAACGAAGAGACGAAAGTCAAGGTCATCCGCAACGGACACGTGCAGGAAGTGCCCCGCAAGGACGTGGTCGTGGGCGACATTGTCGTGCTGGAAACGGGCGAGGAAGTGCCCGCCGACGGCCAACTGTTTGAAGCCATCTCCCTGCAAGTCAACGAATCGAACCTGACGGGCGAGCCCGTCGTGAGCAAGACCACCGTAGAGGCCGACTTCGACGAGGACGCCACCTACGCCTCCAACCGCGTATTGCGCGGCACCACCGTGGTGGACGGACACGGCTCGATGTGCGTGGACGCCGTGGGCGACGCGACGGAAATCGGCAAGGTGGCCCGGCAGAGCACCGAGCAGACCACCGAGCCCACCCCGCTGAACATCCAACTGACGCGCCTGGCCAACCTCATCGGCAAAATAGGCTTCACCGCCGCCGGACTGGCCTTCGCCATCTTCTTCATCAAGGATGTGCTGCTCTACTATGATTTCTCCACCTTCCACACCTTCAACGACTGGCTGCCCGCCCTGAAGCAGACGCTGCAATACTTCATGATGGCCGTCACCCTCATCGTGGTGGCCGTGCCCGAGGGTTTGCCCATGAGCGTCACGCTCAGCCTGGCCCTGAACATGCGGCGCATGCTGTCCACCAACAACCTGGTGCGCAAGATGCACGCCTGCGAGACGATGGGCGCCATCACCACCATCTGCACCGACAAGACGGGCACGCTGACGCAGAACCTGATGCAGGTGCACGAGCCCAACTTCTACGCGCTGAAGAACCGCGGCGACCTGGGCGAGGACGACATCAGCCACCTGGTGGCCGAAGGCATCAGCGCCAACTCCACCGCCTTCCTGGAAGAGACCGCCCCGGGCGAGAAGCCTAAAGGCGTGGGCAACCCCACGGAAGTGGCCCTGCTACTCTGGCTCAACAAGCAGGGACAGGACTACCTGCCGATGCGCGAGAACGCCCAAGTGCTGGACCAACTGACCTTCTCCACCGAACGGAAGTACATGGCCACGCTGGTGCAGTCGCCCCTGCTGGGCAAGAAGGTGCTGTATGTGAAAGGCGCGCCGGAAATCGTGCTGGGCAAGTGCAAGGACGTCGTCCTGGACGGCCAGCGCGTGGACGCCACCGAATACCGCTCGACCATAGACCAGCAACTGCTCGCCTACCAGAACATGGCGATGCGCACGCTGGGCTTCGCCTATAAGATTGTGGACGACAATGCCCAGCCCGACTGCGTGGAACTGGCCGGCGGCAACGACCTGTCCTTCCTGGGCATCGTGGCCATCAGCGACCCCATCCGTCCGGACGTGCCCGCCGCCGTAGGCAAGTGCCAGTCGGCCGGCATCAGCGTGAAGATTGTCACGGGCGACACGCCGGGCACCGCCACCGAGATTGCCCGCCAAATCGGCCTGTGGAAACCTGAGGACACGGAGCGCAACCGCATCACGGGCGCTGCCTTCGCCGAACTGACGGACGAGGAGGCCCTGGACCGCGTGATGGACCTGAAGATTATGTCGCGCGCCCGTCCTACGGACAAGCAACGCCTCGTGCAACTGCTGCAGAAGAAGGGTGCCGTGGTGGCCGTGACCGGCGACGGTACGAACGACGCTCCCGCCCTGAACCATGCCCAAGTGGGCCTCTCCATGGGTACGGGTACCTCCGTGGCCAAGGAAGCCAGCGACATCACCCTGCTGGACGACTCGTTCAACAGCATCGCCACGGCGGTGATGTGGGGACGCTCGCTCTACAAGAATATCCAGCGCTTCATCGTCTTCCAGCTGACCATCAACTTCGTGGCCCTGTTCATCGTGCTGCTGGGCTCGCTCATCGGCACCGAACTGCCGCTGACCGTGACGCAGATGCTGTGGGTGAACCTCATCATGGACACCTTCGCCGCCCTGGCCCTGGCCTCCATCCCGCCCAGCGAGGACGTGATGCAGGAGAAGCCCCGCAAGAGCACGGACTTCATCATCACGCGACCCATGTGGTGGAACATCATCGGCGTGGGCGTCATCTTCCTCGTCGTACTGATGGGTATGCTGTGGTACTACAACCATATACCCGGCGGCATGACGACCTACGACCTCACCGTGTTCTTCACGTTCTTCGTGATGCTGCAATTCTGGAACCTGTTCAACGCCCGCGTGTTCGGCACGAACCATTCGGCCTTCAGCCAGCTCTCCAAGTCCTACGGCATGGAACTGATTGTGCTGGCCATCATCGTGGGCCAGGTGCTCATCGTGCAGTATGGCGGCGCCGTGTTCCGCACCGTGCCCCTCGACGGCATGACGTGGCTGCAAATCGTGGCCCTCTCGTCCTGCGTCCTGTGGGTGGGCGAAATCTACCGCGGCGTGAAACGCTTAATGGCCAGAAAGAATGCTTGACGGACACATCAAGAATTTGCTGATAGACTTCGGCGGCGTGTTGATTGACCTCGACCGCCGCCGTTGCCTCGAGCACTTCCGCCGGCTGGGTATGCCCGACGTGGAGGGCCTGCTGAACGACTATCGCCAGGAAGGCTTCTTCCAACTGCACGAAAAAGGGCTGATTTCGGACGCCGACTTCCGCGGACGCATCCGCCAGGCCGCAGGCCGCCCCCTCACGGACGAGGCCATCGACGAGGCGTGGAACAGCTTCCTGGACGGCATTCCCGCCTACAAGCTGGACTTCCTGCTGGAGCTGCGCAAACGCTACAACGTCTGCCTGCTGAGCAACACCAACGCCATCCACTGGGACTATGCCTGCAAGAACGCCTTCGCCCGGGACGGCCACCGCGTGGAAGACTATTTCGACCGCATCTACCTTTCTTATCAAATGAAGATGGCCAAGCCCGACGCGGAAATCTTCCAAGCCGTGCTGGACGACACCCGCTGGACACCGGAAGAAACCCTGTTCATCGACGATGCCGAAGCCAACTGCCACGCTGCGCAGTCGCTTGGCATCCACACTTATACCCCACAGGCCCATGAGGATTGGCGACATCTGTTCCAATAACCCTCCCAGCGTGGCCACCATCGGCTTCTTCGACGGCGTGCACCGGGGACACCGCTTCCTCATCGACCAAGTGCGGCGTGAGGCGGCCGGTCGCGGACTGGAGTCGGCGGTCATCACCTTCCCCGTACATCCGCGCCAAGTGTTGCAAAGCGACTACCGCCCCAAGCTACTGACCACGCCGCAAGAGAAGCTCTCCATGCTGGCAGAGACGGGCATCGACACCTGCATCCTGTTGGACTTCACCCCACACCTGGCCTCGCTCACGGCCCGCGAGTTCATGGAGGTGCTGAAGAACCGCTACAACATCCGCGCCTTGGTCATCGGCTACGACCACCGCTTCGGCCACAACCGCAGCGAGGGCTTTGAGGACTACGCACGCTATGGCCGGGAGTTGGGCATTGATGTGCTGCCTGCCGAGGCGTTTGCGCCCGACGGCAACCCGGTCAGTTCCTCCCTGGTCCGCCGCCTGCTCCTGGCGGGCGATGCCGCACAAGCCGCCACGTGTCTGGGTTATCCGTATTTCCTGAGCGGCACGGTGGTGAGCGGACGACGCATCGGCCACCAACTGGGCTACCCCACCGCCAACCTGCAACCGGACCATCCCGACAAAATCGTCCCGGCCAACGGCGTCTATGCCGTCCGCGTGGAAACGGAGGGAAAGACCTACGGCGGCATGCTGAACATCGGCCGGCGCCCCACCCTGGACAACGGCGACGACCGCAGCATCGAGGTGCATATCTTCGACTTCGACCGCGACATCTACCGGAAATCCCTGCGGCTGTCCTTCGTCCAACGCGTCCGCGAAGAACGCAAGTTCAACTCCGTGGACGAGCTGGCGGAACAACTGCACCGCGACGCCGAAACCATACGTGCCCTGCTGCAAGCTCCCCACACGACGCCATGAAGAACGTGCTGAAGAAATTCTTCTACTTCACACGCACGGAACGCCGCGGCATCCTGCTGTTGTGTACCCTCATCCTGCTGGTATACGGCGGGGCACAGGTATACCTCCACCGACAGGAAAAGGCATCGCGCCCCTCGGCCGAGGACCGGGCTGAACAGCTCCGGATGCAACAGGAAGAAGAGGATTTCCTCGCCACGATACAGGAAGAAGAGGAGAAGGGACGGGCACGCCATCGTCCCCCCGAAGATACAGGTTTCCGGCCCGGGAAGCCCGCAGTCACCCCTTTCCCTTTCGACCCGAACCACGCGGACAGCCTTACCCTCTGCCGCCTGGGCCTGCCCGGCTGGATGGCCCGCAACATCGTGCGCTACCGCGAACGGGGCGGACGCTTTCGCCACCCGGAGGATTTCCGCAAAATCTACGGCCTGACGGACGGACAATACGCCGCCCTCGAGCCCTACATCCGCATTGCCCCGCGAGACACCGCGCGTCCGGACACGCCCCGCCTCTACACGGCGCAAACCGAACGGGACACCATGGCCCGTCCCTACAAATATCCGGCCGGCACCGTTATCGAACTGAACCGCGCCGACACAACCGAACTGAAGAAAATCCCGGGTATAGGCAGCGGCATCGCCCGCCTCATCACGGGCTACCGCCAACGCCTGGGCGGCTTCTACGATCTGGAACAACTGCGGGAAATCGACCTGGACCCTGAACCGCTGCGCCCCTGGCTGCGCATAGACACCACCGCCATCCGCCGCCTCAACCTGAACCGCGTCAGCATAGACCGCCTGCGCCACCACCCCTATTTCAATTTCTACCAGGCCAAGGCCATCGTGGAGTGGCGCAAGAAGCACGGTCCGCTGCGCAACCTGAAGGTCTTTGCCCTCTACGAGGAATTTACGGAAGCGGACTTCAAGCGGCAGAGTCACTACGTTTGCTTCGAATGAAAACGTGGGGATTCTACGGGATTTGGAACAGGAATAACAGCAGGGGCAGGTAGTCCTTCAGCTCCTGGGCCAGCAGTTTCAAGGCCTGCCCGATGCGGTAGTTGACGGTCTGGACAGAGACGCCCAGTTCATCGGCAATCTCCTTGTACGTCTGGCCTTTGAGGCGGTGTTTCAAGAAAGCCTCGCGATAGAGAGGGGGCAGGCGGCGGATGGCCTCGCCCAGCCTTGCAGTCAACTCATGGAGCTGGCACAAATCTTCCTCTTCCAGCACATTCTCCACCAGGTCCTGGTAGAAGCGGGTATCCGCGTTCAGCTGCATCTGCTCCTGTTCGAGGCGGTTCAAAGCCCGGTGGTAGACGGACTTCAGCAGATACTTTGACAAAGAATACTGGATGATTTCGTCCTCACGGTGCTCCCACAACCACAACAGCGCATCTTGGGCTATCTCTTCCGCGCTCTCCAAGGAGACAAAGCGGCAGGCGTATGCACACAACATCGGATAATACCTCCGGAACAGCACATCGAAAGCCGTCGAGTCTCCCGATTTCAGCCGTTTCAGCAGCATCACGTCCATATGTTGAGTCTCCATAAGCATTAACTCCAAAGTTGTCAGCTGGCAAAAATAGGTTATTTTTATCAAATGAACGAGTATTCTGCCCAAAAACATGCTTCCAACGGTGGCCGGAATGTTAAATTCGTGTTAAAACAGGATTTCCGTTTAGTATCCCTCCCCGCTCGGCTGTCCCTTAAATAAAATACAAAATACGGAAAAGCCATGAATGAACAGAAGCCCGACAGGGAACAATTATTATTCGATTACTATGACGGTAAACTTGGAGAAGCCGGACGAAACGAAGTAAAATCGTGGATAGAGGCCTCTGAGGAAAACCGCCGGACGGCTCGACGTATTTATTCCCTCCTGCTGGCTACTGACACGAACCGCATCCGTCCCCTCATCCATACCGAAGAAGCACTGGACAAAGTCAAACGGGAAAGCACAGCGCAAAAACAGCGAAAGACATGGTGGCAGGTCATCCAACAGATAGCAGCCGTACTGTTCCTGCCGCTGATCACCTTCCTGATCTGGCAGCAAAGCCTCCTGAACGACCGCACCCGGACAATCCCGACCTTGGAAGTCCGCACCAACCCCGGCATGACCACCCGCCTGACGCTGCCCGACAGCACAGTGGTCTACCTCAACTCCTCGTCCGTCCTGAGTTATCCCGCACAGTTCGACAAGACGGAGCGCACCATCCGCCTGTCCGGCGAAGCCTACTTCGAGGTGACCCAAGACCCGAAACGCCGCTTCGTGGTACACACCCCCGCCCAGTCTGCCATCGAAGTCTACGGCACCTGCTTCAATGTGGAAGCCTATCCCGACGACCCGTACATCACCACCACCCTGACCGAGGGAAAAGTGGGATTCATACATACGGAAGGAAATACCACGCTGTACACCCCCATGGAAGCCGGGGAGAAGCTGAGGTATGACGTGCACACCCACGAACTGACACGCACCCGGACCACCGGCACCTCCGAACTGTCCTGGAAAGATGGCCTGATCATATTCCAGAATACTCCGTTCAAGGAAGCCTTGCGCATGCTGGAGAAACGATTCGACGTGGAGTTCATCGTCACGAATCCGAAACTGGACAACGACCGCTTCACCGGCACGTTCAGCACGCAGCGGCTGGAGAGAATCCTGCAATACTTCGAAATTTCGTCCAACATCCATTGGAAGTATGCAGACGATCCTACTCCCGAACGCGGAAAGGCAAAAATAGAAATCCATTGAATCCAAACGAACCCAAATACTTAACCTTTAAAAACAAAGATAGCCATGACCAGAAAACCAACGTAAGCAAGCCAAGAAAAACATACGGGAAAACACTGCCATGTCTTCCCGTATGAAAAAGCCATCGCGAGAATGAACTTTTTTTCAACTAAATGCACTACAAATTTATGCAAAACAATTGTTACCTACAACATTTCAAGGGCGAAAAGTCCCCATGGGCTTTTTGCGCGAAAATTCCATTAGCCATGAAGGTATTCATCTTTTATCTATTCTGTTCCATCGGCATCCTGCAAGCCGCAGGAACATACGCCCAGAACGCACGGCTTTCCCTCAACGTAAACCAGGAAACCGTGGGCAACGCACTCAAGCAGATAGAAGCGGCTTCCGACTTCGACTTCTTCTACAACAACACGCAACTGGACCTGCAACGCCGCGTGACCGTCTCCGAAGAGAACAGCGACATCTTCCACATTTTGGACGAAGTATTCGCCGGCACGGACGTTCGCTACACCGTATTGGACAACAAGATCATCCTGTCCAATGAACTGAAAGACCAGCAGGTGACCCAACAAGGCAACGTCATCCAAGGACGGGTGACCGATGCGAACGGCGAACCAGTCATTGGAGCCAGCGTGCTCGAGGAAGGTACCCAAAACGGTGTCATCACGGACATGGACGGCAACTTCCGTCTGACGGTCAAGGCCGGTGCCAAGATTCGTGTCAGCTACATCGGCTTCACGGACCAGCTCATCACGGTCAAGGCCGGCACTAACCAATACGACATTGTCCTGAAGGAAGACAACAAGCTGCTGGACGAAGTCGTGGTGGTAGGCTACGGCACGCAGAAGAAAGTGAACCTGACGGGATCTGTCGCTTCCGTCAGCACGGAGGACATCAAGGACCGCGTACAGACGGACGTCCTCTCGTCCATCCAAGGCACCGTGCCCGGCGTCACCATCATCTCGCGACCGGGACAGACGCCCTCCATCAACTTCCGTGGCCGAGGCAACCTGGGAACTTCCGAGCCGCTCTACGTCATTGACGGCGCCATCGCCGATGCCACGTTCTTCTCCAACCTCGACCCCAACAGCATCGAGTCCATCTCCTTCCTGAAGGATGCCGCCTCGTCGGCCATCTACGGATCGCGAGCTGCATACGGCGTCGTGCTGGTCACCACCAAGGCCGGCAAGGAAGAGAAAATGACCGTGACCTACAACGGCTACGTGGGCATGAAGATGCCGACCTACCTCCCCGACCTGATCAGCTCGGCCGAATATGCCACCCTGCTGAACGAGGCCATGTATAACCGTAACCCCGACGGGGGCTGGAACCAGGCCTACACGGACGAAGAGATCGGTTGGTTTGCCGACGGCAGCCGCCCCGACTATTACCCCAACACGGATTGGATAGACCTGACGATGGACAAGCATGTGCTCACCACGAAGCACTCCATCAACGTCAGCGGAGGTACCAAGAAGGTGCGCTACTTCATCGGCACGGGCTACATGTACGACGACAAGTTCACCCGCGGGCAGGACAGCAAACGCTACAACCTGAACATGAACCTGACATCAGACATAACCGACTGGCTGTCCGTATCTGCCGGCGTGAAGTACATCCGCAACGAGAATGACACAGATCACGGTGTACCCTCCTTCACCAACTACCTGCTCGTGCCCTCCATCATGGTGGGACAGCAGTCCGACGGAGAGTGGGGCAGCATCGCCGGCGGCCAGCAAGCTACCGTCTCCTTCATCACCGGTAACCCCCTGCGCGCCATGCACAACAACAACTGGAGCACCACGTCGTTCGAGAACTCCATGTACCACCTCAACGTGAGCCTAAAGCCTATCAAGGACCTGGTCATCACCGGAGGCGGCAGCTACAAACGCTATGAATACAAATACAAAGGCTACACCGCCCTGCGCGACGAAGTGCCGCTCTTCGGCGCGGGGACTCCCATCTCCGGCACCGGTAACGACGTCAACCAGATGAGCATGAGCTGGAGCAGCCACTCCGTGCTGCAGACCCAGCTGACGGCTAACTACCACCACACTTGGGGCGAGCACGACTTCACTGCCTTGGCCGGTACGTCCTACGAGCACCGTCAGAGCCAGGCGTTGAGTGCCAGCCGCAAGAACTTCCCCTCGGACTCGTTCGAAGACATGAGCGGCGGTTCGAATGCCGGTACAGACATTACCAACGGCTCGTCCATGAGCGAATACAAGATGATGTCCTACTTCGGCCGCGTGAACTACGCATTCAAAGGACGCTACCTCTTCGAGGCCAACGTGCGTGCAGATGCATCTTCGCGCTTCCACCCGGACAACCGCTGGGGCGTGTTCCCGTCGTTCTCCGTGGGCTGGCGCCTCAGCGAGGAGAGCTTCATGGACAACCTGACGTGGCTGGACAACCTGAAGGTACGCGCCTCTTATGGTACGCTGGGTAACATCAACAACGTGGGCAACTACGACTACTTCCAACTGTACAACAAGGGCAGCAACTACACCTTCGACGAGCAACTGGTGTCCGGCATCTACGAGTCCCGCCCCGCCAACCGGGAACTGGGCTGGGAAAAGGTAGCCATCACCGACATTGGCTTGGACGCCGACCTGTTCAACGGACACTTTAGCCTGGTGGCTGACTATTATATCAAGAATACGAGCGACATCCTGCTGTCCTACAACGTACCGGCCGAGACAGGCATCAGCACTGCTCCGTCACAGAACATCGGCAAGGTGCGCAATAAGGGTTTTGAACTGGCACTGACCTACCGTGAACAAATCGGCAAGGACTTCCGCCTGACCCTGGGAGGCAACATCGCCGTCAACAAGAACGAAATCATCGACCTGGCCGGCTCGGACAACATGATACAGGCAGGAGGCGACAAGATCAACTACATCCTGAAGGAGGGAGAGTCGATCGGCTCGTACTATGGCTTCAAAACGGACGGTCTCTACACCCAAGAGGAAATTGACGCCGGACATTACTACACCTTCGGCCGCGTGCCCAACGCCGGTGACATCAAGTATGTGCCCCAGCGCGAGGGCGTGGAATGGGGCGACGCCATCACGGATGAAGACCGCACCATCATCGGCTGCGACGTACCCAAGTTCACCTACGGACTGAACCTGACGCTGAACTACAAGGATTTCGAGCTGTCCTTGTTTGGCCAAGGCACGTCGGGCACGAATGTGGCCTTCGAGTCTGAGCAAGTCTGGGCTTTCTTCCTGAACTCCAACCCGCGCAAGTACCACCTGAACCGCTGGACGGTGGACAACCCCAACCCGCACGCCCTCTATCCGCGCATCTACGGTGGTTCCTCGCTGGACGACTACAACCAGAACTTCTCCGACTTCCAAATCTTCGATGCCGACTACTTCCGCATCAAGACCATCTCGCTGGGTTACCAGATTCCCAAGGAACTCACCAACAAGTGGGGACTGGAAACTCTGAAGTTCTTCCTGACGGGTGAGAACCTGTTCACCTTCCGTGAGGACCATAAGATGAAGGACTTTGATCCGGAGACCGTGTCCGGACGCTCGGTTTCCGCCCTTGGCGTCAAATCGGTGGCATTCGGTGTCAACCTGTCTTTCTAACCCAATAACAACACTAAAAAGAAGAGCATCAATATGAAACAGAATATACTAAAATCACTGGTTTGGGCCGGCCTGTTCGCCGCCTCTTTCTCGTCATGCGACTTGGACGTAGTGCCGCCCGACTCGATGGCGGCCGAGAACTTCTGGCAGACGGAAAAGGATGCCCAATATGCCTTGAACGAGATCTACGCACGCATGCCCGACTTCATCGACGGGATGAGCTATGAAATGTATACGGACAACGCCCATAGCCACAAGCCTTGGGAAGGTGCTTGGGAGGCTTTCCAACAGGGAGGCATCACGGCCGGCCAGTCCTCGGGCTACGACTACGGCGTCATCCGCCTGGTGAACGACTTCCTGGAGAAATCCGACGGATGCACCATGGACGACGCCCTGCGCGAACGCATGAAGGCCGAGGCCCGCTTCTTCCGTGCCTGGGCCTACCAAGAGATGATTGTCAAGTTCGGGGGCGTGCCCTTGGTGACGACCCTCCTGGCCTACGACGCCCCCAACGTGGAGCGGGACGACATCGAGACCGTACGGACCTTCATCCTGAACGAGCTGCAGGAAGTGGCAGACATCCTGCCGGACAGCTATGACGGTGGTAACCTGCAAGAAACCGGCCGCGTCAACCGAGCCGCCGCGCTGGCCCTGCGGGCACGCGCCGCACTCTACGCCGGCAACTACACCGAGGCAGAAGCATCTGCCACGGCCGTCATCAACGAGGGGCACCACTCGCTCTTCAAGGTGACTACCCTGACAGCCGCCCAACAGCAGGAGGCCGACGAGATGGACCAGTGGGTGGACTTCGACGCGCTGGGTATCGACCGCGACGCCTTCATGCGCGGCGTCTTCAGCTACGAGGGCATCTGGCAGGACGACAACGGGGCCGTGCGCAACAACCCCGAGGTGCTGCTCAGCCACGAGCACATGAACGACGCCAACGCCACGGACTGGGCGAGATACCAGTACATCCGCCCCTCACAGCTGGTGCGCGGCTACTCATCCTACGAGCCGCTGCCCGACCTCGTGCAGGCCTATTGGAACATTGACGGACAAACCCTGCCCGCCAAGGTGGATCCCGACACGGATGCCGCCAACTATGCAGCCTTGTACCAGCAAGTGTCGGATGCCATCGACCAGCAGTCCTACATCGCCAAGGTGCCCACGATGGACTTGAAGTCGGATGCCTACCTGCAGCAGTTCCGCAACCGCGACAGCCGCCTGTATGCCTCCATCCTGCTGCCTTTCAAGGGCTGGCACGTGACGGACTTCGGCACCTTCTACTACCGCTGGAACCCGGACAACGCCGGCATTGACGGTAACGAGTCGTGGACCGGATTCAGCTGGCGCAAGCTGGTCGCCCTGCGCGGCTACGACACCGGCTGGGGCGAGAACTACAGCTACGACGACTTCCCCGTGCTGCGCTATGCCGAGGTGCTGCTGACCGCCGCCGAGGCCCACGTGCAGAACAGTGGTTACGATGCCACGGCCGCCGGCTGGCTCAACCAGCTGCGCGAGCGCTGCGGCATGCCCGACGTACCCGCGTCCTTCCCCTCCAAGGAAGCAGCCCTGGACTTCATCCGCAACGAACGCCGCATCGAACTGGCCGGCGAGGGACAACGCTTTGCCGACATGCGCCGCTATGGCAACGACTATTGCAAACAGGTGATGACCGGCATATCCTATGCCCCCAACAAATACCTGATTGTGAACAAGCAATGGAACGACCGCGGCATGTTGTTGCCCATCCCTACCAGCGCTATGGACTATAACCCGTTATTGGAACAAAATCCCGGTTATTAAAAAGCCGGCTTGATATTCTCCTCAAAAGGCGTCGCGACAGGCACTCTTGCCTATATCGGCGCCTTTTTTGAGGATATATCCCCGAAGAAACATTATTTTTTCAGCCATTATACCACACGAACTTTCCTGATATGAAGAAAATTCAACTCTGCCTCGCTCTCCTGGCACTCTGCCTTGGTCTGCACGCCCAACAGACCATCGACGTCGCCCGCTACGGCATCCGCCCGAATACAGGGAAAGACATGACCCCCCGCATCCAGAAGATGCTGAAGAAAATCGCCCCCCTCTCCGGACAGGAAGGAGGCATCATCCTCCGCTTCGCCCCGGGACGCTATGACTTCCATCCCGACAAAGCCCCCGAACGCACCTACTACATCTCCAACCACGACCAGGACAACCCCAAGCGTGTGGCCTTCCCCCTTGAAGGCCTGCGGGACGTGACCCTGGACGGCGGCGGTGCCGAGTTCGTCTTTCATGGACGAATGCTGCCCATATCCCTGCTGGACTCACGCAACTGCACCCTGAAGAACTTCAGCATTGACTTCGACAACCCGCATATCGCGCAAGTACGCATCGTGCGCTCGGACAAGACGAACGGCACCGTATTCCGCCCGGAGCCGTGGGTCAAATGGCGCATCGCGCCGGATTCGGTCTTTGAGGCTTACGGCGAAGGCTGGACCGTGCGCCACGGCTGGGGCGTAGTGTTCGAAGCCGACAACAAGCATCTGGTATTCAACACAGGCGACCGTGGCTGTCCCACCAAAGGTGCCCGACTGACAGCCGACGGCGACATCCATGCCCCGCACTGGAAGGACGAGGTCCTGAAACCCGGCATGCGCTTCATCATGCGCAGCGGTGGCCGCCCCACGCCCGGCATCTTCCTCTACAAGGACACGGACACGCGGTTGGAAAATATCCGCATCCATTACGCCGAAGGCATGGGCGTATTGGGCCAAGTGTGCGAAAACATCACGCTGGACCGCCTCAGCGTCTGCCTGAAGGGAGAGGACGACCCGCGCTGCTTCACCACGCAGGCCGATGCCACCCACTTCTCCGGCTGCAAGGGACTCATCTCCTCTTGCAACGGCCTGTATGAAGGCATGATGGACGATGCCATCAACATACACGGCACTTACCTGAAAGTGGTCCGCCGGGTGGACGACCACACTTTGGTGGGGCGCTACATGCATGGACAGTCCTGGGGCTTCCACTGGGGCGACCCGGGCGACTCGGTGCAATTCATACGTTCCAACACGATGGAAATCGTGGGCCACACCAACCTCATCACCGCCATCCGCCCGCACGACCAAGAGACAGAGGAGGGTGCCCACGAGTTCCTCATCACCTTCCGCGACGCGCTGGACGCTGAAATCAGCGAGGCAGGCGCTTACGGCGTCGAGAACCTGACATGGACACCCGAGGTACGCTTTGCCGGGAATACCATCCGCAACAACCGCGCACGCGGTGCCCTCTTCAGCACGCCCCGCCGCACGGTGGTGGAGGACAACTTCTTCGACCACACCTCCGGCACGGCCATCCTGCTCTGCGGCGACTGCAACGGCTGGTATGAGACCGGTGCCTGCCGCGACGTCCTCATCCGGCGCAACCGCTTCGTCAACGCCCTCACCAGCCTCTACCAGTTCACCAACGCCGTCATCTCCATCTACCCGGAGATTCCGGAGCTGGACAAGCAGCAGCAATACTTCCACGGCGGCCATGGCAAGGGCATTGTCATCGAAGACAACGAGTTCGACACCTTTGACGCACCCCTGCTCTACGCCAAGTCCGTGGACGGCCTGTGGTTCCGCCGGAACATCGTCCGCCGGAACACGGACTACCCGCCCTACCACTTCAACCGCGACCGCTTCCGGCTGGAGCGGGTGACGAACGCGCATATCGAGGAATAAGCACGCGCGCCCACACGTCCGACGGATAGTGCACCCCCTCGCTCATCCTGGGGGTGTGCGCCGCGGACGCATAAGTGGAGAGACTTGGTTTGTCCTGTTCCAATGCTCATGATTTTTGCCTTAAATTGTATATTTTCGCAGTGTTTCGGCAAATTTCTTGCAAGAATCATCTGCCACACAAAAATTCTCCGTAACTTTAGACCCCGAAAACACGATGATAATATTAACCCTCTAAAAACAAACTTAACCATGCACAGAGAGTCACCATCACACAGAGCAGCGGTAATCCCGGACAAGAAGCCGGCACCATCCGCATCCGCGGTGTGGGCTCGTTCGGCGCTACGCCCAGCCCCCTGGTGCTGGTGGACGGCATGCCCGGCTCGCTGAGCGACCTGACCCCGGCAGACATTGACAACATCTCCGTGCTGAAGGACGCCTCGTCCGCTGCCATCTACGGTTCGCGCGCTGCCAACGGCGTCATCCTGGTCACCACCAAGAAGGGTAAGGAAGGCAAGGCACGCATCACCTACAACGGTTCGGTAGGCATGAGCCAGGCCACGGAACTGCCCGACCTGGCACACTCCTATGAATATGCCGAATACTACAAC
>DXCV01000025.1 GCA_019115825.1 Candidatus Bacteroides pullicola
GTCCTTATCGTCCCCGATACAACAATGCTGACGGCGAGCGCCCGCAGCGTCCTTATAATCAAGAGCGTTCCTATAATCAGGAGCGTTCGTATCGTCCGAGGTACAATGCCGAGAACGGCGAGCGTCCGCAACGCGCCTATAACAATGAGCGTCCGGCATATGGCAATGCCGACCGCACCCTCCGTCCGCGTTATAATGCGAGCGAAGGAGGCGAGCGTCCGCAACGTCCCTACGGCGGAGGCAATCAAGGACGTCCCCGCTTCAACAACAATGGCGGGAATCGTCCGTCGGGCAACAATCCTCGTCGTCGCACGCAGGGATACAATCCTAATGCGAAGTATAGCAAGAAGAAACAGATAGAATACAAGGAGCAGTTTGTTGATCCTAACGAGCCCATTCGCCTGAACAAGTTCCTGGCTAACGCCGGTGTATGTTCTCGCCGCGAAGCCGATGAGTTCATTACGGCAGGAGTTGTGTCGGTCAATGGGGAAGTAATCACGGAATTGGGCACGAAAATCAAGCGTGGCGATGAAGTGAAGTTTCACGACCAGGTGGTGAACATCGAGCGCAAGATTTATGTCCTCCTCAACAAACCGAAAGACACGGTGACTACATCTGAAGACCCCCAGGCTCGCCGCACGGTGATGGACTTGGTAAAAGATGCCTGCACCGAGCGTATCTATCCTGTTGGACGTTTGGACCGCAATACGACTGGTGTGCTCTTGCTGACGAACGATGGTGATCTGGCTTCCAAACTGACGCATCCCAAGTATTTGAAGAAGAAAATCTATCATGTGCATCTGGACAAGAACCTGACTCAGGCAGACATGGAGAAAATCGCAGCCGGTATAGAGCTGGATGACGGCGAAATTCATGCCGATGCCATTAGCTATACGGACGAGAACAAGAAGGACGACGTAGGCATCGAAATCCACTCCGGCAAAAACCGCATCGTGCGCCGTATCTTCGAATCCTTGGGCTACAAGGTGGTAAAGCTCGATCGTGTCTACTTTGCCGGTTTGACAAAGAAAGGACTGCGCCGTGGTGAATGGCGTTACCTGACCGAACAGGAGGTGAATTATCTGCGCATGGGGTCTTTTGAATAAAGCGATAAAATTAGGTAGTAAGGAAATGGAAAAGATAAACAGAACAAAAGTCATAGACCTGTTGAAGCGGAATGATTTTGGCGCAACGGTCAATGTAAAAGGTTGGGTGCGTACCCGCCGTGGTAGCAAACAGGTGAGTTTCATCGCGTTGAACGACGGCTCTACCATCAATAACGTGCAGATTGTGGTGGATGTGGCCAATTTTGACGAGGCTTTGCTGAAAGACATCACCACGGGTGCTTGCTTGAGTGTGAACGGTGTGTTGACCGAATCTGTAGGCTCCGGCCAGCAAGTGGAGTTGCAAGCCCGCGAGATTGAAATCCTGGGTGCGTGCGACAATACCTATCCTCTCCAAAAGAAAGGACACTCCATGGAGTTCCTGCGCGAGGTGGCTCATTTGCGTCCCCGCACCAATACGTTCGGCGCCGTTTTCCGTATCCGCCACAACATGGCCATTGCCATCCACAAGTTCTTTCACGAGAAGGGTTTCTTCTACTTCCACACGCCCATCATCACGGCTTCCGACTGCGAGGGTGCCGGACAGATGTTCCAAGTGACCACGATGAACCTCTACGACCTGAAGAAGGATGAGAATGGCTCCATCATCTACGACGATGATTTCTTCGGCAAGCAAGCCAGCTTGACGGTTTCCGGCCAGTTGGAAGGCGAGTTGGCCGCAACTGCCTTGGGTGCCATCTATACGTTCGGGCCGACTTTCCGCGCCGAGAACTCCAATACGCCCCGCCACTTAGCCGAGTTTTGGATGATTGAGCCGGAAGTGGCCTTCGCCGACCTGCACGAGCTGATGGATTTGGAAGAAGAGTTCATCAAGTATTGCGTGCAATGGGCATTGGATAATTGCCAGGACGATTTGCAATTCCTCAACAAGATGGTGGACAAGGGTTTGATAGAACGTCTGCAAGGCGTGGTGAACACCGAGTTCGTGCGTTTGCCCTATACGGAAGGCATCAAGATACTGGAAGAAGCCGTAGCCAACGGCCACAAATTCGAGTTTCCTGTCTATTGGGGATGCGACTTGGCCAGCGAGCACGAGCGTTTCCTGGTGGAGGAACATTTCCGCAAGCCTGTCATCATGATAGATTATCCGAAGGAAATCAAAGCTTTCTACATGAAGCAGAATGAGGATGGCAAGACTGTGCAAGGCACCGACGTGCTCTTCCCGCAAATTGGTGAAATCATCGGCGGAAGTGTTCGTGAGGAGAACTACGACAAACTGATGACCCGCATTGAGGAACTGCACATCCCGATGAAGGACATGTGGTGGTATCTCGACACGCGCAAATATGGTACCTGTCCGCACGCCGGATTTGGCTTGGGCTTCGAGCGTTTGCTGCTCTTCGTCACCGGCATGGCCAATATCCGTGATGTGATACCCTTCCCGCGCACGCCACGCAATGCGGATTTTTAAGCAGGTGAGAAAGTAATTTTTTGTTGGTATGGAACGGATTGCATGGCTGGTTTCCTGTTCATGTAATCCGTTTCTGTTAATGGCGAAGCATTTTATGGCGAGACATTTGGCATACAGACAATGGGCCGTGCGCAGTCTTCTGGCTGTCGCGGTGTTTGTCTTTTGGGCGTGGGTGTATGCGCCCGCTTTGGCTTGGCAGGAACAATTCCAGTTGTTTTTGTTTGATGCGGATTATCTGACAGAGCGTTTGGCGGTGCCCGGAGGCGTGGCTGCCTATCTGGCGGAGTTCCTGACGCAGTTTTATAACCATCTCTGGATGGGAGCGGCGGTGTTGGCCGTGCTTCACGTCCTTCTGCAACTGTTGACGGAGCGCTTAATGCGGCGTGAAAACGGCGGGAAGCCCCTTTCCGGCATCTTATGGGGACTGAGTTTCCTACCTTCGTTGGCGTTGTGGTTCATCCTGGGCGATGAAAGCCTGATGCCGGCCTTTACGGTGTCTCTCTTGTGCGTGTTGATGGCCATGGTGTCCTATCCTTTAGAAAGAAAGAAGCAACTTGTCTATGCCTTGTGTGCCGTCCCCGTCGTGTATTGGGTGGCGGGCCCACTGGTATGGATGCTGGCGGTGTATGTGTTGATAATCGGGTGGCGTGATTCCGGCTCGCGTTGGCAAGGGATTTGCTTGGGCATGGCGATGCTTATGTTTGGCTTTGTCTGTGTGTGGCTGAGCGCTTTGTTCGAGCCTTATCCCTTGCGGTGTTTGCTGGGCAGCATCTTCTACTATCGTTTCCCGGAGGTGGCGCCCCTCTCGGTGGTGGCACTTCCTGCCTTATGCCTGCTCGTTGTCGGGGCAGTTCCTCCGTTGGAGAGACTGGCGACGCGGGCGAAGAATCCCCGTTGGGTGGCTGTTGGCGTGTGGGGAGGCCTGCTGGCCGCTTCCATTATTTTGATTCCCCAAGGCTATGATAAGCAAAAATATGAACTGGTGGAATACGATTACCTGGTGCGCACCGGACAGTGGGAGGAGATTGTTCGTAAGACGGAGCAACATCAGCCTTCCCTGCCTATGAGTGTGTGCGCCGTAAACTTGGCCTTGGGTATGACCAATCAGCTGGGAGATAGGGCGTTCGAGTTTTTCCAGCATGGAGCGGAAGGATTGCTTCCCAAGTTTGTGCGCGACTTCAACTCCACGCAACTGACGGGCGAAGCCTATTTCCAACTGGGATTGGTGAACACCGCCCAGCGCTATGCCTTTGAGGCGATGGAGGCTATCCCAAATTACTACAAGAGTGGGCGTGCGGTGAAGCGTCTGGCAGAGGTGAACCTCATCAATGGGCAATACCGGGTGGCGGAGAAATACCTGCGGATGCTGGAGAAAACCATATTCTATAGGCGTTGGGCGCAGAGCAGGCGGGAGATGCTGGCGGATACCACCTTGATAGACCGCCATCCGGTGTATGGACGGTTGCGACGGTTGCGTCTGACGGACGACTTCCTCTTCAGCGAGGCGGAACTGGACAAAATTTGCGGCCAGTTGCTCATGCACAACAAGGAGAATCGCCTGGCTATGCAATATCTGGTGCTCTATCCCCTGTTGGAGCGCGACTTGGATAAATTCATGAACTATGCAGCCTATGCGAACTCCCTCTCCGGATATAATCCCACGATATGCCAAGAAGGTATTGCCTTTGCCTGCATGGCGGGAAACCGGGGTATCCCTCGGGGAGCGGTGAGCGCGCCTGTGATGAACCGCTTCACCCACTTTGGCAGGACGTATACCCAAGGTGGGAAGGATGCGCCCGGGCTGGAGGCATTCCGCAACACAGTATGGTATTATTTGATAAAAGAACAATGATGGACAAACGTTGGATACTGATTATGCTGACTTTCCTCCTGGCGGCCTGCCAGGAAGAGGTGAAGAACGCCAAGGGGGTGGACGGCCTTCCTCCCATATTTCCTGACTATACGGAGGTGACAGTGCCCGTGGGCATCGCCCCGTTGAACTTCTGCAGTGCGGGAGAGTCGGAGTGCCTGGACGTGGTGCTGAAGGGCGATAACGGCGGGGAGATGCACGTGCAGGGCGCGTATGCCGACTTCGATGCCGATGAGTGGCACCGCCTGCTGGAGGCGAACAAAGGCGGACGGCTGGTCTGCACCGTGTGCATCAAGACCAAAGACGGCTGGATGCGCTACCGCGATTTCGCCATATACGTCAGCGATTACCCCCTGGAAGATTATGGATTGACCTATCGCAAGATTGCCCCTGGATACGAAGTCTACAGCAAGATGGGCTTGTACGAGCGCGAGCTGGCGACGTTCGACGAGCGAGCCATCATAGAGAATACCCAGGTGCCGGGCATGTGCGTCAACTGTCATACGCCCAACCGCACTAATCCCGACCAATACGTCTTCCACGTGCGAGGCGGGCATGGTGCTACGCTGGTGCACCGTGAGGGGACGACCGAACTGCTCCAGGCGTTGAATGACAGTTTGAAAGGTTCTATGGTCTATCCCTATTGGCATCCCTCGGGGCGTTATTGCGCGTTCTCCACCAACCAGACGCGCCAGGGCTTCCACGTGGTGAAAGACGAGCGCATCGAGGTGTTCGATCTCTCGTCTGACGTCTTTGTGTATGACGCCGAGAAGCACGAGCTGCTGCTGGACACCCTGCTGATGACCGGGCATTTCTCGGAGAATTCGCCTGTCTTCTCGCCCGACGGACGGACGCTGTACTACACCACCGCCCTCCAGCAACACTATCCCACCGGGTTCCGCGAACAGAAGTACAGCCTGTGCCGCATCGGCTTCGACCCGGAGAACGGCTGCTATGGCACGCAGGTGGACACCCTCTTCAACGCCTTCAAGGAGGGCAAGAGCCTAAGTTGGCCGCGCCCGTCCTATGACGGCAAGTATGTGATGGTGACTTTGGCCGATTACGGCTATTTCTCCATCTGGCATAAAGAGAGCGACTTGTGGTTGCTGGAGGTGGCCACAGGGCGGATGCTCCCCCTCGAAGACGCGAACAGCCCCGATGCGGACAGCTATCACAACTGGAGCGCGGGGTCGCACTGGTTCGTCTTCACCAGCCGGAGGGAGAACGGTCTTTATTCCTTGCTCTATCTTTCCTGCGTGGACGAGGAGGGAAGGGCTACCAAACCGTTTCTTCTGCCGCAGAAGAACCCGAAGGTGTATTACCAGAACTCGGTTTACTCGTATAATACGCCCGACTTTACCTCGCGTTCCGTGGAGCTGGATTCGAGAAAAGCAGCCCGCGCCATCGAGAGTGTGGAACGGGTGCCTGTCCGGGTCAGATAAGTCCTTCCGGGCGTTGCCCCGTTTGATATTCCTAATCGCCTATATGGTATAACTATATTATATAACGTGAGTTCGATATAGTTCAAAACATCGAAAGTAGCCCGTCCTTGACAAAACATTCGTCAATGGCGGGTTTCTTTTATCATCCTCCATAAAATAATTTCTGTAACTTTAGCCGCTGAGAAAATAGCGATGTTAATCCCGTTATGCATCTGTTGTTGCCATAAATAATGCAAGTTTGCCATTGAAAAATACAAACATTGTGTAATATTAGTAATAAATAATTTATGTATATCTCTCATACGTCTTCTTTTCGATTGTTTTCGGACCGTCAAAACACTCTTTCTGGAAGAGACATGGAAGAGACATGAAAGAGACATGAAAGAGAAATGAAAGAGACAT
>DXCV01000026.1 GCA_019115825.1 Candidatus Bacteroides pullicola
TACAGACTGAAAGAAACTCAGAAAACTATGAATTTATGATACTATTTCATTTTTATGAACTACTTTTGCAATAACTATAAGTGGAGCTGTTTTGAATTAAAATCTGGTGCTATTTTCAATTAGTATCTACAACAAAGAGAGAGTTCTAACCCGTTTTGTTTAACACCTAAACCTTGTTTTTAGCTATGAGTTTCTACAAGAAAGTTTTCAATGAGAAGTTCGGCGTGTGGCATCCGCAAGCCGTCGTGATGGGCCAGCCCGTACCCGTGAAGCAGGTGGCCAAGCGGCTGAGCCAAATGTGTACCGTCACCTACGCCGACGTGATGGCCGTCCTTGGCGAACTGCCGGGCGTGATGGCCGACTACATGAGCCAGGGCAAGTCCGTCAGGCTGGACGGCCTGGGCACCTTCCGCTACACGCTGCACACGAAGGGCGTGACCGAGGAGGAGGACTTCGACTTCCAGAAGCAGCTCCGAGCCGTGCGCGTACAGTTCGTCCCCCAACGCGAGGGCGCAGTGACCAAAGGCAGCACCGCCACCCGCAGTCTCGTGCCCACCGGCATCGAATGGCTGCCCTACGACACGGCCCTCCAGGAGGAAGAGGAGACCGGCGGCAGCACCGAGCCCGGCGGCACTGAGCCCGGCAGCGGCGACGAAGACTCCTTCGGCTAATCCCTCCCCACCGAAGCGACACACACGGGCGCGTCCCCACGACGGAGAAATCCGGACGGGCACGCCCGTTTTTTCTGCAATCCGCATTGTATTCTCTCTTTTTATTTTTATCTTTGCACCAGTAGAACTTAAAATCCCAGACAATCATGCAAACCGTATTCAACCAAGCCCAACTGGATTTGCTGGACATGATGTCTTTCGTCAAATCCCCCCACATGCTGTCGGAACTGATGCAGGTCATATCCGACTATTTTGCCAAGCAAGCGGACGAAGAAATTGACCGGTTGTGGGAGGACGGCATCCTCAACGAGGACAAAGTGGAAAGTTTCAGGCACCTGCACGAACGCACCCCCTATCAATAAGCCGCCATGCAACAGCATCGATGAATTTGTCCATCAACTACAGGATTCCCCGCCCAAAACACCCCTTATATGAAAAAACTTTCGTACTTTTGTCCCCAAATTGACGATTTATTGAAAAATGAACTATAACGTATTAGAACTGAGTGAACAGGAAATCATCCGCCGGAACAGCCTCAACGAGCTGCGTGCGATGGGCATAGACCCCTATCCTGCGGCTGAGTATGTAACCAATGCCTTCTCGACGGACATCAAGGCGGACTTCCAAGACGACGCCGAGCCGCGCCAGGTGTCCATCGCCGGACGCATCATGAGCCGCCGCGTCATGGGCAAGGCCTCGTTCGTCGAACTGCAAGACTCCAAGGGCCGCATCCAGGTGTACATCACCCGCGATGACATCTGCCCGGAGGAGAATAAAGATATGTACAACGTCGTCTTCAAGCGTCTGCTGGACTTGGGCGACTTCATCGGCGTGGAGGGCTTCGTCTTCCGCACACAGACGGGCGAAATCAGCGTGCATGCCAAGCGCCTGACCGTGCTGGCCAAGAGCCTGCGTCCGCTGCCCATCGTGAAGTATAAGGACGGCGTGGCCTACGATTCGTTCGAAGACCCCGAGCTGCGCTACCGCCAACGCTACGTTGACCTCATTGTTAATGAGGGCGTGAAGGACACCTTCCTGAAACGTTCCAAAATCATCAGCACCATGCGTGCCGTGCTGGACGAGGCGGGATATACCGAGGTGGAGACGCCCATCCTGCAAGCCATCCCCGGTGGTGCCAGCGCACGACCCTTCATCACGCACCACAACTCGCTGGACATCGACCTCTACCTGCGCATCGCCACGGAGCTCTATCTGAAGCGGCTCATCGTCGGCGGCTTCGAGGGCGTCTACGAGATTGGCAAGAACTTCCGCAACGAGGGCATGGACAAGAACCACAACCCGGAGTTCACCTGCATGGAGCTGTACGTACAATATAAGGATTACAACTGGATGATGGGCTTCACCGAGAAGCTGCTGGAGCGCATTTGCATCGCCGTGAACGGCAAGCCCGAGACGGAGATTGACGGCAAGGTCATCAGCTTCAAGGCACCCTACCGCCGTCTGCCCATCCTTGAGGCCATCAAGGAGAAGACGGGCTACGACCTGGAGGGTAAGACCGAGGACGAAATCCGCCAAATCTGCAAGGAACTGAAGATGGAGATTGACGACACCATGGGCAAGGGCAAGCTGATTGACGAAATCTTCGGCGAGTTCTGCGAAGGCACGTTCATCCAGCCCACGTTCATCACGGACTATCCCGTGGAGATGTCGCCCCTGACGAAGATGCACCGCTCGAAAGCCGGGCTGACCGAACGCTTCGAACTGATGGTCAACGGCAAGGAGCTGGCCAACGCCTACAGCGAGCTGAACGACCCGCTGGACCAGGAGGAACGCTTCAAGGAGCAGCTCCGCCTGAGCGAGAAGGGCGACGACGAGGCCATGTTCATCGACCAGGACTTCCTCAAGGCCCTGCAATACGGCATGCCGCCCACCAGCGGTATCGGCATCGGCATCGACCGCCTGACCATGCTCATGACGGGCAAACCCTTCATCCAGGAGGTGCTCTTCTTCCCGCAGATGCGCCCGGAGAAGGTAGCCCCCAAGGACGCTCCCGCCAAGTACACCGAGCTGGGCATCCCCGCCGAGTGGGTGCCGGTCATCCAGAAGGCAGGCTACAACCTGGTGAGCGACATGAAGGACGTCAACCCGCAGAAGCTGCACATGGACATTTGTGGGCTCAACAAGAAATATAAACTGGAGCTGGCCAACCCGACCGTGGCCGACGTGCAAGCCTGGATTGAAAAGATAGCGCAATGAAACTCCCGGGAAAGATAGCCGTGATGGGCGGAGGCAGTTGGGCAACGGCCATCGCCAAGATTGTCCTCTCCAAGACGGAGAGCATCAACTGGTACATGCGCCGCGACGACCGCATCGCTGACTTCAAACGCCTGGGGCACAACCCGGCGTACCTGACCAGCGTGAAGTTCGACGTCCGGCGTATCAACTTCAGCAGCAACATCAACGACATCGTCAAGGAGTCGGACACGCTGATATTCGTCACGCCGTCCCCCTACCTGAAGTCGCACCTGAAGAAGCTGAAGACCAAGATCAAGGACAAGTTCATCATCTCGGCCATCAAGGGTATCGTCCCGGACGAGAACCTCATCGTGTCGGAGTACTTCACGGAGGAATACAACGTCCCGTCGGAGAACATCGCCGTCATCGCCGG
Organism: Candidatus Bacteroides pullicola; assembly: GCA_019115825.1. Classification (GTDB taxonomy): domain Bacteria; phylum Bacteroidota; class Bacteroidia; order Bacteroidales; family Bacteroidaceae; genus Bacteroides; species Bacteroides pullicola. The sequence goes on from DXCV01000026.1 coordinate 3,301, forward strand.
ACCCTGCCACGCGGAGGAAGTGGCGCTGGAGCGTCTGTCCTACCTCACCTTCGCCTGCCCGGACACGAACAAGGCCAAGGCCATTGCCGACCGCTTTGCCAGCTCGTACATCAAGACGTCGGTCAGCAACGACGTGGTGGGCATCGAATACGGCTCGGTCTTGAAGAACGTCTACGCCATCGCCGCCGGCATCTGCAACGGACTGAAGTACGGCGACAATTTCCAGGCGGTGCTCATGTCCAATGCCGTGCAGGAGATGAACCGCTTCCTCACCACCGTCCATCCGCTGGACCGCAACGTCTACGACTCGGCCTACCTGGGCGACCTGCTGGTGACGGGCTACAGCAACTTCAGCCGCAACCGCACGTTCGGCACGATGATTGGCAAGGGCTATTCGGTGAAGAGCGCGCAGATAGAGATGGAGATGATTGCCGAGGGCTACTACGGCACGAAGTGCATCAAGGAAATCAACAAGCACTACCACGTCAACATGCCCATCGTCGATGCCGTCTACAACATCCTCTACGAACGCATCTCGCCCAGCATCGAAATCAAGCTGCTGACGGACTCGTTCCGGTGACGTGCCAAACGACCACAACCACAGTACCACAGTTTATTCTGCATACGAAATAGGAAGGCGGGGGTCGAAATAGATGCTACTATCTATTTCCCCTCCTCCCCGGAGGAGGGGTGGCCAACGGCCGGGGTGGTAGGTGAGAAATAAGAACTTATATATAAGCTAATTATAATTCGCTACCACCCCCCCTCGGGTACTCCTCCTCCCCGGAGGAGGAGAATCCAGTTAGCACTACGCATTTTGACACACCCTCTTTTTTATTGCCTATATTTCACAACATTATTGAGATGGAGAGCCGGACAAGTCAAAATAATCACTACCTTTGCACGGAGAAACCATAAAAAGAGCCCTACGTACTTGTTATTAATTTAATAATCATTGCATTATGACAGCTAAGACTTTTATTATCGACAAGCCCTCGAAGCCTCTGGTGGACTTAGTGAACAAACTGAGGGCTATGAAGATTGAGAAACTTGAAGAAATGAAAGGCAAAAAAGATTCTTGCCTAAAAATCAAGATTGCATGAAACTTTGTTTTTCTGTAGATGGTGGCGAGGGAAACAGTTTTCTCGTCAGCATGGAGCCTTTCGAGAAGAGCGTATTGCCTGACGAATTGGAATCTGCATTGCGCGGGATAGAAATTCTCGATGTGACCCTCGAAAGGAGCAGCGGCGAGTCCAATGCTTCCGCCCGTGTCTTGAATGATATATCAACATTCATAGCGAGTGTGTTTTTCGATAATCCCAAATCCATCCTTTACTTCTATTGTGACGACATCCACGAAGTGCCTGGTATGTCCGAAAAGAAGAATATGCTTCCACAAGCATACCGGAGCCGATTGTTCTCCCGTATGTTTGAGCGGTATGTTTCAGTCAATCATATTGAAGGTGTGCAGAACTACCCCATAGAGATTCATTTGGAGGACAGGGAAATCTTCATCCACTTGATTTCAACGGACGACAACTTACCCGTAATGCGCGCCATAGGCGATGCCATTCTGGGGATGAAAGACAAATGATAGCCTCAGAATCATCCCACCCCTGAAATCCGCACAGTCAATTCCTAAGCCAAACGAGACAACCACCGCTCCTACAAAGTTTTCCAAAACACAAACACACGCTACTGATTATCAGAAAACAAACAGATTTTAACTACACAAAAGTTTCCCGAAACAGAAAACTTACGATTACTTTCCGTACCTTTGCGCTGTCTAAAAACCACAACCAAGAACCTCAAACCAGCTTAGCATTATGATACAGACAGTTATCAAACGGGACGGACGTATCGTCGGTTTCAACGAAGAAAAGATAGCCACCGCCATCCGTAAGGCCATGCTTCACACCGACAAGGGCGAAGACATGCAACTCATCCGCCAGATCACCGACCGCATCTCCTTCCGGGGTGCCGCGCAAATGACCGTGGAGGAAATTCAGGACATGGTGGAAGTGGAACTGATGAAGAGCAGCCGCAAGGACGTGGCCCAGAAGTACATCGCCTACCGCAACCAACGCAGCATCGCCCGCAAGGCCAAGACGCGCGACATCTTCCTGGAAATCATCAACATCAAGTCCAACGACATCACGCGCGAGAACGCCAACATGAACGCGGACACGCCCGCCGGCATGATGATGAAGTTTGCCAGCGAGACCACGAAACCCTTCGTCGACGACTATCTGCTGAGCGAGGAGAGCCTCCAAGCCGTGCAGGGCAACTACCTGCACATCCACGACAAGGACTATTACCCCACCAAGAGCCTGACGTGCGTGCAGCATCCGCTGGACCACATTCTGACGAACGGCTTCTCTGCCGGGCACGGTGAATCCCGTCCCGCCAAGCGCATCGAGACCGCCAGCATCCTGGGCTGCATCTCGCTGGAGACCGCCCAAAACGAAATGCACGGCGGACAGGCCATCCCGGCGTTCGACTTCTACCTGGCTCCCTACGTCCGCTACAGCTTCATCGAGGAGGTGGAGACCCTGGAGCGGCTGAACGGTGCGGACTACTCACATCTTTATAATTATCCGCTGGACGACTACCTCACCCGACCGCTGGACGGCCTGGAGGGCGAAGCCCGGCTGGTGCAGCACGCTGTCAATCAGACGGTGGCCCGCGTGCATCAGGCCATGGAAGCGTTCATCCACAACATGAATACCATCCATTCGCGCGGAGGCAACCAGGTGGTGTTCAGCTCCATCAACTACGGCACGGACACTTCGGCCGAGGGACGTTGCATCATTCGCGAACTGCTGAACAGCACGTACCAGGGCGTGGGCAACGGCGAGACCGCCATCTTCCCCATCCAGATCTGGAAGAAGAAACGAGGCGTCAGCTACCTGCCCACCGACCGCAACTACGACCTCTACTGCCTGGCCTGCAAGGTGACGGCACGCCGCTTCTTCCCCAACTTCCTGAACCTGGACGCGACGTTCAACCAAAGCGAGGACTGGAAGGCCGACGACCCGAAACGCTACCTGCACGAGGTGGCCACCATGGGCTGCCGCACGCGCGTCTTCGAGAACCGCTTCGGACCCAAGACTTCCGTCGGGCGCGGCAACCTGTCCTTCTCCACCATCAACATCGTGCGCCTGGCCATCGAGTGTATGTCCATCGCCTCGCCCGAGGAACGCATCGCAGCCTTCTTCGCCAAGCTGGACCGCATGCTGGAGGTCACCGCCCGCCAACTGCACGAGCGGCTGGAGTTCCAGAAGACGGCCTTCGCCAAGCAATTTCCCCTGCTGATGTCCGCCCTGTGGATAGGCTGCGAGAAGCTGAAGCCCAACGACACCATCGCCTCCGTCATCAACCAGGGCACGCTGGGCATCGGGTTCATCGGACTGGCGGAATGTCTCGTGGCCCTCACCGGGAAACACCACGGCGAGTCGGAAGAGGCACAGGCCCTGGGGCTGCGCATCGTGACCTACATGCGCGACCGTGCCAATGACTTCTCCGAACAGTACCAACACAACTACAGCGTGCTGGCCACACCTGCCGAGGGCTTGTCCGGCAAGTTCACCCGCATCGACCGCAAGGACTTCGGCCTGCTGCCCGGCATCACGGACCGCGAATATTACACCAACTCCAACCACGTGCCGGTGTACTACAAGTGCAGCGCCCGCCACAAAGCCGAGGTGGAAGCGCCCTATCACGACCTGACCCGCGGCGGACACATCTTCTACGTGGAGATGGACGGCGACGCCACGCACAATCCCGAAGCCATTATGCGCATTGTGGACATGATGGACCACTACAACATGGGCTACGGCTCGGTGAACCACAACCGCAACCGGTGCATGGACTGCGGCTACGAGAACTCCACCCCCGACCTGGAAGCCTGTCCCAAGTGTGGCAGCACGCACATCGACCGCCTGCAACGCATCACCGGCTACCTGGTAGGCACCACCGACCGCTGGAACAAGGCGAAGCTGGCCGAACTGAACGACCGTACCACCCACAACTAATCTGCATCAACCGATATGCTGTCTATATTGGATATACTGGAAGATACCACCGTGGACGGGCCGGGCTTCCGCACAGCCATCTATGCCGCCGGATGCCCCAATGCCTGTCCCGGCTGCCACAACCCGGAGTCGTGGGACATCCACCGCGGTCACCCGATGAGCACAGAGGAAATCCTGGACAAGGTCTTGAACGACCCTTTTGCCGACGTCACCTTCAGCGGGGGCGACCCCATGTTCCAGCCCGAAGGCTTCGCCGAACTGGCGCAGGCCATCAAGGAGAAGAGCGGGAAGAACATCTGGTGCTACACGGGCTACACCTTCGAACGCCTGCTGGCCAATCCCCGGCAACGCAAGCTGCTGCAGTACATCGATGTCTTGGTGGACGGCCGCTTCCGTCAGGAGCTGCGCGACGAAAGCCTCCACTTCCGCGGCAGCAGCAACCAGCGGCTGATAGACGTGCCGGCCTCGCTCCGGGCACAGAAGGTGGTGGCATTATCATACGCCCCCTAAGAAAACGCAAAGAATCACAGACATTCTATTTTTTTTCATCCGCATTATTCTTTATTCCTACAAAAAAGGTGTATATTTGCCCCACCTAAAGAAGTCTGAGAATAAGAATTTAATAACCGCTTACCGCGCTCTTTGTCCTGCGGACAGGAATACGGGAAGCCCAAAAATGGAATCAACATGATTACTTTGAACATCGAAAAGACCTTCGGATTCATTTCCAAGGAGAATGTGTACGCTTACGAAAAGCAGGTACAGGACGCACAAGAGATGCTGGAGAACGGCACAGGTCTGGGCAACGACTTCCTGGGCTGGCTGCACCTCCCCTCCTCCATCACGCAGGAACATCTGGCCGACCTGAAGGCCACCGCACAGACCCTGCGCGAGAACTGCGACACTGTGGTCGTGGCCGGCATCGGAGGCAGCTACCTGGGTGCACGCGCCGTCATCGAGGCCCTGTCCAACAGCTTCGCCTGGCTGCAGGAGAAGAAGGACAGCCCCGTCATCCTCTATGCCGGACACAACATCGGCGAGGACTACCTCTATGAACTGACCGAATACCTGAAGGGCAAGAAGTTCGGCGTCATCAACATCTCCAAGTCCGGCACCACCACCGAGACAGCCTTGGCCTTCCGCCTCCTGAAGAAGCAGTGCGAGGACCAGCGCGGCAAGGAAATGGCCCGCAAAGTCATCGTAGCCATCACCGACGCCAAGAAGGGCGCTGCCCGCGTCACGGCCGACAAGGAAGGCTACAAGTCGTTCATTATCCCCGACAACGTGGGCGGACGCTTCTCCGTGCTGACACCCGTAGGCCTGCTGCCCATCGCCGTGGCCGGATTCGACATTGATAAGCTGGTGGCCGGCGCCGTAGCCATGGAGAAGGCTTGCGGCAAGGACGTACCCTTTGCACAGAACCCCGCAGCCATCTACGCCGCCACGCGCAACGAACTCTACAAGAGCGGCAAGAAGATAGAAATCCTCGTCAACTTCAACCCGAAACTGCATTACGTCAGCGAGTGGTGGAAGCAGCTCTACGGCGAGTCCGAGGGCAAGGAAAACAAAGGCATCTTCCCCGCATCCGTGGATTTCACCACCGACCTGCACAGCATGGGCCAATGGATTCAGGAAGGCGAACGCAGCATCTACGAGACCGTCATCTCCGTGGAGAAAGCCAACCACAGCCTGCAAGTGCCCAGCGACGAAGAGAACCTGGACGGCCTGAACTTCCTGGCCGGCAAGCACGTGGACGAGGTGAACAAGATGGCTGAACTGGGTACTCAGCTGGCCCACGTGGACGGCGGCGTGCCCAACCTGCGCCTCACCATCCCCGCCCTGAACGAGGAAAGCATCGGCGGCCTGCTCTACTTCTTCGAGAAGGCCTGCGGCATCAGCGGCTACATCCTCGGCGTGAACCCCTTCAACCAGCCGGGCGTAGAGGCCTACAAGAAGAACATGTTCGCCCTGCTGAACAAGCCGGGCTATGAGGAGGAATCCAAAGCTATCCAGGCCAGACTGTAAGCCTTCATTGCTCTTTTCTACCTTATATTATTAAGAGGGCGCGGACAAGGATAATCTCTTTCAGACGCGTCCTCTTATTTTTTTATCCACCTTATCGCATCGTATAACTCTCCCCCCGAGAACAAACCCCGTAACCCCGAACAAACATGAAGACAAAGAAATGGATGTCCGCCTTGTGCGGATGTTGCCTTGCCCTGGCCGCCCAGGCCCAACAGGCGACGTATGACTTGGTCTGGGAAGACAACTTCAACGAAACGAACTTCGACACCTGCTACTGGAGCAAAATCCCCCGCGGAGGCTCGGACTGGAACCGCCACATGTCCGACGCGGACAACCTCTATGCCGTGAAGGACGGAAACCTGGTGCTGCGCGGCATACACAACAACGGCACGGTGCCCACGGACACAGCCCGCTACCTCACCGGAGGCCTCTACACCAAAGACAAGTTCTACATCGGCCATGGCAAAGTGGAGGTCTGCGCCCGCCTGGGCAGGGCACAAGGTGCCTGGCCAGCCATCTGGATGTTGCCGGAAAAGGCGCAATGGCCCAACGGAGGTGAAATAGACATCATGGAGCACCTGAACCACGACACCATCGCCTATCAGACCGTACACAGCTATTACACCCACGTCCTGGGGCACAAGCAGAACCCGCCGCATGGAGGCATCGGCCCCATAGACCGCGACGGATACAACGTCTACGCCGTAGAGATTCTGCCGGACAGCCTCGTCTTCTCCATCAACGGACGGAGGACCTTTGCCTATCCGCGCATCGAGACGACCGAAAAGGGGCAGTATCCCTTCGGCACGCCTTTCTACCTGCTGGTGGACATGCAGATTGAAGGCGTTTGGGTGGGACGCGCACTCCCCGAAGAACTGCCCGTAGAGATGTGGGTGGACTGGGTGAAGGTGTACAAGCTCAGGGAGGAGCAGACCGGCGAATAAGCCCGGTGATTCACTTCTTGCGCTTCTCCGTCGGGCTCTCTCCGAACTCTTCCTTGTAGCACTTCGTGAAATAGGACGGTGAGGAGAAGCCCACCTCGTAGGCCACCTCGGAAACGGTCATTCCCGTGGTCGTCAATAACGAAGAGGCCCTGCGCAGGCGAATGCGACGCAGCAGTTCGTTGGGCGAGCTGTTGGTCAGCGACTTCAGCTTGCGGTAGAGTTGCACGCGGCTCATGCCCATCTCGTGCCCCAAGTCCTCGACGTTGAGGGAGGAATCCTTCATCCGCTCTTCCACCAATGCCTTGAAGCGGGACACGAAGTCGCGGTCCAGGTCGTTGACATCCCCTTGCTTGGGCAACTGCCCGTCGGCAAAGAACTGACGCAGGCGGCAACGGTTGTCCAGCAGGTTGCGGATGCGCGACAGGAGCAACTGGGCGTTGAAAGGCTTGGAGATGTAGGAGTCGGCTCCTCCGTCGTAGCCTTGGATGCGTTGCTCGTCCAGCGAGCAGGCGGTCAGCAGGATGACGGGGATATGGCTGGTGGACAGTTCACCCTTCAGGCGGCGGCAACATTCGATGCCGTCCATGCCCGGCATCATCACGTCGCAAATCACGAGGTCGGGCACGAACTTCTGTGCCTGGCGCAATCCGGTCTCCCCGTCCGGAGCGGTCAGCACCCGGTAATCCTTGCTCAACAAAGCAGACACATAGCCGCGGATATCGGCGTTGTCGTCTATCACCAGCACCACGGGCGCATCGGGATTGGCCGGCTGATCCACGTGGTCGGGCAAGGGAAGGTTTTCCGCAGCCTCCGCTTGCGGCAAGGCAGGTGGCGGAGGGGTGTTCCTATCCACGTCCTCGGACAAAGGCTTGCGGGGAAACAGGAGGGTGAAGGTGGTGCCGTGTTCATCGCTGCCCACCGTGACATGCCCGCCCTGCATCTCCACAAAGGCATGCACCAAGGCCAAGCCGATGCCCGTGCCAGCCCGGCTGCCTTCCACCTGGTAGAACCGCTCGAAGATGGCTTGCACCTCGGCGGGCGAGATGTAACTGCCCGAATTGAACACCGAGAGGGCAAACTCCCCTTCCCCGGCCGAGAGGCGGACGGTTATCTCCCCTTTCTCCGGCGTATATTTCAAGGCATTGGACAGGAGATTGAAGTAGATGCGCTCCATCTTCTCCGCATCGGCCATCAGGCGGAAATCGGCATCGCCCTCCACCCGGAAAGAGAAGCGGATGCGCCGTCGCGCCATCGTCACCCGGAAGGATTCATTCCAAGCCAGCAGCCCCGCCCGCAGGTCGAAGGGTGCCAGGTGCAACTCCATCCGCCCGTTCTCCACCTTGCGGAAGTCCAGTATCTGATTGACCAGGCGCAGCAGGATGCCCACGTTCTTCTGCACCAACTCCAGCAACTGGCGTTGCGAATCCTTGACGGAGGCATCGGCCAGCAACTGGTTCACCGGGTCGGCAATGAGCGTCAGCGGCGTGCGGAAGTCGTGGGAGATGTTCGTGAAGAACACCAGCTTGGCGTGGGTGGCCTCCTCCAATTCGTGGGACAATTGCTCCAGCTGGTCTTTCTGTGTCTGTAGCGTGCGCTTCTGCTCTTCCAGCATCTCCTTCTGCTGCTGCAATTCGCGGTTCTTCCGGCTCTTCAACCTCAGCAGACGATAGACGGCCACCAGCAGCGTTATCACCAACAACAATCCCGTCAAGCTGCCAAACAGCACCACCCGCTGCGTGGCATACTGCTCCAGGTAGCGGGCGACGCGCCCTGTCAGCGTCTCAATCTTGTGGTCGAGGGCAGCAATATGTGCCGTCTGCAGGTGCATGAGGGGTGCCGTGGTGCTGTCCACCACCGAAGTATTCAAGTTCATTTCACGCTCGTAGGGACGGCCTTGCAGGATGTTCATCGCCGTGTGCACCACTTCGTCGCCACCCGTGGGATAGATGAAGGTAGCACTGAGCCGTCCTTCCAATACACTCTCCAGGCCATAGCTCTCGCCAGAGAGGGCATCCGTGCCAAAGAAGCGGATGGACTTCTCGCGTCCCTGCCGCACAGCCGCTTCGTATGCACCGTCGGCCATACGGTCATTGTGCGCATAGAGCACGTCAAATTGGGGATAAATCCGAAGCAGGCTGTCCATCTTCTCCTCGGCTTGGTCGCGCAACCAAGCTCCATCGGCCACGGCCAGCAGCCGGATGCCGGGATAAGCCTCGATGGCGCGGGTGAAGCCTTCGTGCCGCTCCATGGCGGGTGTGGAGCCGGACAGGCCGGTAATCTCCACCACCGTCCCTTGCCCGTCCAGGCTATGGGCGATGTAGCTGCCTATGGCGTAGCCAATGCCGTCATTGTCGGCACCGATGTAGGCGGTGTATTTGTCGGAAATAATCTTGCGATCCACCACGATGACGGGGATGCCACGGTCGTAAGCCTCTTCCACCACGGGCGTGATGGGCTCTGCCTCGTTGGGCGAGACAACCAGCAGATCCACCCCTTCGTCCAGGAAATGGCGGATGTCCTGTATCTGCCGTTCGCTATTGTCCTTGGCGGTACGGATAATGATTTGCAGGTCACGATAGAAACCTGCCTCGCGCTGCATCTCGGTATTCTGTTGGTGGCGCCACTCGTCATCGCTGCATTGGGAGACTCCGATGACATATCGTGGCCGTTCGGGGCGACAAGAAATAAGGAAAAGACTGCTTAGGAAAGCGATATAAAGGAAGAAATGTCTCATGGTTCTTATACATTTACGGGTTATCGCCTGCAAATGTAAGAAAATAATAGGGAGCATCTACCTGCAACGCCCAATTTTTACTATGAGCAAGAGTATCTGATACCCCTGCCCAACAGTATCAGATACCCTTCAACAAGGGTCACAGTGACCCTTGACAAACAGTCACAGTGACCCTTGACAAACAGTCACTGTGACCCATTGAAAAGGATTACATCCCCGTCAGCTCGCGCGGCAGCACCGGCATTGCCCCATTCTGCGTGCAGACAAAAGCCGAGGTGCACACAGCCAGCCGATGGGCATCCTCCACAGGCATGCCCCGCAAGATGCCGGAGACGAAGGCCGCGGTGAACGAATCGCCCGCACCCACCGTGTCGGCCACCTCGACGCGCGGAGTCTCCTGGAAGTAGACCTTGCCGGGCGTGAAGACGTAGCTGCCGTTGACGCCGCAGGTCAGGATGAGCATCTTCAGGTCATACTTGCCCAGGAGAATCCAGCACTTGTCCTGCAGGTCAATGCCCGGATAGCCGAACATGCGGCTGATGGTCACCAGTTCCTCGTCGTTAATCTTCAATACGTTGCACTTGCGCATCGACTGACACAGCACTTCCTTGGTGTAGAAGTTCTGGCGGAGGTTGATGTCGAATATCTTCAGCTGGCCTTCACCGTCGGGCATCACGTCGAGGAAACGTCCGATGGTCTCGCGCGACACGACGCTGCGCTGAGCCAGCGAGCCGAAGCACACGGCGCGCGTCTGCCGGGCCAGCCCGTCCAGCGACACGGTGTAGGGGATGTTGTCCCACGCCACGCCTTCCTTGATGTCATAACAGGGCACGCCTGCATCGTCCAGCGTCACCTGCACCGTCCCCGTGGGATAGGGCACGGTCTCCACCATGCCGTTCAATCCCTTTTCGCGAAAGCTCTCCAGGATCTCCATGCCCAGCTTGTCCTCGCCCACGGCACTGACCACGCGGCTGTCCAAGCCGAACTGGGATACATGGTATGCAAAGTTGGCGGGTGCCCCGCCCAGTTTCTTACCTTCGGGCAGCACGTCCCACAGTGC
>DXCV01000027.1 GCA_019115825.1 Candidatus Bacteroides pullicola
TAAGTAAGTCATAAGAATTAATTTATATTACGCCACATGTGCAAAATTGATATAAAGTTCAGTTCCGACCGCAGCCAAAGCCCTGTTGGTAGCATAAAGCATAGCATCTGTGGACATGTAGTCCGCAGGTCTGAGCCATTTGCCTTTAAGTATGCGCCACAGTGTTTCCGCAATGTTCAGATGTGGGGAATATGGGGGCAGGAAGAAAAGGAACAGTCCTCTCTTCTCCCAAACAGGCCTAAGTTCGCTTATGAGTCTGCACCTGTGTATTTTAGCATTATCCAATACGAGGAAAGTTTCTTTCCTTATCCGGAAAGAAAGCCGGTCAAGGAAATCCGCGACCTTGTCGGCCGTTATGCTTTCAGTCGTACTGAAACCCTCATAGTGATTGTTACGGTCTATTATGCCGAAGATGTTCAGTCTGAGGATTTTTTGAGAAGGGACAAAGACATCTTCTCCCCGGAATTGCCAGCCGTATGGCACGTATCCTTCCGTGCACACATGACTCTCGTCTCCGAAGTAAAGGTCTATGCGGCCTTCATTTGCCTGACGTTCGAGTTCTTGCAGCTTCTCGGTCTTATGCGCATAGAGCTGCGGCGAGGGAGAACCCTTGGGACGTTTTCTTATACGTCTATATCTCGCGCCAATGCGGATAAAAAAGCCCTGAACGTGCTCTCCGAGGCTTCTTTGCCCGTAGCCTGCTGCCAAGCCTCCTTGGCTTTCCTTACACTCTGCCTGTCGTTCTCTATGGCAATCCTCACGGCCTCCTCGTCCGAGCAGTCCATTATGGGCTTGCGACCACGGCCAGGGCGCGTCTCCAAGCCTTTGATGCCTTCCGACTCGAAGCGTTTCACCCACGAATTGACCGATATGTGTGTCATTTCTGTTTGTTCGCCAACGGCTTTCGATGTCAGTCCTGATGATTTCAAAAGGACGGCACGGCAACGCATACGGAAAGCATGGCTTTTGCCTTCCCGAAAGCCTTTCTCCAATTGCAGACGTTGGGAGGCTGTTAATTCTATAATTTTGATCTTTGCCATAGTGGTATGGATTTATATGTACATGCAAAGCTATACAAAAATCGTGATATAAACTAATTTTAAACATCTACTTAATATGTTTATAGTGCTCATCTGTAATGAATGTTTTTACCGCTTCAATCTGTTTCCGGATTAACCTTTCGTCGTTGTAAGCGATGGTAACTACATACATTTCTGTTCGTGAAACCTTTAGTTCTGATTCATGCAGAGGTATATTGTTCCCAAGTCGGGATAAAAAATCTACATATTTGCAATAGGGGTTAAAGACTTTGCGTTGAATATATTTTAGAGCATTTAATAGGTATCGCATATCATACATAGTTTAAATACGACAAAGTTAGAAAAGTTCCTATGCCTTTGATGGGGTGTGCTGAAAGTTTTTAGTAAGATTAACCACCAACGAAATGGGGTGTATGGTCCGCAATATGGAATAAAATGTTTCGCCTTATGAAACACTTTGTTTCTTGCCTTGAAACACTTCGTTCCGCGCCTGTGAAACACTTTGTTTCGCGCTATGAAACACTTTGTTTCGCAGGCATGAAACAATGTGTTTCAGGACAGGAAAGCGAAGATGAAACACTCTTACCAGATGTATCCCTCTGTGTATTTGTCGAATACGGGATTTTCTCGGATGCCGTTCCGGAGAAATGTTTTCCGGATGTACTCCTGCTCTCCCGGTTCCATATAGGTCTCGTGGCGGTAGATGCGGTAGTATTTGGTTCGTCCGAAGTGGCGCAGGATTTCGGCCTTGATGACTTTGGCCTGTTTCTGTGGCAGCGTGTCGAACAGGTTCTTCACGCCCCAAGCCAAGCGGACCTTGCGGGCAGGCTTGAAGTGGGGACAGGCCTCTGGAGAGGGCGGGATGGCCTTCGGGTTGACGGCGGTGAGGAAAGTCCGGTTGCCATCATCTTGTTGGGCAGCCAGTTGGCGCAGGCATTCAGCCGCTTTCGGGCATTGCGTGTTGAAACAACGGGGGTAATCGGATGGCGGTGCCAAAGGTTGTGTGGGATTTTTCATTGCTTGAGTTTTTGGTTGGTTCATTTCGTTGCAAAGTTAAAGAGTTTTTCGGAAAAATCCCGTACCTTTGTCTTTGCAAAATATGAGATAAGGAGGACAGACGTATGAAGGTATCAGCATCCATGGAAAGTTTGTGGCAGTACATCCAGTCGCTTTCGCTCAGCAACCGCAATCGCGAGTGGCTGGCGGGCAAATTACTGGAAGGAACCGGACGCAGTAAGCAGGTGAAGGAAGAGGAAGAAACCGAGTATATCAGTAAGGAAGAAGTCTTGGCGATGATAGATTCGGGACTGAAGGAAGTAAAATTGAGAAGAGAGGGCAAATTGCCTTCTGTATCGGCGTGGGATTTTTTGGAGGAGTTGAGAAATGAACCATAGAATAGAACCTTCGCCCACTTTCAAAAGAGAGGCCAAGCGATTGAATAAACGTTATGCTTCGTTTGCAGATGATTATGAGAAACTTTTAAAAGATTTATCTGCCAATCCCCGTCTCGGCACTGACCTTGGTGGCGGCTTGCGCAAGATACGTATGGCCATCACCTCCAAAGGAAAGGGAAAGAGCGGCGGGGCACGGGTCATTACTTATACCGTCATTGTGCAGGTGGATGAGGCAGAAATCAACCTGCTGACTATTTATGACAAGGCCGAACGCGACTCTATCAGCAAGGAAGAACTGAAAGAATTGCTTCAAAAGAACGGGCTGGCATAGTCTTTTGCCCCAGACTATTCCTTAACCCGAAAAAATCCCGTACCTTTGCCCCACATTTAGACAAACATTGATACGATTATGGCAGCAAAACCTTGTATTCCGAAAGGAACGCGCGACTTTTCGCCCGTGGAGATGGCGAAGCGCAATTATATATTCGACACCATCCGCAGCGTTTACCACCTCTACGGCTTCCAGCAGATAGAGACGCCCGCCATGGAGATGCTCTCCACCCTGATGGGCAAGTATGGCGAGGAGGGCGACAAGCTCCTGTTCAAGATACAGAACTCCGGCGACTACTTCTCCGGCCTGACCGACGAGGAACTCCTCAGCCGCAACGCCCCGAAGCTGGCCTGCAAGTTCTGTGAGAAGGGCTTGCGCTACGACCTCACCGTGCCCTTTGCAAGGTATGTGGTGATGCACCGCGATGAACTGACTTTCCCCTTCAAGCGTTATCAGATACAGCCCGTGTGGCGCGCCGACCGTCCGCAGAAAGGACGCTACCGCGAGTTCTACCAGTGCGATGCCGATGTCGTGGGCAGCGACTCCCTGCTGAATGAAGTGGAGTTGATGCAGATTGTCGATACCGTGTTCTCCCGTTTTGGCATCCGCGTCTGCATCAAGATAAACAACCGCAAGATTCTGACGGGCATAGCCGAAATCATCGGCGAGGCCGACAAGATAGTGGACATCACCGTGGCCATTGACAAGTTGGACAAAATCGGCTTGGACAACGTGAACGCTGAGTTGCGCGAGAAAGGCATCTCCGAGGAAGCCATCGCCAAGCTCCAGCCCATCATCCTGCTGAGCGGCACGAACGCCGAGAAGTTGGAAACCCTCCGCCAAGTGCTCGCCACGAGCGAGACGGGCCTGAAAGGCGTGGAAGAAACCGCCTTCATCCTCTCCACCCTTGAAAAACTCAGCTTGAAGAATGAGTTGGAACTCGACCTGACCTTAGCCCGTGGCCTGAACTATTACACCGGTGCCATCTTCGAAGTCAAGGCGCTGGACGTACAAATAGGCAGCATCACGGGCGGCGGTCGCTATGACAACCTGACGGGTGTCTTCGGCATGCCGGGCGTGAGCGGCGTGGGTATCTCCTTCGGTGCCGACCGCATCTTCGACGTGCTCAACCAGCTCGACCTCTATCCCAAGGAGGCGGTGAAGGGCACGCAGCTGCTCTTCATCAACTTCGGACAGTGTGAAGCAGCCTTCTGTCTCTCCATTCTGGCCCAAGTGCGTGCAGCAGGTATCCGTGCCGAGATTTATCCCGACAACAGCAAGATGAAAAAGCAGATGGGCTATGCCAACGCCAAGAACATCCCGTTTGTCGCTTTGGTGGGTGAGAACGAGATGAGCGAGGGTAAGGTGACGCTGAAAGACATGGCCACAGGCGAACAACGGCTGGTGACGCCGGAAGAGCTAGTGGAAACGCTGATGCGTTAAATAGTAACTATTTTCTAAAAAATACCCGTAAAGGAGACCGTTGTGTCTCCTTTTTTTGTATATTTGTAACGGAGGTGTAAGAGCTTTGTAATCCTGCGCCGCTACTTTTGCAATGACAATTAAAGAAGGAGGTAAGTATGGTATCCATTCAGTACAATCAGAACTTGCATAATGCAATCATTGGAATCGTCATGCTTGTCATTGCCATCTTGTTCATCCTCTACATGGGAGATTCGATGGTGGACTCCACGCGCGAGTTCCGTAACAGCTATATGCAATACTTGTTCAAATGATAGTCTATTTCAGTGCGACGGGTAACTCCCGCTGGGTGGCGCAACAATTGGCTGCCTTGACGGGAGATGTGCTTTGTGATATCGCCGACAGTTTGAAAGAAGGACGCCTGCCCGTCTTGCCGGATGACACGGAGCGGGCGGGTTTTGTGTTTCCCATCCATTCCTGGTACGTGCCTGCGCCGGTGCTCGATTTCCTGACGAAGTTGGAGCTGCCCGCTTCGGTCTACCGCTATGCCGTGTGTACTTGTGGCGACGATGCGGGGAAGGGGATGAGCCGCTTGGCCAAACATTTCCCCTTGGATGCCGCTTGGTCCGTGCAGATGCCCAACACCTACGTGCCGATGTTTCAACTCGATGCACCCGAACTGGCGCGGGAGAAAGTGCAGGAAGCCCGCACACGTCTGCCTCATATCGCTGAGGCTGTTCGGAAGAAAGAACACGTCTGGGAAGTGTACGAAGGCGGTTGCCCATGGTTGAAGACCTACGTTGTCCAGCCTCTCTTTACACATTATTATGTGGGTACCAAAGCCTTTCGGGTGGATGACACTTGCATCTCCTGTGGCTTGTGCGAGAAGAACTGTCCCGTGTCCGCCATCCGCTTGGTGGAGGGGCGTCCGGTGTGGAGCAAGGGTTGCATTCATTGCATGGCCTGCTTGCACGGTTGTCCTGAGAAAGCCATTCAGTATGGCAAGGGGACGCGGAAGAAGGGGCGGTATCGATTGGAGGACTATTTATGAAGATTTTCTTCTTCAAATCCTTGGACAATGGCTGCTGCTTCCGTGTAATCCAGTGAATTGATGATAGAGTCTTGCTCTTTTGGTTTGAGGCTGTTCAGAAAAAGCGTGTCTTTCTCCCAGTCGTTGGCTCGAAACAGGGCATCCAAGGAATCCCGTTTCTCTTGTATCAGTTGGTGGTAGAGTGACTCCATATCATACTCTTGCAAGGTGGATATTTGGAAACTGCCGCTTTCTATCCTTGCATTCACTTGTGGGGAGGTGAGGACGGAATCATTGAATACAAACCCTATACGCTTCCCGATGGCTTGTTCGGTCGCGTCGGCCCATGCTTTCCTTTTGTATTTACCCATGTTGCCTACGAGGACGCTTTTGCCATAGAAATCTGTGTCCACTCGTAAGTTTATCAGTTCTTTCACGGTAACAATCGGGGTGGGGGCGATGCTGTTGGTGGAGTTGTCGGTGATGCGGTACCAGCCGTTTTCCCTGTGTTCATACCGGGATTTGATTTCAAACTCTGCGTGCAACGCTATTTCCTGCCTGCCGGCATAGAAGGACTTATATATCCTATATTTGCCTTTTGACAGATGGTAGTAGCTGCCGATGGGGAAGCGGAAGCAATACCGCACGGGGGCTCTCCGGTTGTCGAAGCCATCGTTTTGCCATGCGATGTCCGGCCCTTTGATTTTCGGCATAATCCATTTTTCTCCATTCCATTGATAAAGATACCAGTCCCTTCCGTAGGTCAGCGAGGTGTGTGTGGGATTCTCTACAAAGACGTTGACGGCTTGGACATCTGTTCCATAGACCGGATGCTCCGCCCACATGACGACGGAGGTGTCCTCGCGCTCCTCGAAGAAGTCTTGTACATCTACGAGGAAACATTCGGGGATGTAATACCGGGTCGTATCCTTGTTGGTGGACCGGGCTATTATCGTGTCCGGTTTGGCTTGAGGCAGATAGGTGTGCCGTTTGTTCGTGCAACTTGCGCAAACAAGACTAACGAAAAAAGAAAGGAGCAGAAGGTTCGCCTTCTTTACTTGGGGATATTCGTGGAGATATATCATAAGCTGTTTTTTTGATACATTCTTATCGTTTCTCCGTCATCGCTCTGCACGGTGCACAGAAATTCCCAGCCATAGCGTTCATAGAAAGAGGTATGGTCAGTGATGAGGTAGAGTGTGCCGATGCCTTTCCCGGCCATCTCCTGGCAGATATGCGCCAACAACCGTCCGGCAATGCCTTGGCAACGCCTTTCCGGCTCCACGTATAGGGCACAGACGTTCGGGGTCAGGTCCTTGCGGTCGTGGAAATCATTCTCTATCACGCCGGCTCCGGCGATAATCCGCTCTCCTTCGGTCACCACGTACCATTGGGGCACGGGCGCGATTCCCCGGATGCTTTCGTCGATGCTCTGCAGGTACTCTTCCACCGGGATTTCCCATTTCTCGTGAAACCATCGGGCTGCCGGTATGCGCCATTCCGGATGGACGCCCAGGGAGATGATGTTGTCGTATGCTTCCATTATTGTACAGGTCATTCTTGTATTTGTTCGCGAAGATAGGGAGAATCGAGGAGTTATGCAAACCGAATCAGCGGTTGTGCGTGCTTAACGTACAGCCAACATGAGGAATCATCGTGCATGATTCCTACAATCATCCTGGATGATTCCTACAATCATCGTGCATGATTCCTGGTTGAAACAGCGGCTACACAAACCCTATGCCTGCACCGAACTTGCGCAAGCCGAAAGAAATCGCTACTTTTGCAGGGAAATCAGTAGAACAAACAGATATGGCAAAAGAATTAGCATTGAAGTACGGCTGCAACCCCAATCAGAAGCCGGCCCGCATCTATATGCAGGAGGGGGAATTGCCCATTGAAGTGTTGAACGGCCGTCCCGGATACATCAATTTCCTGGACGCGCTGAACGGTTGGCAACTGGTGAAGGAACTGAAGGAAGCTACCGGGATGCCGGCGGCCACGTCGTTCAAGCACGTCAGCCCGGCGGGTGCCGCCATCGGCCTGGAGCTGGACGATACGCTGAAGCAGATTTATTTTGTGGACGGGCTGCCGCTCTCGCCCTTGGCCAATGCCTACGTCCGTGCCCGTGGCGCCGACCGCATGTCCAGTTACGGCGACTTCATCGCGCTGAGCGACGTGTGCGATGCAGAAACGGCTGCCTTCATCCATCGCGAGGTGTCCGACGGCGTCATTGCCCCGGGCTATACCCCTGAGGCACTGGAAATCCTGAAGAGCAAGCGCAAGGGCACGTACAACATCATCCAGATAGATCCGGAATACAAGCCCGCGCCCATCGAGCACAAGGACGTGTTCGGTATCACCTTCGAGCAGGGACGCAATGAAATCAAGCTGAACGGCGACGAGCTCTTCGCCAACATCCCCACGCAGAACAAGGACTTCCCCGCCGAGGCCCGCCGCGACCTGATGATTGCACTGATAACGCTGAAATACACGCAGTCCAACTCCGTCTGCTACGTGAAGGACGGGCAGGCCATCGGCATCGGAGCCGGACAGCAGAGCCGCATCCACTGTACCCGCCTGGCCGGCAACAAAGCCGACATCTGGTACCTGCGTCAACATCCGAAGGTGCTCAATCTGCCGTGGGTAGAGAAGATTCGCCGTGCCGACCGCGACAATACCATCGACGTCTACATCAGCGACGACCATGACGATGTCCTTGCCGACGGCGTATGGCAGCAGTTCTTCACGGAGAAACCCGACATCTTGCGCCGCGAGGAGAAGCGCACGTGGCTGAACACGTTGAAGGGCGTTTCGCTGGGTTCGGATGCCTTCTTCCCTTTCGGCGACAACATCGAGCGGGCACATAAGAGTGGTGTGCAGTACATTGCCCAAGCCGGTGGCTCCGTGCGCGACGACCATGTCATTGCCACGTGCGACAAGTACGGCATCGCTATGGCCTTCACGGGCATTCGTCTGTTCCATCATTGATGAAAGGATTGCTTGTCCGCAAAAAAAACTCCGCCTCCCGGATAAGGGGGCGGAGCTTTTTTATGGGTTGACAGGAGGATGTCTTATTCCTGTTTCTCGTTGGCAATGCTTTCGTCAAGCACCTTGATTTTCTCCTTGGCCAGTTCAATGTCGGCTTTCAGCTTGTCCACCTTGCGGTTCAGCTCGCTGAGGAGGCTGTTACCTTTCTTCGAGGAAGCATTGAGGAAGCCCAGGTTGTTCTCATAGGTCTGCAATTCGCTCTTCATGTTCTCGTAGATGCGAACCAGCTTCTCGCGTTCGCGGTATAACTGTGAGCCGCTGTCTTGCATGGAGCTGACAGAAGCCTTGAAGTTGCTCAGTTTGCGGTTGGAGGCACTGATGTGGAAGCGTTCGAACAGCTTGTCCACGATGTTGCGGTAACGCTTATAAATCTTATCCTTCTCTTTGATGGGGACGTGGCCGATGCTGTTCCATTGCTTCGTCAGGTCGCGCACCAGTTGGGCAGCCTCTTCGCTGTCCGCGTTCTCGTCGATGGCGTTCAGTTGCTCGATGATGGCTTTCTTCTTCTCCAAATTTTCCTGCTCTTGGCTGCGTTGGGAAGACTGGGCCTTGTTGCGCTGGTCGAAGAAGTAGTCGCAGGCCGTGATGAAGCGTTTCCACACCTCGTTGGAGTGGCGCTTATTCACCGGACCGATGGTCTTCCATTCCTTTTGCAGTTTGGTCAAGGCTTCGGCAGTAGCTTTCCAGTCGGTGCTGTCCTTCAAGGCTTCGGCTTGTTCACAGAGGGCGCGTTTCTTCTCCAGGTTGGCGTTCATGTTCTCCTTCATGGACTTGAAAAATTCACTCCGCTTGTGGAAGAACTCGTCGCACGCCTTGTGGAAGCGTTCGTAAATCTGCACGTTCATCTTCTGCGGGGCATAGCCGATAGTCTTCCATTTGGCTTGCAACGCGATGACCTCTTGTGCCTTTTCCTCCCATTGGGACGGAGTAGTCAGTTCGCTGCAGTCGATGGCTTCCACAATCTCGCAGATGACCGTCTTTTGATCCAGATTATTCCGCTCTTTCTCCTTCAGCGCCTCGAAGTGCTGCTGGTGGCGGCGGTGTATGGCCGTCGTTGCAGCTTTGAAGCGCGCCCAGATTTCATCGCGCTGTTCCTTGGCCACGGGACCTGTATCGCGGAATTCCTCGTTCAGCTTCTGCCATTGGTGGAAGGCTGAAACCACATCCGGTTCATCGGCCAGCTTCTCGGCGGCTTCGCACAGGCGTTGCTTGATTTCCAAGTTCTTCTTGAAATCATATTCGCGGAACTCGTTGTTCAGCTTCAGCAGGTCGTAGAACTTCTCCACGTAGAGCTGGTAGTTCTTCCACAACTCGTTGACCTTGGCAGGCGGCACGAGGGTGACCTCGTTCCATTGCTGTTGCAGCTTCTTGAACTCCGCATAATTTTTGTTGGGGTCGTCAGGCGATTCCACCAAGTCTTTCAGCTCTTCGATGATGGAGAGCTTCACTTGCAGGTTCATTTCCCGCTGCTTCTCCTGTTCGGCGGCAAGTTCGCTTCGCTTTTCTTTGATGACGGACATGACATTCTTGAATTCTTCTTCCGCAGGGTCAGGGGTGGGAATAAAGTCTTCGGCAGAGCCTCCGTTTTCAATGAATTGTTTTCTGGCCGCTTCCTGTTCGGCGTTATGCAGCTTGTAGAAGGCTTGCTTCAAGCTGTCTATATCGGCCTTGGGAGCGGTTTCTACATTGGCAGCGATTTCTTTGAGCTTGGCCAAAACCTCATCTTTGGTGAGTCTTTGTGTCGTTTCTACCGGTTTCCCCGTAGTGCTTTCCTCTGCAGGAGTTTCCGTGGCTACCGGTTCGGCAACTTCTGCAGTCTTCTGTTCTTCTTCTAATTCCACCGGTTTTGGAGTGAGATTAGTGTCTTGAGTGTCCGTCATTGTATTCTTCATTTTAGGGCGGAAATACCCGCCGTATTACATTAGACTACAAATTAATGAAATAAAATTGATTCCAGCCTACTTTTTGGAGAACTTTTTTTCATATTTCTTGCAATTTCGTCACAAATCCGCCGGCGCGCAGTGAAAACTCCTTAGGAAAGTAGCACCGTGATACCCATATAGAGCATCATGCCGATGATGTCGTTGGTGATGGAGATGAACGGGCCGGTGGCGATGGCGGGATCCACTTTCAGTTTCTCCAGTGTCATCGGTACCAGCGTGCCGAAGATGGAGGCGAACATCACCACGGCAAAGAGGCTGATGGAAACCGAGTAAGTGACCGTAGCCGCCGAGCCGAAGCGCACGAAGTTGTAGATGTACACCAGCAGCGAGATGATGGTGGCGTTGATGGCGGCCACGACGGCTTCCTTTCCCACCTGCTTCAGCGTGTCCTTGGCGTCCAGCGAACTGTTGGCCAAGCCCTGCACGATGATGGCGGATGATTGTGTACCTACGTTTCCGCCCGTACCACCGATGAGCGGGATGTAGAGTGCCATCTCCGGATGGGCGGCGAAAGTCGTGTCGAAGTTGCCCAATATCATGGAGTTGCCAATGCCGCCCAACATGCCGATGAGCAGCCACGGCAGGCGTGCCGATGTCTGGCGCACCAGGTTGTCGTCCGTCTCCACGTCCTGCGACAGACCGGATGCCAACTGGTAGTCACGCTCCGACTGTTCGCGCACCTCGTCCATGACGTCGTCTACGGTGATTTGTCCCACCAGACGTCCGATGCTGTCCACCACAGGCACAGCCACCAGGTCGTACTTCTCGATGGTCTGCACCACCTCGTCTATCGGCGTATCCACATGGACGGAGATGGGGTCCTTCTTCATCACGTGCTTCACCTTCGACACGGAGGGCGAGGTGATCATCTTCTTCAGCGGGAAGACGCCTTGCAGGCGGTCCTCGTCGTCGATGACATATACATAATAGATTTCGTCCAAGTCTTCAGCTTGCAGGCGCATTTCCTTCAGACACTCCGGCATACTCCAGTTCTCGTTGACGGTCACCATTTCCGTGCCCATCAAACCGCCGGCCGTGTCCTCGTCGTACTTCAGCAAGTCCACGATGTCGCCTGCCTGCTCGATGTCCTCGATGTGCGACAACACTTCCTCCTGCTTGTCCTCGTCCAGTTCGCGCATCAGGTCTACGGCATCGTCCGTATCCATGTAGTCCACGAACTTCTTGGCGATGGTTTCCGAAGGCAGGGCTTCCAACAGGTCCTTTCGGGAATCCTCATCCATCTCCACCAGCACGTCTGCTGCGGTCTCGTTGTCTAGCAGGCGGTAGATGAAGCGGGCTTCCTCCACGTCCAGGTCGTTGCACAATTCGGCGATGTCTGCCGGGTGCAGGTCGGCCAGCAGTGCTTTGACGCTCTCTGTATCTTTCTGTTCGATAAGGCCTTGCACCTTGTCGATGTATGCTTCGTCTATTTCCATAGGTCGGTTTTCTGTTAGTCGGTTAGGGTTATGGATTAGTGCTGTTGGCCTTCAGGGCTTCTTCCACTTGGTTGGTCAGGTCGATGAATTGTGCGACGGACAGTTGCTCCGGACGTTTGTCGAACAGGGCATCTTGCGTCAGCGCACAGTCCTTGCCAAGGAGTGGCTTGATGGAGTTGCGCAAGGTTTTGCGGCGTTGGTTGAAGGTGGTTTTCACCACTTGCTTGAACAGTTTCTCGTCGCATCCCAATGCTTGTGTGTCGTTGCGCGTCATGCGGATGACGGCACTCTTCACCTTGGGTGGCGGATTGAACACGTGTTCATGCACGGTAAAGAGGTATTCCACCCGATACCAGGCCTGAATCAGCACACTCAGTATGCCGTAGGTCTTGCTACCCGGGCCGGCGGCGATGCGTTCGGCCACTTCCTTCTGTATCATGCCTGTACAGCAGGGAATCAGATCCTTGTATTCCAGCATCTTGAAGAATATCTGGCTGGAGATGTTGTAGGGATAGTTTCCGGTCAGCACGAACGGTTGTCCGTCGATCAGGCGTTCGAGGTGCATCTTCAGGAAGTCGTCCTCGATGATGTCGTCCTCCAGCTCCGGATAGTTGTCGCGCAGGTAGGCCACCGACTCGTAGTCCACCTCCACCACCTTGAGCGGACGTTTCTTCCGCA
>DXCV01000028.1 GCA_019115825.1 Candidatus Bacteroides pullicola
TAATTGTTCTTGGCTATCATCAGCAGGTCGCCCGCTTCCAGCTCTTCTTCCCGCCAGAGAATGCGTTGGCGGATGCCTTCGTTGTAGATGTTGGCGCGTTTGTTGCTGCGGCAGATGACGATGGTTTCGTCCATCCCGTCGCGGGCATAACATTCTTCCAGGGCGTCAATCAGTTCGCTGCCCGGCAGGATGCGGATGTCGGTAAAACCTTGTATGCGCAGGCGTGGTAAGGCGATCCACTCCCCGGCTTCCATAGCTTGGCGCAGGCGGGTAGCATTCCATAGGATGCCCGATGCCTGTTCTTGTCTGACTACCTGCGTCAGGTCGGTCTCGTTCACTTCCAGCCCATATCCACGCAAGACATCGGCTTGCAGCGCAGGGCTTTGCTCTTCGCCCACGGGTGGAAG
Source organism: Candidatus Bacteroides pullicola (assembly GCA_019115825.1). Lineage (GTDB taxonomy): Bacteria > Bacteroidota > Bacteroidia > Bacteroidales > Bacteroidaceae > Bacteroides > Bacteroides pullicola. The sequence continues at coordinate 408 of DXCV01000028.1, forward strand.
CTGGGCTACGTCGCCCGTCAGCAGCAGACGGCATCCTTGGCCGGAGTAAACGAAGTGGATTAAGTCGTCCAAAAGCCTCCCTGTGCCAAACATTGTGCCGGACAATCCTTCGTTGGCAATCATCGACGCCTCGTCCACGATGAAGAGCGTGTGGGTGGCCAGGTTGTCGTTCAGGGTGAAGTTGCCTCCCTCGCCCGTGAAGGCGCGTTGGCGGTAGATGCGCTTGTGTATGGTGAAGGCGGGATGCCCGGCGTAGGCGGCAAATACCTTGGCGGCGCGTCCCGTGGGAGCCAGCAGGACGCACTTCTGCTTCAGCGCGTCCAGGGTGCGCACCAGTGCGCCGATGAGCGAGGTTTTTCCCGTGCCGGCATAGCCGCGCAGGATGAAGGCGGCATCTGCCCGGGGCGACGTGAGGAAGGCGGCCAGGCGGCTCAGCGCCTGGTCTTGGTCGGGTGTGGGCGTGTAGGGGAAGTTCGCCCGGATTTGTTTTTCTAAATACTTGTCCAGCATAGTCCTGAATGAAAAAGTAACGGCGCATTCGTGCCTTGTGCGCGTTTTTTTGTACTTTTGCGCTGCGAATATAGCAAACTAAATAGATATTTTCATGTAGAAAAAGCATAATTAATGTTGGATACAAAAATAGACTTTACCCACTCCGGACAATACACGTTGACCCTTCGCCTGGATACGGACGGGTTTGCCTTCGCCGTGTCCGACCCGTCGGCGGATGAGGCTGCCCCGGCGTGCGAGGATTGGGCGGTGGATGAATCCCTGTCCCTGGCCGCCAACCTGAAGCGGGCTTTTGCGGAAAAAGACTGGCTGGCGCGTCCATTCCGCCGGGTGAATGTGCTGATGGCTACCCGGCGCTTCACGCTGATGCCCCTGGAGCTGTTCGAGGACGAGCAGGCAGCCGAGGTGTTCTATTACAACCACCCGCGTTGGAGGAACGAGGAGGTCAGGTACAACATCCTGCACAACAACAACCTTGTGGTGCTTTTCGGCATCGACCAAAGCGTCTCCGGCTTCCTGCGCGAACGCCTGTCCGATGTGCGCTTGTATGCCCAGGCTTCGCCTTTGCTGGACGGATTTGCCGTAAAGAGCCGCTTGGGCAACACGCGCAAGATGTATGTACACGTGCGGCGCGAGTGCATGGACGTTTTCTGCTACGGGCAAGGCCGCTTCTTGTTGGGCAATTCTTATGCGTGCAGCCAGGAGGGCGACCGGCTTTATGCGTTGCTGGGCGCATGGACCAGCCTCGGGTTCGACCAGGAGCAGGACGAACTGCTGCTGTGCGGGCGGGTGTCCGTCGGGGATGAGTGGGTTTCCGGATTGAAGCAATTTGTACGGAAGGTGTCCGTGATGCCCTCCGGTGTGGATATAGACTTTCAAATGATGGCGATATGCGAGTAATCAGTGGTAAATACAAACACAGGCATTTCGACGTGCCCCGCACGTTCAAGGCGCGGCCTACGACGGATTTTGCCAAGGAGAACCTGTTCAATGTGCTCTCCAATCGTTTCGATTACGAGGAAGAAGGTGTGGAGGCGCTCGACCTCTTTTCCGGGACGGGCAGCATCGGGTTGGAGCTGGTGTCGCGCGGATGTGCCCACGTAGTGTCGGTGGAGAAAGACCGCGATCATTTCTCTTTTATATGTCGGGTGGCGCGTGAGCTGAAGGCGGAGAATTGGCTGCCTGTCCATGCCGATGTGTTCCGTTTCCTCAGAAGCACGCACCGCCGCTTCGACCTGGTTTTTGCCGACCCGCCTTACGAGCTGAAAGAGTTGCCCCGGCTTCCCGACCTTGTCCTGGAGAGCGGATTGCTGAAGCCCGGCGGCCTCTTCATCTTGGAGCATGGCAAGAAGAACCGCTTCGAGGAGCATCCTTGTTTCGAAGAGCATCGGGCGTATGGCAGCGTCAACTTCAGCTTTTTCCATGCTCCTGACTTATCGCAGGAGGGAGAGCAGGAGCGGCAAGCCGAGGGTTCACAGCAGCGGGGAGAGCAGGCGGACGGTGCTTTCGGCGACTTTCCGGGAGCGTGAGCGTTTTTCCCACGTCTTCAAGGAGACGGGTAGGCAGTCGCGTTGGTCTTGCAGGAAGATTTCGCGCATCTGCAGGGCTGTCTCCGTGTCATAGATGAAGGCGTTGACCTCGAAGTTGTGCTCGAAGCTCCGGAAGTCCATGTTGGTGGAGCCTACGGTGGAAAGCAAGTCGTCGGACACCATCAGCTTGGAGTGCAGGAATCCTTTCTGGTAGAGATAGACCTTCACGCCCGCCCGGAGCACGTCGGCCAGGTAGGAGCACGATGCCAGGTGTGTCAGCCGACTGTCGGCGCGGTAGGGTAGCATCAGGCGTACGTCCACTCCGCTGAGAGCGGCTGTCTGCATGGCGACAAGCATCGGCTCGGTGGGCAGGAAGTAGGGCGTCTGGATATAGAAGTATTTCCGGGCTTCGGATACGGCCTTGACCAATCCTTGCATGATTTCGCGCCAAGGACCTACCGGCTCGCTCGTCACGATTTGCACCAGCGACGTGCCTGGATTGTCCAGCTTGGGGAAGTATTTGGCCGCCGAGATGAGCGTGCGGTCAACGAAGTACCAGTCCAGCAGGAAAGCCGTTTGCAGGCCATGCACCGCTTTCCCTTTCAGCATCAAGTGGGTGTCCCGCCAGATGCCCCAGGAGAATCCGCGCACATAGCGTTCGGCCAGGTTCATGCCGCCCACGAATCCCGCGCGCCCGTCGATGACGATGATTTTGCGGTGGTTGCGGTAGTTCACTTTGTTGGTGAAGTGGGGGAAGCGCACTTTCAGGAAGCTGCGCACCTCTATGCCCGCCTCGCGCATCTGCTCGAAGAAGCGGTTGGGCACATGCCAGCATCCCACGTCGTCATAAATCACCCGCACTTCGACGCCCGTCCGGGCTTTCTCGATGAGCACGTCGCGCACCATGCGGCCGATGGCGTCATCCTCGAAGATGTATGACTCGATGTGGATGTGCCCTTGGGCTTGTTGGAGTTCGCGCAGCAGGGCTTGTATGAACGAATCCCCGGAGGTGAATGTCTCGATGGAGTTGCCTTCGAATGGCAGGGATTGGTTGACGTTGTGAAACAGGTCGATGATACGTTTGTAGCCCTCCGGCAGCCTGGCGGCGGGTTGCGACAGGTATTCGGCTATGGGCTTCTTCATCAGGTGTCCGTAGATTTTCTTGCCGATGATGCGTTCATGCCGCTGGCTTCGTCCGAAGAAGAAGTAGAACACCAGCCCCACCACCGGCAGGAAGATGAGCACCAATATCCACGCCAGAGTCTTGACTGGGTTGCGGTTGTCCATCACGATGACGAGGATGGTGCCGATGATGATAATCCACAACACGGTGTCGAAGGTTATCGTCGCCAATTTTTCTATCAAGAGGTTCCATTCCATCTGGTTCAAGTCTTTGTGCTGCTGCAAATGTAGCCAAAATCTTTGTTTATTTGCTCCAAGAAACGTAAATTTGCCCAGGAATATGAGGAAAAGAGACAAAACCTGCGCCAAGGCCACCCCGCTCGAACCCAAACGCGAGCAGCGCATCGTCTGCCTGATGAGCGACGAGGAATTGCGCATCGTGGACCGTTATCTTGCCAAGTACAAGATAACCAACAAGTCGCGCTGGTTTCGGGAGACCATCCTCGGATTCATTCACAAGAACATGGAAGATGATTACCCCACCTTGTTCGGGGAGCATGACATGAGAAGATAAACCTGCCCTCTATATGGATGATACCTATTACATGAGACAAGCCTTGGCCGAGGCGCGCCAGGCGGCCGGACGCGGCGAGATTCCCGTGGGCGCCGTGGTGGTGTGCAAGGACCGCATCATTGCCCGTGCGCACAACCTGACGGAGACCTTGACGGACGTCACCGCCCATGCCGAGATGCAAGCCATCACCGCGGCGGCGTCCACCCTGGGAGGCAAGTACCTGAACGAATGCACGCTGTATGTCACCGTGGAGCCTTGCGTGATGTGCGCCGGAGCCATCGGGTGGGCGCAGCTGAGGCGGCTCGTCTTCGGCGCGGAGGACGTCAAGCGCGGGTATCGCCGCTATGCGCCGCAAGCCCTGCATCCCAAGACGGAGGTGGTGCAAGGCTTGCTGGCGGACGAATGCGCCGCGCTGATGAAGGCGTTCTTTGCGGCGCGCCGCTGACCGTGGGTCACGCCTGCTCCGTGTGCGTGAAGAAGAACGCCGCCATCCCTATCAGAATGCCCCCTAACACGCCGTAGAACCAGCGGGCTTGTTTCCGCCCGACGTTGCGCACCACGAACTGGGCGTTGCGTGCCGTGAAGAACCAATCCCAGTTGAACAGGGAGGCCAGCAGGGAGACTATGCCCGCGAAGGCAAAGATGCCTTGGATGATGTATTGGCTGGCCATACGTTCAGGCTGGCTCTTGGAGGACCAGCAGGCGGGTGCCGTCCGCTTGTTCGTCGATGGTCACTTTCACGGCGTCGCCCGGCAGGAGCTCTTCCACCAGCTCCGGCCACTCGATGAAGCAGACGGCGCCGCAATAGAAGTAGTCTTCATAGCCCATGTCATACACTTCTTCCAGCTTCTTGATGCGGTAGAAGTCGAAGTGGTAGACCAGCTCGCCCGTCGTGGCGGAGCGGTATTCGTTGACGATGGCGAAGGTGGGCGATGTCACCACGTCTTCCACGCCCAGCTCCTCGCACACGGCTTTGATGAACGTGGTTTTCCCGGCGCCCATCTTCCCGTAGAAGGCGAAGACGGTGTTGTCGCCCATGGCTTCGACGAACTGGCGGGCGGCTTCGTGGATGTGCTCCAATGATTGAATCTTGATTTCTGTCATATTATTATATTGTTGTTAGTTGATAATTTAGGTGCGCAAAGCGCACAATTGACAATTGATAATTGACAATTGACAATTAGCTGGTATAATGAGACGATTTCGGTTTACACCGCATTGTCAATTGTTAATTGTCAATTGTCAATTGCAGGGCATCGCCCCGCTAAATCCCTATTTATCCGTTTATCCTCCCCCTCCTTTCCGTCTCCTGCCATACGTCCACAGGCTCTTCCCCGCCTTGCACGCGGCATAGATGAGGATGGAGCAGAAGATGATGGACGCCCCGGAGGGGATGTTCCACCGGAAGGACAGCCCAAGCCCGCACAGGCAACTGGCATAGCCGATGCCGACGGACAGCCCGATGATGCGGTGGAAACGGTGGGAGAACAGGTTGGCCGTCATCTGCGGGATGGTCAGCAGCGAGATGACCAGGACGATGCCCACGATGCGCAGGCATGCCACGATGGTAAGCGCGATGAACAGCATCAGGAGATATTCGAACAGACGCACCGGCAGGCCTTGCGAGCGGGCAAATTCGCGGTCGAACGCCACGTACACGACGGGACGGCGGAAGAGGACGAAAAACACCGCCAGCGCCACCGCCACGACGGCCAGCATCAGCAAGTCGGCCTGCGTGATGGTCAGGATGTTGCCGAAGAGGTAGGCGGACAAGTCCGGCGCGAAGCCGGGCGACAGGAAGGTGAATATCACCCCCACCGCCATGCCCAGCGCCCAGAATACGGCGATGGCCGAGTCCTCGCGCATGTCCTTGCGCTTGCTCAGCCACTCCACCCCGAAGGCGGAGAGCACGGCGAACACGCTGGCCGAGAGCAGCGGGGAAACGCCCGCGTACAGCCCGATGCCGATGCCGCCGAACGAGGCGTGCGTCAGGCCGCCGCTGATGAACACCAGCCGCCGCGTGACGATGTACGTGCCGATGATGCCGCAGGCAATGCTGGCCAGCAGGCTCCCGAGGAGCGCGTGTTGGAAAAAGGTGTATTGCAAGATGTCCATAGTCTTATCCGTGTCTCGTTTTTTCGTCCCGCAGTTCGCCCACGACGAGGAAGACCTCGTCCTTCAGTCCGTCCGGCAGGGCGATGCCTCGCAGTTGGAGGCTGCGCACCCATCCCGCCACGTCCTCTGCTTGCATGGTGTAGAAGACGTCGCGGAACTCGTCTTCCTGCGCCGGCGTGTAGGCGTCGGGCGGGGTGCCGATGTAGCGGTCCAATTCTTCGTCGTCATAATACTCTATCTTCCGGCTGACAGCGGCCAGGAGGCTCTCCTTCTCGCACACTTCGTGCTGGCCGCAACACTCCATGTCCACGGGGTTCACGTCGGGCAGGGAGGTTATCTCGCCGCGCTCCACCTGGCGTTGCAGCCGCTTGTTGCGTATCACGCCTGCCACGGCGGCCGCCACGGCGAGGACGAGCAGGGCTGTGAGGAGTATCCCTATAATCATTTTTCGTCTTCTCCTTCCTTTTCTTCTTCGATTCCGAATCCGGCTTTCCGCAGGTCGTCCCAATAGTGCGGGTAGGACTTGGACACCACGTGCGGGTCGGCTATGCGCAGGCCGGGCACGCGGAAGCATGCCGGCGCAAAGGCCATGGCCATGCGGTAGTCGTCGTAGGTGGCGATGACGGGTGCGGGGTGGGGCGCGGTGCGTTCGCCTGTCCACGAGAGGATGCTGTCCTGTTCGTCGTGCAGCACGTAGCCCAGTTTGCGCAACTCGGTGATGAGGGCGCTGAGGCGGTCCGTCTCCTTGATTTTCAAGCTTTGCAGGCCGCTGAAGCGGAAGGGGATGTCCAGCAGGCAACACGTCACCACGAACGTCTGCGCCAGGTCGGGGATGTCCACCAGGTCGGCCTCCAGGCGCGTGGCGGGCTTGCCGCCTGCACGCAGTGTGACGCCTTGCGCGGTGAACTCCGTCTGTACGCCCAGGCGGGCGAAGAGTTCCGCCCCGCGGCTGTCTCCCTGCGGGCTGTCCGGGGACAATCCGTATAACACGGCTCCGGCTTGCGCATCCGTGCGGAGGGCCAAGGCCATCGCTTCATACCAGTAGGACGCTGCGCTCCAGTCGCTTTCCACACGGAAGGGGGTGTCGCGGTAGCCGCCGGGGCTGACGGCGATGTCGGTTTCCGAAGTCCACTGCGCCTGCGCCCCGAAGTCGTGCATCAGCCGGAGTGTCAGGTCGATGTATGGGCGCGAGATGATGTCGCCCGTCAGGTGCAGCGTCAGTCCTTGGGGCAGGACAGGGCCTGTCATCAGCAGGGCGGAGATGTATTGCGAGCTGACGTTGCCCGCCAAGGTCACTTCCCGTCCTGTGAGCCGTGTGCCCGTGATGCGCAGCGGGGGGAAGCCCTCGTTTCCGGCATATTCCATTCGTGCTCCCAGGCTGCGCAGGGCGTCCACCAGGATGCCGATGGGGCGTTGCTGCATCCGCGCGGTGCCGGTCAGCAGGCGGGTGCCGGGCGTCACGCTGAGGTAGGCGGTCAGGAAGCGCATGGCCGTGCCTGCCGCACCGATGTCGAGGGTGTCCGCCTCTGGGTGGGCGAGGGCTTGTACCATGACGCGCGTGTCGTCGCAGTCGCTCAGGTTTTCCGGGCGTGTGTGGCCGTGGGCCAGGGCGTGTAGGATGAGGGCGCGGTTGCTGATGCTCTTCGAGGCAGGCAGGCCGATGGCGGCTTGCAGGTGTTGCGGCGGGGTCAGTATGTAGTGCATTGCCATTTTCAAGTAACTGTTCACATTTGGTTCATACTATAAATGATAATTTAGCGAACCCGTTGAAACTGTGGTAACTCATTTCTCCTCCTCCGGGGAGGAGGAGTACCCGGAGGGGGAGGTGGTAGTGAAACCGCTTGCTTTGAAATTATTAGCAGTGTATGTCTGTCGCTACCACCCCGGCCGTTGGCCACCCCTCCTCCCCGGAGGAGGGGAATTAAGTTACCGCAGACGTCTTATCTAAATTATTATTTAATATTGTACTCCAACTTATTAACCATTAACCATTAATCATTAACCATTAATCATCATTTCATCCCCCTCGCCTTGTAGATGCGCTCCTTGGCGTTGTTGATTTCCTGGAATTTCTCCTCGGCGGCCTTCTTCACGTCTTCGCCCAAGGTGACCACGCGGTCGGGGAGGTGCTTCAGGGCGAGGCGGCGGTAGGCGGCGCGCACTTCCTGGTCGGTGGCTTCGGGCGTGATTTCCAGCACCTTGTAGGCTTCTTCCAGCGAGTCGCCGCCCAGGTTGAGCATGGATTCGGCTTCGCGTGCGGAGAGGCCCATGCTGGCGGCCACTTCGCGCAGGGCGTCCACCTCCTCGGGGCTGACGTGGCCGTCGCTCCGGGCGATTTCGGCCAGGAAGTTGAGCAGTTGCAGGCGTTCCTCATAGCTGAGGTTGGCGGCTATCTGCGCCCCGCATTCGTGGATGGTGCGGCGGAAGGCGCCGGGGTTTTGCGCGTCCATGCGCTTGCGCTCCTCGAAGAGGTTGAGCAGGATTTGTTGCCCCTCGCCGACGGCTTGCTCGCCGAAGTTGCGGCGGAGGAACTGGCGCACGTACTCCATCTCGCTGTGCATGATGCGCCCGTCCGCGCGGATGATGTATGACGCCATGACCAGCATCGCGAAGAGAAAACTGTTGCGGTGTCCCGCCGCCTCTCCCGGCTGTCCGTAGGGGATGTCCCCGTTGCCGCTGGCGGCCGATGCGGATGCCGCCGTGTTGTCTATCAAGGCTCCCAGGGCGAATCCCGCCAGCGCGCCCAGCGGTCCTCCGGTCATGAATCCCAGGATGCCTCCTATCCATTTGCCTGCTCCCATAGTGTGTCGATGTCTCTTTTTACTTTTTATGGTTTCTTAGTCGTATGATTTATGGATTGCACCGCAAAGATAATACTTTTTTTTCAAATATCGGCAAAAACGGGGGATGTGGCGGCTTGTTTTTACTCGCTAAAGAGTTAAAAAACGTAAACGCCTCATCGCATGACAAATGACAATTATGACAAATGACAATTAGTGAAATCGAAAATCGGGATGAAGCCCTATAATAGAAGTATATTATATATTATATATAATATATAATATAATATATAAATGCTATAAAATCAGCAACTGAAAACCCGTTTTTGGTAATTGTCATTTGTCATAATTGTCATAATTGTCATAGCCGCCGGAATATTGTCTTCGTGTTTGCTTGTTTTTGCAACGCAACAGGCTGGTTTCCAGCCTTAAAATCGTCTTTTGGCGCAAAACTCCGCACAAACGCCCGTTTATCGCCCGGGAAAATTTGGTTATTCCTCGCGGAATCCTTATCTTTGCGAAACAGAATGAAGGCAAATGTTCGGCGGAGACGCTCCCACCGCGCGCACGAGGCCTTCCCCTTAGTGAACCCAAAGGATTGCGTATGAAGAGATGGATTGCATATACGGCCGCCGTCGGTGCGGCATTGTTTCTGGTCGTGTTGCCGGTGGCGGCGCAAGATGCTCCCGGTTTCCACCAGGTGTTGAAGGAGAAGTTCATCGAAGGTTCGGCCTTCTTCATGAGTTGGATAGCTGCCGCGTTTGTCATCGGCTTGGCCTTCTGCATTGAGCGCATCATCTACCTGAACCTGGCCGAAATCAACACGAAGCGGTTCACCGCCTCGGTGGAGCGGGCCTTGGACGAGGGCGACGTGGATGCGGCCAAGGACATCGCCCGGCGCACCCGCGGCCCGGTGGCCTCCATCTACTACCAGGGCCTGATGCACATCGGGCAGGGTGTGGATGTGGTGGAGAAGTCCGTGGTGGCCTACGGCGGCGTGCAGGCGGGCTACCTGGAGAAGGGCTGCTCGTGGATTACGCTGTTCATCGCCATGGCACCCTCGCTGGGCTTCCTGGGCACGGTCATCGGCATGGTGCTGTCGTTCGACAAAATCCAGCAGGTGGGCGACATATCGCCCGCGGTGGTGGCCGGCGGCATGAAGGTGGCCCTCATCACTACCATCTTCGGCCTGATTGTGGCGCTGGTGCTCCAGTTGTTCTACAACTACGTGCTGTCCAAGATAGAGTCCCTGACGCAGGAGATGGAAGACGCGTCCGTCACACTGCTGGACATGGTCATCAAGTATGATTTGAAGTACGGGCGATGAAGGGGCGGATGAAGATTCAGCGTGTGTCGGCCGCCGTGCTCTACGTTCTGCTGGGCGTGACGGCAGTGGTGGTGGCCCGTGTCGACGCCCTGCTGGTGTGGATGTACATCCTGCTGGGAGGCATCCTGCTGCTCACGCTGGCCATGATGGCCTGCAAGTTTGCCCTGACGTGGGCCGATTCGCCCCGCGCTGCCCTGCGCCCGTGGCTGGGAGCGGGATTGCTGGCCGTGGTGCTGCTGGTGTCCTGGCTCGTGGGGAGCGACGTCCCCCTGGACATCCCCGGCTACGACGGGACGGAGAACACCCCCTTCTGGCTGAAACTGGCGGACATGTTCCTCTATGCGATGTATGCGTTGCTGGGCTTGGCCGTGGTGCTGATTGTGGCGTTTGCGGTGTGGAAATGGAAATGAGTTCTTGAGTTCTTGAGTTCTTAAGTTGGGCAAGACTACAATAGGCGAACTCATAACCTCATAACCTCAAAACCTCATAACCTCAAAAACTCATAACCTCAAAAACTCATAACCTCATAAACTTAAGAACTCAAAATGATACCCAGACGACCCCGGCGCGGCGTGCCCGAAATCAATGCCAGTTCGACGGCGGACATCGCCTTCCTGCTCCTGATATTTTTCCTGCTGACCACGTCCATGGACACGGACAAGGGCCTGCTGCGCCGCCTGCCTCCTGCTGCCGTGGAGAGCGAGGCAGAGCCGCTGAAGCTGAAGGAACGCAACGTGCTGGTGGTCAGCCTCGACGCGCAGGACAGGCTGGAGTGTGCAGGCGAACCGGTGACGCTGGACGAGCTGCACGACCGTGCCAGGCGCTTCATTGCCAACCCGTCGGACGACCCCGGCTTGCCGGAGAAGGTGATGACCGAGGTGCCCTACCTGGGCGTCGTGCCGGTGACGGAACACCACGTCATCTTCCTGCAATGCCACCGGGAGGCGACATACAAGGCTTATGTCGCCGTGCAAAACGAGCTGGTGGCGGCGTATGCCGAACTGCGCGACGAGCTCTCCCGCCGGAAGTGGCAATGCCCCTACGCCGCCCTCGGCGACGGGCAGAAGCAGGCCGTCCGCATGGTCTTCCCGCAAAAGATTGCTGAAACCGAACTGAAAGGAAAGGAGGAGAAGTAGGAGATATGGGACGATTCAACCGCACGGGCAGGCGCACGATGCCGACGCTGAACACCTCGTCGCTGCCCGACCTGATTTTCACGCTGCTGTTTTTCTTCATGATTGTGACCACCATGCGCGAGGTGAAGCTGAAGGTGGAGTTCACCCTGCCGCAGGCCACGCAGCTGGAGCGGCTGGAGAAGAAGTCGCTCGTCACCTTCATCTACGTGGGCCGTCCCGCCTCGTCCCGCAGCGGCGAGTGGTGCATCCAGCTGAACGACGCCTTTGCCGACATCGGCGACATACGCGCCTACATCGAAGCCGAACGCGCCCGCCTCGCCCCGCAGGACCGCCCCCGGATGCAGGTGTCGCTCAAGGTGGACGAGGACGCCCCCATGGGTATCGTGGCGGACATCAAGGAGGAGTTGCGCAAGGCGGGCGCGCTGAATGTCAACTATTCGGCGGTGGAGCGGCAGTGAGAGGTCATTGCACGCCGTAGACCTCGCGGTAGATGCAGTCGCGCACCTTCTCGAAGTCTTGTTCGGGGTCAATCCCGCCGTAAGCCATCAGGCGCATGGGCAGGTAGCCGTCGCCCGGCTTGTAGGGCGGCTGTTCGTAGGGCTTGTCCCACAGGCTGAAGCCTTGGCGCTGGTAGAATCCGATGCGCCGCCGGGCCATTTCCTCTTCGGGCATCTCCACCTCCAGGACGATGGGGCGGGGATGGACCATCCGGCAGAGTTCCTCCAGCGCGCGTTTGCCGTAGCCGCCGTTGCGCCGGGCAGGGTCGATGGCGAAGTGCTCGCCGTAGCAGAACCCGCCGAAATCCCAGTACGTGAACAGCCCCACGGGCGTCTCGCCGTCGAAGATGATGTTGTTGTGGAAAGCCTCCCGGGTGTCCGTGTAGAGCCGCAGTTGCTCCAAGGCGCGGTATTCCTCGGGCGGGAATGAAGTCGTCAGCAGCTGCTCCATGAAGGCATACAGCTCCGTGTCAGTGGTGTGGATACGTTGTAATCTGAGCATGATGTTTTAGTAGTTGGTAGTTAAGTAACTGTTCACATTTAGTTTATACTATAAATAGGAATTTAGATGGAACGCAAATGGAAACTTATTTCCCCTCCTCCGGGGAGGAGGGGTGGCCAACGGCCGGGGTGGTAGCGGCTGATATACACTGCTAATGATTTTAGGATGAGCGGATTTCGCTACCACCTCCCCCTTCGGGTACTCCTCCTCCCCGGAGGAGGAGAATCAAGTTACCAACGTTCCTATCAATCCGATAAATTATCATTTAATTTTATATATCTACTGATTAATAATTAATCCGCGTAATCCGCGCCTACAAGTTATTCCGTATAAAATTCAATCAGCCTCCTGAGCGCGCGTTGGCACACCGGGCAGAAGGCGGGATAGTCGTTCGTGCGCATCCGGCAGTTGTACGAGCCGCGGTACAAGCCTTTGAAGGAGTAGGCGGCGCCTTCGTACAGGCCGATTTTGTGCGTGTTGAAGTCCTTGGTAGGTGTAGGCACGGGTGTGCCTTCGGGAATCATGTCCTGCCACTTCGAGGCGAAATCCACGCGCGTGGTGACGTTCGGCTCCCACGGCTCCACGTCGGTGGGGTAGGTGTCGCTCATGATGTCCTCCTCGTAGAAATACTCGTCCGCCAGCCCGCCGAAACTGTGTCCGAACTCATGCACCACGACGGGGCGGAAGCTCTCGTGGTGGGCGGTGGTCAGCGTGTAGGAGTTGTAGATGCCTCCGCCTCCGTATTCGTCCGTGTTGGCCAGGACGATGATGTGCTCGTAGTCGATGCCCGCCAGTGCATCGTGCATGGCTTTGAGGCGCGAGGTGGTCAGGTAGCGGTCGGAGTAGAAGGTGCTGAAGTGCGAGTGGAAAGCCGTGCTCCGCCACTGCTCCAGGCGCGGGATGCTCACCCCGCTGTCCTCCGACGGGCTGGCCACGGCCACGATGTTGAACCTCCCCTTCATCGAGCGGAACGGTTCGTGGCCGAAGAGGCTTTCGCAAGCCGCCTGCGCGTCGCGGTAGAAGGTCCTCATCTTTTTCTTCGTGTATCCCTCCGCCAGGATGGCCACGTCTATGCAGCGGTCGGCCGGTCCGCTTTTCAGCAGGTATTTGTGGGGCGTGATGTGGCTCAGTCCTTTCCGTTGTATCAGGATGTCCTGCGGGTCGATGCGGTGCTGCAAGGTGGCCTGCACCGCTTGGTGCGGGTCGCGCAGGGTGATTTCCACCAGCACCGGCTGTTTGGGCCAGGGCAGCAGGAAGGAGTTTTCAAATCCCCGGGTCGTGGTGCGCGCCTCGTCCGTGCTCAGCCATTCCTGGAAGAGCGAGGAGAACGACGTGCGGTAGATGACGGTGCTGTCCCGGGCATCGCGCATCGTGATTTGCCCGTTTCCTGCCAGGGGGAGTTCTGCCAGGTGATGCCGCCTTCCCGCCCAGCGGGGTAGCGAGGAAAGCCCGTCCACGCAGATGGCCTGGTGGCTGGCATCGCCCGTGAAGAGATAGTCTACGCGCAGGGTCTGGTCAGCAAAATACGTGTCGAATGTCTGAGCATTCACTCCCGCGCAGAGCAGCAGGAGCATGAGTAGCAGGTTTTTTCTCCTTTTCATAATGGGTGTCTGTATATAGGGATGCAAAGATACGTTTTTGTCTTTCATTTATTCTTTTTTTAGGGAAAAAAGTAACAGATTGTAGGCAAATTGGGGGAAAATAGCTAACTTTGCATCTGCTTTTGAGGCAATCAATGCAATATATTCATTTTAATATAAATACGTGAAACGACAATGGGACATCATCAATTGGATAGTTTGGACGAACAAATCTTGCGGCTGATAGCCGACAATGCGCGCATTCCTTTCCTTGAGGTGGCGCGGGCGTGCGGTGTGTCGGGCGCGGCCATCCACCAGCGCATCCAGAAGTTGACCAACCTGGGCGTGTTGAAAGGCTCTGAGTTCATCATCGACCCGGAGAAGGTGGGGTATGAGACGTGCGCCTACATCGGCATTTACCTGAAGGATCCGGCTTCGTTCGATGCCGTGACCAAGGCATTGGAGGCCATCCCGGAAATAGTGGAGTGCCACTTCACCACGGGCAAGTATGATATGTTCATCAAACTCTATGCGCGCAACAACCACCACCTGCTCAGCATCATCCACGACAAGCTCCAACCCCTGGGATTGGCACGGACGGAGACGCTCATCTCTTTCCATGAAGCCATCAAGCGGCAGATGCCGATATTGCCGATGGATGAGGAAGAAGAGGAGGATGACTACGGGGAGGGCGGACAGGATTAACGCCGCACGTAATCCACAAACGCGTAAGGGCAGGGATGCTTCTCGTCGGCAGGACGGGCGTCTCTGCTTTTTTCGTGCCACGCTGCCGGGTCGATGGGGGGAAACCAGGCGTCTGCTGCCGGAGCTTCGGCGTCTATCTCCGTCAGGCAAAGTTCGTCGGCCAAGGGAAGTGCTTGGCGGTAGAGGCTCTCCCCGCCGATGATGTAGACGTGTTCGTCCGCCCCGCAGGAGGCGAGGGCTTCTTCCAGCGAATGGAATACCTCCGCGCCGGGGAGTGAGAGGCTGGCCGAAGAAGAGAGCACCACGTTCCTCCGGTTGGGCAACGCGCCTTTCGGCAGGGATTCAAACGTCTTGCGCCCCATCAGGATGGTGTGTCCCGTGGTCAGTGCTTTGAAGCGCTTCAGGTCGTTGGGAAGCCAGAAGAGCAATTTATTTTGATAGCCGATGGCGCGGCAGCGGTCGATGGCGGCAATGAGGGATAATCGCATAGATCTTTTACGTGTTACAGTTGTGACAGATGACAATTCGTGGAAATCACACCGCTACTGTCCCCGCGATGTGTGGCCACGGGTCATAATCCGTCAACTCAAAGTCTTCGTAGTTGAAACTGAAGATGTCTTTCACGTCCGGATTGATGCGCATCTTGGGCAAGGGACGCGGCGTGCGGGTCAGTTGCAACTTCACCTGTTCGAGGTGGTTCAGGTAGATGTGCGCATCGCCCAGTGTATGGACGAAGTCGCCCGCTTTCAATCCAGTTACCTGGGCCATCATTTGCAGCAGCAAGGCGTAGGACGCGATGTTGAAGGGCACGCCCAAGAAGCAATCCGCACTGCGCTGGTACATCTGCAGGCTGAGGCGTCCGTCGGCTACGTAGAATTGGAAAAGCAGGTGGCACGGCGGCAGGTTCATCCGCCCGAGGTCAGCCACATTCCATGCGCTGACGATGATGCGGCGCGAGTCGGGATTGTGTTTGATGGTCTCCACGGCTTCGCTGATTTGGTCGATGAATCCGCCTTGGTAGTCGGGCCACGACCGCCATTGGTAGCCGTATATGTGTCCCAGGTCGCCGTCGGCGTCTGCCCATTCATTCCATATCCGCACGCCATGTTCTTGCAGGTAGTGTACGTTGGTGTCGCCGCGGAGAAACCACAGCAGCTCGTAGATAATGGACTTCAAGTGCAGCTTCTTCGTGGTGAGCAACGGGAAGCCGTCGTCCAGGTTGAAACGCATTTGGTGGCCGAAGATGCTGATAGTGCCGGTGCCGGTGCGGTCTTCCTTGTGTATGCCTTCGGTGAGGATGCGGTTGAGGAGGTCTAAGTAGGGTTTCATTGTTTTCTTTTTCGTTTTGCCCGCAAAGTTACGTTTTTCTTCCCAACGGAGCAAATCGGCGTCAGAGCACCGGCGTGAACAGGTGTGCGAACCACCCGAGGATTTTCTTCCGTAGGGGGCGTTGCATCCACCATTCCTTCGTCAGGCGGGTGCTGTTGAGGCAGTCGTGGCTGAAGAGGGTGTTGAGTTGGCGCGTGGTGTGCGGGTCGAAGATGAAGGCGTTCGTTTCGTAGTCGTAGCGCAGGCTGCGGCTGTTCAGGTTGGCCGTGCCCACAGTGCAATACGCATCGTCCACGGTCATCACTTTGGAGTGGTGGAAGCCGCCGTTGAACAGGTAGATGCGTGCCCCGCGCTTCATCAGTTTGTGGACGAAGTAGAGAGCAGCTTCGGGCGTGAAGGGCACATCGCTGACGGAGGGTATCATGATTTCCACCCGCACGTTGCGCTTCAACGCATTCTTCAGGGCGCGGCGGATGGATTTGGTGGGGACGAAGTAGGGATTGATGATGCGGATGACCTGCTTTGCGCTGTCGATGGCTGCGGCATAGGCATGGCTGATGGATCGGGGCGTCTCGCGGGGCACCCGGTCTACGATGGCCACCTCCTCGGCCATGTTGTCCGGTATGTGGATGTCGGCGAAGTATTCCGGTCCTCCCACGTGTTGCCCGGTCTCCTGGTTCCACATTGTCAGGAAGATGCCTTGCAGGTAGCGGACGGCATCGCCTTCGATACGGACGTGCATATCGTGCCACTGGCCAATCTTGGGCAGGCCGTTCAGGTAATAATCGGCCACGTTCATGCCGCCGGTATAACCTATCTGTCCGTCGATGACCACGATTTTGCGATGGTCGCGGTGCAGGACGTGGTTGACGTAGGGAAAGGTAATAGGATCGAACTTGACGATTTCTATGCCTCGCTTGCGGATGGCTTTGAGGTGCTTGTTGCGCAACGGCTTGTTGTTCGACCAGTTGCCGAAGGCGTCGAACATGGCGCGCACTTCCACTCCCTCGGCAGCTTTCTCGGCCAGCAAGTCGAACATGGCGTCTCCGATAGAGTCGTTGCGGAAGTTGAAATATTCTAAGTGGATATGGTGGCGCGCTTGGCGGATGGCGCTGAACAGGTCGGCGAACTTCTCTTGTCCGCTCATCAGCAACTTCACGCGGTTGTTGCCTGTCACGGGGATGCCTTCTTCACGCAGGTAATTCATCATCTCCGAATCTCCCGACAACGCTTGCGCCCGGATGCCGGCGGCGAGGAAGAGGAAGGGGAGTACGGCTATCAGTGTTCTTGTTAAAGTGTGCTTCAAAACTCTCTGTGCTTAATTGGTTTATTAAGGGCGCAAAGATATAAAAAATACCTTAAACTCTTAAGGCGTTTTTTTAACGGTTCAAGTCAATTATGCCAAAGAGGCAATTTTCTTGTAGGTCAAGAACAGTAACACCACTCCTGCAACCAGCAGCGATTTCGGGTCGATGTCTGCCGCAAGTCCGTGCTCGATGGCGGCGGTGAAGGCTTCGTGTAGGGCGTCCCACAGCAATTGCACACCGTCCAGCGCAATGAAAAGCACGGCGGCGAGGGCAAAGCCCAGTCCACTAATCCATCGCGATAACCGTTCGCGCCGGTCGGGCAAACGTCGCATCACGCGGCGGGTGAAGCCATTGTCTGCTATCTCCCGGCGTGCGGGAGCCAGGAATTGTTCTATCAGTCGTTCGTCATTTTCCGTCATAACCATTCTGTTTTAAGTAGGTTGCCAATTTTTGTTTCGCCCGCGAGAGGTGGCTCTTCACGGTTCCTGCGGGACACCCCGTGATGCCGGCAATCTTTTCGATGCTCTGGTCTTCCATATAGAAGAGGGTGATGCAGGTACGTTCAATCTCTTTCAGCGTCGCAAGGGCGCGGTAGATGTCCATTTCCTGCCCGATGTCCTTCTGCCGGGTGCAGCATTGGGCATCCACGCGGGCGGTGTCGAGGTCGTCTGTTTCCTTTCGGGTGCGAATATAGTCATAAAATACGTTATATGCAATACGGTAGAGCCACGTGGCGAAGTTGGACAATCCTTGGAAGGAGGCAAGGCCGGTGTAGGCTTTGATGAAAGTCTCCTGCGCCAGGTCGTCGCTCAGAGGCTCGTCACCGCACGTCTGGTGCAGGAAGAAGCGCCTGACGGGTGACTGGTATTTGCGGACAAGCTGGTCAAAAGCCCTGGTGTTGTGAAACATCAGAGCTTGTGCGACCAGCGCCATGTCATTGAGCCGGTTCATCGTTCTTCTTCGTTGGATGCGGGGAGGTCCGAGGCGGGCATGTCGTTGGATGCTTTCGGCTCTGTGCGCTGATTCTTGTCGGGGCGCGTATAATAGATGGCCAGTTGCCCGAAGCCGATGAACATGATGAGCAAACCGACGCAAGCCAGGCCAAATTCATCCGTCAATGCCCAGATGAAGATGAAGAGGCCGATGCCCAAGCCGATGTTCTTGAATCCCTTCGTGCGATTGTCCGGCATGGCGATTTCCTTGAATGCCTCCTTCGGCAGGGGTTGTCCGTTGGCCAGGGCTTGCTGCAGGAGCAGGTATTTCCGTTTGCGGTTTTTGTTGCGGAAGTAGAAGATGAGGATGATGAGCACCACGGGAGTGATGAAGAAGAGGAACATGCCGAACGCCACCATCACGGAGAAAGCTACAGCCTTGTCGCCCAGGTTCTCCCAGTCGGTGATGTCCCACTGGTAGTCCACGCTGCAGCTTGTGGATGTGCGTTCCGTGGGCTCTTCGTAGGTGGTGATGCTCAGCGTGTCCGTCTCGGCGCGTCCGTCGCGTACGGTATCCAATACTTCGATGATGCGCGTCGTGTGTCCTAGGCTGTCGCGTTCGGTGACGGTGCGTTGTTGGCTTTGTGCCGGCAGGCAGAGGGCTGCCGCGGCGATGAGGGAGAGAATCATTGTCTTCATAATTTTGCTCATTTTAGTGGTTTCTTTGTGTGTTAGACGGAAGCTGATGCCGGTTTGGTTGCAAAGAAACGAAATTTTTTAGGATTTTCCTCTGTTTTCTCCGTGCGCTTGCCGGGAGTAAGTGTTGCTCCTATCCAGCAAAGGTACGACCTTTGCCTACCAAAGGTGCCACCTTTGCTCTTCTTACCCACGGCTTCTACCGGGGCAGGCCCGCCGTTTATCCGGTGATTTGTTGGCACATGTGGAAATCTTCTCTTATTTTTGCACCCGTGAATAATAAGACTGATTGTATGACTATGACTTTACCCACAGATTTCATCGAACAGATACATACGCTTTTGGATGCCCCGGAGGCTGCTGCCTTCCTGGATGTCTTGCAGGGCGATGCTCCCGTCAGCATCCGCCTGAACCGTCGTAAGGTGCCCGATATGCCGTTGCTTGGCGAGCCGGTGCCGTGGTGTGTCTCCGGTTGTTATTTGGCGGAAAGACCTTCGTTTACGTTCGACCCCTTGCTTCATGCCGGGGGCTATTATGTGCAAGAGGCGTCTTCGATGTTCGTGGCGTGGGTGTTGCGGCATTGCGTGGGCGATGCGCCGATGCG
The DNA here is from genome assembly GCA_019115825.1 of Candidatus Bacteroides pullicola. Classification (GTDB taxonomy): domain Bacteria; phylum Bacteroidota; class Bacteroidia; order Bacteroidales; family Bacteroidaceae; genus Bacteroides; species Bacteroides pullicola. Next base: position 19,653 of record DXCV01000028.1, read on the forward strand.
GATGCTCGACCTCTGTGCTGCGCCGGGCGGAAAGTCCACCTTGGCTTGCGACGTCCTGCCCGAGGGCAGTATGCTGGTGGCCAACGAGGTGGTGCACAGCCGGGTGCAGGTGCTGGCGGAGAACTTGACGAAGTGGGGCAGCCCGGATGTGGTGGTGACCCACAATGACCCGGCGGATTTCACACCTTTGGGGGCGTTGTTCGATGTCATCCTGGTGGATGCTCCTTGTTCGGGCGAGGGAATGTTTCGCAAAGACCCTGCTTCCGCGAAAGAATGGAGTTTGAAAAGTTTGGCATTGTGTGCGTGCCGTCAACGGCGCATATTGGCGGACATCCTGCCTTGCCTGAAGCCGGGTGGGATATTGATTTACAGTACGTGTACGTATAATATAAAGGAAGACGAAGAAAACGTGCGCTGGCTGCGCGACGAGCAGGGGATGGAGATTCATCCGGTGCCGGACGTGCCGGACGGGTGGGGGATTACCGGCAACTTATTGCCCGGCGAGGATTTCCCCGTTTATCGTTTCCTGCCTCATCGGACAAAGGGCGAAGGTTTCTTCCTTGCCCTCTTGCGCAAGCCCGCCGATGCGGAGGAAATGCAAGAACCGGCAGGGCGGAAGGTGCACCGCAAAGGGCGTGGCAAGTCTGATGCGTCCGTCTTCCCGAAAGAGGCGGCAGCAAAGGCCAAGTCTTGGCTGGACGATGGAAAGGAGTATGTGTGGGAGGTCAAAGGGGCGTTTCTGACAGCTCTGCCCGTTGCTGTGTCATCCTTGGCTGAGCGCTTGCGCCCCTCGCTCCGCATCTTGCAGGCAGGCATCCCGGTGGGTGAGGTGAAAGGCCGTGACCTGTTGCCGCAGCACGCCTTGGCCATGAGCACGGATTTGCATCCGGATGCCTTTCCCCGCGTGGAGGCGGATTATGACCAAGCCATCGCCTACCTGCGGAGGGAGGCGGTCGGTTTGCCCGCTGACTCGCCCCGGGGTTTCGTATTGCTTACGTGGCGCGGCTTGCCCCTTGGTTTCGTGAAAAACATAGGCAACCGCGCCAACAACTTGTATCCGCAGGAATGGAGGATCAGGAAGCAATCGTAGCCCGCTCAGAACCCCTGCTTCCGCATGGTTTCGAGCATGAGCCTGGACATGGCTTCGGCGTCTTCCTTGGTATAGCGCACGTCGGTAAATACCTGTGCCAGAGTCTCTTTGTGGTTCTCTAAAATGAATTGCCGGTTTTCCGGAAGGGATTCCTTGTAGGCATAAAGGCGATCTATGTCATCTTGTGTATAGTCGTGATACGTTTCCTGGTGCACGATGGCTTCCAACGGCAGGCGATCCACTTGCGCCGGATGCTCGGCGGGCCATCCCACGGTGATGGTGGCGATAGGGAAGACGAGCTGGGGCAACTCCAAGGCATCAATGATTTGGTCGGGGTTGTACGTCGTGGTGCCCAAGTAACAGATGCCCAAGCCTTTCTCTTCGGCGGCTACGCAGAAAGTTTGCGCTACGAGGAGGGCATCAATGGCGCCGGTCACGAACCACTCCAAGTTGCCATAGCCGGGGTGTGCGTCGCGCTGTTCGCACCAACGGGTGAAGCGGTGCAGGTCGATGCAGAAGGTGAGCACCACGGGTGCTTCCTGCACCATGGGTTGGTTGAAGTGGGCAGGCGCCAGACGGGCTTTCCGCTCTGCGTCACGGGTTACCACCACGCTGTATGTCTGCATATTCCCTACGGTGGAGGCACGGAATGCAGATTCAAATAAATCATTTAACAAATCATCGGAAATATCCTTGGCTTGGTATTTCCGGATGGTTCTTCTTTGCTTTAAACTTTCCATCTATTTCTTTTTTCGGCAAATATAGAAAAAGAAACGATACGACGTCTCTTTTTAGGCTGAAAAAGTTTTCAACCGTTTCTGATTGTTTCCGCCCGCTATAATATATAGGATGATACAGGTTTGCTGTTTTGGAAAACTTTTCTCTTCTCTTGAAATTCTAAATGCTTGATAACTATATGTATATGTTTCTGAACTGGAAAACTTTCCAAAAGAGTCGGAAAAACATCCGGTTTTTCTTTGCCATATTGGAAAACATTCATAGCTTTGCAGACACATTCGTGTACTACAAACGAACCTTCTACAGAAAAAACTTTATTCGCTAACTCACAATGGAACAAAACAGCGTGGAAAAGAAAACGTATTCCTATGATGAAGCCTTTGAAGAATCTTTACGATACTTCCAAGGCGATGAGCTTGCCGCAAGGGTTTGGGTCAACAAATATGCGGTCAAAGATTCTTTCGGGAACATCTACGAGAAGTCCCCGGAGGATATGCACTGGCGCATTGCCAACGAGGTGGCGCGCATCGAAGCCAATTATCCGAATCCTTTATCGGCTGAAGAACTGTTCGGTTTGCTGGATCACTTCCGCTACATTGTGCCGCAAGGCAGCCCGATGACTGGTATCGGCAACAACTATCAGGTGGCTTCCCTTTCCAATTGCTTCGTGATAGGCATTGACGGGCAAGCGGATTCTTATGGCGCCATCTTCAAAGTGGACGAGGAGCAAGTGCAGCTGATGAAGCGCCGCGGAGGCGTGGGACATGACTTGTCACACATCCGTCCGAAAGGTTCGCCCGTGAAGAACTCTGCCTTGACTTCTACAGGCTTGGTGCCTTTCATGGAGCGTTATTCTAATTCTACCCGTGAGGTGGCGCAAGACGGACGTCGCGGCGCGCTGATGCTGAGCGTATCCATCAAGCACCCCGATGCCGAAGCTTTCATTGATGCCAAGATGACGGAGGGAAAAGTGACGGGCGCCAATGTGTCGGTCAAGCTGGACGACGCCTTCATGCAAGCCGCCATAGAGGACAAGCCTTACGTGCAGCAATATCCCATCGATGCCGAGAATCCGTTGGTGCAGAAGGAAATCAGCGCATCGGCGTTGTGGAAGAAGATTATCCACAATGCGTGGAAGTCGGCCGAGCCGGGCGTGCTCTTCTGGGACACCATCCTGCGTGAGTCCGTGCCCGATTGCTATGCCGACTTGGGCTTCCGCACGGTGTCTACCAATCCTTGCGGCGAAATCCCCCTCTGCCCGTATGATTCATGCCGCCTGTTGGCCATTAATCTCTACTCATACGTGGTGAACCCGTTCAAGCCGGATGCCTATTTTGATTTCGAACTCTTCAAGAAGCATGTGTCCTTGGCACAGCGCATCATGGACGACATCATCGACCTGGAACTGGAGAAAATCGAGCGCATCCAGGAGAAGATAGATTCTGACCCGGAAAACGACGAAGTGAAGCGCACCGAGCGCACCCTTTGGCAGAAAATTTACAAGAAGAGCGGTCAAGGACGGCGCACCGGCGTGGGTATCACCGCCGAGGGTGATATGCTGGCTGCCATGGGTTTGCGCTATGGCACGGAAGAGGCCACGGCGTTCTCCGAACAGGTGCATCGCACTATAGCCCTCGAAGCCTATCGTTCGTCGGTACAAATGGCCAAGGAACGCGGTGCTTTTGAAATCTATGATGCGGAGCGCGAGAAGAACAATCCCTTCATCAACCGTTTGCGCGAGGCAGACCCTGCCCTCTATGAGGAGATGAAGCAATACGGCCGGCGCAACATCGCTTGCCTCACTATTGCTCCCACCGGTACCACCAGTTTGATGACGCAGACTACTTCGGGCATCGAACCCGTCTTTCTGCCCGTCTACAAGCGTCGCCGCAAGGTGAACCCCAACGACACGAACGTGCACATTGATTTCGTGGACGAGACGGGCGATGCCTTTGAGGAATATATTGTTTTCCACCCCAAATTTGTAACTTGGATGGAGGCGCAAGGCTTGAATCCCGCCAAGAAATACACTCAGGAGGAGATTGACGCCTTGGTGGAACAATCTCCATATTATAAAGCAACCTCTAACGATGTGGATTGGCTGATGAAGGTGAAGATGCAGGGACGCATCCAGAAGTGGGTGGACCACTCCATCAGCGTCACCATCAACCTGCCGCAAGACGTGAACGAGGATTTGGTGAACCGTCTTTATGTCGAGGCTTGGCGTTCGGGATGCAAGGGTTGCACCGTTTATCGTGAAGGCTCACGTTCAGGTGTGCTTCTTTCTACGAAGAGCGACAAGAAGGAGGAACTGCCCCCGTGTAAGCCGCCCACGATTGTGGAAACCCGTCCGAAGGTGTTGGAAGCCGATGTGGTGCGTTTCCAGAACAACAAGGAGAAGTGGGTGGCTTTCGTCGGTTTGCTGAATGGACATCCTTACGAAATCTTCACTGGTGTGCTGGATGACGAGGAAGGCATAGTCCTGCCTAAGAGCGTCACCACGGGCCATATCATCAAGAACTACGATGAGGACGGGCGCAAGCACTACGACTTCCAGTTCGAGAACAAGCGCGGCTACAAAGTGACGATAGAGGGCCTGTCCGAGAAGTTCAACAAGGAGTATTGGAATTATGCCAAACTCATTTCCGGCGTGCTGCGCTATCGTATGCCCATCGAGCAGGTCATCAAGCTGGTTAGTTCGCTCCAGTTGGACAACGAGAGCATCAACACGTGGAAGAACGGTGTAGAGCGTGCCCTTAAGAAATATGTGTCCGATGGCACCGAACTGAAAGGTCAGAAGTGCCCGAATTGCGGCAATGAGACCTTGGTTTACCAAGAGGGATGTTTGATTTGCAAAACTTGTGGTGCATCCCGATGCGGATAAAACAAAGTTATATTATTTTGAAGGACCTGCGCTTCTACGCTTACCATGGCGTGGGAGCGCAGGAAACCCTTGTAGGCAACGAGTTCATCGTGAATCTTCGGTTGCGGACGGAACTGAAGCGTGCCATTCAGACCGACGAGGTGGGCGACACCCTCAGTTATGCAGAAGTGTTTGAATCGGTGAAGGATGAAATGTCGCGCCCTTCGCGCCTGTTGGAGCATATTGCCGGGCGCATTGTCCAACGTCTCTTCCATGACTTTCCGGCTTTGGGCGGAATAGAATTGTCGCTGATGAAACGCAATCCTCCCATGGGAGCGGATATTGAGGGGGCAGGAGTGGAGTTATCGGTCGAAAGGGATAAAGATTGATCTCCTTTAATCCTACCCGTTGTTTTTGAGTTCAGCTTGAATTTCGTCCATTTCAGTTTGGAAAGCCTTGTCCACGTCTTTCAATGCTTTGATGGTTTTGCACGCATGGAGCACGGTGGCATGGTCCCGGTTTCCAATCAGATTGCCAATCTTGGCCGTGGAAAGGTCGGTGTAAGTCTTGGCCAAATACATAGCCACTTGACGAGCCTGCACGACATCGCGCTTGCGCGACTTGGTGTGTATGGCGTTGGACTCCAATCCATAGTGGGTGCACACGACGCGTAGGATGTCGTCAATGGTGACGGGCTTGTTTTCGTTGTGCGTCACTTTCTTCACGATGCGTTGGGCCAATTCCAAATCAATATCACGGTTGTAGATGGTTGCATGGGCCATGATGGAAATGATGATGCCCTCAAGGTCGCGCACGCTGTCGCTTACGTTTTCGGCAATATAATCCACAACTTCCGGCGGGAACTGAAGGCCATCCCGGCGAATCTTGTTGCGCAAGATGTCCCGGCGAAGCTCGACGGTCGGCTTCTCCAATTCGGCCACCATACCCCATTTGAAGCGCGTGATGAGCCGTTCCTCTACGCCTTGCAGCAATACGGGAGAGCGGTCGGAGGTGAGGATGAGCTGTTTACCGTTCTGATGCAGGTGGTTGAAGATGTGGAAGAACGTGTTTTGCGTCTTCGTTACCCCCGCAAATTCTTGTATGTCGTCAATGATGAGCACGTCAATGGTCTGGTAGAAGTTGATGAAGTCATTGACCGTATTGTTGCGTACAGAGTCGGTATATTGCACCTGAAACAAATGGGCGGACACGTAGAGCACCCGCTTGTTCGGATACAATTCTTTGATTTTGGTGCCGATGGCGTTCACCAAATGCGTCTTGCCCACGCCCGATGCCCCATAAATGAACAACGGGTTGAAGATGGTCTTGGCCGGATTGAGAGCTACGGCTTCGGCCACGCTGCGCGAGAGTTTGTTGCTTTCTCCCTCTATGAAAGTTTCGAAGTTGTAGTCGCCTTTCAGGTGCGAATCCAGTTGGGTCACCAAAGGCTGTTGGGGGACTTCTTTCACTTGGGGCTTGGCCGTAGTAGTTGTGGTGTGGTCCGGATGCGTGGGCAGAGGTACAGTCGTGGGCGGATTGTTGACCACCATCACGTTGTACATCAGCTTGCTCCCTTCCCCGAATACCTTCAGTATGGACTGGCGGAGCAAGTCGATGAACTGCTCTTCCAAGAATTCATAGAAGAACTGGCTCGGCACTTGCAGAACCAGCGTCTTGTCCTCATATTTCAAGGGTACGATGGGGAGGAACCATGTCTTATATGTCTGCGGAGGAACATTGTCCTTGATAATCTGGAGACAACGGTTCCATAGCGTAACATAATTTGTTTCACTCATAGCAACTACAACTACTTTTTACGGGTACTTTCTAAACTTCTACGCTTTGCAAAAGTCGCAATCTTATTTGAGAAAAACAAATCCCTTTTTTCTTGCTTTTTTGGGGAAGGCAATAAGGCATTTACTTTCAGCAACTTATGATTTCGTATGAAAATAGCCCCTCGGAGGGGGCTATTGTGTTTTTATAATGTCTTATACCACAAATGATTACGTGCAGAATAAGTGGCGATTCCCATTCTCTTCCTCACCCAAGGGCTGATGCCTTTGGAGGCTGTATATCGTTTGTTTGGCTCTTATTGCAAGGTGGAAGCGGGAAATCGTGTTATTTAGACGAAATCTATATAACGCCCATCTTCCTACTTATCCTTCTTACCGAACAGCGAGAAATGCACATAGCGTTTCGGGTGCAGACGGAGGTCTTCCAGAAGGCTGGCGGCATTGGCCGTGGTGGCGTTCAGATTGTTGTACAGGCTCGGGTCGTTCAGCAGGAGGCCGACGGTATTGTCCTTGCTGCCCAGCTTGTCTGTAATCATTTTTACATTGGCCAGGGTGGAGTCCACTTTCTGCATGGCGGCGGCATAATCTATCTCTTTCAAGTTTCCGGAGATGGTCACGAAATTGTCGCCGATGGTGTTCAGCTTGCCGGTCAGTTGCGGGATGTCGTTGTTCATCAAGGTCTGCAGTTGTCCGCTTGTAGCCGAGAGGTTGGCGGTCAGGTTCTCGATGTTGTGCAAGGTGGCCGGTATGGCGGGGTCTGCCAAGAGGACGTTCAAGGAAGCCATGATGGAGTCCAGCTTGGGCAACATCTTTTGCAGTTGGGGCACCAAGTCGCCTACCTGCCCCAGCATACCGCTGTTCAAGCCGCCGGGGATGGTGTCTCCCGTCTGGTATTTCTCGCGGGGATTGTTGGCCAGCAGCAGGTTCATCCGCACGCCGCCCAGCATTTCAGCAGCCAGTTCGGCCGAGCTGCCTTTGGGGATGCGCAGGTCGGGCTCCACGTCAATCTCGGCCACCACATTGCCCGGGTGGTCGTAGTCGTAATACAATTCGCGCACGATGCCCACCCGGAAACCATCCGCATAGACAGGGCTGGATTTGGTCAGTCCGTTGATATTCTGGAATTTGACGTAGAAATAGCTCGAGGGTTTGAACAGGTGGATACCTTTCAGGTAGTTGATGCCGTAGATCAATACGCAGAGGGCTATGATGGCCGCAATACCTATTCTGACTTCTTTTGTAAAAAATTTCATGACGTATTTGCTTTTTGTATGTTTCTATTTGGATTACTTGTTCTCTTGAAATTCGCGGATGGCCTGGTTGATGTCCATCTTCTTGCCGTCCTTGAAGGCGATGATGAACGCCTGCTTGAACTTGCCCGCCACGGAGCGCCGCGTGCGTGCAATGTGGTTATAGTCGTCGGACGCGCCGTAGGTGTATTTGTAAAGCCCGTTTTCCCGGTAATGCTCCACGCCTTTCAAGCCTTTCAGTCGCTTGTCGTTGTCCTTCAGCAGCTCGGAGGAGGCGAATATCTGCACTTTGAATATGGGGTGGCTCGCGGAGGGAGTCTCCGGTTTCGGAGCAGATTGGGCAAGCTGTAGGGGGCGGGCATCGCCTTGAGGGGTGCCTTGTCCCTGTTTGTAAGCCAGGAAGGCGCGGTAGATGCCGTTGGAGAGGTTGTCCACGCCTTGCTCCGAGTTCAGGTAGCGTTCTTCCGCCGGGGTGGAGATGAAGCCCAATTCGATGAGCACGCTGGGCATGGCGCTTGCCCGGAGCACCAGGAAACCTGCCTGATGCACGCCTCTGTCCACCCGTTTGCAGGTGCCGCGGAATTGCTCTTGCATCAGCGAGGCGAGGCGCACGCTCTGCGCCATATATTTGTCCTGCATGAACTCGAAGATGATGTACGACTCCGCCGAGTTGGGATTGAATCCGGCATAGCGTGTCTGATAGTCGTCTTCGTAGAGGATGACGGCATTCTCACGTTTGGCTACCTCCAGATTGGCTTCGGATTTGGCCAGACCCAGCGTCCATGTGGAGGCTCCCCTCGCCGTGTGGTTTCTTGCCAGGGAATTGGTGTGGATGGAGATGAACAGGTCCGCCTTGGCTTCATTGGCAATCTCCGCCCGGCGGTTGAGAGCGACAAACACATCCCGCTTGCGGGTGTAGATGACTTTCACGTCCGGGCAGTTCTGCTCTATCAGACGTCCTACGGCCAGGGCAACTTTCAGGTTGATGTTCTTCTCTTTCGAGATGCGGCCGACGGCTCCCGGGTCATGTCCTCCGTGTCCGGCGTCGATGACCACCACGAAGTCTCGGGCATCTGTCTTCCCGTAGCAGAAAGAAGACGCCAGCAACCCGCAACAGATGCCTATATATACTAATATGTGTAGCCTGAGTTGTCTCATATCCTAAGTCGGTGCAAATTTAGTGGAATTTTATAGAAAACTGATGCCAGCCCATCAAGTTTTGCGCTTTTTCGTCCTTTTGAAACAGATTTTTGGTCTCAAAGGAGAAGATTTTCAGCAGAAGGCTGTATTTTTGCGCCCGTTTGAGAGGTCTTATATCCCCGGATATAACGGAAGACTCCGCGAAAGAATGGCGAAGCCTTCGCGAAAGAAAGGCAAGGCCTCCGCGAAACATTGCTAATTTGAACGTATGTCTTTGTTTATTCGTTTTCTGAAAGATTGGACATTGCCTGTGGCTATGGTGACGGGTACGCTGGTGTACTTTATCTTTGCCAAGGTTCCTTTCTTGGCGCCGGCTAAGCCTGCCGTCAACAGCATTGTGGCCATATTGACCCCGTTGCTTATCTTTGCCCAGTTGTTGCTCACTTTCTGTAAGGTGGAAGTGCGCGACCTCAAGCCTAAGCTTTGGCATGGATGGCTCATTGCCTTTCAGATTTTTTCTTGCCTTCTGGTGGCCGTTTTGCTGGTGTATTGCCCCATGAACGAGGTCTACCATGAGGTGTTCGAGGCTGCCATGGTGTGCCTCATCTGTCCCACGGCCACGGCAGCCGCGGTCATCACCGGCAAGTTGGGCGGAAGTGCGTCGAGCCTGACCACCTACACTCTTTTGTCCAATCTTTTGGCAGCCGTGGCTGTCCCCTTGGTTTTCCCGTGGGTGGAGCCTCATGCGGAGATTTCCTTCTGGACGGCTTTCCTCAAAATCCTGAGTAAAGTGTTTCCTTTGCTGATATGTCCTTTCCTGCTGGCTTGGTTCTTGCGCGCTTTTGTGCCCAAGGCTCATGCCTTTTTGCTGAGGTTGCGCGATGCGGCTTTCTACCTGTGGGGCGTGGCTTTGGCCATCGTCTCCGGGCAGACTGTCCGTTCGTTGGTCAACAGCGATGCGCCGGCTTCGGTGGAGTGGCTGATTGCTTTGGCCGGTTTGGTGGCGTGTTGCCTCCAGTTCTTTCTCGGCAAGCAGATTGGCGGACATTATCGAGAGCGTATCAGCGGCGGGCAGGCGCTGGGGCAGAAGAACACGGTGCTGGCCATCTGGATGGCCTATACCTACCTGAATCCGCTGGCCTCCGTAGGTCCCGGCTCGTATGTGTTGTGGCAGAACATCATCAATTCCTGGCAGTTGTGGAAGAAACGCAGGCAAGAGGAGGCAAGCGTTAATATTGCTGCCAAGTGCGGGCAGGTTGAAGAATAATTCGTATTTTTGCATCCCGTAAAGAACATGAATCCGATGAATCCTTTAGACATTATCAACAAATATTATCCTGGAGAGAGCGAATTGAAGCATATCCTGCTGACCCACAGCCGCTCCGTGGCCGACAAAGCCTTGGAAATAGCCGGACGGCATCCAGAGCTGGGCCTCGACCGCGACTTCCTCTACGAAGGCGCCATGCTGCACGACATAGGCATCTTCCTGACAGACGCCGACTCTATCTTCTGCTTTGGCGACAAACCCTACATCTGCCACGGCTATCTGGGCGCCGACCTGATGCGTGCCGAGGGCTATCCGCGCCATGCCTTGGTGTGCGAGCGGCATACGGGAGCCGGCCTTTCCCTGGAGCAGATTCTTGCCCAAGACTTGCCCGTGCCCCATCGCGACATGGTGCCGGTCAGCATGGAGGAGCAGGTGATATGCTTTTCGGACAAGTTCTTTTCCAAAACGCACCTGGACAGGGAGAAAACCGTCGAGAAGGCGCGTAAAAGCCTGGAAAAGTATGGCTTGGCGGGTGTGCAACGCTTCGACAAGTGGTGCGAGTTGTTTTTATGACATCTAAATTTCTGTGAAAAGCGGGAGAATACGTATTATTTTCCGTACTTTTGCCGCGCTTAATGCGTTTCTAAAAAACTGAATAATTTCATTGAAAGCAAATATATCCATATCCGTTATATTGTTCTTCCTGTTGCTGTTCATCTCCGCTGAGGCTGATTCGCAGCGTCGTGGCAGGGAGAGGCGATTGCAAGGGGGACGTACACAACCGGCAATGCAGTTGGGCGATTCGTTGTCCGCTGATTCGTTGGTTTCCGACTCTTTGCAGACGGACACGGTGCCCAAGAAGAAAGACGGCTTGGATGCCCCGGTCACTTATGAGGCGAACGACTCCATCGTCTTTACCCAAGACGGATACGCCCACCTCTATGGCGACGGCAAGGTGAACTATCCCCACCAGCACATCGAACTGACCGCCGAGGTCATCACCATGAACCTGGACAGCAGCACGGTCTATGCCCATGGCGTGGAAGACTCGCTGGGCGTGGTGCAGGGTATGCCGGTCTTCAAGGACGGGGAGACGCCCTACGAGACCAACACCATCCGCTACAACTTCAAGAGCAAGAAGGGGCTTATCAGCAACGTGGTGAGCCAGCAGGGCGAGGGCTACGTGACGGGCAACAATGCCAAGAAGGGCGCAGGCGATGAATTGTACATGAAGAAGGGACGCTACACCACGTGCGATAACCACGAGCATCCCCACTTCTACATGCAGATGACCTACGCCAAGGTGCGCCCCAAGAAGAATGTCGTCACCGGTCCTGCCTATCTGGTGGTGGAAGACGTGCCTTTGCCTTTGGCTGTGCCGTTCTTCTTCTTCCCCTTCTCCAGCAGCTACCAATCCGGCTTCCTGATGCCCACCTATATGGACGACTCCAGCCGTGGTTTCGGCTTGGTGGATGGGGGTTACTATTTTGCCATTAGCGACCAGATGGACTTGAAGCTGCGGGGTGACATCTTTACTAAAGGTTCGTGGGCGTTGCGTGCGGAGACCAACTACGTGAAGCGCTACAAGTTCTCCGGCTTGTTTCAGATGGATTATCAGATTACCAAGACGGGCGACAAGGGCTTGAGCGACTACCTCGTGGCCAAGGACTTCAAAATCGTGTGGAGTCACCGCCAAGACCCGAAAGCCAACCCCAACTCCACGTTCTCGGCCAGCGTGAACTTCTCCACCAGCAGTTACGAGCGTACCAATATCAACAACATGTACAACTCGCAGCTGATGTCGCAGAACACCAAGACCTCCAGCGTCAGCTATTCGCGCAACTTCTTCGACAACCTGCTCAGCATATCCGCCACTGCCAATATCGCACAAACCATGCGCGACTCGTCCATCTCGGTGACGTTGCCGGACTTGAACATCTCGTTGAGCACCGTCTATCCTTTCCGCCGCAAGAACCGCGTGGGGGATGAGAAGTGGTATGAGAAAATCAACCTGCGCTATACGGGCCGCTTGACCAACAGCATCCAGACGAAGGACAACCTGCTGTTCAAGTCCAGCCTGACGAAGGATTGGGAGAACGCCATGCAGCACAACATCCCCATCAGCGCCACCTTCACGGCGTTCGATTACTTCAACATCACGCCCTCGTTCGAATACAACGAGCGGTGGTACACGCGAAAGGTGCGCCAGTCGTGGGATCAAGACCTGCAAGAGGCCGTTGAGGACACCACCTACGGTTTCCACCGCGTCTACGACTATAGAGCCAGTGTCGGCATCAACACGAAGATTTATGGCATGTACAAGCCGATGTTCTTCCCCAAGAAGGAGATACAGATTCGCCACGTCATCACGCCCTCCGTCAGCTTCAGTTGGTCGCCCAACTTCGGTGCCGACCGCTTCGGCTACTACGACTCCTACGTGCAGACGGACGAATACGGCTTGCCCGTGGACACCGTGCGCTACTCCTACTACTCCGACCAGCCCTTCGGCGTTCCCAGCGAAGGCAAATCGGGTATGGTCACCTTCGACCTCTCCAACAACCTGGAGATGAAATTTAGAGACAAAAACGACTCTATCGTCAAAAGAAGCCTGATTGACGAACTGGGTCTGGGCATATCCTACAACTTCGCCGCCAAGGAGAAGCCCTGGGGTGACTTGGACTTCCGTCTGCGCATGAAGCTGACCAAGAACTATACGTTGAGTATGTCCTCGCGTTTTGCCACCTACGCCTATGAGTTCGACGAGAACGGCAACGTCTACGAGGGCAATCGCACCGAGTGGTCTTACGGACGATTCGGACGTTGGTCGGGTTATGGTACCTCTTTCAGTTGGACGCTGAACAACGACTCGTGGAAAAAAATCCTGAAACTCTTTGGCAAGGGTGATGACGAGGAAGAGGAAGGCAACAAAACGGAAGGTGACGAAACTTCCGAAGAGCAAACCGAGGAGTCCGGCAACACCGGCACCAAGAAGAAACGGACGGAAAAAGCCGCCGTGGACGAGGACGGTTATCAGGTGTTCAAGATGCCGTGGTCCATCAACTTCAGCACGGGTTTCAATATCACCGAAGACCGCACCAAGCCCATCAACCGCAAGCGGATGCGCTATCCCTACAAGTTCAGCCTGAATGCGTTGAACATCAACGGAAACATCAAGATTTCCAACAAGTGGTCCATCAATTTCAATTCGGGTTACGACTTCAATGCGAAGGAAATCACGCAGACCACCTTCAACATCACCCGCGACCTGCACTGCTTCAGCATGTCGGCCAGCGTGGCTCCCTTCGGACGTTGGAAGTACTACAACTTCACCATCCGCGCCAATGCCAGCATCCTGCAAGACCTGAAGTACGAGCAGCGCAGCCAGACGCAGAGCAACATCCAGTGGTACTAAGAAGAGGCATTTGGGCGGCCTAAAGAGGGACTTTAGCTTCCTAAAGAGGGACTTTACGTCCGTGAAGAGGCTCTTTGTTTAGGGCAAGTATATATGAAATGGCCGGGGAAGTATAGCGTCCTTGCAGCCGAGGACTGGAATCCTTGCACCCAAGGACTGGAGTCCTCCAAGTAGAAGGACTGGAGTCCTTGCAGCTAAGGACTGTGCCCGGTGGCGTTACTGTTGGCCTAAGAGACACGGGTCAGGCTGCCATTATGACGTATATTCTATCTGTGAAATCTGCGTAATTCGCGCTTAATTTTCCTGTTCTTAGTATAAATTAAAGCTTACTTATGACATATTAGTCTTAAAAGAGAACTTCGCAGGGAAAAGGATCAATATTTTCACAATTCCCAACAGATAGGAGAAATTTGAAAGAAAATCTGCTTTAAGTTTCATTTCCTCAAAATAAATGCGTATGTTTGCAACCGAAGTGCAAAGTGTTGCCTTCAAATTTTGTGAGATAAAATTGTAAGAAGCGTTGTGCTTCATTCTTGTTCTTGAGAACCTGAGAAATTTTCATGATTACACAGGAATGGCACAGTCGGTTCCTACGCTGGTTTCCAGCGTGGGTCTGCTGTCTATTTTCATTTGTGTAATCAGGTTTTCTCAGGACCTTCAAGAACGATGAATAGCACGCAGTCCTGCGCTTTTTTATGTTTAAAATTCTTTGGGGGCTGGGGAAAGTTGATTGAAGAAGGTTTATGACAAATCTTGAAATTGTAATCCATAATAGTTATGAAGCAAATGCTTTATTCCATAAGAATAAGCAAGGAGCGAGTTTATATCTTGGCAAGATATTAGAGTTAACATTTACTAGTCCTGACTTTTTAAAGAAAATTCCAGCTAAAGTGGCTGGAGAGATTGGAGTTGCATACTTGAATTTATTGGATCTTGTCAATGAACAAAAATTCTTTCAAACGTTGTCCACATTGGCTTATTATTTTCTTTCAAAAGGTATCCAATTTGATCCAAATAATAATGTCTTGTTGGAAAAACGTATAGTAACTTTGAATTTAGGTGCTCAAACTTTTTGTAGGACTTTGTCTAAGGCTAAAGGTCTTAGTCTCCCTCAGCATATAAATTTTGCAGATAGGCAGAGGTTGCCTCTAGGGGTGAAATTTGTTTTGATGCTAGAATTTAAAGATTTTGAGGTATTGCAGGAGATGGTATTATTACCTCATGATATGCAAATGAGAAAACAATGGTTAGACTCTTCTGTTAGAGAAGGGTATTTTGATGATATCTGTCCTGTTTCTCATATTTTAAATTTTGCCTCAGAACTTCATGATCAAACAATGCAATATTTGGATAATGAAATTCTTCAAAAAGAAACATTCTATTTTTACAATTAATAATGCCCTTAGTCTAGGTGTCTTTTTACTCTAAAGATTTATATGATAGAATTCCATCATTATGTATTATGATTGACCATACCAAATATGCAACAATTATCTTCAAATATAGTACCAGGCAATTTTTATAAGCCATCAGAACTGTTGAGTATACTTCGGAATTTTCTTTCAAATAAGGAAATTAATGCAGTTGTACTTTGTCTGCATGGGATATATTGGAAATCAGATAAAATGTACGGAAGCGTGGCCTATGATCAATTGAAAGATGAAAATTCTGCTGAAGAAATAACAATAGTTGTACCACAATCTCTTCGTGCAGATCTTAAAAATGGCAATTTGGTGTCAGTTTATGGAACAATTGATAGAAAACTCCAATCTAAAGGATCCATTCAAATTCTCTTGAATGTAACGCGGGTGGATAAAATAAAAGAATTGGCAGTGTCAGATGATGAAATAAAACGTGCTGAACTAAGGCGTATTAAAAGTGAATTTGGATATAAAAATGTGGATGGACTTCTTGAAGATAAACTTTTTAGAGGAGAACGTCCTATTATAGCCCTCATTTATGCCGAAACTTCAATAACAAATGCAGATTTTGAAAAAGGAGTAGTAGCAGCAAAAGCTTACATAGATTTCCATACCTACCGTGTAAGTTTTGCCAAGCCGGCAGAATTTCGAGTACGATTGCAACAGTTAGATCAAAAGAAATATGATGCAATAGCCTTGGTGCGAGGTGGAGGAAGTGGTATAGAGAATCTTGATAATATTTTGATAGTGGAAACTCTAGTAAATTTGAAGACAGCGTGGATTTACGGTGTTGGCCATGAAAAGGAAAACTTGTTTATCCGTAATGTGGCAGATAAAGTTATCCCTATACCTTTTGCCCTTGGCACATATTTTCGTGATTTGGTAGAAACGGTGATTCAAAAAAGAAATAGTTCGCGTGCAGCACTCGTACAAGAAGTGAAGCGACAGTATGAAAAACAAATAGAAGATTCCAATCGGCGGAATAAAGAATTGACTGTTCAACTTGAGGCTATTCAAAGGCAAAGGAGGGAACAAGAAAAAGAAATGAATAAACGGCTTACGGAACAAACTGATCAATTGAAAAGTTATAATCAAAATTTATCGAAGCTGCAAAACGAGAATACAAGGCGGCAAGAAGAAAATTCGCAGATTATGAGAGAGTTATCAAATGCAAGAGCGAAGAATAGAGAATTAGAAGAGCAATTAGCACAAGCTAATCGAGGATGTTTCATGCCAGGATGTTTGGGAATTGTTGCTGTTGTTTTGTTAATTCTTCTGATTATATAATTGGCTTGTTGTTTGTGTCGGTTTAATTGTATTATGTTTATGACAGAAGCTAAAAAGATAGTTAAGAGAGGATTTTGGGGTCGATTAATGGATGAACTAATGGAGCGAGTATTGATTGATTCAGATGAAGTTAAAGATAGAATGAAAGGCGTCATTTTTGGCCAAGCCATAGGCGATGCGTTGGGATTGGGCACAGAGTTCATGTCACATGCAGAGGTGTTGGCTAATTATCCGAATGGCATTTACACTTATGATCAGATTATCCAAGACCAACACCGAGAGAGATGGATGCCGGGAGAGTGGACGGACGATACGGATATGATGCTCTGCATAGCCAATGCGATGTTGGAAAAGCGGGGTATTAAGTTGGATGCTATTGCACACAACTTTAAGGAATGGTTTAAGGAGAATCCAAGAGGCATAGGCAGGCATACCTATAACGTGTTAAGCATCGCTGACTATGAGAGGAATCCGATGCGGGCCGCTGAATTGGTATGGGAACTTTCTAATAAGAATAGCGCAGCAAATGGAGCCTTGATGCGGACTTCTATTGTGGGATTCTGTGAGAAGAATGTTGCTACTTATGCCGAGAAGATCTGTAGGCTGACCCATACAGATCCAAGGTGTGTGGGATCCTGTGTGATTGTTTCTGAGCTTATTCATCATTGGGTGTGGCATGGGGAGGAATTGACTTTTGATGAAATTGTGAAAATAGGCCGTAAGTATGACAAGCGAATAGAACCTTATTTGCAATTGGCAAAGGAAGGTCAGATTGAAGATTTGACGTTGGACAATGAAGCTATGGGATATACGTTGAAAACGCTTTCTGCTGCGATATGGTGTTTATATCATGTGAATAATTTTTGGGAAGGCTTGTTGACAGTTGTCAATGCGGGAGGGGATGCTGATACCAATGCTGCGGTGGCATGTAGCCTTTTAGGAGCAAAGTATGGCTATAGTGGCTATAGTGCCATTCCGAATATCTATATTGATGGCTTGTGTCATAAAGGTTTGTTGGATGAAATCTCTGATAGGCTCATTGATTTGCTTCTCGGATAACGTGCGTGAAGAGAAGAATGCTGTAAAGCATTTGATACTCGGTAGGGGAAGAAATTGAATGTGGAGTGATTGAACGACTTTATCCGAATCACCCCAAGCACCCCAAATAGCAGTACCAACTTATAGAAGCCGTTAAGGAGTGGAGAAAGAAAAATCAACCACCCCTTTAGTTCTTCTCCTTGGCCAGCGTGAAGACGAACTCCAGCCCGCCTCCTTGGTTGTTCTTGGCGGAGATGGTGCCGCCATGGATGAGGACAGCGTTCTTCACGATGGCCAGCCCCAAGCCGGTGCCGCCCAGCTTGCGCGAGCGTCCTTTGTCTACGCGGTAGAAGCGTTCGAACAGGCGGTTCAAGTGCTCCGGGGCAACGCCTACACCTGTGTCCGCAAAACTGAAGTAATAGAAATTCTCGTCCTCGCGGAAGCAGGAGATATGGATGCGGATATGGGTCCCGGCGTAAGCGATGGCGTTGTCCATCAGGTTGCGGAAGATGGAGTAGAGCAAGGAGTAATTGCCGCGCAACTGTATCTTGGGGCGCAGGGAGTTGACCACGGTGATGTGCTTCTCCTCCAGCTCCAGCGCCACTTCGTTGACGATGTTGGCCACAAGCACGCTGAGGTCCACCTTCTCCATATCTATCATGTTGGCGGCTTCGTCCATGCGGGTCAGCACGGAAATGTCGCGTAGGAGGCGTGTCAGGCGGTTGCTTTGGGCGTAGCAGCGCTCCAGGAAGATGTCCATCTTTTCGCGGGGCAGGTTCTCGTTGCTGACGATGGTTTCCAAGTAGCCTTGTATGCTGCTGACGGGGGTCTTCAGTTCGTGGGCGATGTTCTGCGTCAGTTGCCGCTTCAGGCGTACCTGTTCTTCCTCCTGGCTGACATCGTTGATGGAGATTTCAAAGCTGAGGTCTTGGAAGATGATGCACTCCACGATGAACACCCGTCCGTTCTTGTTGATGTTGATGGACATCCGTTTCTCTTCGTTGGAAGGACGTTTGGGGGTGCGGTCGATGAAGTTGGTGATGCTCTTGAACTCGCTGACGGTGAAGATGTCTTCCGTCTCTTCCAGGTTGGAGTCGGATATGAGGTTGCTGTATT
>DXCV01000029.1 GCA_019115825.1 Candidatus Bacteroides pullicola
TACAGACTGAAAGAAACTCAGAAAACTATGAATTTATGATACTATTTCATTTTTATGAACTACTTTTGCAATAACTATAAGTGGAGCTGTTTTGAATTAAAATCTGGTGCTATTTTCAATTAGTATCTACATTCGCAGAACAACAGAAAATGAAGGATGAAGCGAGAGACCGGGACAGGACAAGGCGCGAGAACATCGCCAAGTACTATCTCGATTTATCCAAGCTGACGTTTACAGCTTTGGTGCTCGGTAGCGTTACTATCATTATAACCGGGAAGGATATAGACTACTTTGCGGTTGCAGGAATGATGGCCGGGGGCATAGCTTCCACGGTCATATTGGCTAAAATTGGAAACCAAATTTTTAAGTGATATGGAAGTATTGGCTATATTTTTCGCATTGACCACCCTGATAAGCGGTGGAATCCTTGCTTGGCTTCACACAAAGTCGGGCAAGAAGTGGCTGGCAAGCCTGTAAGCTGCCTACAAACTATGTTATTTGACACGAATCACTTATCTTTGCAGTTGTAAACGTCTAACACTTTGTTAAAGTTGTTTTTATGGGAACCATCATATCCAATAAATATTCCAAGAAGGCCCCGAAAACTTCCCGTGGAATCAGGAGCGGGAAGGACAAGTCTTCTGATTCAGGCAAGGAAAAGTTTGTGCTTACTTCTGTTTCCAAGGAAAAACTTGAAGACAGAAGAATTCCCGTATATCCTTACCTGCTGTGATGCTGTTATCTGACGCATACCCTTTTCATTACTTGCAAAGAGAATATCCCAAAGCATCTTTCGGATTCATAGGTTCAAACAGACTATTTTGACTGAGTCCTATTCGGTTTTCAATGTTAATAGAACAATATGAAACTACCCATATACACATTAATAGGGATACTCCTCTGCGCCCTGCTCCCTTCCCGCTTGTCGGCACAACCGGAAACAGGAGAGGCGTCCGCCCACGACTCCTTGCGCATCAGCCTCCTGACCTGCGCGGCGGGCGAGGAAATCTACACCCTCTTCGGGCATACCGCCATCCGGTGCGAAAACCTGACGCGGAAGACGGACGTGGTGTATAACTACGGCGTCTTCGACTTCAGCTCGGGAGGCTTCGTCCTGCGCTTCGCCCTGGGAGAGACGGATTACCGGCTGGACAAGAGCCGCACCGACTATTTCAACTATGCTTATTTTTATTACGGACGGGACATCCATCAACAAGTCCTCAACCTGACCCAGGCGGAAAAGGAACGCCTCGTGGCCCTGCTGGAAGAGAATTACCGGCCGGAGAACCGCGTCTACCGCTACAACTTCTTCTACGACAACTGCTCCACCCGTCCGCGGGACAAGGTGGAGGAAGCCGTGCAGGGTAGCGTGGATTATGGCGTGGACATGAACGCTCCCACCACCCATACCTTCCGCGAACTTATCTACCGGTATAGCGAAGGCCATCCGTGGTCGCGCCTGGCCATGGACCTATGCCTGGGGAGTGAAGCCGACAAACCCATCAGCCGGAGGGCGATGCAGTTCGTGCCTTTCCTGTTGCAAGCCGACCTGACAAAAGCGCAGGTGGTGGATTCCATCGGACAAAAACGCCGCTTGGTTTCCCACGAAAGCCAGTTGGTCAAAGCCATGCCCAAGGAAAAGTCTCGCGAAGGCGGCCTCACGCCTGAACTTTGTGCCTGGCTTTGTTTCGCGGTGACCCTGCTGCTCACGGTGTATGGCCTCCGCCGGAGGAAACCGCTGTGGGGTGTGGATGTGGTGTTGTTCGCCGCCATGGGGCTGGCAGGGTGCGTGCTGGCTTTCCTGGTCTTCTTCTCCCAACATCCGTGCATGAGCCCCAACTACCTGCTCTTCGTCTTCCATCCCCTGCATCTGTTTGGGCTTGCGGAAGTGGTGTACAAGGAGCGAAGGGGCAAGCTTAGCTTCTATCAGACGGCCAATCTCATTATATTAACCTTATTTATACTTTTATGGGGCGCATTTCCGCAAGAATTTCCGCTGACAGTATTACCTTTGGCACTATGTTTGTGGATAAGAAGCGTTGCCCACCTGGTTGAAGTAAGACGAAGTAAAAAATGAAAAAAGGACTGATAACTTCCATATTGATGCTGACTTTCGGCAGCATGCAGGCACAGCCCCTGCCTGTGCTCCCCCGTCTGGTGGTGATGCTGACGATTGACCAGCTCCGCACGGACTACGTGGAGGACTTCGCACCGCTGTATGGCGAGAAGGGCTTCCGGCGCCTGATGCGGGAAGGGAAAGTCTTTGCCAATGCCGAGATGCCCTTTGCCGGAGTAGACCGCGCCTCGGCTCTGGCCGCCCTCTACACGGGTAGCACGCCCGCGGTGAACGGCATCATCGGCGAGAGCTGGATGGACGCGCAGACCCTCCGTCCGGTGAATTGCGTGGACGACCCCAAATTCATGGGCAACTACACCAACGAGAGCACCTCGCCGGCCAAGTTGCTGACCTCCACGCTGGCCGACGAACTGAGGATTGCCACGGACAACCGCGCCTTGGTGTATGCCATTGCCCCCTTCCGCGAAGCCGCCGTGCTGGGCGCAGGCCACGCGGGCAACGGAGCTTTCTGGCTCAACGAGCAGACCGGCAAATGGTGTGGCACGACCTATTACCAGGACTTCCCCTATTGGCTGGACGAAGTCAACAGCAAGGACGCGCCCGGCATCCGCCTCAAAAACGCCGTCTGGACGCCTCTCTACTCCCCCGAGCGTTACACTTGCCTGCCGGGAGAAACCAAGGAGGCTTTCAAATACAAATCCACAGGAAAGGGCAACTACCAAAACCACAAGCTGACCTTCACGCCGCTCATCAACGACGAAGTCAACCGCCTGGCAGAAACCCTCCTGGACAAGAGCGGGATTGGCCGCGACCAAGTGCCTGATTTCTTGTCCCTCACCTACTATGCAGGGCCCTACAACCTGCTTCCCACAGGCACGCAAGCCATGGAAATGCAGGACATCTATGCCCGCCTGGATGGCAGTTTGGCCCGCTTGCTGGACATGCTGGAGCAGAAGATAGGCTTGCAAAATATCCTGTTTTGCGTGGCATCCACAGGATATGTGGACAACGGCATCCCCGACCATTCCCTCTACCGCATACCGGGCGGCGAGTTCTACCTCAACCGCTGTGCCACCTTGCTCAATATGTTCCTGATGGCCACCTACGGCGAAGGACAGTATGTGGAAGCCTACTACGACCAACAAATCTACCTCAATCATAAACTCATCGAAGACAAGCAGTTGAACCTGGCCGACGTGCAGGAGAAAGCCGCCGGATTCCTCGTCCAGTTCAGCGGAGTGAACGAAGTTTACTCGGCAAACCGGCTCTTGCTGGGCTCATGGTCGCCCAAGACGGACCTCATCCGCAAGGGTTTCCATCGCCAACGCTCGGGCGACCTGCTCATCGAAATCTTGCCGGGATGGACCCTCATGCACGAGGACGGAAGCGTCCAACAAACCGTGCGTGCCGCCAATGTCCCCACCCCGCTCATCCTGCTGGGCACCGGCATCAGCGCGGAAACCATCCGCATCCCCGTCAACGCCACACGCATTGCCCCCACCCTGTCCGGAGCGATGCGCATCCGGGCGCCAAATGCCTGCACAGAGGCCTCTCTCGACCTCTAAATACATTTTTCATACGATTATAATTGTCCGGATGCAGGTTATCTGCAAGGAATTAAGTAACTTTGCCGCGCAAATTCGCCATTGTGCGCCAATCAATCAGTAATAATAATAACACATAATATACAAGAATGGGATTCAATCAGATTTTAAGCTCGATTTTCGGCAACAAGTCCACGCGCGACATGAAAGAGATTCAGCCGTGGGTGAACAAGGTGAAAGCCGTTTATCCGGAAATACAGAAGCTGGACAACGACGCCCTGCGTGCCAAGACGGAGGAACTGAAGGCTTACATCCGCAACTCGGCAGCCGAACAACGGGCCAAAGTGGACGAACTGAAAGCAAAGGTGGAAAGCACCGAGCTGGAAGACCGCGAAGAACTTTTCAATCAAATCGACAAGTTGGAGAAAGAGATACTGGACCTCTATGAGAAAGCGCTGGACGAGGTGCTGCCCACGGCCTTTGCCATCGTGAAGGACACTGCCCGCCGCTTCACGGAGAACGAGGAAATCGTGGTTACAGCCACCGACTTCGACCGCCAACTGGCCGCCACCAAGGACTTTGTCCGCATCGAAGACGACAAGGCCATCTACGTCAACCACTGGCAGGCAGGCGGCAACGAGGTGACATGGAACATGGTACACTACGACGTGCAGCTCTTCGGTGGCGTCGTGCTGCATAAAGGCAAGATAGCCGAAATGGCCACGGGTGAAGGCAAGACGCTCGTCGCCACCCTGCCCGTATTCCTCAACGCCCTGACCGGCAACGGCGTACACGTGGTGACGGTGAACGACTACCTGTCCAAGCGTGACTCCGAATGGATGGGACCGCTCTATATGTTCCACGGCCTGAGCGTGGACTGCATCGACAAGTACCAGCCCAACTCCGACGCCCGCCGCAAGGCCTACCTGGCCGACATCACCTTCGGCACGAACAACGAATTCGGTTTCGACTACCTGCGCGACAACATGGCCATCAGTCCCAAGGACCTGGTGCAACGCCAGCACAACTACGCCATCGTCGACGAGGTGGACTCTGTATTGATTGACGATGCCCGTACCCCGCTGATTATCTCCGGCCCAGTGCCTAAAGGAGACGACCAGTTGTTCGAACAGCTGAAGCCTTTCGTGGAGCGTCTGGTGGAAGCCCAAAAGAAACTGGCCACGCAATACCTGGCCGATGCCAAGCGACTCATCGCTTCGGACGACAAGAAGCAACAGGAAGAAGGTTTCCTCGCCCTCTACCGCAGCCATAAGTGTCTGCCCAAGAACAAGGCTCTTATCAAATTCCTGAGCGAACAGGGCATCAAAGCCGGCATGCTCAAGACCGAGGAAATCTACATGGAGCAGAACAACCGCCGCATGCACGAGGTGACCGACCCGCTCTACTTTGTCATCGAAGAAAAGCTGAACAGCGTAGACTTGACCGACAAGGGTGTGGATCTCATCAGCGGTAAGATGTCCGACCCCGAATTCTTCGTACTGCCGGACATCACCGCCCAACTCTCCGCCTTGGAAAACGAAACCGACCTGACCGACGAAGAACGTCTGGCCAAAAAGGATGCCCTGCTGACCAACTACGCCATCAAATCCGAACGCGTGCACACCATCAACCAGTTGCTGAAGGCCTACACGATGTTCGAGAAAGACGATGAATACGTAGTTATCGACGGACAGGTGAAGATTGTGGACGAGCAGACAGGCCGTATCATGGAGGGCCGCCGCTACTCCGACGGCTTGCACCAGGCCATCGAAGCCAAGGAAGGCGTGAAGGTGGAAGCCGCCACGCAGACTTTCGCTACCATCACCTTGCAGAACTACTTCCGCATGTATCATAAGCTGTCCGGCATGACCGGTACGGCCGAGACGGAAGCCGGCGAGTTTTGGGACATCTACAAGCTGGACGTAGTGGTCATCCCGACCAACCGCCCCATCGCAAGAATCGACATGAACGACCGCGTCTACAAGACGAAACGCGAGAAATACAAAGCCGTCATCGAGGAAATCGAAAAGATGGTGCAGGCCGGACGTCCTGTCCTGGTAGGTACCACCTCCGTGGAAATCTCCGAGATGCTGAGCAAGATGCTGGACATGCGCAAGATTCCGCACAACGTATTGAACGCCAAGTTGCACCAGAAGGAAGCCGAAATCGTGGCTAAAGCCGGACAAAGCAGCACGGTGACCATCGCCACCAACATGGCCGGCCGTGGTACCGACATCAAGCTGAGCCCCGAGGTGAAAGCCGCCGGTGGTTTGGCCATCATCGGTACGGAGCGTCATGAGTCACGTCGTGTAGACCGTCAGTTGCGTGGTCGTGCAGGACGTCAGGGCGACCCGGGTTCTTCCGTGTTCTTCGTGTCGCTGGAAGACGACCTGATGCGTCTGTTCTCCTCCGAGCGCATTGCCAGCGTAATGGACAAGCTGGGCTTCAAGGAAGGTGAGATGATTGAGCACAGCATGATTTCCAAGTCCATCGAACGCGCCCAGAAGAAGGTAGAAGAAAACAACTTCGGCATCCGCAAACGCCTGCTCGAATACGACGACGTGATGAACAAGCAGCGCACCGTGGTCTACACCAAGCGCCGCCACGCCTTGATGGGTGAACGCATCGGCATGGACATCGTGAACATGATTTGGGATCGCTGCGCCAACGCCGTAGGTGCCCCGGATTATGAGAACGCCAAGATGGACATCCTCCAAACGCTCGCCATGGAGCCTCCCTTCACCGAAGAGGAGTTCCGCAACGAGAAGAAGGAAGTCCTGGCCGACAAGACCTTCGCCTCCGCCATGGAGCTGTTCAAGCGCAAGACGGACCGCATGGCTCAGATAGCCTACCCCGTCATCAAGCAGGTGTACGAAAATCAGGGTGCCTTCTATCAGAACATCCTCATCCCCATCACCGACGGCAAGCGCGTCTACAACATCTCGTGCAACCTGAAAGCCGCCTACGAGAGCGAGTGCAAGGATGTGGTGAAGTCCTTCGAGAAAGCCATCCTGCTGCACGTCATCGACGAGGCATGGAAGGAGAACCTGCGCGAGCTGGACGAACTGAAGCACTCCGTGCAAAATGCAAGTTACGAGCAGAAAGACCCGCTGCTCATCTACAAGTTGGAGTCCGTCAACCTGTTCGACGCCATGGTGGATAAGATAAACAACCAGACCATCTCCATCTTGATGCGCGGACAAATCCCCGTGCGCGAACCGCAGGAAGTGCGTCAGGCAGCTCCCGAGCAACGCCAGGACATGAGCAAATATCAAGAGCAGAAGCAGGAACTGAGCGACCCCAACCAGCAGGCTGCCGCCGCACAGGACACCCGCGAGAAGCCCAAACGCGAACCCATCCGCGCACAGAAGACCGTAGGTCGCAACGACCCTTGCCCCTGCGGAAGCGGAAAGAAGTATAAGAATTGCCACGGAAGGAATCTCTAAGCCTTCACGAAGAAGCAAATAATCCAGCCCCGAACGGTTTTTAACGGTTCGGGGTTTTTGTTTGTCCGCACAAAAACGTAATTTTGTCCGATGAAAAAACTTGCGGGTGTCGCAACCGAATAGGTATGGCAACCGTACATGGGTATGTACGCTGCCCGTACATAATAATATAGTAACGAATATGAAAAGAAACTGTTTTTATCCCCTGTTGGCCCTCCTTTGGCTGACCACCGGCTGTCAGAGCGTCCAACCGCTCTACATTGATTACATGCTGCCCGCCGAAGTCAGCTTCCCCTCCTCGTTGAAACGGGTGGGCGTGGTGAACAATATGCCAATCTCGCCCGAAGTCACCCGTATGCCGGAAGACGCTGAGCCGCCCAAGGATAAACTTGAAATCCGCCGGAAGACCGAGTACTACCTGGGCGATGCCCGCCTAGCCACCGAATCCCTGGCCGAATCACTGGCCGCAGAAAACTACTTCGACGAGGTCATCATCTGCGACTCCGCTCTGCGTGCCTACGACCAGATGCCCCGCGAAAGCACCCTGTCCCGCGCAGAGGTGAACCGACTGTCCCGCGACCTGGGCGTAGATTTCCTTGTGGCTCTTGAGAACGTGCAGCTGCGTTCGTTGCGACGGGTAAACCGCCTACCGGACATCAACGCTTATTATGAAACCACGGACGTCAAGGTCTTGCCCACCTTCAGCGTCTACTTGCCCAACCGCAACGGTGCTCTCGCCACCATACAGAGCATCGATAGCATCTTCTGGGAAGAGATGGGCACCAGCGAAGGCGAGCTGCAAGCCCGCTCCATCCCGAAGGACGAACTGATAGAAGCCGCCTCGCAATTTGCCGGCACCCTCCCCGTCCGCCATCTCCTGCCCCACTGGAAGACCACGCAACGCTACCTCTTCACGGGCGGCTCGGTGGACATGCGCGATGCCGCCGTCTATGTCCGCGAAGGCAACTGGCCGGATGCCATCACCCTGTGGAAACGTCATTATGCACAAAAGAAGGGCAAGCAAAAGATGTATGCCGCCTGCAACATTGCCCTCGGCTATGAGATGCAGGACAGCATCGCCGCCGCCACGGAGTGGGCGGAGAAAGCCCAGCACGTAGCCTATCAGATAGACAGGCTGGACGAAAAAAACGTCGGCAACCTGAACGCCGCCGACGTGCCCAACTATGTCTTCACCACCGTCTATCTCCAGGAGCTGCAAGAACGCCTGCAAGGCATGGCCCGGCTGGACGCACAGATGCAGCGGTTCAAGGATGAGGAATAATTTATCAGTTACCCAAACGGAAATCGCTGACCGTGGTCTGCTCCAAAGAAATCTCTTCGAACAAGCTGGTGCAACTTCCGGCTTTCGGACATTGACTGGCAACGCCTACATAGATTTTGGCAGGATAGTAATTCTTGTATAGTCTTACCATTTGCCATTCTTTTTTATCTAACGAATAGTAGCTGGCCAATGTATGGGTATCGGAAGAGAATTTGAGGTAAACAACAGACGCAGTCAGTTTTTCATGATTATTATCGTCTGAAGTACCTTGGGTGCGCACAGTGACAATACGGTGCTGCCCACGCTCGTCTTGCTCGAAACATAGTTTCTGCCAAAGAGTGTCATTGGCAAAGACCAATAAATCTGCTGCATTATACAGCCCGTTTTCCGTAAATTCAGGTGTCACTTTGGCTGTAAAGGTAAACGGTCGGGTGTTATCCACCTCCATGAAGAGGGCGGGGACGGTATTATTCGTCAGTTTTCCTTCATTGGGATCGCAAAACATATCCCGCCCCTCGGTACAACGGAAGGCGAGTGTTTCCTTGTCTCTTACTTCCACGCAAGTGTCCCCACCATTCAGCGCGTGTGTAAAGGTAAGATCTCCCAGCCGCACTTCACAGACGCGCAAGTCTGTCACAGTCGTTTCCACTTTAGCGTCACCGGTTCCTGTTTGAACGGAGTCACCCGCCTTCTGCTGACAACCCTGCATCGTCAAGGCTCCCATAAGAACTAAAAAAATCATTGATTTGTTCATTGTGTTCATTGAATTAAAATGAATTTTGTATTTTTGTATCAAACGGATGCAAAGGTAGCGGTATCTGAAGAAACAGACAATAGTCAAAATTAGCCAATTCAAATGATGAATACCCAAGAACAGGAATTAAAAGAAATACTTACCGGCCAGCAATTCGACTGCCTGCACCACCAAGCTGAATTACTGGAAAGGCGGAAACGCATGGCGCAGTCTTATGCCGAAACGGAAAACGGCATTGCGGTCCTGTCCGACTTTCAGGAGAATGCCTGCTACATCTATTCAGGTTCCTTCGGCCAGTGCATAGGTTTGCAGGACACTGCCATAAAGGCTGATTCGGCATTTGAAGAAGAAATCTTCCGTCGCATCCCGCCCGATGAATTGTTGGAAAGACACGTGCTGGAGCTCCGCTTCTACCAGTTTCAGCAAACGCTTCCCTTGTCAGAACGCGCCTATTATAATATGATATGTCCTCTTCATTTCCGCACGACCGATACCCGCACCATCCCCATACTCCATCGCAGCTTCTATTGGGAAACCACCGCCCGAGGAAGCATTTGGCTGGGCCTCTGCCTCTACACTCCATTCCTTGAAACCGAGCACAAAATCCCCGGACAAATCATTGACAACCGCACCGGTCAAGCCATACTGCCGGAAACATACCATCAACTGGACAAACAAATGCTTTCCCCACGCGAAAAAGAAGTGCTGGCCCTCCTGGCCAAAGGAGAAAGTAGCAAGCAAATTGCACAGGGCTTATGCCTGTCGGTCAATACCATATACCGTCACCGGCAAAACATTCTGACTGCCCTACAAGTGAACAACACTGCCGCGGCCGTGGAAATAGGCCTCAGACTGCATCTGATACCTTAAGTTGTACACCACTACAATATCAGAAGGCTGTCATAGAATGAACAACACGCGCCATTTTGTATAATTATATGTCTATTTATAAAAGTGCTTTTATTTTACATACACAGTAATCTTCCTTACACAAAACAGGGCTTTCACACAACCCCAATAAGACCCGGCATTTGCACGCCCACAGCGCGACAAAGCCCCGAAAAGGCATAAATGAGCCTGCATAACGCCCTGGAAACCAGTGGAAACGGCTTATTTTTGTTTTTTCTCCCGTTTTTCCTCCGTTATCCCTTCGTTATCCCTCCGTTATCCCTCCGTTATATGTCTTATTCAGAAACGGACAAACAAGGGTCTTGCATAAGGCTGCAAAGAAAGGAGTTTAAGACGTAAGTAAAATATTTATAAACAAATCATACTATACAAAGCATTTATTACCAAAGCATAGTAAGCGGGAAGCAAGCCGGACAGGCAGATCTGCCATATATAAATAAGGTATATACGTCGTCTGACCGGGGTGCACAAATGCAGCGGCAGGACGAGGAAAATCGTTTTTTGCGAGAGTTAACTCCTCTTTCGCGCGGCTATTTCCCAAATATTCCGTAACTTTGAGGCCCAATAAAAAGAAAGACCGATTATGAAACTCAGCCAATCCTCCCTATCACAGATAGAAAAAGCCATCGGCCAAGCCGTAAGCAAATACCGCGGATGTGAAGAAAACGTCGTGTCGGACATCCACCTGCAAGCCAACCCGACGTCGGGCGAACTGATGATTTTCGACGATGACGACACCCCCCTGGCCACCGCCACCCTTGAGGAATGGGCCAACTACGACGGCAACAACTTCCAAGCCGATGCCGAACGTATCCTTTCCAGCGTGCTGAACTCGATGAAGACGGCGGGCGACTTCGACAAGCTGACCTTGATGAAGCCCTACTCCTTCGTGCTGGTAGACGAGGACAAGGAGACCATCGCCGAACTCCTGCTGATGGACGACGATACCTTGTTGCTCAACGAGGAACTGCTGAAAGGGCTGGACGAAGAATTGGATGCCTTCCTGAAAGATTTGTTGGAAAAATAAATTCACGGGCTCCGCCAAACATTGCCCGCGCCTAAAGTCCCTCTTGAGCGTGCCAAAGTGCCTCTTTGGCCACGTAAAGAGGCACTTCAGATTGCCAAAGAGACACCTGAACGCAGGCATTAGCCACTTTTTGCAAAAATAGTCTGAAATATATTTTTCAGAGACACGGAAAAGCTATATATTTGCAGTCCAAAAAATTAGGAACCCATTAGTAATAATCTTTTTTTTATAGAAAAATGACTAAAGCTGATATTGTAAACGAGATTACAAAGAACACCGGAATTGACAAGGTCACAGTACTGGCTACCGTTGAAGCGTTTATGGAAGCTGTGAAGACATCTTTGGCAAAAGATGAAAACGTGTACCTCCGTGGATTTGGCAGTTTCATTGTGAAGAAGAGAGCACAAAAAACAGCTCGCAATATTTCCAAAAATACAACTATCATCATCCCGGAGCATAACATTCCGGCTTTCAAACCAGCCAAGACTTTCACTCTTTCAGTGAAAAAATAATAAACACTAGTATTAACCCATAAAAATTTTTAAGAACTATGCCTAGCGGTAAGAAGAAAAAAAGACATAAAATGTCAACGCACAAGCGTAAAAAAAGACTGAGAAAGAACAGACACAAAAGCAAAAAGTAAATCTTAGTCTGACAGACCTATAAAGAACAAACTTGTGGAGAAAAACACCCCGCGAGTTTGTTCTTTGTTTAAGAAGCAATGTGAGTTGCCAGCCGAAAGGCTGCAACGGGAAAAGATTCATTTAAAGCGTAGAACTATTGTGACAAACGAACTCGTTGTAGACGTACAGCCCAAGGAAGTCACCATCGCCCTGTTGGAAGACAAGAGCCTGGTGGAACTCCAAAGCGAGGGAAGAAACATCTCCTTCTCCGTGGGCAACATGTATTTAGGCCGCATCCGCAAACTGATGCCCGGCCTGAATGCCTGCTTCGTGGACGTGGGTTATGAGAAAGACGCTTTTCTTCACTACCAGGACTTAGGTCCCCAATTCAACTCTCTGGAAAAATACGTCAAGCAGACTTTAAGCGACAAGAAGAAACTCAACCCTATCACCAAAGCCTCCATCCTCCCCGACCTGGAAAAGGACGGCACCGTGTCCAACACCCTGAAGGTGGGACAGGAAGTGGTGGTGCAAATCGTCAAGGAACCCATCTCGACCAAAGGGCCGCGACTGACCTCCGAGCTATCCTTTGCCGGACGTTACCTGGTCCTCATCCCTTTCAACGACAAGGTTTCCGTATCACAAAAGATTAAGTCGAGCGAAGAACGGGCACGCCTCAAGCAGTTGCTGATGAGCATCAAGCCCAAGAACTTCGGCGTCATCGTCCGCACGGTGGCCGAGGGCAAGCGCGTCGCCGAACTCGACGGAGAGCTTAAAGTCTTGGTCAAACACTGGGAAGACGCTGTGGTGAAAATCCAGAAGGCCACCAAGTTCCCCACGCTTATCTACGAGGAGACCAGCCGCGCCGTAGGCTTGCTGCGCGACCTGTTCAACCCCTCCTTCGAGAGCATACACGTGAATAATGAAGCCGTATTCAATGAAATCAAAGACTACGTGACATTGATTGCCCCCGAACGAGCCAACATCGTGAAACTCTACAAAGGCAAACTCCCCATCTTTGACAATTTCGGCATCACCAAACAAATCAAGTCCTCGTTCGGACGGACCGTCTCCTACAAAAGCGGTGCCTACCTGATTATTGAGCATACTGAGGCGCTTCACGTCGTGGACGTGAACAGCGGAAACCGCACCAAGAATGCCAACGGGCAGGAGGCCAACGCACTGGAAGTAAACCTGGGAGCCGCAGACGAACTGGCACGACAACTGAGACTGAGGGACATGGGAGGCATCATCGTCGTGGACTTCATCGACATGAACCTGGCCGAAAACCGCCAGAAGCTTTACGAACGTATGTGCCAAAACATGCAGAAAGACAGGGCAAGACATAACATCCTGCCGTTAAGCAAATTCGGGCTGATGCAAATCACCCGCCAACGCGTGCGCCCGGCCATGGACGTCAACACGGAGGAGACCTGCCCCACCTGCTTCGGGAAGGGCACCATCAAACCTTCCATCCTTTTCACCGATACACTGGAGAGCAAAATCGACTACCTGGTAAATAAGTTGAAGATAAAGAAATTCTCACTACACATCCACCCGTACATCGCCGCCTACGTCAATCAGGGCATCATGTCTCTGAAGCGCAAGTGGCAGATGAAATACGGATTAGGCATTAAGATTATTCCGAACCAGAAACTCGCTTTTCTGCAATATGTCTTCTACGACCAACACGGCGAAGAGATAGACATGAAGGAAGAAATCGAAATCAAATGATGAAAACGGCGGGCCCCAAACGGGAAACCCGCCGTTTTTATTCAGGTGAAAGAATACCATCTCCCCAGCAGACAGCAGGAAAAGCTCTTTGGGACACTTGTGCACCTTTCTGAAACACCACTAAATAAGAAAGATGCCCTACTTTTGAATTTTAATATTAAAAAATAAGAATTTATGGGAAAAGAAACATCACAGAGAATCCAAACCTCGATTCTCAACAATGCAGAGAAAAAAGCACTTATCTGGCTGGCCAAACGCCAACCTCGCTGGGTCACCTCGGACATGCTGACTTATTTTGGCGTGTTTGGTTCGATACTTTTCATGGTCGGTGGCTTGTTGTCGAACGATAATATCAACTGGCTTTGGCTGGCCTCGTTCGGACTCTTCATCCATTGGTATGGTGACAGCCTGGACGGTACCATTGCCCGTGTGCGAAATACCCAACGCCCGGTCTACGGCTTCTTCATCGATCACACCTTGGATGCCATCACCACCCTCTTCATTTTCTTGGGTGTCGGTCTGTCGCCGGTGCTGCGCATGGACATCTCCTTGTTGGCATTGGCCGGTTATCTGTGCCTCTCCATCTACACCTACATTTGCACGATCCTGAAGGGAGAGTTCCGTCTGACGTATGCCGCCTTCGGACCGACAGAATTCCGCCTGCTGCTCATTCTAATCAACACAATCTTCATCTATGCCCCGTGGGCAAAACTCCGATTCGATATCTACGGCATGGACTTGGGGACTTTCGATTTCGTAGGACTGGCCATAGCGTTCATCCTGTTCCTTATCTTCCTGACACAGTTCTTAAAAGACAAGAAAGAACTGGGCAAACAAGACCCTCTGAAATCTTTTTGATATAGCTGAAGGCTTTATATGAATGATGCGGGTTGATGAGAAAGCTCACCACCCGCATCATTTTATTTCATCCGAAGAAGAAGGTCACACAGAACAAAGCCACATCTTCTGATGTCGATTCTTTAAGAAACCTCTTTAACTTCCGAGACGCTTTTACGCTTCTGCCGAAATACCACGGCATCGGCCAAAAAATAATTGAACAGGCCGGAAATGATCAAAGCTGCAAAATTACAATAAATCACGTCCCATCCGAAAATCTTCTCGAACAACAACAGGAACAACATCTTGATCAAGAAGCCCACTCCCGAAGAGAGATTGAAAATCACGAAGCGGTAACAGAAATCACGCGTGCTGCGCTGTCCTATACGGCTCTTCCATATCCAGCAATACGACCAAAGGAAATTGCTCAGCACTGCAAATTCAAACGAGATGATGGGCGAGAGCACGTAAATCGTCCAATACGTGCTGAATATGAAATCAGAGCATATCCACAGAATCAGGGTATCTACCCCTGTCCCGAACAAACGTGTTACCAAGAACTCGAGATAAGTCTTAAACAGGGTTGCGGCTTTCATTCTTTTTCGGCAGGCTGATAGGTTTTTATCGGATCACGCATAGACAACACTTTGCGGTCCTTCACAAACTGACAGAAGTGAATCACGAACAGGAACAAGGCGATGGCCAAGCCGATAAAGTCGAACACGCCAAAGTCGCAGCCCAACACGAGGTATCGGGTATCTACATCTGGCGTATAGATATAAATCGTATTGAGAATGATGACCACCAAGCGAAACTCAGTAGGCCCAAAACTGCTATACGTCAAGCGGAATTCATCCTTCAGAATAGTGCAGATATAGGTGTAGATGGAAAGAACCAAATAACCCGCCAGAACAAGTAGCGTGACATCCAAGCGGAAAGCCGGTGAAAGCCCGAAACCGACACACATGATACAGATGGTGATGGCATCCAAAGTGTGGTCGATGAAGAAGCCGTAGATAGGACGTTGGATGTGGCGTACACGAGCCAAAGTGCCATCCAAGCTGTCACCATACCAATTAATCACCAAACCTAAGGAGGATATCCACAGATAATTCACGTTAATGTTGGACAATACACATCCCAATGCGCAAACCACGGCACCTAATACGCCTACATAAGTCAGGAAGTCCGATGTAACCCATCGCGGTTGCCTCTCGGCAAGCCATACAAGAACTTTCTTTTCTGCCGCATTGAGAATGGACGTCTGAATTCTGGACGACATTTCTTTTCCCATCACTCTACTTCTTTTTCTTAATTATTCGGCAAAATTACATCTTCTTTCCTTAATCGTAAGCCTCTCAAACATTTTTTTGCAACTGTTTAACACATACGACCTCTCCATCCGTTCACAATGAAGCCAAAAGGCCACACCGGAAGTTGACAAGAAACATGCGGCATCACAAAAAACAAGGCAAGAATGAAACGCAGTTTCCTGCATGTTTCATTCCTGCCTTATCACTTATAAGAGCTTTCAAATAAAAAGCTTTATCCGCCAAAGTTATCAAACATCAAGTTCGACATCGGCACGCCCAGATCATCCAACATCTTTTCCATAGCCTTCGACATGGGGCCGGGACCACACATGTAGTATTCGATGTCTTCGGGAGCTTCGTGATCCTTCAAATAGGTATTGTAAATTACCTGGTGTACGAAGCCCGGGGTGTACTTCACGCCCGCAGCATCGGCAGCCGGATCGGGACGGTCCAAAGCCAGGTGGAAGGAGAAGTTGGGGAACTCCTTCTCTAAGTCGAGGAAGTCCTGCAAGTAGAACACCTCGTTGAGGGCACGGGCACCGTAGAAGTAGGACATCTTACGGTCGGTGGTGTGCAGCGTCTTGGTCATGTGCATGATTTGTGCACGCAACGGAGCCATGCCGGCACCACCACCAATCCACATCATCTCCTTCTTCGAGTCAAATATCGGATGGAAGTCTCCGTAAGGGCCGCTCATAATCACCTTGTCACCAGGTTTCAGCGTAAAGATGTACGAAGAGGCAATGCCCGGCATCACATCTTGGAAGCCCACCTGGGGTTTCGGCTTGAAGGGAGGCGTGGCAATGCGGACAGTCAGCATGATGCGGTCGCCCTCAGCAGGATAGTTGGCCATGGAGTAAGCACGGATAGTCTCTTCGTCGTTGCGGCACTTCAGACCGAACAGTCCAAACTTCTCCCATGCCGGCAGATATTCCTTGCCAATGAGATCCTTGTCGATGTCCTTGTCATAATCCATTGTGTACTTGGGAATCTTGATTTGCGCGTACGAACCGGGGATGAAGTCCATGTGTTCGCCGGGAGGCAAAGCCACGATGAACTCCTTGATGAAAGTTGCCACGTTCTTGTTGGAGATGACTTCGCACTCCCATTCCTTCACGCCAAGCACACTTTCGGCAACCTTGATTTCCATATCGTTCTTCACCTTCACTTGGCAGCCCAGACGCCAATGGTCTTGGATCTGTTTGCGGCTGAAGTGCGGAGTTTCTGACGGCAAGATTTCACCGCCACCTGCCAACACTTGACATTTACACTGGCCGCAAGAGCCCTTGCCACCACAGGCAGAAGACAAGTACACGCCATTGACCGCCAACGTGTTGAGCAACGTCGAACCAGAGGCTACCTCCAATACCTTGTCGCCATTAATGGTTATTTTCACATTTCCCGAAGGTACCAGGAATTTCTTGGCTACCAGCAGGATAATCACAAGCAGGAGCACCACCACGAGGAATACGCCCACGCTTGCCAATATCAGATTCATATCCATAGTCTTATTCCTTTCTTCGTTAAATGTTCAAACCAGAGAAACACATGAAAGCCATGGCCATCAGACCTACGGTGATGAACGTGATGCCCAATCCGCGCAGCGGAGCCGGCACGTTGCTGTAGGCCATCTTCTCGCGCACAGCAGCCAGACCTACAATGGCCAGCATCCAACCCAAGCCAGAGCCCAAGGCATAGGAGATGGCATCGGAGATGCCTCCGATATACTTCGGGTCGCTGATACCCAAATTGATGCGCTGCTGCATGAAGAGCGAAGCACCCATGATGGCACAGTTCACGGCAATCAACGGCAGGAAGATGCCCAGCGAGGCATAGAGCGAGGGGCTGAAACGCTCGACAGCCATTTCCACCAACTGCGTGATGCCGGCGATGATGGCGATGAAAAGAATGAAACTCAGGAAGCTGAGGTCCACACCTTCAATAATGGCGTCAGGTCCCAGCACCTTCGTTTGGAGCAGGTAGTTGACAGGGAGTGTCACCACGAGCACAAAAGTCACGGCGATTCCCAATCCTACGGCAGTCTTCACATTCTTCGACACGGCCAAGTAAGAACACATGCCGAGGAAGAAAGCGAATATCATGTTGTCCACAAATATGGAGCGGACGAATAAGCTAAAAAAATCTCCCATATTATTCTAAGTCAATTAAAGTCTTACTTCTCTTGCAACTCTTTGTGACGGGCACGCTGATACCAGATGAGACAAGCCACGATGATCAAGGCCATCGGAGGCATCAGCATCAAACCATTGTTGACGTAGCCGGCTTCCTGAATAGGTGCATAGTTCAGGATATTGAATCCCAGCAACGTGCCCGAACCCAGCAACTCGCGGATAAAGGCCACGATGACCAGTATCTTGGCATAGCCTAATCCGTTGCCCAGACCATCCAGGAAAGACTCCCACGGACCATTCATCATGGCAAACGCCTCCAGACGGCCCATCAGGATACAGTTCGTGATGATCAGTCCCACATAAACGGAGAGCTGCACGCTCACGTCGTAGGCAAAAGCTTTCAGAATTTCGCTCACGATGGTCACCAAGGCAGCCACCACCACCAGCTGAACGATGATGCGGATGCGGTTGGGAATGGTCTTACGCAAAAGCGAGATAACCACATTCGAGAAAGCCGTAATGATGGTCACGGAAAGTCCCATCACAATAGCCGGCTCCAGCTTGGCCGTCACCGCCAAGGCCGAGCAGATACCCAACACCTGCACAGTCACGGGATTGTTCATCCCAATCGGCGTGGTGAACACTTCTCTATTTTTCTTTGAAAATAATTGTCCCATAATTGTTTAGTCCTCCTCTGCCTCTTTATTGGTTAGAAATTTCGTATAGTTGCCCAGGCAACTCTTCAGCATGGAGCCCACGGCCACCGAAGTAATGGTACCGCCAGAAATACCGTCCACCTGATGTTCAGCATCGGCCACCTTGCCGTTCTTCACTACGTCCAAGGCCACCTGACCATCGGCCATGGCCTTCAAACCGGGAAACTCGCTTTGGAAGTGGTCGCCGGCAATCTCGGCACCCAAGCCTGGTGTCTCACTGGCATGCGAGAAGTAAACGCCATAGACTGTGTCCTTGTCGTCATCCAAGGCCACATAGCCCCAGATGGCACCCCACAGGCCCACGCCATACACCGGGAAAACGTACTTGGTCTTTCCGTCCACCTCGCAGACAAACACGTGGAGGCGTCCGTTCTCCTTCACTTCCTTCTCGTAAGAAGTGGCAAACTTACCGTCATTCTCCTTCAGCGTGCCGTCTTCCTGCATCAGCATATCGGCCTTCACATATTTATTATATTCAGCTTCGGGGTCAGCCACGTCGCGCACGTTCAGCGCGGCAAGAATCTGCTTCTTCGTGTCCATCTCCACATTCTTGTTTTGCGTTTCTTTCAGCGACGAACTTACGAAAGCCAGCAGGAATGCCACGATGACCACCATGACCGAAGCATAAATGATCGTATAACTGTTACTGTTCGTATTCATTTCTCATCCGGTATTTAATTGTTGGACTTAAGAGCCGTGCGCTTCTCGCGGCGGCTGATGTTATTTTGCACCACACAATAGTCAATAAGCGGGGCGAAGATGTTCATCAGCAGGATGGCGAGCATCATGCCTTCGGGATAACCGGGATTGAGGACACGGATGATGATGGCCATGACGCCAATCAGGAAACCGTAGATATACTTACCCGTCTCCGTACGTGCCGAAGTCACTGGGTCGGTGGCCATGAACACAGCGCCGAAGCAGAAACCGCCCAACACGAGGTGTTCATACCAAGGCATGTGGGCCACGGCCGTATCAGGACCTGCCACATTGAATACCCAAGCCATCAACGCGCCACCCACGAAAACGGAGAGCATTGTCTTCCAACTGGCAATGCCTGTCCACAGCAGGATAATGGCACCAATAGCAATAGCAATAACACTAGTCTCACCGATAGAACCGGGGATGAAACCTGTCACCATGTCCCACGAGAAATCCGGAGCGGCAGCCGAGGTCTTGGCAATACCCAACGGCGTAGCCACCGTCAGTCCATCCACTGTCTGACCCAATCCGAAAATGCTGTCCGAAGATACCCATACGGTATCACCCGACATCTTGGTGGGATAGGCAAAGAACAGGAAGGCGCGGGTGATAAGGGCCACGTTGAACACGTTCATACCCGTACCGCCAAAGACTTCCTTAGCAAAAATAACAGAGAAGGCCGTGGCGACGGCCAGCATCCACAACGGACAATCCACCGGTACGATCATCGGAATCAATATACCCGAAACGAGGAAGCCCTCCTGGATTTCCTCCTTTTTCCATTGGGCAACAACAAATTCGATGCCGAGGCCCACCACATAGGAAACAATGATTTTGGGAAGCACGGCCAGGAAACCGTAACCAAACATCTCCCAGAAGCCGCCGGGCGTGCCCGTAGCATGGAAGTGCTGGTATCCCACGTTGTACATACCGAACAACAAGGCCGGTATCAATGCAATGACCACCATCGACATGATGCGCTTGCTGTCGATGGCATCATGAATGTGCGTCCCCGATTTCGACGTGGTGTTGGGCACGAAGAGGAAAGTCTCGAAGCCCTCGAACACCGAACGAAATGCGTGGTATTTGCCGCCCTCTTCAAAGTTCGGCTTTATCTTGTCGAGATAATTTCTTAACGCTTTCATTTATGAATGATTAATGTTCAATGATAAACGGTTAATAATCAGGTTCACGCCATCTCTGCACGAAGCATGTCAAGTCCGGCACGCACAATGCGCTGCACCTCTACCTTGGAGGAGCAGACGAACTCGCACAAGGCAAAGTCTTCGGGAGCCACTTCGTAGATGCCCAGAGCTTCCATCCGGTCAATATCTCCCGCAATGATGGCCTTCACCAAATACTCGGGGAAGATGTCCATGGGGAACACGCGGTCATATTCATTGGACATGATCATGTGGCGTTCGCCTCCCTTGACGCGGGCGTCCACAACGTACTCCTTCTTGCCCATCAGCCAGGAAAAGTAAGAATGGCTGGTGCTGTATTGGTTCAGACGCGGCATAATCCAGCCCAGCATCTCGTGGATTTCATCGCCTTCGGGGATGACGCTCAATTGAGTATGGAAAGCGCCGAGGAAGCCGTTGGGAGACACTTGTTTGCCGGTCAACACGTTACCGCTAATATAGCGCAGGTCCTTGTCGGTGGTCACGTTGCCCTTGAAGACATTTGTCAGCAGGGCGCCCACTTTCAGTTTGCAATAACCGGGCTTCAGCACCTCGCTGCCTGTCAAGGCCACCGTACGGGTCAAGTCCACACGCCCGGTGTTCATCAGGCGTCCGATAAAGATGACAGCCTCTGCCCCAATGGTCCATACCGTCTCGCCCTTCACGATAGGGTCGATGTGGTTGATTTGCACGCCCACGTTTCCGGCAGGATGCGGACCGTCGAAGGCTGTGATGGTCACGTTCTTGGCGTTTGTCAGTGCCTGGGCAGTCTGGTTCACGCTGATGTCCAAGTAGGTCTTCGCCATGCGGGACAAGGCGTCCAAGCCTGTCTGGAAGTTGGTTTCCTCACCTTTCAGGACAAACTCGAAGTCGGGTGCCAACGGATTGGAGTCGAAGGCGGAAACGAAAATAGCTTTGGGCTTCACCGCAGGATTGGCAATCACGTCGTAGGGACGTTGACGGATGAAAGCGAACATGCCTGCATTCAGCAAGGCTTCCTTCACTTGCTCCCCACTCATCTTGGCGGGCTCCATCTTGCCAAATTCTTCGTAGTCCTGCTCGGCGGCGGCTTCCACCACGATGTTCATCACCTTACGCTTAGCTCCGCGCTCCACACTGGTGACCACTCCGCTGACCGGCGAGACGAATTTCAATTCGGGGTGGTTCTTGTCGATGAACAAGGGTCCCCCGGCCATCACATACTCCTGCTCTTTCACCACCACTTTGGGAGTGACACCGGTGAAATCATCGGGTACCAGCGAGTAGAAGCCCGGTTCTTTCACGCTCAGCCATTCCTTGGCGGCTTTGCCTTTCAGGTTAATGTCAAGGCCTTTTCGTAATTTGATTACATTTGCCATGCGTCGTTTTAATTTATGGTTTCGCTAATTGCCCGCAAAAATAACAAAAAAATGTAGAAAATCCTTGGAGAGGATGAAAAAAACACACTGATTTTCACAAATATTCTCCCAAAGCGGACAAGTCCTTTCCGCGAAGACAAAAGACGACCTCCGCGAGCAAAAGCCCGCCCTTTTGCGAAACATTGGTTGCTGAAAAACAGAGCGGGCGGGGCATCTGGAAAATCCATACACCCCGCCCGGACATATACCTGTCAAGTTGGACTCAAATCATCTCGTCCGACGTATAACCTTGCGGCAATTCGCGGCAATTATAGACCGAAGCCATTATCTCGCCGTAAGCGCCGGCTGAACGTATAGCTATAAAATCGCCCCGCTGCACGCCGTTCAAATCTACGGCCTTGCCAAAGACATCCGAAGACTCGCAGACAGGTCCAACGACATCGTAAGTTTCCACCGGACGCTCCGAAGAAATGTCCTCTATCTTGTGATAAGCCTGGTAAAGAGCCGGGCGAATCAAGTCAGTCATGCCCGCATCCAGGATAGCAAACTGCTTATTGGTGCCTTGCTTGACATAGAGCACCCGCGCGATAAGCGAGCCGCATTGACCAACCACCGAACGCCCCAATTCAAAGTGCAAAGTCTGGTAAGAGCGCAACTTCAAATGAGTGTTATAGGTGGCAAAATAAGCCTTGAAGTCAGGGATGGATTGCCGGTTGGGATGCGCATAGTCAATGCCCAATCCGCCTCCCACATTGATGTATGAGATACGGATCTGGCGGGCTTCGAGCTTGTCCTGCAATTCATTGACCCGGTTGCAGAGCGCCACGAAATCGCCCATGTCCAATATCTGCGAACCGATGTGGAAATGCAAGCCGATGAACTCCACATGCTGCATGGACAGGGCAATATCCATCACCTTGTCCATATCCTCCATGCTGATGCCGAATTTGTTTTCAGCCAATCCGGTCGTAATGTTGGCGTGTGTATGGGCGCCGACATTGGGATTGATGCGGAAAGCCACACGCGCCACCTTGCCCTTGGCGGCGGCCAGCTGGTTGATAACTTCCAACTCAGGAATGGACTCCACATTGAAGCAGAAGATGTCATAATCTAGAGCCAGGTTAATTTCCCAATCCGACTTGCCTACACCGGCAAAGACAACCTTCCCAGCGGGGAAGCCTGCCTTGATGGCCGCACGTATTTCGCCTCCGCTCACGCAATCCGCACCCAATCCGCTCTCCCGGATGATGGCAAGCACCTTAGGATTGGCATTGGCCTTGACGGCATAGTGTACGGAGTAATTGCCATAACGTCCGGCTTCAGCACGGATGGCGCTCAAGGTGTCGCGCAACACCTTTGTATCATAATAATAAAAAGGTGTGCGCAACGACTGGAATTTATCTATAGGGAATATTCCTTTCATAAAATCAGAGTTAATAATAAGGAGGGCTAAAATCCCTCTTTAGCGGTCTAA
The DNA here is from genome assembly GCA_019115825.1 of Candidatus Bacteroides pullicola. Taxonomy (GTDB): domain Bacteria; phylum Bacteroidota; class Bacteroidia; order Bacteroidales; family Bacteroidaceae; genus Bacteroides; species Bacteroides pullicola. The sequence continues at coordinate 23,110 of DXCV01000029.1, forward strand.
AATCCCTCTTTAGGAAGCTCAAGAGCCTCTTTAGGAAATTCAATCACCCTCTTTCGTCAACCCTCATTGAAGAGGGCCTTGCTCAACGACTGGAGAGCCGCCTTCTTGTCGCACTCGCGGATGAGGAAAGAGATGTTGTAGTTGCTTCCGCCGAATGAAATCATACGCACCGGTATGTCGCGCATAGCATCCAAAGCCTTGGCTTCAAAGCCCACGTTCTCCCATTCCAAATCTCCCACTACACAGATGATGCACATATCCCGGTCAACGGTGACAGTGCCATATTTCTTCAAATCATCCAGGATTTCATTCAGGTGCTTCACGTTGTCGATGGAAACAGACACACCCACCTCGGACGTGCAAATCATGTCGATGGAAGTCTGGTAGCTCTCGAAAATCTCGAAGACCTTGCGCAAGAAGCCGTATGCCAGCAACATTCTGCTGGATTTGATTTTGATGGCCGTGATGTTGTCCTTGGCGGCCACGGCTTTGATTTTTCCTTTCTCCGTGTCGTTGGAAATCAACGTGCCTTCAGCCTTGGGATCCATCGTGTTGAGCAGGCGCACAGGGATGTTGGCATACTTGGCGGGCTGTATGCACGTGGGGTGCAGGATTTTGGCGCCGAAATACGCCAACTCGGCCGCTTCCTCAAAATGCAGGTGGCGTACGGGCGAAGTCTTGTCCACGATGCGTGGGTCGTTGTTGTGCATGCCGTCAATGTCTGTCCAAATCTGTATCTCGGAGGCATTGATGGCAGCGCCAATCAGAGAAGCGGTGTAGTCACTACCACCCCGTTGCAGGTTATCAATCTCGCCGTATGCGTTGCGGCAGATGAAGCCCTGCGTGATGTAGATGTCGGCATCCGGATGCAGCTCCAACTGGATTTGCAGCTTCTCCTTGATATATACAGGGTCAGGTTCGGCATTCTTGTCTGTCCGCATGAACTCCAAAGCAGGCAACAGGACGGCGTTCACCCCGCACTCCTGCAAGTAGAGGTTCATCATGCCGGTGGAAATCAATTCGCCCTGGGCAAGGATGACCTTTTCCTCGAAAAGCGTAAACAAGTCCTTGGTATAGGAACGGATATAATCGAAGTGGGAACGAATCAGTTCCAATCCCTTCTGCTTATACTCCGGCGTGGCATACAACTCGTCTACATGGCCACGGTATTTACCCTCCAAGCGATTGATGATTTCGTTGGCTCCTTCCGGATTTTTCTTGTACAGATAATCTGAAATCTCCACCAATGTGTTCGTTGTACCCGACATGGCGGACAACACCACAATCTTGCGTTCGCCATCGGTAATCAATTTGGCCACTTCCTTCATCCGTTGGGCGGAACCGACCGAAGTACCTCCAAACTTTAAAACTTTCATTCCTGTATTCATTTCGTTAGTTGTTAATTTCTTATCTTAGTCATTCTGTTCTTTCACAACCTCTGTCAACCGGTGCCCGGCACAACGGCACACCCTGCCCGGAAAATCCTCCAACAAGCGCAGGTTGTGCGTGGTCACCACGACCAAAGCCCCTTTCCGGCTGAGGTCTGCCAAAAGTGCCGCAATGGCTTGTCCGGTCTCCACATCCAGATTGCCCGTAGGCTCATCGGCCAAAATCACTTTCGGCGAATTGAGCACCGCACGGGCTATGGCTATGCGCTGTTGCTCGCCTCCGGACAATTCATTGGGGAATTTATATCCCTTGCGCTCCATGCCTACCAAGGCCAGGACTTCCGCTATGCGCTCTTTCATCCGGCTTTTGTCTTTCCAACCCGTCGCCCGCAACACAAATTCCAAATTGTGATAGACCGTACGATCAGTCAGCAACTGAAAATCCTGGAAAATGATGCCCAGTTGTCGGCGCAATTCCGGCAAACTTCTCCGCTTGATGCGGCACATATCATATCCCAACACCTCGGCTTTACCGGAATGCACGTCCAATTCGCCATAAAACGTCTTCAGCAAACTGGTCTTTCCGGAACCCACCTTGCCTATCAGATAAACCAATTCCCCGGGATGAAAATCCAGATTCACATCGCTCAATACGCACAACTCCTGTTGGCGCACTTCCACGTGGCTATATTTGATTAGGGAATCGTCCATCTCTGCCGGAATCAATGTTTCTTCCACGTGGCGCTATGCCGCTCTTGAAGCTCACGCGCCAAGTCCTCGATGCGATAGCCCTTCGACGTCAGCAACACGATAAGGTGGTACAGCAGGTCGGCACCTTCATAGATGAGACGCTCGTCCGTACCGTTACAAGCCTCAATGACCGTTTCCACGGCTTCTTCGCCCACCTTCTGTGCCATTTTGTTGACACCCGACTGGAAAAGGCTGGTCGTATAAGAGCCCTCAGGCATTTCTTCGTGACGCTTGCAAATGAAATCCTGCAAGGTCTTCAGGAACATCACAGGTTGCTCGTTCTTCTCCCCCCAGCAGGTATCCGTACCGGTGTGGCAAACCGGCCCTGCCGGATGCACCTGGATAAGCAAAGTGTCGCAATCGCAATCTTCCTGTATGGAAACCACAGTAAGGAAATTGCCGCTCTCCTCGCCTTTCGTCCACAGACGGTTGCGGGTGCGGCTGTAGAAGGTCACCTTGCCGGTTTCCACCGTACGGTTATAGGCCTCCTCGTTCATAAAGCCCAGCATCAACACTTTGGCCGTGTCTGCATCTTGTATGATGGCCGGAACAAGTCCGTTCATTTTCTCAAAATTCAAGCTCATACCTATTTATATTTAGCATATTATCCGTTCATATCATCCGGACGGGAATTCCCTGGCCGCAAAGATACAACTTTAATTCGGGAATTTTGATTTCTCCGAAATGAAAAACACTGGCTGCCAACGCCGCATCGGCCTTTCCCTGCAAAAACACGTCCCTGAAATGCTCTTTGGCTCCGGCTCCACCCGATGCTATCACCGGAATGGACAACGCATCGGCCAACGCAGCCAAGGTGCTATTGGCATAACCCGTCTTCACGCCGTCATGGTCCATGCTGGTGAAGAGCACTTCACCGGCTCCCCGTTCCTGGGCTTCCTTTGTCCAGCTGAACAATTCTTTGTCAGTTTCCACCCGTCCCCCATTCAGGTAGCAGCGCCAACCTCCATCCGTCTGCTTGGCATCTACCGCCAGGACACAGACTTGGGAGCCGAAATGCCCGGCAATCTCGTCGATCAGCTCCGGCCTACGGATGGCGGCGGAATTGATGGAAATCTTGTCCGCACCTGCATTCAACAGCCGTTCCACATCACTCAGTTCATGAATGCCTCCGCCCACCGTGAAGGGGATACTGATGTTGGCGGCAATGCGCTTCACCAACTCCGCAAATGTCTTTCTGCCTTCAAAACTGGCGGTGATGTCCAGGAATACCAGTTCATCCGCCCCTTGCTCACTATAGGCACGGGCCAGTTCCACAGGGTCTCCCGCTTGGCGCAGGTTGACGAAGTTCGTCCCCTTCACCGTTTGTCCGTCTTTGATGTCCAGACAAGGAATGATTCTCTTGGCCAGCATAGTATCTATAGTATTAATGGTTCATTAATTTTTCCATATCCTCCAAGGTGATGCGCCCTTCATAGAAGGCTTTTCCGATGATGACGGCGGGGATGCCCGCTTCTTCCAAAGCTTCCACATCCTGAAGGCTGCCCACTCCACCACTGGCCACCAGATACAAGGATGGATGTTGGCGCAGGATTTCTTTATACAACTCCAGGGAAGGGCCTTGCAACATTCCATCCCTGCCTACGTCCGTACAAATGGCCTGAGTCACCCCTTTCAAGATGTAATCGTCCAGAAAAGGGAACAGTTCGCAAGCGCTCTCCTCTTTCCATCCGTTGACAGCAATGCGACCTTCCTTCACGTCAGCGCCCAAGATGATTCGCTCCGGGCCGTATTTTTGCAGCCAATGGCAAAACCTGTCGGGATTCTTCACGGCTATGCTTCCGCCTGTCACCAACCGCGCCCCGCACTCGAATGCAATGCGCAAATCGTCATCACTCTTGACACCTCCTCCAAAATCTATGGCCAACGATGTCTGCGTAGCCAGTTCCTCCAAGGTCCGGTAGTTCACGATGTGATGCGAAGCTGCCCCATCCAAATCCACGACATGCAGGCGGCGGATGCCATGTGCCTCGAATGCTTTCGCCACGTCCAACGGGTTTTCGTTGTACACTTTCTTGCTTTCATACTTTCCTTGCGAAAGGCGTACACATTTCCCTTCGATGATATCAATGGCAGGTATCAATTCTATCATAACCCCACTTGCTTTATAAGTTTAAGAAATTGCGCAAAATACGTTCGCCCACGCCACCGCTCTTTTCCGGATGGAACTGGGTGGCGTAAAAATTATCTTTGTGCAAGGCCGCGCTGAAAGGCTGGATGTAATCCGTAACCGCCGCCGTGCAATCGTGCAACGGCACATAATAACTATGCACGAAGTAGACATACTCCTCCCTGCCGAACCCGTCAAACAGGGCGCTGTTCGTCTGTCCGATGGTGTTCCATCCCATGTGGGGCACCTTGTCTTCATGGCGGGCTGACACAAAACGCTTCACCTCTGCATCAAAAATGCCCAATCCGTCCACGTCGCCTTCTTCTGAATGGCGGCACATCAATTGCATGCCCAGGCAGATGCCCAATACAGGTTGCTTCAATCCCACTATCACCTTGTCCAAACCTGAATCGTGCAGGTAAGACATGGTGGTCGCGGCTTCGCCAACGCCGGGGAAAATCACCCGCTCCGACCGGCGCAACACGTTTTCGTCTGCCGTGATGACCGGCTCCACACCCAGGCGCCGCAAGGCGTAATCCACCGAACAGATGTTGCCGGCATTGTATTTGATGACAGCTACGCTCATAATGTTCTCTTGTTAATTGAATATCACTGTTTTGTTTTTGTACGCCAATATCTTACGCTCGATGTGCTTCTGCACGGCACGCGACAAGACAATTTTCTCCAAATCCTTACCTTTATTCACCAGGTCCTGTACGGTGTCTTTGTGCGTGATGCGCACCACATCCTGCTCGATGATAGGTCCCGCATCCAGGTCCGTAGTCACATAGTGGCTGGTTGCCCCGATGATTTTCACCCCACGCTCGAAAGCGGCATGATAGGGCTTCGCACCTACAAAGGCAGGCAGGAAAGAATGGTGTATGTTGATGATGCGGTTCGGGAAGGCTTCAATGAGTTGCTCGGACACGACCTGCATGTAGCGTGCCAAGACGATGAAGTTGATGCCGTGCTCGGCCATCAGCTCCAGTTCGCGCCGCTCCTGTTCTGCCTTATTCTCCTTGGTAATCGGAAAAAGATGAAAGGGAATGTCAAAACGCTCGGCCACGTGTTGCAAATCGGGATGGTTGCTGATGATGAGAGGCACCTGCACATTCCATTCTCCGGCCGTATAGCGCGCCAACAGGTCGTAGAGGCAATGCGACATCTTGGACACGAAGATGGCCATACGCGGCGTATAATCCGAGAAATACAGGCGGAACTCCATCGCATACTTTTGGGCATAGAGCGTGGCAAAGTAATCGTGGATTTTCTCTTGCGGCACCAGGAACTTCTCCAATTCCCACTCAATGCGCATAAAGAATATGTTCTCCACATGGTCCACGTATTGGTCAAGGTAGACGATATTTCCTTTGTTCACCGTGATGAAGTCCGTCACCTCGGCCAAGATGCCCGGACGGTCGGGACAATGCAACAATAGTTTCGCGGTTTTCATCATTCTCTTTCTTTTTGATTACAACATTATCGGTTTACGGGCGCAAAAATAACGAATTATCCTTAAACAGCGAACATTTTGCACAATAAAAAAGCCCCATCCACGGAAATCGGACAGGGCTTAGCATTGAGATGATTGAGAAATAAACCTAATCTGCGGATGTCTCCACGATGAAACTCTTCATCCCACCATACAGGGGGTTGACTTCTATACACAATCCTTTATAGGAAGGGAGTTGGTCGCGCACATTGTCCAACTTAAAGGAAGCAATGCCGGTCCCGCCTTGCAGTGGAGTGTCATTGTAGGCATTATGGCGGAAAGCCAGGTGCAGATAGCCATCGTCCGCAGCGTCCTGCCTTTCGTCAATGACCAGGTTCAACATGTGCTTCTTGTTCATGTCGTTACTATGATAGAACTTATACACGATGTTGACGTGGTTTTTCGTCAGCCAGATATTGTCCACATCAATGCGGTCGTTTCCGATGCTGTCTGCCTTGTCCGGCGGCATCCGGTAAATGTCTTTCGTCAAGATGTTTTCGATATGCTCCAATTTTGCATTGTAATCATAACCCGGCAACTCCCCCTCCAACAAGCTAAAATAGACGAAAGCACGCTGTTCATCTTTTACGGCATAATTGTGTATGGCGGTTGTGTCCGCCGGATACAGCTTGCTTCCGTCATCCAATTCCATATAATAATCCTGGCCTTCTATCACCCTGACCGTACCTATGGAGAAAAGCAAATCTTCAGTCCCATAGCTATTGTCATCCAGGCAGGATTGCAAGGCAATCACCGTTGCTACAACACACGCCATCCATCCGGCTGCTTTCATCTGTTTTTTACGCTTCATATATATTACGCACTGTTTTTATGAGAATATTCACATTGCTTATAAGGCATGCAAATTTAAGTTTTCATTTATTTTTTGAATGCAATGATTTGCCCGATACTGCATCCGCGGCTGTTAAAGAAAGCAAAACACTATTTTTCGTCCCCTTCCGATGCAGTATTTTTGCAGTCCGTGAATTTAAAAATCGTACACGCGTCAAAAAGAATGATGGAAGAGCAAGAATTGGCCGAACACTGCAAGCAAGGGGACCGTGCTGCCTACAAAGAGCTATACGAGCGCTACGCCGGCCGCCTGCTGAACGTATGCCTTCGCTACACCGGCAACCGGGATGTAGCCGAAGACTTGCTGCATGACGGCTTCCTGAAATTGTTCGACTCGTTCGACAAGTTCACCTGGCGCGGCGAAGGTTCATTGCGTGCCTGGATGGAACGTGTGATGGTAAACGTGGTTTTACAATACCTACGACGCAACAACGTCTTGAACCAATCCACCCCGTTCGACAAGGCGCCCGAAGTCTATGAGACTCCCGACTCCTCGGACATAGAGGCCATCCCGCCTGAGGTGCTGATGGAGTTTATCCAGCAACTTCCTGCCGGCTATCGCACCGTACTGAACCTGTATGTATTTGAAGAGAAATCCCATAAGGAAATAGCCACATTGCTGGGCATTAATGAGAAATCTTCCGCCTCGCAATTGGCACGCGCCAAAGCCTCACTGGCCATCAAAGTGCGCGAATGGATGAAAAAGAACAGTTAAAACGGAAAAGCGTATGAAAGACGAAGCATGGTTGAAAAAAATAAAGGAGCGTTTGGATGAATATTCCGAACCTGTCCCCTCTTCGGGTTGGGAGCGACTGGAGCGCGAACTTCCCCGACAAAAAACAATCCCTCTCCGCAGATGGATGGCAGCCATTGCCGCTTTGCTGGTAGGCGCCCTTTCCTTCATCGGAATACGGCTGGCAGACGACCATAGCTCCAACATCCCTGTGCAGCTATCCCTGCAAGCACAAGCCCCTGCACCGGCAACAACCGCCGATGCACTCCCGCTATACACCTATCCGCACCGGCAATTGCCGCCTGTCGCACAGGTGAGTCCCGTCCAAATCCATACGGAGGAGCATCTTGAAACCGCTCAAGAAACTATTATACCCCAAGACACCACCCCATCCCGTCCTCAGAAGAAAGTAAAAAAGGAAACAGAACTGCCCCGCACCAACCGGGAGTTATTAGCCATGAACAAACAGCCGCGTTCGCATGCCAAAGGATGGTCTATAGGCGTCTTGGTAGGAAACCTTGGCGGAAGCATTGGCAATCTTTCGCAAAAAGGCGGCCTTTCCCAAGCACAACAAAGCGCTCCGGGCACAGGCTACTCCGACCTGGACTTGACCGCAACCACCAGCGACGTCCTTGCCATCCCCAAAGAACAAGAAATTATTTTCCAGAATGGATTACCTTTCTTGCAAAACCGCACCCCAAGGATTGTATCCATTGATCACAAACAGCCCATAAGCGCCGGTTTCTCCATCCGCAAAAATTTGCCCAAAGGCTTCTCCGTGGAAACGGGCTTGGTATATACCTTCCTGGCTTCGGACATCCTCTATGAAGGAGCCGTGCAAGAAACCAGACAAAAGCTGCATTACATGGGCATTCCGCTTCGTGCAAACTGGAATTTCATCGACAAGGACAAGTTCACCTTCTACGTCTCAGCAGGAGGCACCGTTGAAAAATGCATCTATGGCAAGATGGGCTCAGAAGATCTGTCCGTCGACCCCGTGCAGCTATCAGTTTTAGCAGGCATTGGCGCACAATATAATATAGGAAAGCATTTCGGCATCTATCTGGAGCCAGGCATCTCCTACTTCTTCGATGACGGCTCGGACATACGGACAATCCGGACAGATAATCCCTGCAACTTCACGCTGCAGGCAGGACTCCGGCTGAGCTACTGAACACGATCAGGGCCTTACCTTGTCCGGATGCTTGGCGATGAAGTCTTTCCAGCCTTTGTATCCCTTCTCTACGGCAGGGCGACCCATTTGCAGGAAATGGCAATAGGCGGCCGCCAGACCGTCCGTGGCATCCATGAAAGTAGGCATATCGTCCTTGCTGAAATGGAGCATACGTTGCAACATATCGGCCACTTGTTCTTTGGATGCCTGCCCATTGCCGGTAATGGCCATTTTTATCTTCAAGGGAGCGTACTCCGTGATAGGAATGTCACGACTCAAGGCAACCGCCATAGCCACGCCTTGCGCACGTCCCAACTTCAACATGGATTGCACGTTCTTCCCATAAAAAGGGGCTTCGATGGCCATTTCATCCGGCAAGTAGCTTTCAATGATGCTCAACACCCGTTCGTGAATATGGCGCAACTTCAGGTAATGATTGGCATACTTCCGCAAATCAATAATCCCCATGGCAACCATTTCCGGCTTCGTGCCGGCCACGCGCAGCACGCCATATCCCATGATAGTGGTGCCCGGGTCAATCCCCAGGATTATTTTCTCCCCAACCGGCTGTATCACACCAACACCTCCATCAATGTGGGAAATCCCACCACCTTGTCCTTGAATATCCGGTTCATTTCCCCGGCCAGTTTCACCCCCTGTTCCTGATGCCAATGGTGCAACTGGGTCGAATCTTCCACCTCAAACTGCACCGAGAAGCAACTGCCGGCATCTTCCCGATGACTCAATATGCGCGCAATGCGGGGTGCATGGAGCCTACCGTCCTTCTCTACTTCGGGCAAATAATACTCTTGCATCCAGATCAGGAAATACTTCTCCTGGCTTTCCTCCACGTGATAAGTCGTATTAAATATCAGCATAAACTATTCCTATTTTGAGTGCAAACATAGCAAATATTCCGATAAGAACCTTTTTTCAACCCAAAAATTAAAAAAATCCCTTGAAAATTTTGCCCGTTCAAAAAAACGCCTTATCTTTGCACCGTCAAAAAAAGAACGGGGTATTAGCTCATCTGGCTAGAGCGCGACACTGGCAGTGTCGAGGTGAGCGGTTCGAGTCCGCTATGCTCCACATATTAACCGCTGACTATTATTTAGTTAGCGGTTTTCTTTTTTAGGACAACACGGACGGGGGCGCCGACAACACTGTTAAAACCACAATAAAAATAACAGAGATTTTTTAATCGGAATCATAAAATCATTATCTTTGTAACCACCGTAACAGTTACGACAGTTACTAAAATACTTGTGATATGAAATTCTATGACAGAGAAAACGAACTGGCAGAATTGAAACGCATTCAGAACCTTTCGTTCACTGATCATTCCCGGCTCACAGTAGTAACGGGGAGAAGACGTATTGGCAAAACCAGCTTGGTGATGCGGGCGGTGAAGGATAGCCCCACCGTTTATCTATTCGTCAGCAGAAAGAGCGAGGCTTCCTTGTGTGCTGAGTATGTTCCGCTCATCGCTCAATCTCTGGATGTATATGTTCCCGAAGACATCAAGTCATTCCGATCACTTTTCCAATACCTGCTTGAGCAAGCCAAGGTTAAGACTTTCAACTTGGTCATTGACGAGTTCCAAGAGTTTTACAACATCAATCCCTCCGTCTATAGCGACATGCAAAACTTGTGGGATCGTTATCGGATGGAAACACACCTGAATCTGATTGTTTCCGGTTCTGTTTATTCCCTGATGCAAAGGATTTTCCGCAGTTCGAAGGAGCCTCTTTTCGGAAGAGCTGACAACATCATCAAGTTATCGGCTTTCTGCATTGCCACCTTGAAAGAAATCATGCACGATTACAACCCCGACTATACTCCCGATGATCTCTTGGCTCTCTATTCGTTTACAGGTGGGGTGCCTAAATACGTGGAATTGTTCTGCGATAACCGGATTCTTGATGTGGAAGGAATGATCTCGTTTATGATCCGCGACAATTCCCCTTTTCTCGATGAAGGCAAATACTTGCTCATAGAAGAATTCGGCAAGAACTACGCCACTTATTTCTCCATCCTCAGTGCCATTTCGGGAGGTATCAATACACAATCTTCCATTGAATCGGCTTTAGGAGAAAAGAGTATCGGAGGTCAGCTGAAACGGCTTATGGAAGATTATAATGTAATAACCCGCCGACGTCCCATCTTGGCCAAGGAAGGGTCACAAACCATCCGATACGAAATAACGGATAATTTCCTCCGTTTTTGGTTCAACTATTTCGACCGCCACCGTTCCTTGATGGAAATTAAGAATTATCCCGGATTGCAGCAGATCGTCAAGAGTGATTATCCTACTTATTCAGGGCATTTGCTAGAATTGTATTTTAAACAACAGATGGCGGAAACATTCCAATATCGTGATATCGGTTCTTGGTGGGAACTGAAGAATGGACAGAATGAAATCGATATTGTAGCCCTGAAACTGGAGAAAAACAAAGCTGTGGCCATCGAAGTGAAACGACAAAAGAAGAACTTCAAGCCTGAACTATTCCGGCAGAAGGTAGAGCATCTGAAAAAGAAAGTTCTGCCCCAACATGAGATAGAGATGAAATGCCTCTCACTGGAAGATATGTAAGAAAAAGAGGACCGCTACACCCGTCATAGGCATAGCGGTCTTGAAGTTATGACAATAAAACGAGCATCCGGTGAAGCTCTATCCCTCACTCCTCCGATAACGGCTCTTCTTTTTTCATTCGCCAATACCCCGTTCAGCCGCTGCCTTGGGATAGGTTTCATTCAAAGAAGTATCCTCATCCGCTACCGCATCGGGAACTTCCAGGTCACGTCTCTTGATGCCAAACGCCACCACATAGAGATACATGCTCGTAAGGACGTTGATGGCCGCGTCACATTCCTGCTCGGTAGCTATGGGAGCCTTGTGGGCATTGTCATTCCGCCACTCCCTTACCAGTCCAAGATAGTCGCTGAACTTCCTGTCCGACTCGCTTTCCGAATACTTCAAGCGTTTCAGGCAAGGCGTTTGGAAAATGCAGTCGGCCAACATCGCTTTCTGACCTTCTTGGCCGGGCTTTGTGCTGACCATCTCGGCATGATTCTTTAAGTAATAGACCTTCTTCAAGAATACCTCAAAGCGGCTGACCAGTGTGTTGAAATGCTGCTTCTTGTCCACCAGAGGCACTGCCGCCGGACTGCAATACAGCCGGTTGAACGCGTTTTGTATCACGTCGTTGGCCCCATCCATATCATCCGTGGTCCGGGCGGCAATAAGATCTACCAGGTCATCCGCGATTTGTTCCTTGCCTTTGGGCATCATCTTGTAAACGGCAAACTCACGCTCTATGGTCGGCAGAATCTTCTCCTTGAAACGCTTGGGGTTGAAGATGAGCGCATCGCCCTCTGCCCGGTAGTTCTGATACATCAAATCCGCCATTTGCGTCATGATGCTATTGTACAGTTCCTTGTTTTGGAACAGACGGTCAAACGCATCGACACTTTCGTCGTAACACTTCTGGGCTGCCTTCTCGAAGATTTCGGGGAAGATGCTTTCGGCAAATTGCTTCGGGTCATTGTTCTGGGCCTGTTTCGTCAACTTCTTTTTCGTGGCGGTGGTGGTCAGCTTGTCGTAGATGGCTTCCACGATCACCCGGTCGGCTGGCGAGAAGTTGCCTTTGAACATCATATTCACCTTGTCTATGATGTTGGACAGCAAATCCCGGTTCTCGTCGGGCTTTCCGCCGCCTTTCACGTTCTCGCCTTTGATGCCGCCCTTGCCCTTTTCCAGAACAATCTGCTGGGTCTTGCCCTCCTCGATGCGGGAGTTGATGAGCTGGATTTGCTTGGCCAAGTCCACCTTTTCATGAGGAGTCTTCGGCAACAGGCAATACAACAAGTCACAGAAGATATAGGTTTGGTATAAGCCTCGGTCATAGGTCCGTTCCACCTGTGCCATATAAGCATAGAAGCGGACAAAGTTCTTGATGAGCGAACGCACCTTGAAGCGTGTCTCCTCGTCCAGCTGCTCGAATCTCGACACGACAGGCTTGAACGCATTGCTCAGCTTGGCCAGCCTACTCTTGTCTTTCTTGGTCTCAGACGCCAGTTTATAGATAGCCTCCTCTTCCGCCGGGCTCCAGAGGTGATACTGCGCCATGTCATTGCGGAAATTGTAGACCCCGTTCACGTCCACCGGCCGGATAAGCTCCGTGGCCGTGTAGAAAGGCTCGAAGGCTTTCTGGATGGATACCGGGTCGTTCACGAAGTCCAACACATAGGTATCTTCCTTATCTTTATGTGCACGGTTCAGCCGGCTCAAGGTCTGCACGGCCTTGACATTCTTCAGCTTCTTGTCCACAAACATGGTGTGCAGCAACGGCTCGTCGAAGCCGGTCTGATACTTGTCCGCCACCACCAGCATGTTGTACATGTCACTGGCGAAGTAGAGGGGCAAACGCTCCTCGCTGATGTGCAGGTCTTCGTCGCTATTCAACTTCGTCTCGGTATACTCGGTGTCGCCATACTTGACCTTGCCGGAGAACGCCACCATCGGATGGACATCTGTATACCCCTTCTCCTCGCAATACTTCTTGATTTGCAGGAAATAGCGCAGGGCATGGGCACGGCTCGAGGTGACCACCATGGCTTTGGCCTGCCCTTGCATGGCATGCAGGGTGATGGCGCGGAACTTCTCCACGATGATTTCCGTCTTCTGGTTGATGACATGCTGGTGGTTGTCGTGATAGGCTTTCACGGCCCGCGTGGCTGGCGTCTCCTCGTAGGTCGGGTCTTGCTCGATTCGCTTCTCTATCTCGTAGGTCACGCTATACGGGGTATATTGCAACAATACGTCCTTGATAAACCCCTCTTCAATGGCCTGGAGCATGGAATAGACATGGAAGGGGCGGTATTTGTCCTCTTCCGGCGTCCTCCCCTTCTCCACCAGCACGCCGAACGTCTGGAGCGTCTTCGGCTTGGGGGTCGCCGTGAAGGCATAGAACGAGAGGTTGCTGTGCCTCCCCTGGGCCAGCAAGTCTTCCATCATGGCGTCGCGCTCCGCCTCCAGTTGTTCCTCCGTCTTCTCTTCCAGTTCGGCCATTTCGTGCAAGGCTTCGTCGGTGTCGGCCAAGGCGGTCTTCACCTTTTCCGCGCTCTTGCCGCTCTGGCTGCTGTGTGCCTCGTCCACGATGATGGCATAGCGCTTGCCGCTCCGGGAAGTCACCTCCTGATAGATGACCGGGAAGCGGTGCAGCGTGCAGATGACAATCCGGGCCGCCCCCTCGTTGATGACATCGCGCAACTTCGTGGACGGGTCTTTGTCCGTGATGGTCTCTATCTGCCCTTCGATGTGGTCGAGCCCCAGGATGGTCGTCTGCAACTGGGCATTCAGCACCCGGCGGTCGGTGATGACAAACACGGCGTCGAAGATGCTCTTCTGCCTCGCGTCATGCAGCGAAGCCAGCCGATAGGTGAGCCAGGCAATGGAGTTGGACTTGCCCGAGCCGGCGGAGTGCTGGATCAGGTAGTTCTGCCCGCTGCCTTTCGCTTCGGTGTCGGCCAAGAGCTTCTCCACGACGTCCAACTGATGATAGCGGGGGAAGATGATCTTCACGGAGGTTTCCTTCCGCTCCCTGATTTTGCCATGCTTGTCACGCACCAGCTTGATTCTCTCCTCTTCCTGGCGGGAGATGTAACGCTGCAAGATGCTCAGCAGCATGTCGCGCTGAAGCACGCGCCGCCACAGGTAGGAAGTGGCGTAGTCGTCCGGGTCTTCACATTCCGGATTGCCGGCGCCGCCCACACGGCCCGCACCGCCGCTGCCCTGGTTGAAGGGCATGAAGTAGGTCTTGTCCTTTTTCAGCTCCGTGGCCATGATGGCTTCGTAGAGGTCCACGCCAAAGTAGGCCAGGATACGGGTGTTGAAGTGGAAAAGCAGTTCCGCGGGGTCACGGTCGTTCTTCCATTGCTCGCGCGAGTTCTCGACATTCTGCCCGGTAAGCTGGTTCTTCAGCTCCAGGGCCACCACAGGGATGCCGTTCAGGGACAGCACCATGTCTATGGTGTTCCTGTTCTGGGTGGAATAAGCAAACTGTCGGGTCACCTGGAGGATGTTCTGCCCGTATTTCAGCATCAGTTCTTCGTTCAGCTCCGAGGCCGGACGGAAATAGCACATCTTCAGCCGGATGCCCAAGTCGTCGATGCCGTTGCGCAGCACGTAAATCAGCCCGTAGCGCGCGACGTTCTCCTGAAAGACCTGATACAGGCGGCTTTCTGCCTTGTCGCCATACTTGCGCACATAGCGGTCCCATTGCTTGGGCTGGGTGGTGGCCAGAAACGCCATGAGGGTGGCCAGGTCGATGGCACGCTCCTTGTCGTAGGTCTTCTGATTACCCTTCGTATAACCACCGTTCTCTAAAAGCCATCGTTCGATGTCGGCTTCAAAGTTTCTTTCCTGCAAGTCTTGCTCGTTCATATCTCAATGTAGGTTTCAAAATTAGTAAAAAGAATATCTGCAAATGGTTCCACCCGTACCGGAACCGAGTTCCACCGGCGTTGGAACTGCGTTACATCCGTACTGTAACGGCGTTACATCCGTACTGTAACGGCGTTACACCCGTACTGTAACGATGTCACACCCCGTACTGTGAGGTCGTCACACCCGTACTGTGAGGTCGTCACACCCGTACTGTGAAAGCCTCACACCCGTACTGTGAAAGCCTCACACCCGTACTGTGAAGCTATGAGGATATGGGATAAGGGCGATTGCGCATATTCATTGGGTATTAAATAGGATGCGTTAGTCAATATTTGTTTTACCGGTCACTGCCTCGAAGATAATGCTCTTCTTGTATTCTTTCAACGTCTCTATCTTCTGTCGCTTTATTGAAATTAGGGTGTCTATCTCGTGGCATTTCTCTTGGATATATAGCGCAATAGATTCTTGTTCATTAGCAGGTGGATATATGCAACTAATTGAGAACAAATCATCTGTGTAAAGTCGGGTTAACCCCGCGCCTACGCCAGTTGATAGTTTCCGAAATTCTGCTATATATTGTGGAGTCTTAAATAAATACTCCAGATACTTCATGCTACAATTGCCTCTTTTTGAATAAACAGCATAGTCCGGACTTACTAAGCCATCAAATTTAGAAACAGCAAAGACTCCCAAGTGAGCTTTAAGCTTATTGAAAACCAAATCGCCTTTATATACTAATTTTGCACCCACAAAGGATGAAGCCATATTGGGAACAACATCCATCTCTTTAGTAGGAATCAATCCATATTTCTGACTCATAGAAAGGGGCTCTTCTTTTCCTCTTTCCGAACGTTCCTTCCGTTCATTTAATTGCCATTTCACTTTTGTGATAGCCCAACCTTTCGGCACATCCCCAATCCAATCAATCCCAGATGGTACCAGTTCCGCCTCAGGATTTAATCCTTTGGTGACAGCTTCGGTTATGACGGACTGTTTATAGTCAGTAAGCTGTGCTATCATTTGCTCTTGCAATTCAACCAAAGAATCTATCTCGGCGCACTTCTTGTCGAGATAGGAGGCGATGGCTTGTTGCTCATCAAGAGAGGGAAGAATACAATTTAGCTTTCTTAACTCAACCCAATTAAGGTTTTGCCGTACTCCATTGCCCATACTATAAAACACTTTTTTTATGTCCGCTGAATGAAGTTGATAATGTAGATACTTGGGCAATACGAGGGACATTGCTTCCAATGCTAAATATGCAGAAGTTATTATACCTTTTTGAGTGGAAAGCCCAACCCTAAGGCTTCTTTGGTCATTCTGCAAGTCAGTTAAACGTAGCACTATATTCCCATCCTCAACTATTTGGTATGTGTCGAAAGAAGCAGGTAAAAGACCATCCGTGGTGTTTATATTCTTATTGACTATTTTACCGTAGCTTAACGAAAGTAGATTTTGATTATGTATGTTTTTGTTTGATATATAGTGTTCTTTTGCCATTTGTGACAAAGAGCAGACTTTCCAATCCTTCGGAATCCTCCCAATCCACTCAATCCCGCTATCCTTATATTCTCTTGCCATAGCCGATTCAGATTAGTGTAACAGACTCTCCATTAACTCACTCTCTTTCTGCTCCAAATCCTTCAGCGCTTGGAATATCTCACTGCTGGGTCTGAGCGGCGTGTAGCGATAGAACTCACGGGTAAACGGAATCTCGTAGCCGATGCGGGTCTTCTCCTCGTCCACATGATAGTCCGGGGCGTATGGAGCCACATTCCTTGCCAAGTACGAACCGGGATTTTCCTTCCACGGAATAATCTCGGAGTCGGCAAGGTCCGGGTCCCAAACGTAAGTGCGTTCACGCAAGTTGAACGGGTCTTCATAGACCTCTTCCGCCGTCTCGTCCTTGATGCCCAGGTATTGCCGAATCTTCTTCACCTGTGCCTTGGTCACCTTCAGTCCGGCCTTATACTTGATTTTCTGGAAGAAGTCGCGGTCAATCAGGCGTTGCCCGGGGTAATAGGCCCGATAGCCGTCTACGAACTGTTGCACAATCCTGCGGTCTGCCTCCGTCAACTTCGCGCTCTCATCCGGCATCTCTGGATTCTCGTATACCAAGCGCAAGGGGCGGTCGATAAACACCTTGCGATACTTGAAATCCTCGTTGTCTTTCACCCGGCTTTCCACCTGAATCTCCACGCCATCGGCCGTAGTGGCCTTATAGACAAAGTCGTTGAAGCCGTGATAGGCCTGCATGACGAGGTCGCGGCAGAAGTCCGAGATTTCCACACGCTTATTGCCGAGCGGCTTGCGACGCTTCTCGTAGCATCGGCTGGCGTCGATAAGCTGCACCTTGCCCTGACGTTCCGCACGCTTGTTCTTGGTGACTATCCAAATATAGGTGGCAATGCCCGTGTTGTAAAACAGGTCCGTGGGCAGCTGCACAATGGCCTCCAGCCAGTCGTGGTCCAGCAAATAGCCACGGATGTTGCTTTCCCCGCTTCCCGCGTCCCCCTTGAAGAGCGACGAACCGTTCTGGATGATGGCCATGCGGCCTTCAGCTTTCAACTTGGCCACGCCGTTCAGCAAGAACAGCATCTGCCCGTCGCCGATGGAAGGCAGTCCGGGTTCAAAACGGCCGGCACCGCCCATTCGGTATTCCTCTTCCACCTTCTGGCGCGACGGCTTCCACTCGATGCCAAACGGGGGATTGGAAATGATATAGTCGAAGGTGTAACCGGCAAACCGGTCATCCCCCAGCGTATCCCCCTGGCGCATGTTGTCGGCATTGCCTCCACGAATCAGCGTGTCTGCCTTGGCAATGGCAAAAGTCTGGTTGTTCAGCTCCTGGCCATAGCTTGTGATTTCCGCCTCCGGGTCAATCTGCTTGAACCGGTCGTGCAGACACGAAAGCATCTGGCTCGTCCCCATCGCCATGTCATAGTTGGCGACAACGATGCCTTCTTCCTCCAGCCGCACCTCATCGTCGCCAATGAGCAGCTCCGCCATGAGGTTGATGATGTCGCGGGCGGTAAAGTGTGCTCCGGCCTGTTCGTCATAACTCTCAGAGAACTTGCGGACCAGTTCCTCGAAGATGTAACCCATGTCGACGCTCGAAATCTTGTCGGCGCCGAGGTAGGCTTTCGCGGTGCAGAACTCCTTGATGACCAGGTAAAGCAATCCGTTATCGGCCAACTTGTCAATCTCCTTCTGGAAATCCATGCGGTGGATGATGTCGATGACGTTCTCCGAGAAGTGGTTCAGATACGACTCGAAGTTGTCCTTGATGTTGTCCGCGTCGGCCAACAGGGTCTCGAAGGTGAAGCGGCTCAGGTTGTAGAACTTCTGTCCGGCGGCACGTTCCAAGAATCCACGCGTCTCCTCGAATTTCTTCTCTTCCAACTCCTTATTTTTCTCCAACACCTTTTCGCGAGTGGGTGCCAGTGTGTCTTCAAACCGTTTGATGACACACATCGGGAGAATGACGTTGCCGTACTCGTGGGGCTTGTACACGCCCACCAGCTTGTCAGCAATCGCCCAAATCAGGTTGGCTTTCTCTTGCACGTTGACCGTGGTCTGCTGTTGTCTGTCGTCTATGCTCATAGCTATTATACTATCTTATTTAAGTTGCAAATATACAAATATGCTGAGATTATCCACTGGTTTTAGGGCAGATAATGAAAAAACACTGATTTTTGTGATACCATGCAGAAAGATTGCACAGAAGTGTCGTAACTTTGCCCCACGAGAACAAGAAGATTATTGCTTAATACTTAAATTTTGTACGTATGAAAGAATTGAAATGTCCGAAATGTGGGAATGTATTCAAGGTGGATGAAGCTGATTATGCTTCCATCCTCAGCCAGGTGAAGAACGCAGAATTTGAAGCGGAAATAGCAAGCCGTCTCAAAGAAATGGAAGCACGCCATCAAGCTGAACAGGCTTTGAAATCCACAAAAGCCGAGCAGGAGTTCGCAAGCAAAATGAGCAAGAAAGACTTGGAGTTGAGTGCTAAGGATGCTGAAATAACTCGCCTTAAAACCGAGATGAACGCCATGCTGGCCAAACTGAATGGAGAAAAAGACCAGGAAATAAACCGCCTTAAAAATCAGTTGGAGAATATAGTCAGTCAGAAAAACTCTGAACGGCAACTTGCGCTTGCAGAAAAAGACAAGACTATCGCAACGCTGAATGCTACGATTGAACAAGAAGAATCGAAGTTGAGAATTGCGGTCATGGAAGAACAGAAAAAGTCGGAGCAAGCCATCCAGGAACGTGAGCAGACAATTAATAAGCTCAAGTCTGATATGGAATTGGAACGTTTCAAGGCACAGGCAGAGACGGAGGAATTGAACAAGCGGCATCTGTTGGAGCTTCAAACCAAGCAGGAGCAGATAGACTATTATAAGGACCTCAAAACCCGCATGAGCACAAAGATGATTGGGGAAACCCTAGAAATACATTGCAGCACGGAGTTCAACCGTATGCGTTCACTTTTCCCATACGCCTATTTTGAGAAAGATAATGACGCTTCCGAAGGTTCCAAAGGTGATTTTATATTCCGGGATTTCGGGCCAGATGGAACAGAATATGTCTCCATTATGTTTGAAATGAAGAATGAAGCGGACGAGACTGCTACTAAACACAAAAACGAGGATTTCTTTAAAAAACTAGATGCCGATCGTAAAGCTAAGAATTGTGAGTTTGCTGTTCTTGTTTCATTGTTAGAACCGGACAGTGAACTTTACAATGGGGGCATTGTAGACGTGTCTTATCGTTATGATAAAATGTACGTGATACGTCCGCAATTCTTTATGCCGCTTATCAGCTTATTAGTGCAGACATCTAAAAAGAGCCTGGAATACAAGCAGGAACTGGCCGTTGCCAGAAGCCAATCTGTAGACGTGACGAACTTTGAGGACAAACTGATTGACTTTCAACAGCGCTTTGGAAATGACTACCGGTTGGCGAGTGAGAAGTTTAAAACTGCTGTTGATGAGATAGACAAGTCCATTCAACATTTGCAAAAGATTAAAGACGCATTGTTGGGTAGTGAGAATCGTTTGCGTTTGGCCAATGATAAGTTGGAAGGGCTTACTATCAGAAAACTTACACGTAATAATCCGACCATGAAAGCTAAATTTGAAGAAGCGCGTAAAAAGAAGAGTGGCCCATCCGCAGAAGAATTATAATTCATACCTAACTCTTATACGCTTTCTTTTCGATTGCTTCCGAACCGTCAAAACTCTCTTTCAGGTCTCTTTCCGAAAGAGACTTGAAAGAGACTTGAAAGAGACTTGAAAGAGACTTGAAAGAGACTTGAAAGAGAGAAGAGGGTGTATCAAAATATAGACATGGCACACAGATGACACGGATTAAACAGATGATCACAGATTTATTTTGCTCGTAATCAGTTATATATAATCTGTGGTCATCTGCCCTATCTGAGTCATCTGTGTGCCATTCCTTATTTTGACACACCCTCTTCTTACAATTATCCGCGCTTAGTATGACCGCGCGAAGATAACCCGGCAGGGCGAGGGTTTACCCGTCACCATGCATTTGCCCGGCTCTTTGTCGCCCGGCAGGTAGGTGTCGAAGGGGATGCAACGGATGGTAGCCTTGGTTTCCTCCTTGATGCGCTCCTCGGTCTCAGTTGTGCCGTCCCAATGGGCCAGAATGAAACCGCCTTCTTCGATTTTTTCCTTGAACTCGTCGTAAGTATCCACGCTCGTGATGCGGGCATTGCGGTAGTTCAAAGCTTTCTGATAGATATTGTTTTGGATGTCCTCCAAGAGGTCTTTGACATATTGCTCTATGCCGTCGCAAGTGCGGGTCTCTTTCTCCAGCGTGTCGCGGCGCATCACCTCGATGGTGTTGTTCTCCAGGTCGCGACCACCCATAACGAGGCGTACGGGGACGCCCTTCACTTCGTAGTCGGCAAACTTGAAGCCGGGACGCTTGTTATCGGCATTGTCATACTTCACGCTGATGCCCAGATCCTTGAGGCGAGCCACGATACCGGCCACCTTCTCATCAATCTGATGCAACTGCTCCTGGCTTTTGTAGATGGGCACGATGACTACCTGTATCGGTGCCAGGTGGGGCGGAAGAACGAGGCCGTTGTCATCGGAGTGGGTCATAATGAGTGCGCCCATCAGACGGGTGGATACGCCCCAAGATGTAGCCCAGACGTACTCCAACTGGTTGTCCTTGTTGACGAACTGCACGTTGAAGGCCTTGGCGAAGTTCTGCCCGAGGAAGTGCGACGTACCGCTCTGCAATGCCTTGCCATCCTGCATCATGGCTTCGATGGTGTAGGTATTCAACGCGCCGGCAAAGCGTTCATTGGCCGACTTGACGCCCTTGATGACGGGCACAGCCATATATTTCTCGGCAAAGTCTGCATAGACGTTCAGCATCTTCACGGCTTCGGCTTCGGCCTCCTCCTTAGTGGCATGGGCAGTGTGCCCCTCCTGCCAGAGGAATTCGGCAGTGCGCAGGAAGAGGCGTGTACGCATCTCCCAGCGGAAGACGTTGGCCCATTGGTTCACCAGGATGGGCAGGTCGCGATAGGAGTTAATCCAGTTCTTGTACGTATTCCAAATGATGGTCTCCGAGGTGGGACGGATAATCAGTTCCTCTTCCAACTTGGCCGCCGGGTCAACGACGACTCCCCCGCCATTGGGGTCGTTTTTCAGCCGGTAGTGGGTCACCACGGCACACTCTTTGGCAAATCCCTCTACATGCTCTGCCTCACGGCTCAGGAAAGACTTCGGGATGAGCAGGGGGAAGTAAGCATTGACGTGCCCCGTCTCCTTGAACATATCATCCAACTGACGCTGCATTTTCTCCCAGATGGCATATCCGTAAGGTTTGATGACCATGCATCCACGCACGGCGGATTGCTCGGCCAGGTCGGATTTCACCACCAGTTCATTGTACCATTGCGAGTAGTTCTCGCTCCGTTTGGTAAGGTCTTTTAATTCTACTGCCATATTTTATTCAATAATAAGTTCAAAATCGAGCGTGCAAAGGTACTACTTTTTGGCGAACCCGTCTCCCTTTTTCGCACAAAAGAATCCCGTAGCGCACTTTTTTTGAAGGCAAAATGAAAAACTTACCAACAGAAATTGCTATCTTTGCGCGCTGAATGAGAACTCACGATGCGGCCGGAAGGTTGCAGAGGACAAATATTCAATTAAATACAACTAATAGTTCATGGGTTTATTACAAGACAAATTTGCAAAATACGATGTGCCACAACAATTTATGGCCAAAGGCGTATATCCTTATTTCCGCACGATAGACAGCCATCAGGACACGGAAGTCATGATGGACGGACGGAAAGTCCTGATGTTCGGCTCGAACGCCTACATGGGGCTGACGTATGACAAGCGAATCATCGAAGCAGCCAAGGCGGCTACGGACAAATATGGGACGGGATGTGCCGGATCCCGCCTGCTGAACGGCACGCTGGACATCCACGTCGAGCTGGAAAAGGAACTGGCCGAGTTTGTCGGCAAGGACGAGGCTCTATGCTTCTCCACGGGCTTCACCGTGAACGAAGGCGTCATCCCCCAGTTGGTGGGACGCGGCGACTACATCATTTGCGATGACCGCGACCACGCCTCCATCGTGGACGGACGTCGTCTGTCTTTTGCCACCCAACTGAAATACAAGCACAACGATATGGAGGCTCTGGAGAAAGAACTCCAGCGTTGCGAGCCGGATGCTGTGAAACTCATCGTGGTAGACAGCGTTTTCTCTATGGAAGGCGACTTGGCCAACCTGCCGGAAATCGTCCGCCTGAAAAAGAAATATAACGCAAGCATCTACGTGGACGAAGCCCACGGCATTGGTGTCTTCGGACGCGAAGGACGCGGCGTGTGCGACCACTTCGGCGTGACCGACGATGTAGACCTCATTATGGGCACCTTCAGCAAGTCACTGGCCAGCATCGGCGGTTTCGTGGCCGGCGACAAAGAAGTTATCAATTGGCTGCGCCACAACGCCCGCTCCTACATCTTCCAGGCCAGCAACACCCCTGCAGCCACTGCGGCCGCCCGCGAGGCCATCCGCATCATCCGCACGGAGCCGGAACGCATCAAGCACCTGTGGGACGTGACCAACTACGCTTTGAAGCGCTTCCGCGAGGCGGGCTTTGAAATTGGCGAGACCCAGTCGCCCATTATCCCCCTTTATGTGCGCGACACGGACAAGACATTCACCGTTACCAAGCTGGCCTTTGACGAAGGCATCTTTATTAATCCCGTCATACCACCCGCCTGCGCCCCGCAGGACACTCTGGTGCGCGTAGCTCTGATGGCCACCCACACCAAAGAGCAGGTGGACTATGCCGTGGAGAAACTGACCAAATGCTTTAAACAACTTGGAATTATACAATAATAGAATATCTGACCGAATTGGAATAAATAAGGGTTAAACAATTAGTTACTTCCCTGCTCCGACGTGAGTCGCGGCAGGGATTTTTTATATACTATCAAAGGTGGCACCTTTGCCTCACTAGGAAATTATTTAGGCGCGGATTACGCGAATTTCACGAATCATTAAAAATCCGCGTCCATCTGCGTAATCAGCGCCTAAAATCACTTGAGCACCTACTTACTGCAATCAGAAATAGAATCCGAAGCCCAATTTCAGTCCAAATTTAGAGCGGTCGTTATTAACATTCCAATATACCGCAGGCTCCAGGGTTACGGTCCTTGAAAGGAAGAAAGCATAGCCGGCTTCCATACCGAATGAGAACTTGGTTTCATCCGCTTCGCCCCAATCCCAACGATCCACGTTGACATTGGCTCCCAAGAAAATGCCGACCTTGCTAAAGTAGTAACGACCACCGACACCCAAGGAATAGATATCGGTATCCGCATCTCCTTCGTTCAAAGCCAATCCGCCACGTATCAACAAGGCCAGATTGTCCATCACAAAAGCACCTCCATGGACATCCAATCCAAACGAGGCCTTATCCACTCCCGTATCGTATGACAAGCCAAAACCGCTAACCGAAGGATTGATGACCCATTTCCCTTTTTCAAATTGCGCATGGGCAGACACGACACTTGCCAGCAGGCAAAACAATAGTACAAACTTTTTCATTATCAACGTATTTAGTTAAACATATTTGCCATGAATAATTATTTCCTACTTTTTCTTTGAATACCAAACGCCAAACCATACAGCAGCCACCAGCAATGCCACAAGAGCAATATAAGGCGACCATCCGGCGGAGAGACCCAAGCCTTCCGGTGCTACACAGATATAGGTGGTGCAAACGGCGGTCATAAACAAAGCAGGAATAAAGGTTATATAATAGGTAAGTCCTTTTCTGGTGCGCACCAGATAAACCGTCACAGCCCACAGGGTGAAAACGGACAAAGTCTGGTTGGACCAAGCGAAATAACGCCAAATCATGTCAAACCCCTGGGCATCGCGCAGGCTATACAGCAACAAGCCGATAGCAGCCAAAAACATAGGCACACAGATATACAGACGGCGACGGATGGACTTCTGCTCCAACCCCAAGAAATCGGCCACGATGAGACGCGCCGAACGGAAAGCCGTGTCACCGCTGGTGATAGGCGCGGCAATGACGCCCAACACAGCCAGCACGCCACCTACCGTGCCCAGCCAATCCTTGGTGACGGCATCGACGATAACCGCCGCATTGGTCTCTTCCATCCCATTCTCATGGAAGAAATAGGTAGCAGCGGCTGCCCAAATGAGCGCCACGATGCCTTCGGTAATCATTGCTCCATAGAAGACAGGGCGTCCATAACGTTCGCTCTTCATACAGCGAGCCATCAGAGGACTCTGCGTGGCATGGAAGCCGCTGATGGCTCCACAAGCTATGCTGACGAACATGATGGGAAATATCGGAAGGTTAGCCGCGTCGGGATGGGTATTCTGCAAGCCATCCCACAGCTCCGGAAGAGCCGGATGGTTGACATAGAGCATCACCAGGATGCCCACCGCCATAAACAGGAGCGCGAAGGCGAAAATGGGATAAATCTTGCCGATAATCTTATCGATGGGCAACATGGTCGCAAACACATAATATAAGAATACGACCACAATCCAAAATGTGG
The DNA here is from genome assembly GCA_019115825.1 of Candidatus Bacteroides pullicola. GTDB lineage: Bacteria > Bacteroidota > Bacteroidia > Bacteroidales > Bacteroidaceae > Bacteroides > Bacteroides pullicola. Next base: position 48,184 of record DXCV01000029.1, read on the forward strand.
TATCCAAGGCCTCCGGCGTCAGATTGGCCAGCAAACCGGCAGGACCTGCCACGAAAACGGAACCCACCAACACCATCAGAATCACCGTAAAGACACGCATCACCTGCTTGGTAGTGGTACCCAGATAACGCCCGATAAGCTCGGGAAGGCTCTCCCCGTCGTGCCTCATGGAAAGCATACCGGACAGATAGTCGTGTACGGCTCCCGCAAAGATGCTTCCCAACACGATCCAAAGGTAAGAGGCTGTACCGAACTTGGCACCCATGATGGCACCAAAGATAGGTCCCAATCCGGCGATATTAAGGAACTGGATCATAAATATCTTCCAAGTGGACATCGGGATATAATCCACGCCATCCGTCTTGGTCAAAGCCGGTGTTTTGCGGTTATCAGGACCGAAGACACGCTCCACCACCCGTCCGTAAAGGAAATAGCCGGCAATAAGCGCCAGCAAACAAAGCGTAAATGTTATCATCGTTTTTTAAGATTTTGTTAATGCGTGCAAATGTAGCAGTTTCCGCGTTATTTGCATAAAATTATCAAGTGTTTTACGTATCTTCGCCGCAAAATTGATAATTATGAAGAATAATCATGGCATAATTCAACGAATGCTTCTCTTTTTGTGTCTTTTGTCTGCGTGGCCGTTATCTGCTTCCGCCCAACCCAAACACGAAGTGCGCGCAGCATGGATTACTACCGCATACGGACTGGACTGGCCGCATACCCGCGCCACATCTGCCGCCAGCCAAAAACGCCAAAAGGCAGAACTCATCAAGATGCTGGACAAACTGCAAGCCGCCCATTTCAATACCATCCTCTTCCAGGCACGTACCAGGGGGGATGTGCTCTACCGTTCGGACATCGAACCGATGAATGCCGTATTGACAGGAAAGACCGATGGAGACCCCGGCTATGACCCCTTGGCTTTCGCTGTGGAAGAATGCCACAAAAGGGGAATGGAATGCCATGCTTGGATGGTCACCCTCCCGTTGGGAAACCGCAAGCACGTACAATCCTTGGGGAAACAATCGGTCACGAAACGGCATCCCGATATCTGCCTCACCTACCGGAGGCATTATTACCTCAACGCCGGGCATCCGGAAACCAAAGAATACCTGATGAGCCTGGTGCGCGAGGTGGTGCAACGCTACGATGTGGATGGTGTGCATTTCGACTTTCTCCGTTATCCCGACAAAGCCCGCCGATTCCCCGATGCCTATGACTACCGGAAGAGAGGCAATGGACGAAGCCTCGCCCAATGGCGACGCGACAACCTGACGGAAATCTTGCGTTATATATATAAAGAGGTGAAAGAGATAAAACCTTGGGTAAAGGTGAGCACCTGCCCTGTGGGTAAATATCGCGATACCAGCCGCTATTCTTCCCGAGGATGGAATGCGTTCAACGCGGTTTATCAGGATGTGCAAGGCTGGCTGGGCGAAGGTATCCAAGACCAGATATACCCCATGATGTATTTCAAGGGCAACCATTTCTACCCGTTTGCCCTCGACTGGAAAGAGCAAAGCAATGGACGCCAAGTGATACCGGGTTTAGGCATCTACTTCTTGCATCCCAGTGAAGGGAACTGGTCGCTGGACGAAATTGAACGGCAAATGAATTTTATCCGCGCCGAAGAAATGGCCGGAGAAGCCCATTATCGTGCAGCCTTTCTCATGGAGCAAGACACACAAGGCTTGTATGACTTATTGGTGGATCAATACTACACCTATCCAGCCCTGCAACCTGCCATGCCTTGGTTGGACGCCCAAAAGCCTACAGCACCTGCCGGGCTTCATATCGAACACCGGAAAGACGGCAATGTCCAGTTGTCTTGGGAGGAATCAAAGGATAATGACCCGGCCAATGCACCGATGTATGTCATATACGCCTCGGATACCTACCCGGTAGACATCACCCGCCCTGAACACATCGTGGCGCAAAGCGTACGGGGTACGACCTATACCTATACCCCCCTGCTTCCTTGGGAAAGCCAAAAACATTTTGCCGTCACGGCCATTGACCGTTATGGCAACGAAAGTGTCCCGTGTCAGGAAAAACCTTGATGAAAGCGCGATAACGGCTGGAAGGAGTTACCGGCACCAAAGGCATATAACCGGACATGATACGCCCTTCGCGCCATGTCAACGGATAAGCAGTTTCGTCTTTAATGTGGTATGCACGCAGGGCATCCGGCGACGTATGGTATTCAATCCGGAAATAGCCGACGGCATCCGGTGCCAACAAACGGCGATAAAGGCTGCCGGCCACTATTCCCATGTTCATCCGCAGATTCACCTCCACACAAGGATGGATCCAAAACCCTTCACCCGAACGGCATACCATCATGTCTATGCCTAAACACCCGGCATATCCCACAAAACGACGCTCCAATACGTCTTTGGCCACCTCCCGTACACGATGCAAAGTTTCCAAGGGAACATATCGGGTCAGATATTCCTCAATTTGCGCATCAGACAGCAACAGGTTCCCCCCATAGGCACCCCGGTCATTGGTGTGAAAAAGCGAATAGCCGATGAAGGAGACACGGCCCTCCTTATCTTTGTCAAACTCCATGGCGAAATCCACCACCTTATCATATACTGGCGAAGCCACTACACACCCTTGTCCGCGCAACACCTTGGCACACCATCCTGCTATGGATGAAGTAAAAGCCCCTGTACACCAGCATAATCCCTTCCCGCTTCCCGACCAAGGCGCTTTCAACAAGACGTGTCCCCTGCCCTCCACATATTCCCGGCAAGCGGACAAATCTTTCAGAGCAACACTCTCTCCCCGACAAGAAGGGATTCCCCTGAATGCCTCCAGGCATCCTGCAACATGCTCCCGCGAGGCGCACTGGCGATAAAAGTGCAAATCCTCCACCGAAGGTAAACGACCGGAAGGAAAGCCGCCTTGCATCAATTTCCGGCGTAAGGATAAATTCCATCCCCAAGGAACCACGCCGGCGTCAGCATAATCCGGCAATTCAGGGTAAGTCACCAATCTGACATCCAGCGCTAAAAAGTCACGCATACGCTTCAGGAAACTGTCATTATAAGCAGAGGGTGCCCATACGCCATCTCCCTCACCGGCATACCACACAGGAAGCAAAGCCAAATCATCGGCCATCCGACGCGCCGCAGCCGGAGCAATATAGTTATCGCCACCATCGGCCAAAGCCAAATCGGCATCGGGATTGAAGATAAAAAGTTTCATACGCCTGCAAAGGTGGGAATAAAACCGAAAATATCCAAATAGATTTTTGCTATCCCTACTTTGCAATTCGATAAAAAAGGCCTATCTTTGCCCCCTGATAAAGGAAGAGACAGCATGGAATCATTCTATCGTACACACGCCTACCTCGTGGAGCATACCAATGCCCCCGTACGCCGCGACCTCATGGACGAGATCGACTGGAACGACCGGCTCATAGGCATCAAAGGAACACGCGGCGTGGGCAAGACCACTTTCCTGCTGCAATATGCCAAAGAGAAGTTTGGGACAGACCGTTCATGCCTTTTCATCAACATGAACAACTTCTACTTCTCCACCCACGGAATCGAAGAATTTGCCGCTGAATTCCAACGCAGAGGGGGCAAAGTCCTGCTCATTGACCAGGTGTTCAAGCACCCGAACTGGAGCCGGGAATTACGCCGGTGCTATGACAACTTCCCCAACCTGAAAATCATCTTCACCGGTTCATCTGTCATGCGCCTCAAGGAAGAGAACCCGGAGTTGTGTGACATCGTGAAAAGCTACAACCTGCGCGGCTTTTCTTTCCGGGAATACCTGAATCTGCAGACGGGCATGAAATTCCATGCTTACACTTTGGAGGACATCCTGGAGAACCACGAGCAAATCTCTCGCGGAGTGCTTGCCAAAGCCAAACCTTTAGACTATCTCCGAGACTACTTGCACCACGGCTTCTATCCCTTCTTCCTGGAAAAGCGGAATTTCCCTGAAAACCTGCTGAAAACCATGAATATGATGGTGGAAGTGGACATCCTGCTCATCAAGCAAATCGAATTGAAATACCTCTCCAAGATAAAGAAACTGCTCTATCTCCTGGCCGTGGACGGGCCCAAAGCGCCTAATGTCAGCCAACTGGCCAACGACATACAGACTTCGCGTGCCACGGTGATGAATTACATCAAATACTTGGCGGATGCACGCCTCATCAACATGGTTTACCCCAAGGGGGAAGAATTTCCCAAGAAACCGGCCATGATCATGATGCACAACCCCAACCTGATGTATTCCATCTACCCCATACGGGTGGAAGAACAGGACATCTTGGAAACCTTTTTTGTCAACGCGATGTGGAAAGACCACAAGGTGAACAAGGGAGACAGAAACATCTCTTTCCTGGTAGACGGGGAAATGCCTTTCAAGATTTGTAACGAAGGCTCGCGCCTGAAAAACAATCCCGGCATCACCTACGCGGTACGCCAACTGGAGATAGGACAGAAAAACCAAATTCCCCTGTGGTTGTTTGGTTTCTTATATTAAATAGAAAAGAACAAGTTTCATCACTTTTATAATTCATTTAGTTATGACTAAACAGAAAAAATTCATCACTTGTGATGGCAACGAAGCTGCAGCGCATATCTCGTATATGTTCTCAGAAGTTGCAGCTATCTACCCCATCACTCCGTCGTCCACGATGGCTGAGCACGTGGACGAATGGGCTGCCGCAGGCCGCAAGAACATCTTCGGCGAAACAGTCCTCGTACAGGAAATGCAGTCTGAAGCCGGTGCTGCCGGCGCCGTGCATGGCTCTCTGCAAGCCGGTGCGCTGACCACCACTTACACGGCCTCCCAAGGCTTGCTGCTGATGATCCCGAACATGTACAAGATTGCCGGTGAAAACCTGCCTTGCGTGTTCCACGTGTCTGCCCGTACACTGGCCAGCCATGCCTTGTGTATCTTCGGCGACCACCAGGATGTAATGTCCTGCCGCCAGACGGGCTTCGCCATGTTGGCAGAAGGTTCCGTGCAGGAAGTCATGGACCTGGCCGGAGTGGCACACCTCTCCACGCTGAAAGCCCGCGTGCCGTTCATCAACTTCTTCGACGGCTTCCGCACCTCTCACGAAATCCAAAAGATTGAAAAGCTGGACAACGAAGACCTGGCTCCGCTCATCGACCAGGAGGCTCTGGCAGAATTCCGCAGCCGCGCCATGAACCCCATGACGCCCGTTGCACGCGGCATGGCCGAGAACCCTGACCACTTCTTCCAGCACCGCGAGGCTTGCAACCCGTTCTATGAACAAGTGCCCGCCATCGTAGAGGACTACATGAAGAAAATCAGCGAAATCACCGGCCGCGAATACGGCTTATTCAACTACTACGGTGCTCCCGATGCCGAGCGCGTCATCATCGCCATGGGCAGCGTGACGGAAGCCATCCGCGAAGTCATCGACTACCTGACGGCCAAAGGCGAAAAGGTGGGTCTCGTGGCCGTTCACCTCTACCGTCCGTTCTCCGCCAAGCACTTCCTGGCAGCTGTGCCCAAGACGGCCAAGCGCATTGCCGTGCTGGACCGCACGAAGGAGCCGGGTTCCAACGGAGAGCCTCTCTACATGGACGTGAAGGACTGCTTCTACGGTGCAGAAGATGCCCCGATCATCGTAGGCGGACGCTACGGTTTGGGTTCAAAAGACACCACGCCGGCACAAATCCTGGCTGTCTATGACAACCTGAAGATGAACACGCCGAAGAACCACTTCACCATCGGCATCGTGGACGACGTGACGTTCACTTCCCTGCCCCAGGAAGAGGAAATCGCCATGGGCGGCGAAGGCATGTTCGAAGCCAAGTTCTACGGCTTGGGTGCCGACGGTACGGTAGGTGCCAACAAGAACTCTGTGAAGATCATCGGCGACAACACCGACAAGCACTGCCAGGCTTACTTCTCTTACGACTCCAAGAAGTCCGGCGGCTTCACCTGCTCGCACCTGCGTTTCGGCGACACGCCCATCCGCTCCACTTACCTGGTAAATACGCCTAACTTCGTGGCTTGCCACGTTCAGGCTTACCTGCACATGTACGACGTAACCCGCGGCTTGCGCAAGAACGGTACCTTCCTGCTGAACACCATCTGGGAAGGCGAGGAACTGGCCAAGAACCTGCCGAACCGCGTGAAGAAGTACTTCGCCAAGAACAACATCACCGTTTACTATATCAACGCCACGCAAATCGCTCAGGAGATTGGCTTGGGCAACCGCACCAACACCATCCTGCAATCTGCCTTCTTCCGCATCACTGAGGTTATCCCCGTTGACCTGGCCGTCGAGCAGATGAAGAAGTTCATCGTGAAGTCCTACGGCAAGAAGGGCGAAGACGTGGTGAACAAGAACTATGCAGCCGTTGACCGTGGCGGTGAATACAAGCAACTGACCGTAGACCCCGCATGGGCCAACCTGCCCGATGATGCCAAGGCTGAGAACAACGACCCGGCCTTCATCAACGAAGTGGTTCGTCCCATCAACGCACAAGACGGCGACTTGCTGCCCGTATCTGCCTTCAAGGGCATTGAGGACGGTACATGGCACCAAGGCACGGCCAAATACGAGAAGCGCGGCGTGGCTGCCTTCGTCCCCGTATGGAATCCTGAGAACTGTATCCAGTGCAACAAGTGTGCTTACGTTTGTCCGCACGCTGCCATCCGTCCGTTCGTCCTCGATGCTGAAGAGCAGAAGGGCGCCAACTTCCCGATGCTGAAGGCTGTGGGCAAGGCATTCGACGGCATGACATTCCGTATGCAGGTAGACGTGCTCGATTGTCTGGGTTGCGGCAACTGCGTGGATGTATGTCCGGGCAATCCGAAGAAGGGCGGCAAGGCTCTGCAAATGGTTCACCTGGAAGGCCAGATGGGCGAAGCTGCCAACTGGGAATACTGCGTGAACAACGTCAAGACCAAACAGCACCTCATCGACATCAAGGCCAATGTGAAGAACAGCCAGTTCGCTACCCCGCTCTTCGAGTTCTCCGGTGCTTGCTCCGGTTGCGGCGAGACTCCGTATGTGAAGCTCATCAGCCAGTTGTTCGGCGACCGCGAGATGGTGGCCAACGCTACGGGATGTTCTTCCATCTACTCCGGCTCTGTGCCCAGCACGCCTTACACGAAGAACGAGAAGGGTCACGGTCCCGCATGGGCCAACTCCCTGTTCGAGGACTTCTGCGAGTTCGGCCTCGGCATGGAACTGGCCAACGAGAAGCTGCGCGAGCGCATTGCCAAGCTGATGCAGGAAGGCATTGCCAACGAAGCTACGCCCGCTGAATACAAGGCCATCTTCCAGGAATGGCTGGACAACGCCCTAGATGCCGACAAGACGAAGGACATCTACGAGCGCATCGTGCCCATGCTGGAAGCTGCCAAAGACCAGTGCCCCATCTGCGCCGGCCTCTACGACCTGAAGCAATACATCGTGAAGCGCAGCCAGTGGATCATCGGCGGCGACGGTGCTTCTTACGACATCGGCTACGGCGGCCTCGACCACGTGATTGCCAGCGGTAAGGATGTGAACATCCTCGTGCTCGACACGGAGGTTTACTCCAACACGGGCGGCCAGTCGTCCAAGGCCACTCCGCTCGGCGCCATCGCCAAGTTTGCTGCCAGCGGCAAGCGCGTCCGCAAGAAAGACCTCGGCCTGATGGCTACGACTTACGGCTATGTTTACGTGGCACAGATTGCCATGGGTGCAGACCAAGCCCAGACGCTGAAGGCCCTGCGCGAAGCCGAAGCTTATCCCGGCCCGTCCCTCATCATCGCCTACGCTCCGTGTATCAACCACGGCCTGAAGGCAGGCATGGGCAAGAGCCAGGCTGAGGAAGAGAAGGCCGTGAAGTGCGGCTACTGGCACTTGTGGCGTTACAACCCCGCCCTCGAAGCCGAAGGCAAGAACCCGTTCACCTTGGACAGCAAGGAGCCGGAATGGGAAGGCTTCAAGGACTTCCTGAAGGGTGAGGTTCGTTACGCATCCGTCATGAAGCAATATCCGCAGGAAGCCGAAGAACTCTTCCAGGCTGCCGAGGACAACGCCAAGTGGCGCTACGCCAGCTACAAGCGCATGGCTGCCGAAAGCTGGGGCGTATGTCCGCCGGACACCATGCTGAACAAGTAATCGTCTAAATATAGACTCCTATAAATAAAGAATCACAGGAAGGTGAAGTCCCGTCGAGGCTTCCCTTTCTGTGATTTTTTTGCTCCGAGCAATTAGCCCCGAACTCACGTCATCAACCGTTGACCCTCTCCGCGTGTAGGAATATCGCCTTTATTTATGTTCTTCAACCTATTCCCAACAAAAAGAACAGGCCAAGTAGGGAGAACCCCCGCTTGGCCTGTTTTGAATTACAACCGCTCGATGGATTCAGGAGTGAGGCCGGTATAACGTGCGATGGTTTCTATCGGCATAGCGTCTGCCTTCATACTACGGGCTACGTCAATTTTACCTTCCGCACGGCCTTTGACAAGACCTCTCGCTTCACCTCTCGCTTCGCCTTGCAACCGTTCATATTCCATTACGGCAAGCTGGTCGCGATAGACCTTGATGCTTTCATCGTACTTCAGGCGGTCTTCCTTGCTCAAGCCGGCAATATCCACGATTTGCTCCAGCTTCTCAAATACGGCTTTTCGCGCCTTGAAAGGCAATCTCTGCAATATCTCCATATTCTTCAATACATAAATCCAACGTTCGAAATCAGTCTCACATTCATCTTCCTCTTTCGTAAACAGGGGAAGCTCAATAAAAATGTAGCGCATTTTGTCGCTAAACTGCTCGTGCGTGTCGCGGTCGGCAAGTACGATGTCCGTACGCAGCTTGCACGGCAAGTTCGTCATGCTGAAATTGAGGAAGAAAACGCCGTAAACGGCTTTCAGGTCGAACTTCCAGTCCACGCCCTTTTCTCCCTAGCGTTCACCGTCCAGCAGGGCGTTGAGGAAGTCTATCAGCAGGTCTTTGTTTATTTCCTGTCCGAAGATGCGCTTGAAGCCCACATCGGTAAAAGGGTTTATGAACTTTGCCATGGTCTTTCTGCTTTTATTGATTTCATCGATGCAAAGTTAATGATTTCCCGGAAAATACAGAGAAATTACTATGGCATTCTCTTTTTTCCGAGACAGAAATTATTTCGGTTTTTATGTTCTTCAACCTATTCCCTGAAAAAATCCAAATTTTTCCTTTGTTTTCAGATTCATTCTCCGTACATTTGCTGCGTCCTTACGGTTGTAAGGACAGACATATTGATACGAAGAGCGTTTAAGATATTATCCTGCATTGGAATCTGGACAATTTCATTGGTTAGGGATAATAGGCAAAACGCTCACGTCAGTGTTATATACCTACCTCATTGGGTAGAATATATAAAGTCTGGCGTGGGCTATTGTTTATTACCTAACCAAGGGCAGTCCAGAGCCTCAATGCGGTGATATACAATAGTTCCCACGCCTCTTTTTGTGTGTCTGTATTTGGGGGGGTAAACCGCTTACTTTGGGAACAGTGGGCACATTTTTTTAACTTATGATAGATAAAACAAAAATCATTTCAGAATTTATGAGTAAAGCGGCGCAAAGTAAAAACTGTTGCTTTGATGGCGGTACTCTACTAAAAAACATTTGTGACATAAAGCGTATCAATGTTTGGAAGGTTGAAGAAGTCTCAGATGAAAAATACGACTTTCTCTTACATGGATGTGCAGAATTTTATTATGCATTTGAAAATGATATTGTCAATGCTGAAACAGAAGATTTTAATGCAGAAGTAAAGATAGGAGAAGAAGGAGATAGCGTTGAAATCTATCGAATAAATATAAGAAAAAGAGGTTACTAAAACAAATAGTACATCGAAAAATAATTCAACTTACTGATAAATAAATTGCTATGCAAATAGATGTATTAAATAATGCAGAGGTTTATCGAATGAAAACTATTTTTTACAATATAAAAAGTAAAAAAAGATGGTTTTCTGGTGAAACCTATTATGAGGAATGTAAGGAGCGTACCTGTGATTACACTTTGAGAAATGGGAAAGTGATAGATAAAGAAGCCATTGATTTTGAAAACAATAAAATGATTAAAAGTGAAAGATATGAATTTGTAAATGGCTTGGTAACGAAAAAGCAAATTGTAATTCCTGGTGGTTTCCTAGAAGAGGAGACATTATTTTCGTATGATGATAATGAACATTTGCTGATGGAAGAAACATATAAAAATGGAGTATTGAGTAACCGTATATTATATAAATATAACAATATAGGAAAGATTACTTCCGAAACGGTATTTAAATACAAGGATGGAAGAATCTCAAAGACTGCAAAGGAGTGGATTTATGAGGGAAGAAAGGCAACGGTTATTTATTATTATACGAAAAAAACAAAAACTGAATATGAATATAATTCTATGGATCGCTTGATTAAAGAGATTCGCTATTCTCCTGAGGGAGAGAAAATAATGCAAATTGACTATATCTATGATTCTGATGGTAGACTTTCAAGAAAAATCTATGATAGACAATACGTTGATGAATTTCAACATGATAGATATGGAAATCTCACGTTGTATAAATGCTATCATAATTACGGATTAACATTTCTACCTTGGAATGAAAGAAGTGAAGTAATTTACTTACGAGATGAATATCGTTATGATACCCGTGGCAATTGGGTAGAAAATAAGCATTTCGTAAACAATACTTATACAAGTCGTATGACGAGAGAAATCAAATACTTGTAACTTATAAAAGATTTTAATATGGAATTTACATTTGATGAGAAAGCCGCATGTTTCTATGCACTTGAAATAATTGGAGAATGTGATGGACAATTAACAGAAGAGGAAAAGGATTTATTAATTCACTTGATGTCCAGTAAGTTTGGAGTAACTTTTGATGATATGATATTAGGAGTCCATCTTAAATATCACGATGATAGAGATGCCGGAAAGGTATTGGGAAATATGCCCAAGGCCAAAAGGAATATATTTCAAGAAGCTATGGAAGAAATGGCGGGAATAGATCCAATGAATATTCATAAATGCATTGAACTCTATTATTTTTACAACAGCATAGGCATACACGCAGATTGGGAGAAAATGAAATCGCAAATTAGGTGAAGAAGATTATGGAGAAATTCAGATGAAAAAGTACAAAGGAAATCATTCCTTATTTAATTAGATGAAAGATGAATATTCACAAGAGCAGTATTCATAATGCTTGTGAGATGGTACAACATTTCATTGATGAATGAACGACTTTTTATCTGATGATTCGAAGCTTCATACTATTGAAGAATCAATCATATCAACTCCCTATATGCTTAGCCAAATATGCAAAAACTATTGCGGTCGAAGAATATGAGAAATAATATTAAAAAATAGACTAAATATGCAAGAAAAATACAATACATTTTTCGGAATTGGAAAGGGGGAAGCTTTCTATGACAAAAGGCGGCACTTGAACATTATATTCTTAGTGTGTGCAAATTATCAATTATTTGCCACTCCTGTAGCAGTAAATGAACTACGTCATTATGTACTTAATGAAACTACGGAGGTTAGCGCATCATATATACGCAATAATATATTGACTGTAGGCGAGTATAACTATTTGAATATGTTACGCGAACGCTACAACATTCCGATTAACGATTTTACAACTATACTGAGTGGTATAGGATTATTTAGCCTTAATTTCAAATCGCCATCGAAATACTCCCCAAAAGAGGAAGCTAGGTTAATAATTCAAATGATGATTGCACGAAATTATATGCAGCCTCAAAAGATGGAAGCATTCAAAATTATAAACACAATGATTTATAATTTAGGTCAAAATATAAATCTATTTAAGTCATTATCAACCTTTCATCAATATGAAAAACTTCTCTATGAAGCATCTTCCCATTATCCACATGAGAAGTACATGGTTGAAATAGAAGAATACGTTTTACAACGTGTAAATATATAAACATCAATACACATGAAACATCTACACCAACTCTCCATGGCCCTCCTGGCAATCCTGACGGCCATGAACTTCGCCGCTTGTAGCGACGATGACAACAACGAAGGCGGACAAGGTGGCGACACGCCCGGTACGTCCGGTAAACAACTGGTATGGTTCCGTGAAGGCGGGAGTGACAGCGATGACATCGTGGACATGCACTACGGCAACGACGGGTGGCTGAACACTGCCTACAGCAACTATGGCCGTGAAGACGACATCACGTACCGCTATGAAAGCGATGGGGGCAAGTACACCATCGCCACTTCCTATTGGAGTGACGGGGGAATCGTATGCGAATTCACCTTCGACAACCTGTTGCGACGAATAGACGGTGAGCCGTGCGAATATGACGCTGAAGGACACCTGACAAGCTGCGGCGATTACACCTTCGTGTGGGAAGGCGGAAACATTGTCCGTTGCGAGGACGGATATGACACCGTGGAATATACCTACTACACGGACAAGGAAAACAAGTCGCCAGTTTATCCTGATCCTTTGGCAGAAACATTTGAAGATTTTTTCATCCAAGCTCACCCGCAACTGTTGGGCACGTGGAGCAAAAATCTGGTAAAGACCATTTCAAACTATGACGGCGAAACCGTCACCTGGGAATACACCCTGGACTCGGACGGCTATGTGACAAGTGTCAAGCAGACGGATAGGGATGACTATTCCTACGAATACCGCTGGGAATAACCTCCTACCCAGAGAACAAACAAAATATCCCAACAGGACAAGCGGGAATGAATCTTGCTTGACTTGTTGGGATTATTTATGCTGACCGCTTATAGCCCGTAATTCTTAGAAAGGCGCGTCCTCCTCGCTCTCACGCACCACCGGGAGCGTCCGGTAGTCCTCCACGTCCTCGAAGTGCGTCAACTTGTCGTTGAAGCGGCAGAGGAAACGCATGGTCCCAATATTCCTGCCCTTGGCCACATCTATCATGGCCATGCCCCGCACATCCACCCGGTCGAACGGCGCAGGAAAACGCAGGCTCATCCCCTCGTGCTCGTTGAAGTACTCGGGACGATAGACCAGCATCACCGTATCGGCCGCCTCGGCTATCTGGCCGGAGTCGCGCAGACGGTTCAGCGTCGGCAGGGGATTGGCCTTGTCGCGGTTGAACTGGGACAGGGCGATGACCCAGATGCCCAGATCCTTGGCCAGGTTCTTCAGCCGTCGGGCCACGTCGCCCATCACCTGCTCGCGGGTACTGTCGTTACCCTTGATATTGACGTTGAGTATCTGCAGATAGTCCACAATGGCCCCGTCGATGTCATACTTCAGCTTCATCGAGCGAATGGACGTCAGGATGGTGTCGATGTTCGAGGTGCTGCGGTCGTCAAAGTACAGGTTCTTGCCACACAACGCCCCGATAGCCCGGTCCACCGCTTGGAACTGTCCGTCCGTCAATGGTTTGTAGAGGATGTCACTGGACGACACCCCGCTCTGTCCTGCCACGATGCGTGCAGCCAACTGCTCCTTCACCATCTCCATGGAGTAGACGGCTATCTTGGCATCTTGCTGCATGGCATTCACGGCAATGTCGGTAGCAAAGCTGGTCTTGCCTTGCGACGTGGCACCCGCAATGACGATGAGGTCCGACTTCTGCAAACCGCCCTTCTCGTCCAGACAGTGGAATCCCGTGGGCGTGCCTGTCAGTGCCGTGGTCCCGGCCAGGTTGTCATCGATGATTCTGTGCACGCTTTCCAGCGCATCATCGAGGGTGGATATGCCTCCGGGCGACTCGCGGAAGAGGTTGCCGAAGTCCTCGACGACCTTCTGTTGCACGTCCGCAATGTCTTCCGCCTCGCACGAGCCGGACTTGACCAAGTATTGCCCCAGCTGATAGAACTTCCTACGCATATGCAGGCCGTGCAGACGGGCGACGTACGTATAGAAATCGACAATACACCTGTTCAACATGATGCCGGCCAGTTCGTGCATCTCGACTGCGGACTGCATTTTCTGAAGCTCCGCATTGACCAGCAGGATGCTCGGCTGGTCGCCACGGTCGGCCACATTCAGTATGGCCTGGTAGATGTCCCGGTGCTTGTCCACGTAGAAGCTGTCCGGCACAAGCATCTCGCGGGCCTGCTGCAACGCCTCGCCCCCATCCACGATGGTGCCCAGCACCGCGCGTTCGCAATCATCGTCGTGTACCCCCAGCGCATACTCGGGGTTGAACTGCACTGCTTTACTTTTGCTGCCCATATCGTCTCGTCAACTCGTCCGACAAACTTTGGTATACACTCGTCCTTCTCTTGGGGAGTTGTTTCCAGTTATTCAACGCCTGCAAGCCATCTGCAATCTGTGCCTTGGTATATGTGCGCCTTAACCTCAAGTATTCGTCTTCACTCATCTGCATGGCAAGCTTCAACACAAACGGAGTATTCTGCGGCATCCATTCGTTGAGACACTCGAATTCGGTTTTACTGGATGAATCCGATGATGGTGGCAAAGAAAGCTCGACTTTCTTTGGATATTCGGATGAATATCTTTCTTTGTTAATATCTACGGAAGTAGATACTTTTTCAGTATCAGTACCAGTACCAGTATCAGTTACAGTATCAGCTTGATTTGCTACGTTTTGCTTGGATTTGCTAGAATTTGCTACCTTGCGGGCATTAGCTTTCTTTCCTTTGCGCTGATTTTCAGCCTTTTGCAGTCCACCTTTCCGGCCGGCTTCCTGACGTTGCTTGCACTTCGCTTCGTATTTTTCGGCATTCGCCTCAAAGGCGTTGCGTATGTTGACGAATGCCACCTGGACAACCGGGTCTTGCAAATATTTTTCCAACGCCTCCTCGTCGCCCCTGTGATAAGCAGCCACTGCCTTGAGCAGTTGGCCCCCCTGCTCGTCGCTCATGTAATCCAACACGTCTAAATGATCAACATACATTATAAAACTCTTCTTGTTCATGTTCATAAATTCCTAAACCTCCTCCAAAAATTAAAATAAATAGTTCATAACTTGAATGCCTTGTTTGCACGTCCTGCGTCCACACAATCCTTACTGCTTCCACAGCACATAAGCCGGAGCGACTGCCGGACGAATCCTCCAACGGAGGTTTAAGTCCTAACATCGACAACCGATGCTTTTTTCTCACTCCTGATGTAATTTTTTCAGAAACACCAGATAAATCTAAATAGTTATTCATAGTTATATAATACTTGTGCCTCCGCGGATTCCTCATGGAGATTTTCCCGATGCAGTTACCGCTATAAGGTTTCTGCAAAGGTAAATGGTCTATTCGTAACTACCAAACATTTTTGGTACAAAATGCATTTTTTCTCAGAAAATTCTTCAGATTTATATTTCAATACAAACATAAACAGGCTTACCATACAATGCAAATACTATAATGCAAACGTTAGCCTATTAGAATAAGCCTGTTACGAAGTTACACAACGACGTAACGTAACGTAGTAACGTAACTTTATTGTTATTATTATTATTACAATCTTATAATATAAAGATAGACAGTATAGGAAACATACAACAACAAACAACAACAAGTAATTTTCTTTTTCTTTCAACTCTCTTTCTCCTCTCTTTCATGTCTCTTTCAAGTCTCTTTCCCAAAGAGACCTGTATGGGCTATGCGAAATAGCTGCATGAACAATGATATTTGGATGAAAAAATTATAAGGATTTATTGCATATATGAACGATAATGATTATCTTTGCATCAGTAAAAGCAACGACAATGCTAGCAACCGTTGAGCTTACGTATTTTTTAACCTAAACTTTAACTTTATGGCAAGAGGATCAGGAGTTATCCGCAAAATTTCCGGAAAGGTAGGCGATTTGGTCTACCAAGTCCGGGGTGGTCAACAAGTTATTCGCGGCGTCGCCACCACAATGAAGAACCCGCGAACGGAGTTACAAATGGCCCAAAGACTGAAGTGGCCCAACGTCTTGGCCGTCTATCGTGCCTTGCAGCCCTACATGAAGGACTGCTTCGAGACCAAGCAAGGCGGGGTGACGGACTACAACCGCTTCATGGGCATCAACCTCCACGCAGAACCCGTGTACCTGGAGAAAGGTGCAGCCCGGCTGGGCGCGGCCATCGTGGCACCCTACGTGCTGTCGCAGGGGTCGCTGCCGTCCGTCCAGGTGAACGGGGCAACACCGGCAACCGACATCGCATTGGGCACGCTGACCATTGACGATGACACCACGGTAGCTGAGTTCGCCCAAGCAGTGGTACAGAACAACTACGCCTACAGCTACGGCGACCAGATTGCCTTCTTCCGCCTCGTGCAGGAAGAGGACAGCCAGGACGGGCACCCGTACATCAGCGTGTCTGCCACACGGGTGAACCTGGACCCGACGGACACCGGCACCCTGCGCAGCGTGGCTCCTGCTTCGGGATTCAGCACCGTCAGCGGGATGCTGGGTGCGGATGC
Source organism: Candidatus Bacteroides pullicola (assembly GCA_019115825.1). Classification (GTDB taxonomy): domain Bacteria; phylum Bacteroidota; class Bacteroidia; order Bacteroidales; family Bacteroidaceae; genus Bacteroides; species Bacteroides pullicola. The sequence goes on from DXCV01000029.1 coordinate 64,591, forward strand.
CGCCTTGACGGGTGCAGGCATAGCGTGGGTGCACAGCCGCACGACAAACGGCAAGACGCATGTCAGCTCGCAACGGCTCGTCGTGGAAAATGATTTGCTGGAAGAGTATGGCACCACGCAGATGCTGAGCGTAGCCACCAAGTCCTATGGCGGCACGACGGAGATTTTCATCCGTCCTGACGGTTCATCGGGCGGCGTGATTGTGGACGGGAACGAGGATGGCGGAAGCAGTCCGTCCGAACCCGGCAGTGGCGACGAAGACTCCTTCGGTTGATGCTGACGGAGGGACATACCCCCGACACGGATTTACAAATTTGGCCGCCTTGCGAGAAAAGAAAACGCAGGGCGGCCATTTTTTTGAGGTGTGCGGACTATCCGCTTAGCGAATGAGGGTAATCGTCCCTTCTTTTACTTTCTTTTCTTTCACCGGGGCATCGGCAGGCTCGTAGCCCAGGGCGGCACAGCCATAGACCTTATGACTGGCAGGCACGCCCAACTCGGTCAGCAGGGCACGCACGCCGGGGTCGTCGCACGTCTGGCCAATCTGGTTGATCCAGCAGGAACCAATGCCCAACGAAGCGGCAGCCAGGAAGATGTTCTCCAAGGCACAGGCGCAATCCATCCCTGCCCACCATTGCGTGGGTTCGTTGGAGACAATCACCAGCGTCGGGGCATGATAGTAGCAGCAATAGGTCGTGCTATGTCCGCGCTCTCGCAGGCGGGGTTCGGGACTTTTGGCAAAGGCGCCTTTGACAGCCTCGTTCAGACGGTTCAGGATTTCCGCGTTTTGGATGGCGGTGAAGTGCCACGTCTCCAGGTGCATCCCGTTGGGCGCATAGGTGGCCGCTTCGAGGATAAGAGCCAGGTCTGCCTCGCTCACTTGCTGTCCGGTATAGGCCCTCACGCTGTGGCGGGCTTTAATGTTTTCTAATACAGTATTCATATCGCTATCATTTTATTGAGGTTATCGTTTCGTAAAGCCGATTTTGGCATTCAGTTTGAAATACCAGACGCCGTTCTCCCGCTCCAGAAAACCGTACTTGTCTTTTTCCAAAGGACCTTTCTCCAGGCGGGTATGGCGATACAGGAACTCGGCAAACACATCCGGCGCACTGCGGTCGTAACTGTAGACGCGACCATCGCCGTCCGTCAGGAGCATCCCATCGATGGCCGAAGCCTGGCCGGTGTAAATCTTGGCCGGACGCATCCCCAAGGCCAGAGCCAGGAGGAACTGCTTCACCTTGTACGGATAGAAACCATGCTTACGGATAAGTTCATCCTTGATTTTCAAGGGGTTGATTTCGCACATCCGCTCGGTCAGCTCGGATATCCGGGTGATGTCTTCCAAGTGCATCAGGCGCACCATCTCTGCCAGCAGGCGGGGGAAATGGAGGTCTATCATCAGCAGGTTGCAGCGGAAGACGCGGTCGGCCACATCATTGTATTTCAGCACGCCGCCCAGACGCTCTAGCAATCGCATGCGCTCGGCCACTTCGGCAGGACCTTCGGGCGAGGCATTGATTTTGTTCACAGTAGGCACGGCAAACTTCACGCCCGTCTGCTCGAACTTCAGGTTGGCCGTGCGCCCGCCATCCAACAAAGGATTCATCGGGGCAAGGCGGCAACGGATGACATAACCGGCCAGCGGCGCCTGGGGATGCCAGAAGGCAATGCGCAAGTCGGTACGGTCGTCAGTCTTGGCCTCCAGGTCGTAAATGCGGACGGCATCCAGGAAATTCTCAAGGACATCGGGTACTTCCACTTCGTCGCCGGGTTGTTTGAGCAGAGCAAGCAGAAGTTCCGCAGCTTCAGCAAAGTCCGTACGGGGGACATGCACTTCCCCGCTTGCGCCGGATACGCGCACCTCGTCTTTCTCCACATAATAGCGGCGGGTCCCGTCGTGCTCTTCGCGCTCTATCAGGACTATCGGTTTGTAGGCAGGGGCGGCGTCAGACAAATCGGGAGTGCCGGATGCAACCCGTCCTTCGGCCAGCAGGCGGAAGAAAGTGTAGATTTCTCCTATTTCTCGTTTCGTTGCTTGGAATGACATAAGCGTTGGTTATGCAAAATTTATAATCATCATTTATTCGTCTATCCGTAGCGTCTCCACCTTCTCCAGCCGTTGACGCAGACGGGGCATCAGTGAGCTGCGGATGCGCAGGGTCATCGAGCAGTCCGTGTCATAGCCTTGCGAGACGATGACGGGGCCTTCTTCCTTGACAATGCGCATCACGTCGTTCATGAAAGGATACTCGAAGAGGACGGTGACCTCGGCATCCACGGTTTTCTCCAACACGGTGGCAGCGCCAATGGCTTCGGCAGCAGCCGTGCGATAGGCTACGATAAGCCCGCTTGTTCCCAGCTTGATGCCTCCGAAATACCGCACCACGATGACAAGGATGTCCGTCAGGCCGTTGCTATTTATTTGCCCCAAGATGGGCTTGCCGGCCGTGCCGCTGGGCTCTCCGTTGTCATTGGCGCGGAAGTCCTTGCGTTCGGGTCCCAACATATAGGCATAGCAGACATGGCGCGCGTCATAATACTTCTTCTGATACGTGTCCAGCCACGTCTTCACCTCGTCCACCGTGCGCACAGGCAGGGCGATGGCGATGAACTTGCTCCGCTTCTCGGTATAAAGTCCCTCGGCAGGAGCGGCAATGGTCTTGTAGGTATCTTCTATCATAAGCGGGCAAAGAGGAATCATCTTAAAAAGAAAGGGCAGATTACCCTGCCCTTCCCCTGATTTTTTTTAAATTTAATAATTATAACAGACGCTTACTTCTGATGCTCCAGTTGCAACGTCTTCGTCGGCTGGTCACAGACTTCCGTCGGGCCGAAGTACTGGATGGGGCCGGGATAGGTGTAGCACGTCTCCTTGGCCCACTGCTCGCGCTGTGCGGCAAAGGCTTGGAAGGGCGCACCGTCCAGGCGAACCAGTGCCTTTTGGATAACGGGCTTCATCTCGCCGTGACGACGCTCCATGTTCATCATCATCGTGATGGGCACACCGCCGGAAATCCACTCTTCAGCGGGAGCAGTCAGGTTGCGGATGGAGGACATATAGCCCGTCTTGCCGTTGGCTATCAAAGCGGCAGCGGCAAAGCCGAGGGAGTAGCAGTAGTCTGCATCGAAATTGGACGGAGCGGCGCAACGGCCTTCGTAGCCGAAGAAGTGGTGTTGTGCAGCGAACTTGCCCACATACTTGCCTTCCTTCTTCCACTCGGCCAACTTGTTGCCTACCATCTCGGACAGCAGCTTCTCTGTCTCGATGAGGGATACCTGCACGTTGCCGTGGGGGTCGCGGTCGAGGGAGAGCTGACGGGCCACGCCTTCGGGCAGGCTGGCGTAGATAGCAGCATTCTCGGGCGTGAGTTTGCTGATGATGTAGTTGCGCTGTTCGGCCTTGTCCACCTGGGCGAACTCCTCGGCGTTGGCGGCGAGGAAGTCGTTCAGCTCGGCGATGAGGCGCTTCATGGCGGGGATGAACTCAATCAAGCCCTCAGGAATGAGGACGGTGCCGAAGTTGTTGCCTGCTGCGGCACGATCAGCCACCACCTGTGCGATGTAGGTCACGATGTCGTCCAGCGACTGGTCCTTGGCTTCCACTTCCTCGGAAACGATGCAGACATTGGGCTGCGTCTGGAGGGCGCACTCCAAAGCAATATGAGAGGCAGAACGGCCCATCAACTTGATGAAGTGCCAATACTTGCGGGCGGAGTTACAGTCGCGTTCGATGTTGCCGATAACTTCGGAGTAGGTCTTCACGGCAGTGTCGAAGCCGAAGGAGGTCTCAATCATCTCGTTCTTCAGGTCGCCGTCGATGGTCTTGGGGCAGCCGATGACCTGCACGCCATAGTTCTTAGCAGCATAGTACTCAGCCAGGACACAGGCGTTAGTATTGGAGTCGTCGCCACCGATGATAACCAGTGCCTTGATGCCCAGTTCCTTCAGGATTTCATAGCCTTTCTCGAACTGGTCTTCCTTCTCCAGCTTCGTACGTCCGGAACCGATGATGTCGAAACCACCCGTGTTGCGGTATTCGTCGATAATGTCAGCTGTCAGCTCAATGTACTTGTGGTCAACGAGACCGCCGGGACCCATCAGGAAGCCGTAGAGCTTGCTCTCGGGATGAATGCGCTTCACGCCGTCGAAGAGACCGGAGATAACGTTGTGTCCGCCGGGAGCCTGTCCACCGGAGAGGATGACGCCCACATTCATAGCGGGGCACTGTGCAGCCTCATCGGCGGCCTCAAACTTGATGAGGGGCATGCCGTAGGTGTTGGGGAACAGTCGTTTGATTTCTTCCTGGTCGGCTACGGATTGTGTAGCTGCACCTTCCTGCACTTTCACGTGTCCGCGGAGGGCTTTGGGAAGTTTGGGCTGATAGGCAGCCCGTGCGATTTGCAATGCACTTTTGCTCATTTCTCTTTTATATTAAAGGTGTTGATAAGTCAGCTTGTAAATGCGTTGCAAATTTCGCCTTTTTTCCCAAATATTGCAAGCAGTTAGCGAATTTTTTACTTACTCGTCCACGCTCCATCCGCCGCCTAACGCTTTATAGACGTTGACCATGGCCAACTGACGGTCGCGCAGGGCGTTGCTCAGGCCGATCTGAGCATCCAGGTACGTACGCTGGGCGTCCAGCAAATCCATGTAGCCGATGGCACCATTAACGTATTGCAACTGCGCCAGCTCCAAAGACGACTTGGACGATTGCTCCAGTTGCAGGCGCGTCTGGTAGATTTCCTTCATCTTGTTGAAGGTAGCTATGGCGTCGTAAGCATCGCGCAGGGCGGTGAGCACAGCCTTCTCGTAGGCATAGGTGGCACGTTCGCGGGCGGCCTTACGCGCCTTGAGGCGGGCACGGTTCTTGCCGAAGCCGAAGATGGGCTGCAATACGGTGCCGGCTATCAGGTGGTAGGGCGACTCCAACAGATGCTTCACTTCGTCATTCTCCGCACCGAGCTGGCTGGTGAGGGACAAGCTGGGAAACATACTGGTATAGGCCACGCCTACCTCGGCATAGGCGGCAATGAGTGCCTGCTCCGCCTCGCGCACGTCCGGACGACGCTCCAGCAACGTGCTGGGCAAGCCGACAGGGAGGTTGTTGGGGAAGCGCACTTCCTGTGGCAGAGAGGCGCGACGGATGGCATGCGGATAGTCGCCGGTGAGGAAGGCCAGTTCGTTTTCCTTCAGGGAGATTTGGCGCTCCAAGTCAGGCACCAGTGTGGCTGTACGCGCCAACTCCACCTGTGCCTGGCGGAAGGCCACTTCCGAAGTCAATCCGCCTTCATAACGTATCTGGGCCAAGTGAAGGCTCTCGCGACGGGCAGAAACAGTCTGGCGTACGATGTTCAGTTCATTGTCCAACGCCACCAGCTCGAAGTAGGACTGCGCCACACGGGCGATGAGACTCATCTGCAAGGCGCGGCGGTTCTCTATTGAACCGAGGAAATCGGCCAAGCTGGCGTCACGCGCCCAACGCAACTTGCCCCACAAATCCAACTCCCAAGAGATAGTGGCTTTCAAATCCGCTTGATTATCGGGGTCATAGTTGTTGCCACCGTAGTTGTCCCCCTCTTTTTCGCCATAGACGCGAAGACCCACTTGCGGAAACATATTGGCCCAGTCAATACGCTTCAAAGCGGCCTGCTCCTTAATGGTGGCACTGGCCATCAGAAGGTCTTTGTTATAATCCAGCATCTTGTATATCAATCCCTGCAACAAGGTGTCGGTGTATACCTCCTGCCAGGAATAATCGGCTATGGTAGCGGAGTCGTTGCCCTGCTCGTCCTGCTTGAGCGTGGCGGGCATTTCAAGATTGGGACGCGTGTAGTGCTTGCCCAACTGGCAACTGCTCAGCAAGAGGGCGGATGCTGCAAGGACAAGGACGCCACTCTTCATATATTTAGTATAGAGTATATTCATTTTGCTTTTCTCCTCTGCAATTTGTTTTGCACATTGTATATCATCACGAAGAAGAACGGTATGAGCAAGATGCCCACCGTCACGGCCGCTATCATGCCGAAGAACACACCCGTGCCTATCGACTGGCGGCTGGCTGCACCCGGCCCCGAAGCAATCACCAAGGGGAAAATACCAAGGATGAAGGCCAAGGACGTCATCAGGATGGGACGGAAACGCAGTTGGGCAGCGTGCAGGGCAGCCTTGAAGACATTTACTCCGGCATCGGCCTCATCCTTAGCGAACTCCACAATAAGGATAGCGTTCTTGGCGGCCAAGCCCATCAGCATCACGAGGCCAATCTGAAAATAGGTATCATTCTCCATACCACACACAGAGATGCCGATATAGGCTCCCAGCGCGGCCACCGGCAGCGAGAGCAGCACCGCGATGGGAATACTCCAACTCTCGTAGAGCGCGGCAAGGAAGAGGAACACGAAGAGGAATACCAGTGCCAGGATGACGCCCGTCTGTCCGCCTGCCTGCTTCTCCTGATAGGACAATCCGCTCCACTCCACGCCGATGTTGTCCGGCAGATGCGTGCGTGCTGTCCGCTCAATGACCTCCATCGCCTGGCCGGAGCTGTAGCCCTGTGCGGCCTGTCCGCGGATGACGGCAGTATTGAACATATTGAATCGCTTGATGCTGCCCGGGCCGGTGGTGTACTCCGTGTTGCCCAAGGCGGTGAGCGGTATCATATTGCCGTCCGCACCACGCACGAAGAAGAGACTGATGTTGTCGCGATGCTGGCGATAGGGCGCGTCCGCCTGCAAGTAAACGCGGTAGATGCGGTTGAACATATTGAAGTCGTTCACGTAGACGGAGCCGGTGTACGCCTTCATCGTGTTGAACACGTCTGCCATGGGCACGCCCAGCATCTTCACCTTGTCGCGATCCACGTCGAAATAGAGTTGCGGTATCTCCGCCTGAAGCGACGAGGAGAGGTTGCTCAATTCCTTGCATTGCGAGGCATAATACATCAGGGTATCGGCAGCCTGCACCAGATTCTCGTAGGTAGCGTCGCCGCGCGCCTCCAGCTGCATCTCGAAGCCGCCGGACGTACCCAGGCCGGGTATGACGGGAGGCGTGGAGATGTAGAACTTACACTCGGGATATTCCGTCAGCTCCTTGCTCACACTGGCCATGATTTCGTCGATGTTCGTATCGTCGCGCTCCTTCCACTCCTTGAGGATGACCGTAAGCTGGGCGCGTGCCTGGCTGGTGCCCACACGGGGGCTGGTGCCGGTGACATTCTGCACATACTCCACGGCGGGGTCTTCCATAAGGAAAGCTATGGCGCGGTTAGTCACCTCGCGGGTGCGCTCCAAGGTGGTACCCTCAGGCATTTCCAGTTCGACGGTGAAATATCCTTGGTCTTCCGTGGGGAGGAAGCTGGTAGGAATCAACCTGTATAGGACGAAGATGGCTATCAGCACCATGCAGAAGCCGATGCCCACGCGGCGCGGATGCTTGATGATGCGCTTGATGCCGCCCAGATACTTGGTATTGCCGAAGTCCACCCAACGGTTGATGGCGCGGAAGACGCGGTTCTTCGGTTTGTTCGGATCCACCGGCTTCAGGATGAGCGAGCACATCACCGGGCTGAGCGTCAAAGCCACGACCGTGGAAAGCAACACCGAGATGGCGATAGTGACACTGAACTGACGGTAGAGCTGTCCGGTGATGCCCGACAGGAAGCTAACCGGCACGAACACCGCAGCGAGCACCATCGACGTGGCAATCAGCGCACTGGTCAGGCCGTTCATCGCTTTCTTGGTGGCTTCGTAGGGCGACAAATGCTCTTCCTCCATGATGCGCTCCACGTTCTCCACCACCACGATGGCATCGTCCACCACCAGGCCGATGGCGAGCACCAAGCCCAACAGCGTCAATATGTTCAGCGAGAAGCCGAATATCAGCATAAAGCCGAAGGTACCTATCAGCGAGATGGGCACCGCCACCAGCGGGATGACCGTGGCGCGCCAGCTCTGCAAGAAGAGGAATACCACCACGATAACCAGAAAGAGAGCCTCGAACAGCGTCTTGTACACCTCGTGGATGGATTCGGAGATATAGGTCGTTATGTCAAAGGGAATCTCATACTTCATCCCCTCGGGAAAGGTGCGGCTGATTTCCTCCATCGCCTGCTTCACGCTCTCGGCCACCTCCATGGCGTTGGCACCAGGCAGGAGGTAGACACCCATGATGGCAGCATTTCCCCCGTTGATGCCGCTCTCCGTGTTGTAGGACTGCGCTTCGAGCGATACACGGGCGATGTCGCGCATACGGATCATCGAGCCGTCCGGATTGGCGCGGAGCACGATTTCCTCGAACTGGGCGGCACTGGACAGACGCCCCTGCGCCGTGATGGGGATGGTAAAGTCTAATCCGGACACGGGTTGCTGACCCAGTACGCCGGCGGCCGACTCACGGTTTTGGTCCTTCAGCGCATTCTGCACGTCCTTCACGGTGAGTCCGTAGTTGGCCAGACGGGCGGGATCCACCCAAATCTGCATGGCATAGTAACGGCTGCCGATGTTGGACACACGGCCCACACCGGGGATGCGTCGCAGGAGGTCGAGCACATTCAGCGTGGCGAAGTTGCTGAGGTAGATTTCGTCAAACTTGGGATCGTTGGAGGTCAGACAGATGGTCATCAGCTGGCTGGAGGCCTGCTTCTCGATTTCGATGCCATTCTGCACCACCTCGGCGGGCAAACGCGACTCGGCCAACTTCACGCGGTTTTGGATTTCCACTGCAGAGAGGTCGGGGTCGGACGAGATGTCGAAGGTGATGGTAGCCGAGAAGCCTCCGGAGTTGGAGCTGTTGGACTCCATATAGAGCATCCCCGGCGTGCCGTTCAGCTCCTGTTCGATAGGGGTAGCCACGGCCTGCGACACGGTCAAGGCGCTGGCGCCGGGATAGGACGCGCTGATTTTCACCACCGGGGGCGTGATTTGCGGATACTGGTCGATGGGGAGCATCGTAAGGCCTATGAGACCCACGATGACAATCAGGATAGAGATGACCGCCGAAAATACGGGGCGGTCTATGAAGAAACTGACTTTCATTCGTTCGTTGCTGTTGAGGATTGGGATTCAACGTCTTCTTTCTTCGCGGCCACGCGGATGCGGATGCCCGGTGTCAGTTTGTGGTAGCCCTCAGTCACAATCATCTCGCCGGGAATGATGCCGCGCTCCACTACCACATTATTGCCGAACTCGGGGCCAAGCTCAATGAAACGCCGCTCGGCTATGGAGTCGCGGCGCATCACGAAGACATAGGCGCCGCCTTTCTCGATAATCAGCGCTTTTTGGGGCACCACGGTGGCATTCTCGCGCACGTCCAGCAAGGCTTTCACCTTAGTAAACTGGCCGGGCAGCAGGACGCGGTCGGGATTGGGTATCTCGGCGCGGACGGCAAAGGTACCCGTCTTGGGGTCCACCTGCGGGTCGGCAAAGTCCACCATGCCTTTGTAGGGATATTCGCTGTCGTCGGCCAGCGTGATAGTGACATAGGGTTGCCAGGAGCGGGTGGAGTCCTTCTGACCGATGACCACGTTGCGCTGGCGGCTCTTGAGATACTCCAGGGCGGTCATGCTATAATCCACCTCCACCGTGTCGCTCTTCACCACCGTGGCCAGCAGCGACTCTCCGCCGGGTCCCACCAACGCGCCGAGGTCCACGTAGCGTTCGCTGATGTAACCGGACAGTGGCGAACGCACCACGGTATATCCCAGCTCCTGCTCCGCCTGGTCGAGGTCGGCCTGGCTCATGCCCATACTGGCCACAGCAGTCTCATAGGCGGCAATGGCGTTATCCAAGTCCAACTGGCTGGCGGCATTCTGCTCATACAGGGGACGTATGCGGTTCAGGTCGCGCTCGGTTTTCAGTACGTTGGCCGAATCCTTGCGGAGTTGGGCGCGCGCTTTGTCCGCCTTGGCGCGGTACTGACGCTGGTCGATGACGAAAAGTGCCTGGTTTTTGGCCACGTACGAGCCTTCCTCGAACTCCATGCTCTCCAGGAAGCCTTCCACACGGGCACGTACCTCTACGAACTGCTGTGCACGGATGCGGCCCACGTATTCACCATAGATTTCCACGTTTTCCACACCCACCGGCTCCACGACAACCAGCGGAGCCTCAGGTTCTACTTTCTTCGGCCACGTCAGGACCACATAAAGGCCTACGATGACCACCAGGCAGGCCGCCATGATGATGAGCCTCTTCTTGCGCAAGTGCAATTCTCTTTTCGTAAAAAACAGTTTCATACTTTCTGTGCTATGTTTTTTGTAGTTCAATTTGGGTATCCTTACACACAATCTTCATCACACTTGCAAAGATAATGCCATTTTCCCAATTATGAAACATCCGCATCCTTATTTCGACGTCCTACGGGACGAAAACGGGGCATTTATTTTAACGCGAGTTCGACATTATCTAAAACATCGCAAGTTATCCACCCTTGACCAAACATAGGCCCATGGCGGGCTTCTTTTAATTTTATACAAATATATTACTATGCACAAAAATAATGATTAATTACATATTTATCCGAATCACCCGGCATTTGCAGACATTGCCCTCCCCGTCGGCCACTTCCCGCATTTCCCGCCCGCCGGGGCGACAGAAGCCCCTTGGGTAGTCATCCACCCGCCAAAGGCCTTGAAAATACGGGAAATGGGCTAATTTTTATCTCCTCATCCGTTATTCCTCTCTTACTCCTCTCTTTCATGTCTCTTTCACCTCTCTTTCATGTCTCTTTCGGAAAGAGTGTTATGACAGCCCTGAAGCAATCGGAGAGAAAGCGTATAAGAGTGATGTATGAATTATTTAGCATTGATATTGCACAATGTTTACTTTTTTCAATAATACAAATAGTCCATTCATAACACTGGCAGTTGCTCGCCGGGATTGACATCGCTATATTCCTAATTTCCAAAACTAATTCTCAAACCTAATTTTAATCCTTATATCGAACTCCCGTTATTTTATATCCCGATGAATCACCGGCAGAAAGAATGTGGAAAGCCGCCCCATATTGGGGAAATTTTCCACACCTGCAACGCCCCACGCCCCAATCCGCATCCTCCGGGATTTGGTTTTGCCAAACATAATGCTTATCTTTGTTTCGCAGAAATCAAGGCAGCGCAGAACTTTATGGTTAAAATTGCACCCGAACCTATCCCAAAACCAAAATAAAACGCTACCTTTACGGAGAAAAACTGATTTATTCACTTAAAAACGTAAAAGATTATGGCAAGTAGAAAAAATTTAAAGAAAGGCATCAACTATATCGTGAGCGAGTTGTTCGCCGAATGTGTGTTCATCAGCTTAACCCTCTCTGAGGCAGACCGGAAGAAGGCTGACAAAATCCTGACCGACATTCTGAACCTGCAAGACGAGTTCATCAGCCGCGTCAGCCACACCGAGCCGGGCAATGTCAAAGGTTTCTACAAGAAACTGCGCGAGGACTTCAACGCCAAGGTGGGCGAGATACTGGAGGCGATGAAAGGACTGAAATGAACGCCCTCTACCGATTCATCTACCTGCGCCTACTGGGCTGGAAAGCACGGGTGGAGGTGTCCGGATATGACAAGTGCGTCATCTGCGCCGCGCCCCATACGTCCAACTGGGACCTGCTGTTCGGCAAGCTGTTCTATGGGGTAGTGGGCAGGAAGGTACACTTCCTGATGAAGAAGGAGTGGTTCTTCTTCCCCCTGGGTTATCTGTTCAAGGCATTGGGAGGCATCCCCGTGGATCGTGGGCGCAATATGTCGCTCACCGACCAACTGGCTGAACGCTTCGCCCGGAGTCGGACGCTCCACCTGGCCATCACGCCCGAAGCCACCCGCAAGGCCAACGCCGAGTGGAAACGAGGGTTCTATTACATCGCCCTGAAGGCGCAGGTGCCCATCCTGCTGATAGGCATTGACTATCCCACCAAGACTATCGCCTGCACACAGAGCATCATGCCCAGCGGCGATTATGACCGGGACATCCGCCTCATCAAGCAATACTTCACCCGCTTCCGGGGGAAGAAACCAGAAAACTTCGCGATATGAACCCATTGCGTGTCAGCCTCTTGCAGACGGACATCGCCTGGGAGGACAAACAGGAGAATCTTCGCCGCCTCCGTGCGAAACTGGAAACACTGCGCGGACAGACAGACGTGGCAGTCCTGCCGGAAACTTTCTCCACGGGATTCAGCATGAACCCCGCCGCCTTGGCCGAACCCGCCGACGGGGATACCCTTACCACTTTGCGCCGTTGGGCGGCGGAATACGGGATGGTCTTGGCAGGAAGCTACATCGCCTGCGACACGCCTGTCACACAAGTATTCCACAACCGCGCCTTCTTCTTGACGCCGGAGGGGGAAACCCGCTTCTACGACAAGCGCCACCTCTTCCGCATGGGGCACGAGACGGATTGCTATACGCCCGGCAAAGAACGCTTAGTGGTGCACTACCAAGGATGGAACATCTGCCTCCTGGTGTGCTACGACCTGCGTTTCCCGGTGTGGAGCCGTAACCGCCACAACGAATACGACCTGGTCATCTACGTGGCCAACTGGCCCGCCTCGCGCAGAAAAGCATGGGACATCCTGCTGCAAGCGCGTGCCTTGGAGAACATTTCCTATGTCTGCGGCGTTAACCGCATAGGAGAAGACTTCCACGGCATCCTGCACGACGGAGGGAGCGCGGCCTGGTCGCCCAAAGGCGAGCGGCTTGCCTACGTCCCCGACCATACGGAAGGCATCGCCACCGTGACGTTGGACGGAGACGCGCTGCAGCATTTCCGCAAGAAATTCCCGGCGTGGAAGGATGCGGATGACTTCTCGATAATTAAATAATGAAGTGGCCTTATGAAACTACAAACCTTAATCTGCCTGCTGGCCATCGCGTTATTCGCCGCCTGCACAGGAAACCGACGGGACATCACCCCGTCCGTCGAATTCGCGCCTTACGTCAGCGCCTACACCGGAGGCGTCATCTCCTCCCAGAGCACCATCCGCATCGAACTGGCGCAAGACCTATCCGTGGTAGACCTGAACGAACTGGAAGAAAACCCTTTCAGCTTCTCCCCCGCCCTGGACGGAAAGGCGCATTGGCTGGACAACCACACCATCGAGTTCGTGCCCGACGAGGGAGCACTGCAATCCGGCGAACTCTATAACGGCATCTTCCGTCTGGGAGACTTCGTAGCGGTAAAAGAAGGTTTGGAGGAATTCCGCTTCTCCTTCCGCGTGCAGCCGCGCACCTTCACAATGCAGGCGGAAACGCCTGTCATCACCTCGGCAGACTATCTGTCCCTGGCGGGTGAAATCCACTTTAGCGACGCGGTCACCGCAGCAGAAGCCAGACAGATGCTGTCCGTCGGTCAGGAAGACGTCGCCCTACGACTCACCCCCACGGACAATCCTCTGCGCTACACATTCACACTGGACAGCATCCCTCGCGAAGAGAAAGACTACACACTGACACTCACCGCCGACGGAGAACTCGCCGACATTGACCAGAAACAAAGCTTAGACTTCACCATCCCCGCCCGGGGCGTCTTCCGCTTCCTCTCCGCGCGGCGCACGGACACACCGGACGGGCTGGAAATCGTGTTCTCCGCCCCGCTGGACGCCTCGCAAGATCTGAAAGGGCTGGTGGAAATCAAGGAAGTCCCCAAGGCCATCTTCCAGGTGAAGGCCAACAAACTCCACGCCTACCTGGACGAGACGCAGAAGACCGATGGTAAACTGACGCTGAACCTGCACGAAGGCATCCGCGACACGGAAGGCCGCAAACTCGGCTCGGCACACTCCCTCTCCTTCGGTGAGCTACATCTCAAACCGCAAGTGGAACTCCGGACGGAAGCCGCCATCCTGCCCGACTCCAAGAGTCTGCTCATCCCCTTCCGCGCCGTCAACCTCCACGCGGTGGACTTGAGCGTGGTGCGCATCTTCGAGCAAAACGTGTTGACTTTCCTCCAAACCAACACGCCCGAATCTGCCAACGAACTGCGCCGCGCCGGACGCCTGATTTACAAGAAAACACTTCCCTTGGACGAGGACCAAACCAAGGACATCCACCAATGGAACGACTACTCCATCGACTTGGGCGGACTCATCCGACAGGAGCCGGGAGCCATCTACCGCATTTATCTGTCCTTCCGCCAAGAGTATTCCGCCTATCCTTGCGAAGGCCAGACTCCGCAACCTTCTTTCTCTGCCAGCAGATTAACCCCCTTGACCGACAACGCATTGACCGAAGCCGACGAGGCGGAATGGGACGTGCCGCAAAGCTACTTCTACTACAACGGCGGCGTGGAGTATGACTGGAGCCTCTACGACTGGCGGGAGCAGGACAATCCGTGCCATCCCTCTTATTATATGAACAACAGCCGTGTGGCCGCCTGCAATGTCTATGCCTCCAACCTGGGAATTATCGTTAAGGGCAATACGATGCACAAGCTCTGGATAGCCGTCAGTGACATCCTTACCACCCGCCCCGTGGAAGGAGCAGACATCACCGTCTACAACTTCCAACTCCAGCCCATCGGCACGGGAAAGACCGATTCGGAGGGGTTTGCCGAAATCTCCCCCGATGGCGTGCCTTTCCTCGTCTGCGCCTCTGACGGCAAGCAGAAGGGCTATTTGCGCGTAGTGTCCGGAGAAAACCTCTCCACCAGCCGCTTCGACACCGGCGGGAAGCAAGTAGAGAAAGGATTGAAAGGCTTCATCTACGGCGAACGTGGCGTGTGGCGTCCGGGAGACACGCTACACATCTCCTTCATCCTGGAAGACAGGGAGAAGCGCATCCCCGACACGCATCCCGTCACATTGGAGGTGTACAATCCGCGTGGGCAATTCCACAGCAGACTCGTCTCCACGCGAGGACTGAACGGTTTCCACGCCTTCCAAGTCCCCACCCGTGCGGATGACCCCACCGGCGTATGGAATACCTACGTCAAAGTGGGCGGAAGCACCTTCCACAAGAGCCTGCGCATCGAATCGGTGAAACCCAACCGGCTCAAAATCAACGTCAAGTTGCCGGAAAAGATGCTGCAAGCCTCGCGAAAGGAAGTGCAAGCCACCATCTCCTCCGCCTGGCTGACGGGCGCCACCGCCTCCCGCTTGAAAACCAAGATGGAAATGTCGCTCAGCAAGGTGAACACCCAATTCCCGAAGTACGGGCAGTATGTCTTCAACAACCCCGCCACGGAGTTCACCACCCAGAAAGCGGAAGTATTCGACGGACAACTGGATGCGGACGGCAAGGCGGCCTTCTCCTTGAAACTCCCCCAAGCCTCCACGGCGCCGGGTATGCTGAACGCCACGCTCACCACCCGCGTGTTCGAGCCGGGTGGAGACGCCAGCATCCACGTGCAAAGCATCCCCTACTCTCCCTTCGCCTCCTACGTGGGCATCGCCCTGAACCAGCCGGAAAACAAGTGCATTGAGACAGACCAAGCACACCGCTTCGACATCGTCACCCTGACTCCGGACGGGAAGCCGACGGACCGCTCCCGTTTGGAGTATAAGATATATAGGGTAGACTGGAGCTGGTGGTGGGAGAACCGAGAAGAATCCTTCGGCACGTATGTCAACAACAGCTCCGTCACGCCCGTGGCCGGCGGAAATCTGGAAACCAAGAACGGGAAAGCCAGCTTCACCTTCCGCGTGGACTATCCCGACTGGGGACGCTACCTGGTCTATGTCAAGGACAAGGAGAGCGGGCACGCCACGGGCGGCACCGTCTACATCGACTGGCCGGAGTGGCGCGGACGCTCCACCAAGGCTGACCCTGACAATGTGAAGATGCTGACTTTCTCCCTGAACAAGGAATCGTACAAGCCGGGCGACAAGGCCACAGCCTTCATCCCCGCCGCTGCTGGAGGACACGCGCTGGTAGCCATTGAGAACGGCTCCACCGTGCTGAAGCGCGAATGGATAGAAACGGATGCGGAAGAAGACACCCGCTACACCTTCGACATCACGCCGGACATGGCGCCCAACGTCTACCTGCACGTCACCCTGCTGCAACCCCACGCCCAGACGGTCAACGACCTGCCCATCCGGATGTATGGAGTGGCTCCCGTACTGGTGACCGACCCCGCCACCATCCTCCAGCCACGGATAGAGATGCCCGACGCCCTGCGCCCGGAGACCGACTTCTCCATCACCGTGAGCGAAAAGACAGGCAAGCCGATGACCTACACCCTCGCCATCGTGGACGAAGGTTTGCTGGACCTCACCAACTTCCGCACGCCCGACCCGTGGCAGGAGTTCTATGCCCGCGAAGCCTTGGGCATCGCCACGTGGGACCTGTACGACCAAGTCCTGGGTGCCTCCGCCGGACGCTATGCCCCCATCTTCGGCACGGGAGGAGACGAGATGCTGAAACCCGCCGATGCCAAGGCCAACCGCTTCAAGCCGGTGGTGAAGTTCATCGGGCCATTCCATATAGATAAAGGCAAGCGCGGCACCCACACCTTGCGCCTGCCGCAGTATGTCGGCTCGGTGCGCGTGATGCTCATTGCCGGGGAAGATGGAAGCTACGGACACGCCGAGAGGACCGTGCCCGTCCGCACGCCGCTGATGCTCCTCCCCACCCTGCCGAGGGTGCTCTCCACCGACGAGGAAATCCAAGTCCCCGTCAATGTGTTTGCCATGGAGCAAGGCGCCAAGGATGTGAACGTCTCCATCCAAGCGGAAGGCGCGGGCATTGCCATCGAAGGCCCCAGCCAGCAATCCCTCCGCTTCGACCAGCCGGGAGACCAACTGGTATGCTTCCGGATGAAGACTTCCCCGAAGACAGGCAAGGCCACCATCCGCTTCACAGCTTCGGGAGGCGGCAGGCAAGTCAAGGAGAGCGTGGAGATAGACGTGCGCAATCCCAATCCGACCGTCACCCTGCGGGAAAGCCGCTGGATAGAGCCGGGGAAACAAGCGGAATTGGCCTACGCCGCCACCGGCGAGGATGCCTCCGTCCGCCTGGAAATGTCGCGCATACCTTCGCCCGACCTGAGCCGGCGGCTGGATTTCCTCTACAACTACGCCCACGCCTGCACCGAGCAAATCACGTCGAAGGCTTTGCCGTTGCTGTTCCTCGACGCCTTCGGGGAAACAGACACGGAGGCATCCGCCCGCTCGACAGCCAACGTCCGGGAAGGCATCCGCCAACTCTACGCCCGCCAGTTGCCCAACGGCGGTTTCGCCTATTGGCCGACGCAGGCCGTGGCCGACGAGTGGGTGACCTCCTACGCGGGCATGTTCCTCACGCTGGCTGCCGAAAAGGGGTATACCGTCCACGCCAACACGCTGGAAAAATGGAAACGCTTCCAACGCTCGGCGGCACAGAACTGGCGTTTCTCGGATTATGCCGACAAGTATCGGCAGGAGACTGCTTGCCTCCAACAAGCCTTCCGCCTCTACACGCTGGCCTTGGCCGGAGCCCCCGAGCCCGGCGCGATGAACCGCATGAAGGAGCAAGACAACCTGCCCGCACAAGCCCGGTGGAGGTTGGCCGCCGCATACGCCCTGGCGGGCAAGCCGGATGCCGCGAACGAGTTGATATTCAACGCCCCGTCCCATTCCTCCACAAGTGCCATGACGCTGTATGGCTCTCCCCTCCGCGATGAAGCAATGGCCTTGGAGACGCTTGTCTTGCTGAACCGCACCGACGAAGCCTTGGAGCAAGCCAAGGCGGTATCCCAATCCTTGCAGGAAGAGACAGGCTTCAGCACCCAGTCCACCGCCTTCGCCCTGATGGCCATGGCGCGGCTGGCCGAAAAGACATCCGGCTCCCTGCACTACGGCTGGACGCTGAACGGGAAGGCACAAGCCGAAGTCGCATCGGGCAAGGCCACCCGCATCCACACCCTGCCCGCCGCCGGGAAAGGTTCCGTCCGTGTGGAGAACCTGGGTGAAGGCGCACTGAACATGACCCTCGTCACCCGTATGCAACCCGTCGAAGACAACCTGCCCGAACAGGCGCGGGGCATCCGCCTCCAGGTAGCCTACACGGACATGAACGGCAAGCCCCTCTCCGTCAACGCCCTCCGCCAAGGCACGGACTTCATGGCAACCGTCACCGTGGAGAATACCTCCGCCAAGGACCTGACCCACCTGGCCCTGACACATATCCTGCCCGCTGGCTGGGAAATCTTCAACGAACGCCTGGGCGGCACGCAAGCCAACGCCAACTATGCCTACCAGGACGTGCGCGACGACCGCGTGCTGACCTACTTCGACCTAAAACGGGGCGAACGCAAGCCATTCGTCGTCCGCCTGCAAGCCACCTACGCCGGACAATTCATCTTGCCCGCCCTGCAATGCGAGGCGATGTATGACACCGCCATCCAGGCACGCACCCGTGCCGGGCGCACCACGGTGACCCCATGAGGAGGCGGCTACACATTATATTATTAGGTATAACCCGGCTTTCCCCCCGACGGAAGGCCGGGTTCATCTGTATCCTCCTCCTGCTGCTGGCCTACGCCTTCTGCCTGCCCCGGCAATTATTCCAGGTGCCTTACTCCACCGTGGTGACGGACTGCCACGGAGAGTTACTGGGCGCGCGCATCGCCCCGGACGGCCAATGGCGCTTCCCGCCGTGCGACACCGTGCCCCGCAAGTTCGTCCGCTGCCTGCTGGCCTTCGAGGACCGGCATTTCTACTACCACCCCGGCGTCAACCCCCTGTCCATGGCACGGGCGGCCTGGCAAAACATCCAGCAGGGAAGAATCGTCAGCGGGGGCAGCACCCTGACGATGCAAACCATCCGCATCTCCCGAAACCGCCCGCGGACATTCGCCGAGAAGGTGGTGGAGATGATACTGGCCACCCGCCTGGAGCTGCGCTGCTCCAAGGATGAGATTCTGGCCCTATATGCCTCGCACGCGCCGTTCGGGGGGAATGTCGTGGGATTGGACGCCGCGGCCTGGCGCTACTTTGCCCATCCTGCCTCCGAACTTTCGTGGGCGGAAGCCGCCACCCTGGCCGTACTCCCCAACGCGCCCTCCGCCATACACCCCGGCAAGGGGCGGGAAGCCTTGTTGCGCAAGCGCAACCGGGTGTTGCGGCTCCTTCTGGAGCAAGGTGAAATCAGCACTTCGGATTACGCGCTGGCACTGGACGAACCCCTGCCGGACGCTCCGCTTCCCCTGCCCCGCATCGCGCCCCACCTGGTAGACCGGTTAGCCTCCGAACATCCCGGCCAAACC
Source organism: Candidatus Bacteroides pullicola (assembly GCA_019115825.1). Lineage (GTDB taxonomy): Bacteria > Bacteroidota > Bacteroidia > Bacteroidales > Bacteroidaceae > Bacteroides > Bacteroides pullicola. The sequence continues at coordinate 83,769 of DXCV01000029.1, forward strand.
CTCGTCTCCACCATCGACAAATCCCTGCAACTCCGCCTGGAGGCATTGGCCGAACGCCATAGCCAAGAATTTGCCCGAAGCGACATACGCAACCTGGCCATCCTGGTCATCGACCTGCGAGAGAACCAAGTCGCGGCCTATTGCGGCAACACCGGCTTCGGACAGTCGGCCGAGGGCAGCCAAGTGGACATCATCCGCGCCCCGCGCAGCACGGGCAGCATCCTGAAGCCTTTCCTCTACTACGCCGCCCTGGAGGAAGGGCTGATTCTGCCCCACACCCTCCTGCCGGACGTGACCGTCAACATCAACGGATTCGCCCCGCAGAACTTCAGCCGCCAGTTCGAGGGAGCCGTGCCCGCCTCGGAAGCCCTGGCCCGCTCGCTGAACATCCCCGCCGTGCACCTCCTGCAACAATACGG
>DXCV01000030.1 GCA_019115825.1 Candidatus Bacteroides pullicola
TCGCATAGATTTGCGTCGTCTTGATGCTCTTGTGTCCGAGCATCGAACTCACAGTTTCAATAGGTACGCCGTTTGACAGGAATACCGTTGTCGCCGCCGTGTGGCGGCTCTGGTGCCATGTAAGGTGTTTCGTGATACCGCACCGTTTGGCTACGGCACGTATTCCATACAGGCAGGTCATGTAATGGGGGACAGGGAAAATCCTTCCGTCCTCACACAGTCCGCGGTATTTTTCTATGATTCTTCGGGGCAGGTCCAGTAGGCGGATATTCGATTCCACGCCCGTCTTCTGGCGGTTGATGTTTATCCACTCATGGTTGTCGAAGTATGTACGGATATTTTCCTCACGCAGATTGCGCATATCGGAGAATGACAACCCCGTGAACGCACAGAACAGATACAGGTCACGGTAAAGCTCCTGTTTGGCGTTTTTCAGTTTGCCGTCCATCAGCATACGGATTTCCTCTTTCGTGAGAAACCCTCTTGTCGTTTCCTCTTTCTTGATTTCATATTCACGGAACGGGTCGCGTGTCAGCCATTCATTGTTAATGGCAATGAACACCATTGTCCGTAACGGACACACATAAAGCCAGACCGTATTGGTACAGCAGTGCTTGTCCGTGCGGAGAAACATTTCAAAATCGGAGATAAATGCCGGAGTAAGTTCCTTCAGGGCAATATCCTTCACATGGTATCGGATATTCAGGAACTCTTGCAGGTGCTTGTAAACGACCAGATATTTTGAAAGCGTGGCTTTGGCTTTCATGCCGGCTTCCACCTGTTTTGCATAATCCTCGTTGTGCTGGCGGAACACCTGCATCAGTGTATGGCAGCGGTGTTCCAGTCCGAGAAAGGCATTCTTCACTTTTTCAGCCGTCACAAAATTGTCACGCTCCATAATTTCCTGATAATGCCTGTTGATGCTCACACGCATCTTGTCAAGCAGGCGGTTTGTTTCAAGCGCGGCTGAACTTCTTCCCGTGACACGTCCGCCTTTCGTGTCCCACAATTTGGGATCGACCGAAAGTTTGCTGCTGAATTGCGTCTGTGTTCCGTCCACTGTGATACGTCCCATAACCGGTACTGTACCGTCCTTCTTCACTACCTGTCTTTTCAGGTAGAAGATAACTGAAAATGTACTCTTCATCGTTCTAAAATTTTTTTGGTTTCAAATTTAGTTCGTGAAGAATCCTTCGTCGCTACGCAAATCATTGAGGAATACTGCAATTCTCGTTCACGCCGCATTTTCTTGCGTGAGTTGTTAGTAACTCACTGGAAGTTAGTGTTTTCTATATTCTTCCAACCTCATCATAACCTGTTTTGGGCATGGTCACGAATTGGTAACGCTGCGATGTCCTAACTTGGCTTTTTCATTGCTTTTTCTGTCTTTCATTTTTTCAAGCCATCTTCCTAAAACGCCTATCTGCCAATAACTTTGCTACATTTTTCTGTTTATCACTTTTTATTCGTACTTTTGTATTGCAAATACCTCTTCTTTGGCGAGGCCATCGCCCGGGCGGAGGAGGCGGACAATGCCTGCATCGGGCGGCGCGGGCCGGTCAACATGTTGCAGGAGTTGCCCGAGACGTTCACCTTGGGCGACTTGGATCGCCTGCGGGCGCAACGGGGCAAGCCGACGGGCGGTCGTCATGCCATCAAGCAGGTGCAGAAGTGGAAGGAGCGCAACCTGGTGATGCCCGGCCTGCAGTCGGGCACGTTCGTGAAGGTGCCGAGTGGCGACAGGCGACAGTAACGACAGTTTTTTCTGCGTCATTTTCTCCTCGAGCTTGATGCTCGGGGGGATTTTTTCCTTACCTTTGCGGAATCATTAGAATAAATCTCACTCTATATGAAACAGAAACTCACCATCCTCCTGCTCCTTGCCCTCTGCCTGCCCATCTGGACGGCTGCGCAAGGCAAGAAAGCCCTCACGCTGGAAGAAGTCGTGGGCGGCGCGTTCTATCCTGAAAACATCTACGGCGTCATCCCCATCCCCGGCGACGGCGAACATTATTCGCAGATGAATGCCAGCCGGACGCAGGTCATCAAGTATTCCTTCAAGACCGGCAAGCAAGTGGAAGTCCTGTTCGACGCTGCCACGGCCCGCGAATGCCCCTTCGAGCGGTTCGACAGCTACAGCTTTTCGCCGGACGGCAACACGCTGCTCATCGCCACGGAAACGACGCCCATCTACCGCCACTCCTACACGGCCAACCATTACCTCTACAGCCTGAAGCGGAATGCCGAGGGAACCATCAACAACAAGGTGGAGCGCTTGTCCGACGGAGGACCGCAACAGGTGCCGGTGTTCTCGCCGGACGGGTCGATGGTGGCCTTCGTGCGCGACAACAACATCTTCCTCGTCAAACGCCTCTACGGCAACAGCGAGAGCCAAGTGACCACGGACGGGCGGCGCAACGAGGTGCTGAACGGCATCCCCGACTGGGTGTACGAGGAAGAGTTCGCCATGGACCGCGCCCTGGAGTTCAGCGCAGACAGCAAGATGCTGGCCTTCGTGCGCTGGGACGAATCGGCCGTGCCCTCCTTCTCCTTCCCGCTCTATGCCGGAGAGAAACCGCATGTCAAGAGCTATGAGAAATATCCCGGCGACTACACCTACAAATATCCCAAGACGGGCGAGGTGAACTCCAAAGTTTCCGTCCACACCTTCGACATCAAGACCAAGGTGACGCGCACGCTGAAGCTGCCTTTGGATGCCGACGGCTACATCCCGCGCATCCGCTTCACCCGCGACCCCGACAAGCTGGCCGTCTTCACCCTGAACCGCCATCAGAACCGCTTCGACCTCTACTTTGCCGACCCGCGCAGCACCGTCTGCAAGCTGGCCTTGCGCGACGAGACAGACACCTACATCAAGGAAAACACCTTCGACAACATCCGCTTCTATGCCGACCACTTCGTCTTCATGAGCGAACGGAGCGGCTTCAGCCACCTCTATTGGTATGACCTGAACGGCAACCTCACCAAGCAAGTCACGAAAGGCGAGTTTGAAGTGAAGCAGTTCCTGGGCTATGACGAGAAGAGCGGCACCTTCTACTACACCAGCAACGAAGGCAGCCCCCTGCGCCAAGCCGTCTGGAAGACCGACCGCCGGGGAAAGAAGACGAAACTCTCTGCCCAAGAAGGCATCAACACCGCCCAGTTCAGCACGGACATGAAGTACTTCCTGAACCGCTATACCAGCCTGAACACGCCCACCGTCATCACCCTCAACGACAATACGGGCAAGGTGCTGACCACCCTGCTGGACAACGCCGCCCTCAACCAAAAGCTGAGCGAATATGACATGCCCGCCAAGGAGTTCTTCACCTTCCAGACTTCGGACGGCACCACGCTGAACGGCTGGATGATGAAGCCCACGGACTTCGATGAGAACAAGAAATATCCCGTCATCATGTACCAATACAGCGGCCCCGGCTCGCAACAGGTGCTGGATCAGTTCAGCATCAGCTGGGAGACCTACATGGCTTCGCAAGGCTACATCATCGCCTGCGTGGACGGACGGGGCACGGGAGGACGCGGCGCAGCCTTCGAGAAATGCACCTACCTCAACCTGGGCGTGAAGGAAGCCCACGACCAAGTGGAAACCGCCATCTACCTGGGCTTGCAACCCTACGTGGACAAGGAGCGCATCGGCATCTGGGGATGGAGCTTCGGCGGCTACATGACGCTGATGAGCATGAGCGAGGGCACTCCGGTGTTCAAGGCAGGCGTGGCCGTGGCAGCCGTGACCGACTGGAATTATTATGACACCATCTACGGCGAACGCTTCATGCGCACCCCGCAGGAGAATGCGGACGGATACAAGGCTGCTTCTGCCTTCACCCGCGCCGACAAGCTGCATGGCGACCTCCTGCTGGTGCATGGCTCGGCCGATGACAACGTGCATTTCCAGAATTGCGCCGAGTATGCCGAACACCTCGTGCAGTTGGGCAAGCAGTTTGACATGCAGGTCTACACCAACCGCAACCACGGCATCTATGGCGGCAACACCCGGATGCACCTGTACACCAAGCTCACGAACTTCTTCAACACACACCTGAAATGAGCGGACACGTACGCAAGCCCGAGTGGCTCAAAATCAGCATCGCCTCCAACGAACGCTATGCGGAAACGAAGCGCATCGTGGAGTCGCACTGCCTGCACACCATTTGCAGCAGCGGCCGTTGCCCCAACATGGGAGAGTGTTGGGGGCGCGGCACAGCCACGTTCATGATAGGCGGAGACATCTGCACCCGTTGCTGCAAATTCTGCAACACACAAACCGGCAAGCCCCTCCCCTTGGACGAAGGCGAACCGCTGCACGTGGCAGAGTCCGTCCGCCTGATGAAGCTCTCGCACGCGGTCATCACCTCCGTGGATCGTGACGACCTGCCCGACTTGGGCGCCGCCCACTGGGCACGCACCATCACCGAAATCCGCTGCCTGAACCCGGACACCACCATCGAGGTGCTCATCCCGGACTTCCAAGGCCGCAAGGAACTGGTGCAGCAGGTCATTGACGCACAGCCCGACCTCCTCTCGCACAATATGGAGACGGTGCGACGCATCAGCCCCCTGGTGCGCAGCGCCGCCCGCTATGAGACCAGTCTGGAGGTATTAAGGCAGATAGCAGAAAATGGCATCACGTGCAAGTCCGGCATCATGGTAGGATTGGGCGAGACGCCCGGGGAAGTGGAAGAGCTGATGGACGACCTGCGCGCCGTGGGATGCCAGGTGCTGACCATCGGCCAATACCTGCAACCTTCGCACCGCCACTACCCGGTGGCAGAGTACGTGACGCCCGCGCAATTCGCCGCCTACAAGGAAACAGGATTGCAGAAGGGATTCAGCCAAGTGGAAAGCGGCCCGCTGGTGCGCTCGTCCTACCACGCCGACCGGAGCAAGTTGTTGCTGAAAAAAGCGTGAGCACACTCCTCGCCCGCAACCTGCTGCACAGCATTATTTATATAAAAGAAAAATACAGGGAATCTTGGCAAGGTCAGGCAAATGGCCTTGCCATTCTTTTATTGTCTTGGTCTTGATGTATTCGCCTTCGCAGGTGATATTGGCTGCGATGCAGAGCTTGGTTTGCGGGCGGCAGGCGCGGAGGATGTCCTCCATCATCTTGTTGTTGCGATAAGGCGTCTCGATGAAAAGTTGCGTCTGGTGCTCGTTATAGATGCGCTGCTCCAGCTGCTTGAGTTTCTTGGTCCGCTCGTCCGCCTCGATGGGCAGGTAGCCGTGGAAGGCGAAGCTCTGTCCGTTGAATCCCGAAGCCATCACAGAGAGGATGATGGACGAAGGCCCCACGAGCGGCACCACCTTCAGGTTCTTGCGCTGAGCAATGGCCACCACGTCCGCACCCGGATCGGCCACGGCAGGACATCCCGCTTCGGAAATCACGCCCATCGGCTGCCCATCTTCCAACGGCTTCAGATAGCCGGAAATGTCGGCGGGCGACGTATGCTTGTTCAGGGGATAGAAGGTCATGGCGTCAATGTCCGCCTCGCGGTTCACCTTCTTCAGGAAACGGCGTGCCGAACGCACATCCTCCACGATGAAATGGCGGATGCCGGCAATCACCTCTTGGTTATAGGCAGGCAGCACGGAGTCGATAGGCGTGTCGCCCAAGGTGACGGGAAGGAGGTAGAGGGCTGGAGTCATCGTTCGTGTTTCCACAGATACAAATTCCACAGTTATTTGGGGCATTTATTTTGGGGGTGGGCGTTCACCACCCACCACCATCCCACCGGAGAAGAATTATCCGTAAATGATATTTCCGTTCTCGTCCATATAATCCTCCAGGCCCTTCTGGTAGGTGTTCATGGCGCGGAGGCTCATGCCCATGCTGGAGAAACCACCGTCGTGGTAGAGGTTCTGCATGGTCACCTTGCGGGTCAGGTCGGAGAACATCACGATGCAATAGTCGGCACACTCATCGGCCGAGGCATTGCCCAGGGGAGACATGCGGCTGGCAAAGTCGAACAACTTGTCCATGTCCTTCACGCCCGAACCGGCTGTGGTCATCGTGGGCGACTGGGAAATGGTATTGACACGCACGTGGTGCTCGCGGCCATAGATGTAACCGAAGCTGCGGGCGATAGACTCCAGCAACGCCTTGGCATCGGCCATGTCGTTATAACCGAAGAAAGTGCGCTGTGCGGCCACATAGCTCAACGCCACGATGGAGCCGTACTCGGCAATGGCATTCAGCTTCTTGGCAGACTGTATCATCTTGTGGAAAGAGAGCGCGGAGATGTCCAGCGTCTTTCCCAGCATATCGTAATCCAAATCGTCGTAGGTACGTTTCTTGCGCACGTTGGGGGACATGCCGATGGAGTGGAGCACGAAGTCCACGGGTCCGCCCAGCACCTCCATGGAGCGTTTGAAGACGTTCTCCAGATCCTCCACGCTCGTGGCATCGGCAGGGATGACCTCGGCGTTCAGCTTCTCGGACAAGGCGGATACCTGTCCCATGCGCACGGCCACCGGGGTGTTGGACAACGTGATGGTGGCACCTTCCTCAACGGCCCGTTCGGCCACCTTCCAAGCGATGGATTGCTCGTTCAGGGCACCGAAGATGATGCCTTTCTTTCCTTTCAACAAATTGTAACTCATAGTCGTATTAACTTAAATTGAGGCTGCAAAGATAGGAAGAATCCGTGTAAGTCGTATCTTTGCACCGCGAAAAATAAGAAATTAAAGGATTTACCTACAATGAAGAAGCTCGTTATATTCGATTTGGACGGCACGTTGCTGAACACCATCGCCGACCTGGCACAAAGCACCAACCACGCCCTTCAAGCCTTGGGCTACCCCACGCACGACACATCGGCCTACCCCTTCATGGTGGGCAACGGCATCAACAAACTCTTCGAACGTGCCCTGCCCGAAGGCGAGAAGACGCAAGAGAACGTGCTCCGCGTCCGCGCCGAGTTCATCCCTTATTACAACATCCACAACGCCGACCTGAGCCGTCCCTACCCCGGCATTCCCCAACTGCTGGATGCCCTGCAAGCGAAAGGCATCCAAATCGCCGTGGCCTCCAACAAATACCAGGAAGCCACCACGAAACTCATCGCCCATTACTTTCCCGGCATCCGTTTCTGCGCCGTCCTGGGCCAACGCGAGGGCATCCCCGTCAAGCCCGACCCGGCCATCGTGTACGACATCCTGAAGCAGGCACAGGTATCCCCCGAAGACGTGCTCTATGTGGGTGATTCGGGCGTGGACATGCAGACGGCACGCAATGCAGGTGTCGAGGCTTGCGGCGTCACGTGGGGTTTCCGTCCGAGGACAGAACTGGAGGCAGCGTCTCCCGCCCACATCGTGAACAAGACGGAAGATATATTAATGCTGGCTACCAACGCGGATAAAGTATAGTCTGTTTAGGTATCAATAACGACTACGTAAGGCAAAGGTGGCACCTTTGGTAGTCATCAATGGCATTGATGGTATAAAAAGGTGGCACCTTTAATAGGAAAAGGTGGCACCTTTTTAATAGAAAGGTAGCACTGACAGGCTACTTATCCTAAACGTTTTTATTTCATGTTCAGGCTGCTCCGGACAGAGGTCATGCCGGGCTGTGCAGGCAAAGAAGACTGGCGGGTGCAATAGTCAAATTGGACAGATTTGTCGCCCGTGAAAGAATGCCATTTCAAGGTCAGTTTCACCGTCTTTCCCTCCGTGTCGGGCAGGGAAGCCAAACTGAAAGCCACCAGTCCGTCTCCTGCCTGGCCATAGGTATCGCCATAAGCATTGTGACGGAACTCCACTTCGTAGGGGTCTTCGGGATTATTGGTCGAAATGAGGTTGACAAAATGCTTCTGACTCGGATTGCCCCACATGGTACGGAAGCGAAGGGTCAGGTAACCATCTTCGGCTATCGTCACCCAATCGGCCACCATCTCCACCGGATCATCGCCATACACCTCATCGTTCTCCGCCTCGCCCAAGTTGGGGGCCATAGGCTTGGTCAGCAGGCTGTCTATCCAGTTGACATAGACCGCCTGGCTATATGCACCACTGGGCTCGTCCACATTCGAATAGTTCACAAGCGCACGCACCTCTTTCCCGCCGAAAGGCGAAGACTTCAGGTTGACAGGCAGCAACGTGGTGCGTTCGTCCAATTGCAGGTAGCAGGAATTGTCCGATGCGTTTTTCACTGTCACCAACGCATTGGGCAACAGCATCGCATATTTATCGTCGTCATCATCCAAACAAGACTGGAAGCCCAATGAAGCCACTGCGGCCATCAGCATCACAAACCATTTCTTACTACTACTCATCATTCGTTTCATTGCTAATTCTACATTTTTAAGTTATACATTCATCCGTATCTCGTAGAGATAAATGACGGCTTGCGGCAAATGCTGCATGACCTATTGTTAAAGTTCCATAACTACGCCCCCATCGTTTCCCGATAGAAATCGAAGGCTTCAAAAATGGTTTTCTTGTCAGCGGTCTGATTGATAGCTATTTGTCCGACGTCTTCCAGCAAGGTGAAGTTGATTATCCCCTCCGTATTCTTCTTGTCATGCTGCATCAAGGCATAAAGATGCTCGTACGCCTTGCAGTCGTAGGAGAACGCGCCATAATTCTCCTTGATGAAGGCAATGGTCTGCCGCATCTTGTCTTTGGGGAATCCCGACAGCAGGCACGACAGATACAATTCGCACACCAATCCCCACGCCACGGCATACCCGTGCAACACGGGACGGTTCTCGGCCAAGGCGAGGCTTTCAAAAGCGTGACCTACGGTATGCCCCAGGTTCAATGCCTTGCGAATGCCACGCTCCAAGGGGTCTTCGCGCACGATATTCTCCTTGACCTGCACCGAACGCCCCACCATGGTTTTCAAACGGGCATAGTCTATGGCATCCCTATCAAAGGCAAGCAATTCCGCCCAGTGGCCGGGAGTGCTGATGAGTCCATGCTTCAGCATCTCAGCATAACCGGAAAAGAAGTTCCGCTCATCCAGCGTGCGCAGGAACTCGGTCTCAATGAGCACACTCGCAGCAGGCGAAAACACCCCCACCTCGTTCTTCAAGCCATTGAAATTGATGCCTGTCTTACCGCCTACAGCCGCATCAACCATGGCCAGCAGCGTGGTGGGAATATTAATATAAGGTATGCCCCGCTTGAAAGTGGAAGCTGCAAAACCGCCCAAATCCGTCACCATGCCTCCGCCCAAGTTAATCATCAGCGAGTGGCGCGTAGCCCCTTTGTTGCTCAACTCCAACCAAACAGAGGCCAACGTTTCCAGATTCTTATGCACGTCTTCAGAGCCGATGACTATCTCTTCGGCATCTTTCAGGGCCTCCACTCCCTTCAGCAACGGGAGGCAAAGGCGGTGTGTATGTTCGTCAGTCAGGACGAAGAGTTTGTCGTGCGGGCACCGGCTGACGGCCTGCGACAAGCTGTCAGCCAAACCTTCACAAAGAATCACTTCTTGCTTGTTCATATTCTATTTGCTTATTTGTTTTACGATCATTGCCGCAAAGGTAGGATTTCTCCCGAAAGTAGCGACAGGCAATTTAAAAGAAATAACCGATTAATAAGACATTTTATCACTTATCCTATTAAACCTTTGGAAGCGTCTCCCGTCAAACGAGCATTAGTAATTCAGTTTAAGGTACAAAGAATAGACAAATGAAACGATTCGCTACGTGGACGATACTCCTTTGCCTGACGGCATTGTCCGCATTCTCACAGACCAAGACAGTCGATGTGTCGGGGCGCATCATGGAAGGTGACACCAACCAGCCCGCCATTGCAGCCAGCGTACAACTACTCAACCTCCCGGACAGCACCCAAGCCACCGGCATGGCCAGCAACATGCAAGGGCTTTACCGCCTGCAAGCCAAGCCCGGCAAATATGTCCTCAAAGTGACCTACATCGGCTACCAACCCTCATATACCCCCGTACAACTTGTTTCGGCGCCCAAGCGGATGGGCGACATCGTGCTCCAACCGGATGCCATCATGCTGGCCGAAGCCGTCGTGGTGGCCGAAGCCCCGCAGGTGCAGGTGGTGGAAGACACGGTGCAATTCAACGCGAATGCCTACCGCACGCCCCAGGGCGCCACGCTGGAGGAGTTGGTGAAGAAGCTGCCCGGCGCCGAGGTGGACGATGACGGCAACGTGAAAATCAACGGGAAAGACGTATCCAAGATATTGGTGAACGGCAAGGAGTTCTTTGGCGGAGACGTGGCCACCGGCCTGCAGAACCTGCCCGTGGAGATGATTGAGAAGCTGAAGACCTACGACAAGAAGTCGGACCTGGCCCGCATCACCGGCATCGACGACGGCGAGGAGGAGACCGTCTTGGACCTGACCGTGAAGAAAGAGATGAACACCGGATGGTTCGGCAATGCAGACATCGCAGGCGGCACGGAAGACCGCTATTCACTGCGCGGCATGGTGAACTACTTCCGGGGCAATACGCAAGTGTCGCTCATCGGGCGTGCCAACAACGTCAACGACCAAGCCTTCTCCGGCGGCGGAGGAGGCCCGCGCTGGCGCCGCAATTCCGGCCTGACCACTCGCAAGGACCTTGGCTTGAACTTTGCCACGGAAAGCGAGAAACTCGCCCTCGAGGGAAGCGCCCGCTATAACTACCGCAACAACGACCAGATCAGCACCGGATACACCGAGAACTTCCTGACAGGACAAGACGCGTCGTCTTTCTCCAACTCCAACTCCACACAGAACTCGCGCAACGTCTCCTTCTGGGCCAACTTCAAAATGGAGTGGCGTCCGGACACGCTGACCAACATCATCCTGCGCCCTAACATATCGTACAGCACCACACGCACAGGCTCGTTCTCCCAGTCGGGAACCTTCAACGACGACCCATACAACTACGTCGACAACCCGAACGACTTCCTGGACCTGAATGCCCTGGCGCAAGCGGACCTCTTGAGCGACGAAGACCCGTTGAAGGACATCCGCGTCAACACCAGCAATAACCGGGGCTACAGCGACGGTAATTCCCTCTCGGCACAAGCCACCTTGCAAGTCAACCGCAAGCTGAACTCCAAAGGACGCAACATCACCTTCCGCGGGCGATTCGAGTATGGCGACGACGACAGCGACCAGTACTCGTCCTCGGACACGCGCTATTTCCTGACCGGAAGCACGCAGGACGACGACATCATCCGCCGCTACATCACCTCGCCCTCTACCGACTACAGCTACCAAGCCCAACTGACTTATAGCGAACCCATAGCGAAGGCCACCTTCCTGCAATTCAGCTACCGATTCCAATACAGCTTGAGCGAGAGCGACAAGAATACGTACGACCTGGCCAGCCTGGGCTGGGACTGGGGCGACCGCCTGCCCGACGACTACCTGGAACACCGCGACGACGACCAAAGCAAGTATGCCCAATACCAAACCTACGCACACGACGCCCGCATCGGCCTGCGCTTCGTGAGGCCCAAGTTCCAACTGAACGCCGGGCTCTCCTTCCAGCCGCAAAACACGCGCCTGACCTACCAGAAGGGCGCCATCGACACCGTCAGCACCCGCCATGTCTTCAACTTCGCGCCCAATATCGACTTCCGGATGCGCTTCTCCAAGGTGAGCCAGCTGCGCGTCACCTACCGCGGACGCAGCAGCCAGCCCGGCATGGAGAACCTCTTGCCCGTCACCGACGACTCCAACCCGCTGAGCGTACGGGTAGGTAATCCCGACCTGAAGCCCGCCTTCAGCCACAACCTCCGCCTGTTCTACAACAACTACGTGCCCGACAAGCAGCGGGGCATCTTCTCGCACGCATTCGTCCAAATGACCCAGAACAGCATCAGCAGCAGCCGCGTGTATAACGACGCCACCGGCGGCTGGACCACCACGCCCCGCAATATCAACGGGAACTGGAGCGCCTTCGGCATGTTCGGGTTCAACACGGCACTGAAGAACAAGAAGTTCACTATCGGCACCTTCACCAATGCCAACTACGCCAACAACGTGGGCTATCTGACCTCGGGCCGCGGCGCGGACGCCGTCGAACGGAAAAACACGACGACGAACCTGACCCTGAACGAACGTCTGAACGCCACCTATCGCAACGACTGGCTCGAACTGGGCGTGAACGGCACCCTCTCGTACTCCATCGAACGGGACAAGCTGACCCCCAGCAACAACCAGCAGCCCTATACCTTCAGCTACGGGGCCAATACCACCATCAACCTGCCGTGGAACATGAGCATTGCTACCAACATTGCCAACCAGAGCCGGCGCGGATACCGCGACGCCAGCATGAACCGCGACGAGCTGATATGGAACGCCCAGATTGCGCAGACGTTCCTGAACGGCGACGCCACGGTCAGCTTCGAGATGTACGACATCCTGCGCCAGCAGAGCAACATCACCCGTTCGCTCACCGCCTCGGGCCGCTCCGTGTACGAATACAACGGCATCAACAGCTACTGCATGGTGCACTTCATCTACCGCCTGAACATCTTCGGCGGCAAGAAGAGCAACAAGCGACCGGAAATGGGGGGACCCGGATTCGGGCGACGTGGACCGGGATTCGGGCCGCGCAGACACTTCTAAGGGCAGCCCAACCAGGCGGGGGACGGACCTACAGGGACACACTTTTGACGCCCTGCGCAGAAAAAATCCCCGGCAAGGGCAGGTATTTCAAAAAAATGACTTATTTTTGCTTGCCCTAAGAGGAAACGAATCCTAACAACTAACGCAACGACAATATGAAAGATGTAAAAGAAATCCTGGGCGAGGCCCAAGAGAAAATGGACATGGCTGTCATGTACCTGGAAGAAACATTGGCACACATCCGCGCCGGTAAGGCAGACGTACGCCTGCTGGATGGCATCCGCGTAGACTCCTACGGATCGATGGTGCCCATCAATAATGTGGCTGCCGTCACCACCCCGGACGCGCGAAGCATCGCCATCAAGCCGTGGGACAAGAGCATGTTCCGCATCATCGAGAAGGCCATTATCGACTCCTCGCTGGGCATCATGCCGGAGAACAACGGCGAGATTATCCGCATCGGCATCCCGCCCTTGACGGAGGAGCGACGCAAGCAACTGGCCAAGCAGTGCAAGAGTGAGGGCGAGACCGCCAAAGTGAGCGTGCGCAACGCCCGCCGCGACGCCATCGACGCGCTGAAGAAGGCCGTCAAGGAAGGACTGCCCGAGGACGCACAAAAGGGCGGCGAGGAAAAGCTGCAGAAGACGCATGACAAGTACATCAAGCAAATTGACGACATGCTGGCGGCCAAGGACAAAGAAATCATGACGGTATAACGTAGACTAAAATGAAGAATGAGGAATGAGGAATGAAGAATCTTCGTTGGAAGCAGCAAATTCTTTATTCTTCATTTTTCATTCCTCATTGAAAAAGAACTATGACAGGGCTTGTTATCAAGAACACCGGGAGCTGGTACTTGGTGCGTACGGACGACGGTCGCGACGTGGAGTGCAAGGTGAAAGGAACCTTCCGCTTGAAGGGCATACGCAGCACCAATCCCGTGGCCGTGGGCGACCGTGTGCGCATCACAGGCAACCCCGGGGGGACCGCATTCATCACGGATATCGAGGAACGCAAGAACTACATCATCCGGAGAGCGTCAAACCTCTCGAAGCAGTCCCACATCCTGGCCGCCAACCTGGACCAGTGCATGCTGGTGGCCACGGTGAACTATCCGGAGACATCGACCACCTTTATCGACCGCTTCCTCGCCACGGCGGAGGCCTACCGCATCCCCACCCTGATTCTCTTCAACAAGATTGACCTTTATGACGAGGACGACACGCGCTACCTGGACGGCCTCGTCCACCTCTACACCACCATCGGATACCCCTGCATCAAGGTCTCGGCCCTGGACGGACGCGGACTGGACGAGGTGAAGGACAAGCTGCGGGGCGCCATCACCCTCTTCTCGGGCAATTCGGGCGTGGGAAAGTCGACGTTGCTCAACGCCCTGCTGCCCGGCACGGACGCCCGCACGGGGGAAATCTCGCAGGCACACAACAAGGGGATGCACACGACGACGTTCTCTGAAATGTATCCCGTGGACGACGCGGGAGGCTACCTCATCGACACGCCGGGCATCAAAGGATTCGGCACCTTCGACATGGAGGTGGAGGAAATCGGCCACTACTTCCCGGAGATATTCGAGGAGTCGGCCCGCTGCAAATACGGCAACTGCACGCACCGGCAGGAACCCGGCTGCGCCGTGCTCAAGGCCGTGGAGGAGCATCGCATCAGCCAGTCGCGCTACGCATCCTACCTCAGCATGCTGGACGACAAGGAAGAGGGCAAATACCGCGAAGCCTATTGACCGCCGGGCCTGCCCCGCATCCCATCAAAGCCATTTCCGTACGACGTTTTCCGTCAGGTCCCATAGCTCCTGCATCTGCGGGTGCTGGATGTACTTGGCGGACAGGGGCTTGGCGTGCCCGCTGACGTTGAACGTCCCCGTGCGCTGCCCGGCGTCGTCGTCGAGCAGCAGGCGGATGGCCGTGTCTGCGCCCTGGCGGGGCGTGCGGATGAAGGGGCGGAAGAAGAGGTCCGTCAGGGGGTCGAACCAGGCGTGCATGGTGATGATGTCGGTCGAGACGATGCCCGGGTCGGCGGCGTTCACTACGATGCCGCGGTCCTGCACGCGCCGGGCCATATCCAGGGTGAAGAGCGTCAGCGCCAGCTTCGTATTGCTGTAGACAGGGATACGCCAGAACGAGCCGCGGCAACCCTTATGGAAAAAGTCCGGGAAGTCGAGGTGGCCGATGGCGTACGTGCACGACACCATGTTCACGACCCGGCTGCCGCGGTGCATCAACGGGACGAGCTTGCGCGTCAGCAGGTAGGGAGCGACGTAGTTGACGCTGACCGTTCGCTCCAGGCCGTCTTCGGTGATGTGGCGGCCCGTCTCCATGGTGCCGGCGCAATTCATCAGCAGGTCGATGCGCTCGTGGTCCGTTATCAGTCGGTCCGCAAAGTCGGCGACGCTGGCCAGCGAGGCGAGGTCCACGTAGCGCACTTCGATGTGCAGCCCGGACTGGTCGTGCATCAGCGTGCGACGCAGGGCTTCGGCGCGCTGCGGGCGGCACGATGCCATGATGACACGGTAGCCCGCCAAGGCCACCGCACGGGTGATTTCGGTGCCCATACCGCCGTCCGCGCCGGTGATGATGGCCAGGCCGCGGGCGGATAGGGGTTCATTTTCCATCTGTCGATTGGCGTTTCTCGATTTCTTCTATTTCCTTGACCAAGGACTTGGGCAGCGGTTCGGTCAGCCGTTGGTGGCAGGCCATATCCAGCGTGTACATGCGTGCGATGCAGTAGTTGCTGTGGCGGCACTGGCAGCGGGCGCATTCCTCGGCCTTCATGCGGTTGACGAAGCCCGGCTCGTTGAGCAGGGCGCGGCCCATCTGTACGGCCTCGAAACCGTGGTCCAGCACCTCGTCAATCTTCTCGCGGGAGACAAGGCCGCCCACGTAGACGAGGGGAACGGTGAGTTCCTTCCGGAATTTTAACGCATCTTCCAGGAAATACGCCTCCTTGAAGGGGACGGTGGGAATCATCCACTTGCCCACCATGCGGACGCCGTACTTCAGCCACCACTGGGTCATGTAGTGGGTCATGGTGCGTATAGGCATCTCGCCGCGCATGACGTACATCGGCGCTTTGCTGACGAAGCCGCCGCTGAGCACGAGCGCATGGGCGCCCAACTCTTGCAGGCGGTGGGCCACCTTCAGGCATTCGTCTATCTCCATGCCGCCACGGAAGCCGTCGCGCATGTTCGTCTTCACCAGTACAGCCATGCCGGTTTCTGCCGCCGCGTGCATCACTTCGGACATGACCATTTCCATAAAGCGCATGCGGTTGGCCAAGGAGCCGCCGAAGAGGTCTCTCCGGTGGTTGGTGTAGGGCGAAAGGAACTGGCTGATGAGGTAGCCGTGGCCCGCGTGTACCTCCACAGCGTCGAAGCCGGCTTCATGGGCCAGGCGGACGGAGTCGGCATAGGCACGCGCCATGGCCGGCAATTCGTCGGCGCGAAGGCCGCGAACGAAGGTGGGCGAATAGAGGTTGAAGCCCGTGGACGCACTGACAGGGGTGCAGCCGCAGATGCTCTTGTGGGACATGTTGCCGCAATGGCCGAGCTGGATGCTCGCGGCAGTGCCCTCGCGATGGACGGCATCGGTCAGCGTGCGCAGGCCGGGTATGATTTCGGGACGCATCCACAGTTGGCGGTCGAAAGAGAGACCGCTGCGCGTGACGGCGGCATAGGCCACGGTGGTCATGCCCACCCCACCGCGTGCGACGGACGTATGGTAGTCCAGCAGTTCGGGCGAGGGCTTATTGCCGGGGCACATGCTTTCGAAGGCCGCCGAGCGGATAGTGCGGTTGCGCAGGGTCAACGGGCCGAGCGTCACCGGCGTGAATAGTTTGCTTTCCTTCATAATCAGTAAATAAAGGGTATGATACGTTTGCGGCGACCGACGGCCTCGGCGCCGAACTCATCGACATATTTATGATAGATGGCGTCGGCCCGGGGCACGAGATTGGCCGCCGTCCACCAGACGAAGACCCATGCAGCGGGCGTGGCAGTCAGGATGGCAAAGCCCGTCCACTCCACCAGTTCGCCGAAGTAGTTGGCCGATGTGACGTAGCGGTACAGCCCCCGTGCCGGCAGGTAATGGCGCGTGTCGCCGGGCTGGCGGAGATGGCGGATGACGTGGTCCGAATGTAGGTTGATGCCCATCCCCACCAGGAAGATGAGGAGGCCGATAATGGCTTGCGGCTGCAACAGGTATTGTACGCCAAGCAGATAGCTTTGGGGCGGAAACCAGAGGATGCCGCCTACCTGCATCACGCTGTTCAGTACGTTGAACGTAACGCCCATCAGCATGATGGTCAAGGGCATATGGCTGCGCCCCTTCATCAATAGGGGGAAGACGAAAGAGCGTTGCACGTAGTGTATTAAAAATAACAGGAGGAACAAGCACTGGAGCCACTGAAAATAAAACTCGCTCTGCGCCCAGAGCAATAATACCATGAAACACACAGGAGACTCCATAAGTACCCATCCCAACCTGTTATTTATGCTGGGTCCCCACTGCGCACTACGGAACATTCCGTAGCCCGCACGGACGAAATAAAGCGCAATAAAGACGATGAGGGCCACGCCGCTCATCGTCCAGAGAAATATGTTGAAGGATTCTCTGTCCATAACCTATATAATAAGGTGTAAATCCTGTCGTGCAGGTAGCTTAGCCGAAGCTGTCCTCATCGCCGCTGCCGGGTTCGCTGCCGCCGCCCTCTTCGCCGCCGGAGCCGGAGCCACCTGTCACGGGCAAATGGCCCGTTTGCTTGTACTCCAGGTATGCCTTGGTGGTGGCGAAGGTGAAGCCGCCGTCCACCACGCCGACGTTTTCAAAGGAAATTCCCGTCTTGATGGAGTTCATCAGCTCCTTGGAGGGCGTGAAGATGACCTTAATATTCTTTATCATCGTGGCGGCATCGAAGTCATTGATGTCCTCTACGCCTTCACTGCCGAAAGACAGGCGCAGCCAGCCCAGGCGGCCAAGCTGGACACTGCTGCCCCGTTGCAGCTCGCGAGGTATGGCGTCGCATACCAGACTGAAGGCTGCTTCGGCCTCGATGGGAGAAGTCGAAGTATTGCGCGTGACGATGTTGCAAAGTTCACGAGTATTTACTCTGTTGACCACTGTCGGAATAGCGTGCATTTTAGTGTTGCTACCGGTCTGGCCGGGCTTTGCCTGTTTCAAAGCGAGCTTGTACTTTGCCATATAAGTTTCTCTGTTTTAAGGTGTTAACAATTGTCCCATAGAGTGATGCCTATTACAACGCTACGGAGCAAAAACTGCGATATGTTCCGGTTAAAAATGGAACACGTTCCAGTTGAAACTGCGACACGTTCCGTTTGCAAACGCAATACGTTCCAATTTCAGCCTCTATAGGATGCGACAAAGATAGTCATAATTTTTTTATGTGCAAAAGATATAAGGAAAAAAATTTCAAGCCCATAAAAAAACAGCCCTATGACGGCAGAAATTGCATACGGACAATGTGATATTTGCAAAGATAAGGTGTGATAATTATTTTTTCGACAATACGGAGGAGTATTCAATTTATTTTTATTATATTTGCACACTATTAAATACTGAGACATGGAAACCGAACCATCTACATATCATCTATTGGACACTATCGACTGCCCCGATGACTTGCGACACCTGCCGGTGGACCAACTGCCCGAGGTGTGCCGCGAGCTGAGGGAGCGTATTATTAAAGAGGTGTCGGCCAATCCTGGGCATTTTGCCGCCAGCATGGGTACGGTGGAGCTGACCGTGGCTTTGCACTATGTGCTCAATACGCCCTACGACCGCATCGTCTGGGATGTCGGCCATCAGGCCTACGGGCACAAAATACTGACGGGACGTCGCGACGCGTTCCACACTAACCGTCAGCTGGGCGGCATCCGGCCGTTCCCCTCGCCCGAGGAAAGCGAGTATGACACGTTCGTCTGCGGGCATGCTTCCAACTCCATATCGGCCGCGCTGGGCATGGCCGTGGCCGCCGCCAGGAAGGGGGAGACGGACCGTCACATCGTGGCCGTCATCGGCGATGGCAGTATGAGTGGCGGGTTGGCCTTCGAAGGGCTGAACAACGCGTCGTCCACGCCGAACAATCTGCTCATCATCCTCAACGATAACGACATGGCCATAGACCGGAGCGTGGGCGGGATGAAGCAGTACCTCTTCAACCTCACGACGACGAACCGCTATAACCAGTTGCGGTTCAAGGCGTCGCGCCTGCTTTTCCGCATGGGCATCCTCAACGAGGAACGGCGGAAAGCCTTGATACGCTTCGCCAACAGCCTGAAGTCCATTGCCGCCCGCCAGCAGAATATCTTCGAGGGTATGAACATCCGCTACTTCGGGCCGATAGACGGGCACAACGTGAAAAACTTGGCGCGCGTGCTCCGCGACATCAAGGACCTGAAGGGACCTAAAATCCTGCATCTCCACACGGTGAAGGGGAAAGGCTTCGCCCCGGCGGAAAAAGACCCCGGCACGTGGCACGCTCCCGGACGCTTCAATCCGGAGACGGGTGAGCGTTATGTGGCGGACGATACGGGGCTGCCGCCGCTCTTCCAGGACGTCTTTGGCGAGACATTGGTGGAACTGGCGCAAATGAATCCGCGCATTGTGGGCGTCACGCCCGCCATGCTGATGGGCTGTTCGATGAATAAGCTGAAGGACGTCATGCCCGACCGTACGTTTGATGTAGGCATTGCTGAGGGACACGCAGTTACGTTCTCGGGCGGTTTGGCCAAGGAAGGGTTGCAGCCGTTCTGCAACATCTACTCGACGTTTATGCAGCGGGCGTATGACAATGTCATCCACGACGTGGCACTGCTGCGGCTCCCGGTTGTGCTCTGCCTGGACCGCGCAGGGCTGGTCGGCGAGGACGGGCCGACGCACCACGGGGTCTTCGACCTGGCCTACTTCCGCCCGATACCCAACCTCTCCATCGCCTCGCCGATGGACGAACATGAACTGCGTCGGCTGATGTACACCGCTCAACTGCCTGACCGCGGGCCCTTTGTCATCCGCTACCCCCGTGGGCGCGGCGTGCTGACGAACTGGCGTTGTCCGCTGGAGGAAATCCCTGTCGGGACGGGCCGGCGGCTGAAGGACGGGACAGACCTCGCTGTGCTTACGATAGGACCCATCGGCAACACCGTGTCGCGCGCCATCCGCCGGGCGGAGCAGGAGAAAGGACTGAGCATCGCCCACTACGACTTGCGCTTCCTCAAGCCGCTGGACGAGAAACTGTTGTACGAAGTGGGGCAACGCTTCACGCGCATCGTGACGGTGGAAGACGGCGTGCGTATTGGGGGCATGGGCACTGCTGTGTTGGAGTTCATGGCCGACCACGGGTATGCGGTCCGGGTGAAACGTATCGGCATCCCCGACCGGTTCGTGGAGCACGGCAACGTGCAGGAGCTCTACAAGCTCTGTGGGCTCAGTGAAGACGAGATTGTTAAACAATTAGAATAACGTAACGTGAAAATCATCATTGCAGGGGCCGGCGCTGTCGGCACCCACCTGGCCAAGTTGCTCTCGCGCGAGAGGCAGAACATCACCCTGATGGATGACAACGAAGAACGGCTCAATACGCTCAGTTCAAACTTCGACTTGATGACCGTAGTCGCCTCGCCCACCTCCATCAAGGGGCTGGAGGACGTCGGCACGCGCGATGCCGACCTGTTCATCGCCGTCACGCCGGACGAGAGCCGGAACATGACGGCCTGTATGCTGGCCAGCAACCTCGGCGCCAAGAAGACCGTGGCGCGCATCGACAACTACGAATATCTCCTGCCGCGCAACAAAGACTTCTTCCACAAGCTGGGCGTAGATTCGCTCATCTACCCCGAAATGCTCGCTGCCAAGGAGATCGTGTCGTCCATCCGCATGAGCTGGGTTCGCCAGTGGTGGGAGTTCTATGGCGGTGCCCTCATCCTGATAGGCACCAAGATGCGCGAAAAGGCGGAAATCATCGACGTGCCCCTATATAAGCTGGGCGGCCCCACTCTCCCCTATCACATCGTCGCCATCAAGCGCGGCAACGAGACGCTGATCCCCCGCGGCGACGACGCCATTCGCCTGAACGACATCGTGTACTTCACCACCACGCGCAAGTACCTGCCCTACGTCCGCAAAGTGACGGGCAAGGAAGATTACGTAGACGTGCGCAACGTCATGATTATGGGCGGCAGCCGCATCGCCGTCCGCACTGCCCAATACGTCCCGGACTATATGCAACTGAAGATTGTGGACAACGACCTGAACCGCTGCAACCGTCTGACCGAGCTACTGGACGACAAGACCATGATTATCAACGGTGACGGACGCGATATGGATCTGCTTGTGGAGGAAGGCCTGAAGAACACCGACGCCTTCGTGGCCCTGACGGGAAACTCCGAGACCAACATCCTGGCTTGCCTGGCTGCCAAGCGCATGGGCGTCAGCAAGACGGTGGCAGAGGTAGAGAATATCGACTACATCGGCATGGCCGAGAGCTTGGACATCGGCTCGGTCATCAACAAGAAGATGATTACGGCCAGCCACATCTACCAGATGATGCTCGATGCCGACGTCAGCAACGTGAAGTGCCTGACCTTCGCCAACGCCGACGTCGCGGAGTTTACCGTGAAAGCCGGCTCCCTGATCACGAAACACCCGGTCAAGGACCTCGGCTTGCCCAAGGGCATGACCATCGGCGGCTTGATACGCAACGGGGAAGGCATCGTCGTGATGGGCGACACCCTTATCCAACCGGGCGACCACGTCGTCGTCTTCTGCCTGAGCATGATGATTAAGAAGATAGAAAAGTTTTTTAATTGAAATAAAAATATGTAAAATCAGTCGTTTTTGTCATTTGGAGATAGCAAACGGACAGATAGATGTTTGTATCTTTGCAGGCTGATAGGGAATGAAAAACAAGCAAGTATTACACATTATATATATGAACAAAATCTTATAGATTTATGAATTTCATTTTTTTAGTCACCGTCGTGCTGACGGCCCTCATCTTTGTAGGGCTTGTGGTCGTGATAGCGAATGCCATCGCGCCACGCTCTTACAATCCGCAAAAGATGGAGCCTTACGAGTGTGGTATCCCCACGCGCGGTAAGACGTGGATGCAGTTCCACGTAGGTTACTACCTGTTTGCCATCCTGTTCCTGATGTTCGAGGTCGAGACCGTATTCCTCTTCCCGTGGGCGGTCGTCACCGCTGAGCTGGGCGTTGCCGGATTGTGCAGTGTATTATTTTTCTTGTTTATCTTAGTTCTGGGTCTTGCATATGCCTGGAAGAAAGGAGCATTGGAATGGAAGTAACGAAAAGACCCAAAATCAAGTCCATCCCCTACGAAGAGTTTCAAGACAACGAAACCTTAGAGAAGCTGATTCAAGAGCTTAACGCCGGCGGCGCCAATGTCATGGTAGGCGCCCTGGACGACCTCATCGACTGGGGACGCAGTAATTCATTGTGGCCGTTGACATTCGCCACCAGTTGTTGCGGCATCGAGTTCATGGCCGTAGCCTCTGCCCGCTATGACATGGCGCGCTTTGGCTTCGAGGTGACACGTAACAGTCCCCGCCAGGCCGATGTCATCCTGGTGAACGGCACCATCACCTACAAGATGGCCCCCGTATTGAAACGTCTGTACGACCAGATGGCCGACCCGAAGTATGTGGTGGCTGTGGGTGGATGCGCCGTGAGCGGCGGTCCTTTCCGGAAATCCTACCATGTCGTACAGGGTGTAGACCAAATTCTCCCGGTAGACGTCTATGTGCCCGGCTGCCCGCCACGTCCCGAAGCTTTTCTGTATGGCATGATGCAACTGCAACGCAAGGTCAAAATTGAGAAGTTTTTCGGAGGAGTTAACAGAAAAGAAAAGGAAACAGAAGAATAAGATATGGAAAATACGATATACGTAAAGCCGGGAGACCTGCACAGCACCATGTCGCGCCTGCGCAAGGAAAACAAGATGGACTTCCTGAGAAGCCTCACCGGCATGGATTGGGGAGTGCCCGATGAGAAAGACACGGAGGATACCCTGCGGGGCTTGGGAGTAGTCTACCACCTCGAATCCACCGAGACAGGTGAACGGATGGTAGTAAAGACCTCCACCCTCGATCGCGAGCATCCCGAAATACCCAGCGTCACCGACATTTGGAAAGGTGCCGACCTGCCTGAACGCGAAGCATACGACTTCTTCGGCATCGTGTTCACCGGCCATCCCGATATGCGCCGCCTGTTCCTGCGCAACGACTGGGTGGGCTATCCCTTCCGCAAGGACAATGACCCCGCCAAGGAGAATCCCCTGCGCATGGACAACGAAGAAACCATCGACGTGACCAGCGAAGTGGACGTGACCGCCAACGGCGAATCCAAAGAAAAAAAGAATGAAATCTTCACCAACGAAGAATATGTGGTGAACATCGGTCCTCAGCACCCATCCACACACGGCGTATTGCGCCTCCGCGTATCGCTGGACGGTGAAATTATCCGCAAGGTGGATCCCAACTGCGGATACATCCACCGCGGCATCGAAAAGATGAATGAAAGCCTCACCTACCCGCAGACGCTGGCATTGACCGACCGTCTGGACTACCTGGGCGCCATGCAGAGCCGCCATGCCCTGTGTATGTGCATCGAGCAGGCCATGGGCGTGCAAGTGAGCGAGCGTGTACAATACATCCGCACCATCATGGACGAGCTGCAACGTATCGACTCGCACATCCTCTACTTCGCCTGCCTCTGCCAGGACATGGGTGCCACGACCGCCTTCCTCTACGGTTTCCGCGACCGTGAGAAGGTGCTTGACATCTTCGAAGAGACTTGCGGTGGCCGCCTCATCTTGAACTACAACACCATTGGCGGCGTGCAAGCCGACATCCATCCGAACTTCGTACATCGCGTAAAGGAATTCATCCCCTATATGCGTCACAATCTCCAAGAATACTTCGACGTGTTCATCAACAATGTGATCGTGCAGCAACGTCTGAAAGGCGTGGGTGTACTGAGCCGCGAAGATGCCATTGCCTTTGGCGCCACCGGCGGCACGGGACGTGCTGCAGGCTGGGCTTGCGACGTGCGCAAGCGCATCCCCTACGGCGTATATGACAAGGTGGACTTCAAGGAAATCACCTACACGGAAGGCGACTGCATGGCCCGCCTGATGGTTCGTATGGACGAGATTGTAGAGAGCCTCCACATCATCGAGCAGCTGATAGACAACATCCCCGAAGGTCCCTACCAAGAGAAAATGAAGCCTATCATCCGTGTGCCCGAAGGTTCGTACTATGCAGCCGTGGAAGGCAGCCGTGGAGAGTTTGGCGTATATCTGGAGAGCAAGGGCGACAAGACGCCCTACCGTCTGCACTATCGTTCGACTGGCCTGCCGCTTGTAGGCACATTGGACACGCTTTGCCGAGGCGCCAAGATTGCTGACCTGATTGCTATCAGCGGCACGCTTGACTACATCATCCCCGACATTGACAGATAATGAATACATTAGCACTTAATCATATTAATACGTTAAAAGATGTTCGATTTTAGTATTGTATCAAGCTGGATACACCAGATGCTGACATCCGTCATGCCCGAGGGCCTGGCCATCTTCATCGAGTGTGTAGTAGTAGGAGTATGCATCGTGCTGATGTATGCCATCCTTGCCATCCTATTGATTTACATGGAGCGCAAGATATGCGGCTTCTTCCAATGCCGCCTCGGCCCGATGCGTGTGGGCCCTTACGGAACTATCCAAGTCATCTGCGACGTGCTGAAGATGCTGACCAAGGAAATCTTCACGCCGAAGACCGTGGACAAGTTCCTCTACAACCTGGCACCCTACATGGTGTTGCTGGCCTCCTTCCTGACCTTCGCCTGCCTGCCCATGAACAAGGGCATGGAGGTGCTGGACTTCAATGTCGGCATATTCTTCGTGATGGCCGCTTCCAGCATCGGCGTGGTAGGTATCCTGCTGGCCGGATGGAGTTCCAACAGCAAGTACTCCCTCATCGGAGCCATGCGTAGCGGTGCCCAGATTATCAGTTATGAACTTTCCGCAGGCCTGAGCATCTTGACAATGGTCGTTCTGACCGGCACCATGCAGATCTCCGGCATTGTGAACGGACAGGCAGACGGATGGCTCATCTTCAAGGGACACATCCCCGCCATCATCGCTTTCATCATCTACTTGATTGCCAGCAATGCGGAATGTAACCGTGGACCGTTCGACTTGCCCGAGGCAGAAAGTGAGCTGACCGCCGGTTATCACACCGAGTACAGCGGTATGCACTTCGGCTTCTTCTACTTGGCTGAATATCTGAACCTGTTCATCGTGTCGGCCATCGCTGCTACGGTGTTCTTGGGTGGCTGGATGCCGCTGCACATTCCCGGCCTGGACGGCTTCAACATGGTGATGGACTACATCCCTGGCGTCATCTGGTTCTTTGCGAAAGCTTTCTTCGTAGTGTTCCTGATGATGTGGATGCGTTGGACGTTCCCCCGCCTGCGAATCGACCAGATTCTGAAGCTGGAATGGAAATACTTAGTACCGATCTCGATGGTCAACCTGCTGCTCATGGCATTGGTAGCCACCCTCGGATTGCACTTTTAACCCCCAAAGTTTGTGACTATTATGGAAGAAAAAGATACTTATTTCAGTGGATTGTCTAAGGGGGTGCGCAGCTTGTGCATCGGCCTGAAGACGACCATGCGTGAATTCTTCACGAAAAAGGTGACGGAACAATATCCTGAGAACCGAAAGGAACTGAAAATGTTCGACCGTTTCCGCGGGACATTGACCATGCCCCACAACGAGAACAACGAACACCACTGCATCGCCTGCGGATTGTGCCAGATGGCCTGCCCCAACGGCACCATCAAGGTGACGAGCGAGACCATCACGACCGAAGACGGCAAGAAGAAGAAAATCCTGGCCAAGTATGAATACAATCTGGGCTCGTGTATCTTCTGCCAGCTGTGTGTCAACGCCTGCCCGCACAACGCCATCACGTTCGATCAGAACTTCGAGCACGCCGTATTCGACCGCTCCAAATTGATCTTGACGCTGAACCACCCGGGCAGCCACGTGGAAGAGAAGAAAAAAGAAGATATTACTAATAAGCAATAAGCACTCATAGACATGGAAATAACTCTCGAAACAGTAGTTTTCTACTTCCTTGCGGCCTTCATCGCTGCGTTTTCCATCCTGACGGTGACCACCAACCGCATCGTGCGCGCGGCCACTTACTTGCTGTTCGTACTGTTCGGCACGGCAGGATTCTATTTCCTGCTGGGATATACGTTCCTTGGCTCCGTACAAATCATGGTATATGCCGGAGGCGTCGTCGTGCTCTACGTATTCTCCATCTTCCTGACCAGCGGAGAGGGCGCCAAGTTTCAGAAGCTGAAGAAAAGCCGCTTCTGGGCAGCCTTAGGCACCACACTGGCAGGAGCCGTCATCGTATTGTTTGTTTTGCTGAAGCACAAGTTCCTCGCTCCTGTCGACGTGGAGTATGCCGAGACGGGATTCAAGGAAATCGGCTCGCTGATGGTGAGCAGCGACAAATACGGGTATTTATTGCCGTTCGAGGCAGTCAGCATCCTGTTGCTGGCGTGCATCATCGGCGGATTGTTAATCGCACGTAAAAGATAATCACAGCTATGGTACATTTGGAATATTATCTGATAGTTTCGACTATCATGCTTTTTGCAGGCGTTTACGGGTTCTTTACCCGACGCAACACGTTGCACATGCTTATTTCGATTGAGTTGATTCTGAATGCTACAGACATCAACTTCGCAGTGTTCAACCGTTTCCTGTTCCCTGGCATGCTGGAAGGCCACTTCTTCGCCCTCTTCGCCATTGCCATCGCGGCAGCAGAGACGGCCATAGCGATTGCCATCATGATTAACATCTACCGTAACATCCGCAGCATCCAGGTAAACCGCTTGGAGGAGTTGAAGTGGTAATATCAATTGAAGTGAAAAACTAATAACTGAAAAATTAATATGGAATATACAATTCTTATCCTGCTGCTTCCGTTCCTCTCGTTCCTGACCCTCGGTCTGGGAGGCAAATGGATGTCGCACCGTACGGCCGGCTTGATCGGCACGGTGGTGCTGGGTGCGGTAACCGTGTTATCCTACACCACGGCGGCCATCTACTTCAGCAGCCCCCGCCTGGCGGACGGCACGTTTGAGACGTTGATGCCTTACAACTTCACTTGGTTGCCCTTCACGGAGCGGCTGAGCATTGACATGGGCATCCTGCTCGACCCCATCTCCGTGATGATGCTCATCGTCATCAGCACGGTGTCGTTCATGGTACATATCTATTCGTTCGGCTACATGAAAGGCGAAGTGGGCTTCCAACGCTACTACGCTTTCCTGTCGCTGTTCACCATGTCCATGCTGGGACTGGTGGTGGCTACCAACATCTTCCAGATGTATCTGTTCTGGGAGTTGGTGGGTGTCTCCTCCTACTTATTGATTGGATTCTACTACACGAAGCCTTCGGCCATCGCCGCTTCCAAGAAAGCATTCATCGTGACGCGCTTTGCCGATTTGGGCTTCCTTATTGGTATCCTGATTTACGGCTACTTCGCCGGAACTTACACCTTCGAGCCTGACACGATGATGCTGGCCAAGGGCGGTGCCGCCATGATTCCGCTGGCACTGGGCCTGATGTTCATTGGTGGTGCCGGCAAGAGTGCCATGTTCCCGTTGCACATCTGGTTGCCGGACGCCATGGAAGGCCCGACGCCTGTCAGCGCCTTGATCCATGCCGCTACGATGGTGGTTGCCGGTGTTTATCTGGTGGCCCGCATGTTCCCGCTGTTCATTGAGTATGCTCCTTCCACATTGCACATCGTGGCCTATGTAGGTGCCTTCACGGCATTCTTCGCAGCCAGCATCGCCTGTGTGCAGACGGATATCAAACGTGTGCTCGCCTTCTCCACTATCTCCCAAATTGGCTTCATGATGGTTGCTTTGGGTGTTTGCTTTGCCGCAGACCCGCACGAGGGCGGTTTGGGTTATATGGCAGGTATGTTCCACTTGTTCACACACGCCATGTTCAAGGCCCTGCTCTTCCTGGGTGCCGGCAGTATCATCCACGCCGTACACAGCAATGAGATGTCAGCCATGGGAGGCCTGCGCAAGTATATGCCCATCACGCACATCACGTTTCTGATTGCCTGCTTGGCTATCGCCGGTATTCCTCCGTTCTCCGGTTTCTTCTCGAAGGACGAGATTCTGACGGCTTGCTTCCAGTTCAGCCCCGCCATGGGTTGGATCATGACCGTCATTGCCGGCATGACCGCCTTCTATATGTTCCGCCTGTATTTCGGTATCTTCTGGGGAACAGAGAACAAAGAACTGCACGCACACCACACGCCGCACGAAAGCCCCTTGTCGATGACATTCCCGCTACTGTTCCTGGCCTTGGTAACTGTTGTGGGCGGATTCATCCCCTTCGGAGAATTTGTTTCCTCCAACGGACATGCCTACGAAATCCACTTGGATTGGAGCGTAGCCGCCACGAGCATCGTGGTTGCCGTGGTTGCCATTGCATTGGCCACCTTCATCTACGCCAAGGAGAAGCAGCCCGTGGCCGACGCATTGGCCCGCCGCTTCCGTGGCTTGTGGACAGCTGCTTATCATCGCTTCTACATTGACGAGATTTATCAGTTCATCACGCACCGGATTATCTTCCGCTGCGTCTCCACTCCCATTGCCTGGTGGGACCGCCACGTGGTGGACGGTTTCTTCAACTTCTTGGCATGGGGTTCGAACGCAGGCAGCGATTCCATCCGCACCTTGCAGAGCGGCCGCGTACAGCAGTATGCGCTGGTATTCTTGCTGGGCGTGCTGGCACTGATACTGATTCTGTTGCTGTAACCGATGTGCGAGTGACTAATAAACATAGAAACATAATTATTAAATACTCAATAAGATGAACTTCTTATCATTATTTGTTCTCATTCCCCTGCTGATGTTGCTGGGCCTTTGGCTGAGCCGCAACATCTCACAGATACGCACGGTGATGGTGACGGGTGCTTCGGCCTTGCTGGTGCTCTCCCTCGCGCTGACCGTGATGTACCTCCAAGCCCGCCAGGGTGGCGCGACGGACGAGATGTTGTTTTGCGCCGATGTTGCCTGGTATCCGGCTCTCAACATACACTATTCGGTAGGCGTTGACGGCATATCGGTAGTGATGCTGCTGCTTTCGTCCATCATCGTGTTCACGGGTACATTCGCTTCCTGGCGTCTGCAACCGCTCACGAAAGAATATTTCCTTTGGTTCACGTTCCTGTCACTGGGTGTGTTCGGTTTCTTCATCTCCATCGACTTGTTCACGATGTTCATGTTCTACGAGGTGGCCCTGATTCCGATGTACCTGCTGATTGGCGTGTGGGGTTCCGGTCACAAGGAATACTCGGCCATGAAGTTGACGCTGATGCTGATGGGTGGCTCCGCCTTCCTGCTGATTGGCATCCTGGGCATCTACTTCGGTTCGGGCGCCACGACCATGAACCTGCTGGAGATTGCCGACCTGCACAACATCCCCATTGAGCAACAACGCATCTGGTTCCCGCTAACCTTTATCGGCTTCGGCGTGCTGGGTGCCCTGTTCCCGTTCCACACATGGAGCCCCGACGGTCATGCTTCGGCACCCACGGCAGTGTCCATGCTGCACGCCGGCGTGCTGATGAAACTGGGAGGTTATGGTTGCTTCCGCATCGCCATGTACCTGATGCCTGAAGCTGCCAACGAGCTCTCTTGGATTTTTATCATCCTGACGGGTATCTCCGTTGTCTATGGTGCCTTCTCGGCTTGCGTGCAGACCGACCTGAAGTACATCAACGCCTACTCTTCCGTGTCGCACTGCGGCTTGGTGCTCTTCGCCATCCTGATGATGAACCAGGCTGCCAGCACGGGTGCCGTGCTTCAGATGTTGTCCCACGGCTTGATGACGGCCTTGTTCTTCGCCCTTATCGGCATGATTTACGGACGTACCCACACCCGTGACATCCGCGAGCTGAACGGCCTGATGAAAATCATGCCTTTCCTCTCCGTCTGCTACGTGATTGCCGGTCTGGCCAACCTGGGTCTGCCTGGCTTGAGCGGTTTTGTGGCCGAGATGACCATCTTCACCGGTGCTTTCCAACTGGATGACACGTTCCACCGCACATGGACCATCATCGCCACGGCTTCCATCGTCATCACGGCGGTCTACATCCTGCGTCTGGTGGGCAAGATCCTGTATGGCACCTGCACCAACAAGCACCATCTGGAACTGACGGACGCCACTTGGGACGAGCGCACGGCTGTCATCGTCCTCATCGCCTGCGTGGCCGCCCTCGGTCTGGCACCGTGGTGGATCAGCAACATGATTGGCGACAGCGTATTGCCGATAATCAATCACCTGGCAGTAGTTCAATAATCAATAACCTGTAAACAATAATTAGATATGGAAATGGATTACAGTCAATTCCTACTGATGAAAGAAGAGCTGTCGCTGATTGCCGTCATCGTCATTCTTTTCATCGCAGACCTCTTCATGAGTCCTGACAACCACAAGCGCGACGGGAAGCCTGTGCTGAACACGCTCCTGCCTGTTGCGCTGCTCCTGATACACACCGTTATCACGTTGGTGCCCGGTGCCGAGGCTTCCGCTTTCGGCGGCATGTACATCACCACGCCTGCCCAAAGCATCGTGAAGTCCATCCTGAGCATAGGCACGCTCATCGTGTTCCTGATGGCACACGAATGGATGCGCCGCGAGGAGAACCACATCAAGCAGGGCGAGTTCTACGTCCTGACGCTCTCCACCCTGCTGGGCATGTACTTCATGATTTCGGCCGGACACTTCCTGATGTTCTTCATCGGACTTGAGACGGCCAGCATCCCGATGGTGGCCCTGATTGCCTTCGACAAGTTCCGCTTCCAGTCCGCCGAGGCTGGTGCCAAGTATATCCTGACGGCCATGTTCTCCAGCGCCCTGCTGTTGTTCGGCCTGTCGCTGATCTACGGCACCACGGGCACGCTCTACTTCGAGGACATCCCCGCCGCCTTGGACGGCAGCGCCCTGCAAATCATGGCACTGGTGTTCTTCTTCTCCGGTATGGGCTTCAAGATTTCCTTGGTGCCCTTCCACCTGTGGACGGCCGACGTCTACGAGGGTTCGCCCAGCACGGTGACGGCCTACTTGAGCGTCATCTCCAAAGGCTCTGCAGCCTTCGTGCTGATGATTGTCCTCATCAAGGTGTTCGCCCCGATGGTGACGGAATGGCAGACTATCCTCTACTGGATTATCATCCTCTCCATCACCCTGGCCAACCTCTTCGCCCTGCGCCAGCAGAACCTGATGCGACTGATGGCCTTCTCCAGCATCTCGCAGGCGGGCTACATCATGTTGGGTGTCATCGCCGGCACGTCGATGGGTATGACCTCACTGATTTACTACGTATTGATTTACCTCTTCGCCAACCTGGGTGTCTTCACGGTCATCAACATCATCATGCAGCGCACGGGCAAGGTGACGCTGACCGACTATAACGGTCTGTACACCACCAACCCGCGCCTGGCCTTCCTGATGACGCTGGCCCTGTTCTCCCTGGCAGGCATCCCGCCCTTCGCAGGCTTCTTCTCGAAGTTCTTCATCTTCGCGGCAGCTTTCGAAAGCGGTTTCCACCTGCTGGTGTTCATTGCCTTGGTCAACACGGTGCTGTCCCTGTACTACTACCTCCGCGTAGTGAAGTCCATGTACATCAACAAGAGCGACGAGCCCATCGTTACCTTCCAGAGCGATAACTACACGCGCGTCAGCCTCCTGCTGTGCACGGCCGGCATCATCGTGCTGAGCATTGCCAGCGTGGTATATGACAGTATCGACAAGTTCTCGTTCGGTCTGTAAGAACAACAAAATATTATAATATTGTAAGAAAGTCGAGGTGCATTAGCATCTCGGCTTTTTTTATTCCCACTGCACAGAAATGTTTTGTAACTTATACTTTCACAGTACGGATGTGACAGCTTCACAGTACGGGTGTGACAGCTTCACAGTACGGGTGTGATACCGTCACAGTACGGATGTGATACCGTTACAGTACGGATGTAACGCCGTTACAATACGGATGTAACACCGTTACAATACGGATGTAACGCCGTTACAGTACGGATGTAACACCCAGTACCTTGAACATCGAATCCGGAAATCCCTAAACTACCTATAAGCAGAAGTTGGTTTTATTCATCTAAATACCTATTTTTGCAATAGACTAAAATATGATATGATGAATACTCCACGTTATGCTTTGATAGATGTTGAAGTCGGCTTGAAAGACCACAAGATTCACGACATCGGTGCCTTGCGTGACGATAATGCCGTCTACCATAAAGCGTCAAAAAAGGAATTGTTCGAGTTTCTTAATGGCGTGGACTATATCTGTGGACATAATATTATCCACCACGATGCGAAATACCTGTTTGCGGATGAGGCCTGTCATTGGCAACTGGTTGATACGCTGTATCTTTCGCCTCTGCTATTCCCGGAACGCCCCTACCATCGCCTCGTGAAAGACGACAAACTGGTCAGCGAGCAGATGAACAACCCGGTAAACGATTGCGAAAAGGCGAGAGATTTGCTGCTGGACGAAAGTACGTGTTGGCATTCGTTACCGGAAGGAAAGCGCAGAATGTTTGCTTCCCTCTTAAAAGATAAAGTGGAGTTCAAAGGATTCCTCAGCATGATGAAGGCGGAATACGCTGAGGACAATCTGACAGAACTCATCGAAAAATTGTATGAAGGAAAAATCTGCCGACATGCATACCTTGACCAGATTATTGAGCAATATCCTTGCGAATTGGCCTACGCATTAGCTCTTATAGATACTACAGATTATCGTTCAGTCACTCCACAATGGGTGCTTCACAATTATCCTGAAGTAGAATATATCGTAAAACAGCTCCGCCATACCCGTTGCAAGGAAGGTTGCCCGTATTGTAATGCCCAACTGAATATACATCACCACTTAAAAGCGTTTTTTGGATATGACCAATTCCGCACATACGAAGGCGAGCCGCTTCAGGAACAAGCAGCCCAGGCAGCCTTGGATGGCAAATCCCTATTGGCGATATTCCCTACAGGCGGAGGCAAATCCCTCACCTTTCAACTACCCGCGCTCATGGAAGGAAGAACCCAGCATGGGCTTACGGTAGTCATTTCACCCTTACAGTCCTTGATGAAAGACCAGGTAGACAATCTCGCAGAAAAAGGCATCACGGATGCTGTGACGATAAACGGTTTGTTGGATCCCATCACAAGGGCTCTGGCCATACAAAGGGTACAAAACGGGGAAGCGTCACTCTTGTATATTGCCCCGGAAATGCTTCGGTCGAAAACCATTGAAAAAATCTTGATGGCGCGCCATATCGTGCGGTTCGTGATTGACGAAGCCCATTGTTTCTCATCGTGGGGACAGGATTTCAGGGTGGATTATCTCTATATCGGAAAGTTCATCCAGGAATACCAGCAAAAGAAGAGGTGCAAATATGCCATTCCGGTATCCTGCTTTACCGCCACGGCCAAGCAGAAAGTGGTGCAAGACATTTGCGATTACTTCAAGCAGACATTAAACTTGGACTTGGAGTTATTTGCCTCGGCAGCCTCCAGAACCAACCTGCGTTATTCTGTCCTGCACACAGAAACGGACGAAGAGAAATATGTCATTTTAAGAAAACTTGTTGCGGGCTCCGACTGTCCAACCATTGTATATGTGTCACGGACCAAACGCACGCAGGAAATAGCGGCAAAGTTGACCCGTGACGGTTACAAGGCATTGCCTTTTAATGGCAAAATGGATGCTGACGAGAAAGTCGCCAATCAAGATGCTTTTATGAACGATGAAGTACGCATCATTGTGGCGACTTCTGCGTTTGGCATGGGGGTAGACAAGAAAGATATAGGCCTTGTGGTACACTATGACATCTCCGATTCATTAGAGAATTATGTCCAAGAAGCAGGCAGAGCGGGACGCGATCCAGGCCTCAACGCCCGCTGCTACGTACTTTATAATGACGGAGACCTGGACAAACATTTCATTTTACTGAATCAAAGCAAGCTAAGCATCAGTGAAATACAACAGGTATGGAAGGCTGTGAAAGATCTTACCAAGCAGCGCAGGAAGCTATATTGTTCGGCACTGGAAATTGCCCGGCAAGCCGGTTGGGACGATTCTGTTTCTGATATTGAGACCCGTGTACGGACAGCTTTGGCAGCCTTGGAGCAAAGCGGTTATCTGACAAGGGGCAACAACGTTCCTCACGTCTATGCTACCGGCATTACGGTAAAGGATATGGAAGAAGCCCGACAACGCCTTTCCGCATCCCTGCTGTTCGACAATGAAGAAAAAGAAAAAGCGGTCAGAGTCATCAAATCATTGATTTCAAAAAAGTATATTGCCAAAGCACAAGACGCAGAGGCAGAATCGCGGATTGATTATCTGGCAGATATTTTAGGACTAAAAAAATATGACATCATATCCGTAGTGGAACGGATGCGACAAGAGGGCATATTGGCAGACAGCAAGGACATCTCGGCTTACTTGACAGACGCCGGTGATTCGGAAAGAAAATCACGGATTCTACTCGACCAATTCGCAAAACTGGAGCGGTATATTCTCAACCACATCCCGGACGAGTCTCTGCGGATATCCTGCAAACAATTGAATGATAATGCCATGAACGATGGAATCATCAGTTCTACAGAAAAGAAAATCCGGACTTTGCTCTATTTCCTCACCATCACAGGATATACCCGCAAAAAAGAATACGTCGCCCACTATATGGAAATCAGCCTCCAAACCGATACGGACTCTATTATCAAACGGTTTGAAAAACGATTGGAAATCTGCCGGTTTGCCGTAGAATGGCTCTATAAGTTCGTAGCCCATGACAAAGACTATTCTCCAGACAAGGCCATCCAATTCTCTGTAGTAGAACTTTTTAATCAGATCAAGTCTGGCG
Organism: Candidatus Bacteroides pullicola; assembly: GCA_019115825.1. Lineage (GTDB taxonomy): Bacteria > Bacteroidota > Bacteroidia > Bacteroidales > Bacteroidaceae > Bacteroides > Bacteroides pullicola. The sequence continues at coordinate 34,611 of DXCV01000030.1, forward strand.
CCCACTCTCTTTTCGGCAGCTTCGACAGCCTCCAACTGGAAGATGTGGAAGAAGCATTGTTGTATCTCTCGAAAATAGGTGCCCTCAAGCTTGAAGGTGGTTTTCTGGTGATTTATAACGCCATGGAAATTCAGCGGCTTAAAGATAGCAGATCCAGATACAAATTGGATGACTACCACATGCTTGACGAATTTTACAAACAGAAAATACAGCAAATACACATTGTGGGCGAATATGCCAACTTGATGGTAAAAGACTATAATGCAGCACTGCAATATGTTCGTGATTATTTCCAGATGGATTATAAGAAATTTGTCGCAAAATACTTCAAAGGAGAAAGAATAAAAGAAATACAACGCAATCTTACTCCCATGAAGTACAAACAATTATTTGAGCGGCTGTCTAAACGACAAATGGAGATTATTTCCGATAAAGATTCGAGTTGCATTGTCGTGGCAGCCGGCCCAGGCAGTGGGAAAACGCTTGTATTGGTACACAAACTGGCATCCTTATTGTTGCTTGAAGATGTAAAACATGAACAACTGTTGATGCTGACGTTTTCAAGAGCAGCTGCAACGGAGTTCAAACAGCGGCTGATGAAGCTGATTGGCAATGCCGCACATTTTGTAGAAATAAAGACATTCCATTCTTATTGTTTCGACCTATTAGGACGGATAGGCAATCTTGAAGAGGCCAAAAACGTTGTGGGTAAAGCTGCCGACATGATCCACCAAGGTGAGGTGGAACCCAATAAAATCGGCAAAACCGTATTGGTCATAGATGAAGCACAAGACATGGGCAGTGAAGAGTATGCACTTGTAAAGGCTCTGATGGACAACAATGAAGATATGCGTGTAATCATTGTGGGCGATGATGACCAAAATATCTATGAATTTCGAGGTTCAAATTCAAGATACATGTTTCAGTTGTCCCAATCTCCCCATAGCAGATTAATCGAGATGACCGAGAATTATCGCAGCACCCGCCACTTGGTAAACTTTGCCAATTGGTTTGCCCGAAATATCAATCAAAGAATGAAAAACATGCCCATCCTCTCGATGCGAGCAGAAGACGGTTGGGTCGGAGTGACACGCCATTCATCCGAAAATATGTATCTGCCCCTTGCTAACGAATTGATTCATCAACGCAGGGAAGGAACAACATGTGTACTCACTCAAACGAATGAAGAGGCCGTCATCATGGCTGCGTTCTTACAAAACCAAGGCATAAATAGCAAACTGATACAATCAATGGATGGATTCCGCTTTTGGAAAATGGCCGAAATGAGATATTTCCTCAAATGTATAGATAAATGGGTAGATACGCCTCTTATCCCGGAAAAATTATGGGAAAAAGCAAAACATAAGACCTTTTCCAAATATAAGGAAAGTTCAAGTTTGCCGTATGTAAAACGCTGCATAGAGCTATTTGAACAAACCAACCGGACAATATATACCAGCGATTTCAAAGATTTCGTGTATGAATCGTCATTAGAAGATTTCTGCGACGTTACAGGAGCGGATGTAGTGGTGTCAACCATTCATAAAGCCAAAGGACGAGAATTTGACGATGTATATATGCTCATAACTGATAATTACCATAAAAATGATACCTTGACACGTCGCTATTATGTGGGAATAACACGTGCTAAAAAACGATTATTCATACATACCAACGGCAATCTCTTTGATTACCCGGATGCGGACCAATATACTATTGATACAAACCAATATGCAATACCTCAAGAAATTAAGTTGCAATTGACCCATAAGGATGTTTATCTAGACTTTTTCAAGGAGCGCAAACAAGAAGTGTTATCCTTAAAAGGAGGAGATCCGTTAATTTATCAAGATTTCATATTGTACGACACAGGTCGCAGACCGGTAGCAAAACTATCAGCCAAAATGCAACAAACCTTGCTTTATTGGAAAGGAAAAGGTTACGAGGTAAAGTCCGCATCTGTTCGTTTTATAGTAGCATGGAAACCAAAAGATGCGCCGAAAGAAGGACAGGAAATCGCTGTTTTGCTGACAGATCTTACCCTGATAGCACCAGAATAGTAATGAATAGAGCGAAGTCGAAACATCTTCCAATGCCTTGGAAGAGTTTCGACTTCACTTAGAATAACAAAGAAAATAAAATGTAAGCAGTCCCTTAGTTGTTCTCCGGACGGAGCTTGCGCACGGTCACGGCCGTCTGCCACATCTCGCTCTCACGCAGCGCCTTCAGTTCGGCATTGAGCTTCTCGCGATAGTCGGGCTGCGAGTTGCTGTCGATGCTGATTTGCGCCTCGTTGCCGGTCTCCACACTGTGGTACAGCTTCTCCATGACGGGCTTGATGGCATCGTGGAAGGGACCCATCCAATCCAATGCGCCGCGTTGTGCGGTGGTAGAGCAGTTGGCGTACATCCAATCCATACCGTTCTTGGCGAAGAGCGGCATCAGCGACTGGGTCAGTTCCTCGACCGTCTCGTTGAAGGCTTCGGAGGGCGTGTGGCCGTGCTCACGCAATACTTCATATTGAGCCAGCAGCAAGCCCTGGATGGCGCCCATCAAGGAGCCGCGCTCGCCTGTCAGGTCAGAATAAACCTCACGCTTGAAGGTCGTCTCGAACAGATAGCCCGAGCCTATGCCGATGCCGAAGGCCAGCGTGCGCTCCGTGGCGCGACCCGTGGCATCTTGATACACGGCATACGAGCTGTTCAAGCCGCGGCCTTCGAGGAACATGGTGCGCAGCGATGTGCCCGATCCCTTCGGAGCAACCATGATGACATCGATGTCAGCAGGCGGAATGATGTTGGTACGTTCCTTGTATGTAATGCCGAATCCGTGGCTGAAGTACAGGGCCTTGCCGGCGGTGAGGTACTGCTTGATCTTGGGCCATACGGCTATCTGTGCGGCATCGGAGAGCAGCATGCAGACGATGGTTCCCCGTTGTGCAGCCTCTTCAATGGAGAAGAGCGTTTCGCCGGGTACCCATCCGTCGGCCACGGCTTTGTCATACGTCTTGCCCTCGCGCTGGCCTACGATAACGTTGAAGCCATTGTCGCGCAGGTTGCATGCCTGTCCGGGACCTTGCACGCCGTAGCCCAATACAGCGATGGTCTCGTCTCTCAGGATTTCGCGTGCTTTCTCCAAGGGAAATTCCTCGCGGGTGATAACATTCTCCATCACGCCGCCAAAATTCATTTGTGCCATTGTTTTCTTGTTTTTTAGTTGATTGTTATAGATGTATTTGGTTATTGTCGAAAATAATCTTCGCCCTGCACACCGTCTCGTCCCCATTCTTGCGGATAGCGGCAGCATATGTATTGCTTTCTGCCTCGCGATCCACGTAGAAGGATAGCAGGTCGTCGTAATAGCTTTCCGCCACGTAGGCCATCTCGAAACGGCGCACGCGCTTCTCGCGGTAAAGTTCCAGGGGGAAGAGGTCGAGGATATGCTCGATGTAGCGGATACTGTTGACGTGTCCGTTGACGTCGATGTCGCTATACTTCGCCCGCAGAGAGGCCGCCTCCTTCTCCGCAGCCACCTTAATGCGCGAAGGGGTATCGATGGGGCAAGGAGCATCGCAGATGAACTCGCGGATGCTGCCGCCATTGACACTCAGCAGGTCGATGGGCTTGCGTGTCTGCATGCTGATCATTGCCCATACCGAGCGGGCGTAGCCGATGGGGCGTCCATCCTTGTCGCGGATAGCATAGTTGCGGTTGGTGAAGAGGCGGTAGACGTCCTCCACCCACGTGTCGATGGAGAACGATTCATATTGGGCGGGCATCTCCTCCATCTCGATGGCCAGGCGCGAGAGCACCCAGGTATAATTCTCTTCGTTCACCGTGGCCATGCCGAAGCCACGTTCTGCAGCATGAAATCCCGCGCAGTTCAGCAGGTGATTGCCCAGCACACCCAATGTGAGCCGTCCGGTGAAGTCCACGTGGAAAGGCTCGGTCACGAATGGGTAGGTTCCTATCTTGTTCTCGTTCATGCTCCTTCTCCTTCCTTCGGGACGTTGGTCCTACGGTATTTGGCTTCCCGTTCGTCCAAATACTCGTTCACCCGCTCGAAATAACTGGTGGTGATGGCCACGCGCCCCGAGCGGACAAACTGGAGCACGCATCCCAAGGCCTGCAGCTCGCCGTAGAGTTGGGTGATTTCCTCGCTCACGCCGTTCTTCTCGACGATGGAGAACACAGGGTTCACCTCGACTATCCGAGCATGGCATTTGCGGATGACCTTGGAAACATCGGGTTTCTCTTCCAATACGGGCGTGGCCAGTTTGTAGAGGGCTATCTCGTGCTGGTATATTTCCTCGTCGGTGAAGTAATGCGCCTGCAGCACGTCCATCTTCTTCTCGATTTGTTTCACCACCTTTTCGATGGTGTCCTTGTCCGTCCACGCAGTGATGGTGTACTTGTGTACTCCTTGGATGGAGGAGGCCGACACGTTCAAGCTCTCGATGTTGATCTGCCGGCGAGTGAACACGGCAGTCACCTGATTCAGAAGGCCCGCCCTATTCTCCGAATGTACGATGATGGTATATAATGTCTTGTCCATAATCTCTTTTTAATTAGCATTCCAACAGCATTTGATTGACCGAACCTCCGGGCGGTGTCATGGGCAATACATTGCCTTCCTCCACCACGCAAGTTTCCAACAGGAACGGCCCGTCGGTGGTCAGCATTTCGGCAATGGCTTCGTGCAATTCTTCTCGGGTCATCACTCGTCGGGCGGGGATGCCGTATGCCGCGGCTATCTGCTGATAGTCGGGGTTGAGCATGGGGGTGAACGAATAGCGCCCGCCGAAAAACATGGCCTGCCATTGGCGCACGTTGCCCAAGAAGTTATTGTTCAGCATAATCATCTTCACGGGTGCCTTTTGCTCCATGATGGTGCCCAATTCTTGCAGGTTCATCTGAAAACCTCCGTCGCCCATGAAGACGCATACCGTCCTGTCTGGCCGTCCGAAGGTAGCACCGATGGCTGCCGGCATCCCGAAACCCATCGTGCCCAATCCGCCGGAAGTAACAATGCTGCGGTCCTTATAATATTGGAAATAGCGGGCGGACATCATCTGATTCTGACCCACATCCGTTACCAGGATAGCATCGCCTTGCGTGGCGTCGCTCACAGCACGCACCACTTCGCCCATGCTCAGCGTTTCGCCTACAGGATGCAGTTCGGGACGGATGACTTTCTCTTCCTCCACCTCTTCGTAGGGGCGGAAACTCTCCAGCCATTCCTCGTGCGTGGCGGGGTGCAGGAGAGCAGTCACCATCGGGAGGGTCATTTTGCAATCGCCCAACACGGCCACGTCCGTCTTGATGTTCTTGTCAATCTCCGCCGGGTCGATGTCGAAGTGTATGATCTTGGCCTGGTTGGCATAGGTCTCCACATTGCCTGTCACACGGTCGTCGAAACGCATCCCCACGGCAATCAGCACGTCACACTTGTTGGTATTGATGTTTGGTCCCAAATTGCCGTGCATACCCAGCATCCCCTTGTTGAGCGGGTGATCGGAGGGCAGGGCGGAAAGTCCCAGTAAGGTACGTGCTGCCGGCATCCCAGCTTTCTCGATGAAAGCACGCAATTCCGCCTGCGCATTGCCCAGCTCCACGCCTTGACCGACAAGAACCAAGGGGCGTTGGGCATTGTTGATTAACTCGGCAGCCTGGCAGATAGCCTCCTCGTTCGGGTCGGGCACAGGCTGGTAACTGCGGATATAATCCAGCTTTGTGGGGTGGTAATCCGTCTTGTCTGTCTGGGCGTTTTTGGTGAAGTCCAGCACCACGGGGCCGGGGCGTCCGCTCTTGGCGATGTAGAAAGCACGCGCCACAGCCCATGCCACATCTTCCGCGCGGCGTATCTGGTAGCTCCACTTGGTGATGGGCTGCGTGATACCCACCAAGTCCACTTCCTGAAAAGCGTCTGTACCGAGGAAGCCCGTGCCCACCTGTCCGGCAATAACCACAATGGGCGTACTGTCTATCATGGCATCCGCAATGCCCGTGATGGTGTTAGTGGCTCCCGGCCCGCTGGTCACCAGGCATACACCTACCCGTCCGGAAACGCGGGCATAACCTTGTGCTGCGTGAGTGGCGCCCTGCTCGTGGCGCACCAGAATGTGATTCAATGTCTTCCGATGGTCGTAGAGCGCGTCGAACACGGGCATGATGCTTCCACCCGGATAGCCGAAAAGGGTGTCCACACCTTGGTACTCCAACGATCGCATCAAGGCTTCTGCACCGGTGATGAAGCCTTCGGAAGGCCCTTCATGCCGTCCCAGTTCGACGGGCTTCTGAGGTTGATTGTTCATATCTTATATCTATCTTTTCTATATTCCTTAAATCAGTCTCACTCCTCCCTTGTCCGCCGAGCTGACCATGGCTGCGTATGCTCTCAGCGCTTTCGATACTTCGCGTTGACGGGTAACAGGCGTTGCCGGGCGGGCGGCCAGTTCTTCGTCGGTCAGACGAACGTTGATGCTGCGGCGGGGGATGTCTATCTCGATAATGTCTCCGTCTTGGATTTTGCCTATATTTCCTCCAGCGGCTGCTTCGGGCGAGATATGTCCGATGCTCAAACCCGACGTGCCTCCACTAAACCGCCCGTCCGTAATAAGGGCGCATTCCTTGCCCAGGTGGCGCGACTTGATGTACGACGTAGGGTAGAGCATCTCCTGCATTCCCGGCCCACCTTTAGGACCTTCGTGGGTGATGACCACCACGTCGCCGCTCTGCACCTTGCCACCCAAGATGCCTTCGCACGCGGCCTCTTGCGAGTCGAATACCTTGGCAGGCCCTGTGAAGCGCAGGATGCTTTCGTCCACACCGGCAGTCTTCACCACGCATCCGTCTTGGGCGATGTTGCCTTTTAACACGGCCAGGCCGCCGTCCTTGCTGTAGGCGTGCTCCAAGTCGCGGATGCAGCCGTTGGCGCGATCAGTATCCAATTCTTTATAATAATGGGCTTGCGAACCCAGCTTCAGATTGAACTTATTGCCCGGGGCGGAAGTGTATTTCTTCAAAGCCTCCTGGCAGACATGGGGGCTAGTGACGCAGTATTGATCAATCTCTTCAGCCAGCGTCAAGCCGTCCACACGCTTCACCGAAGTATCCACCAATCCGCCTTTGGCCAATTCGTTCATGATGGCTACGATGCCTCCAGCGCGGTTTACGTCTTGCACATGGTACTTCTGCGTGTTGGGCGCCACCTTGCATAGGCACGGCGTTTGGCGGGAGAGTTGGTCAATGTCTTCCATCTTGAAGTCCACCTCTGCCTCGTGGGCAATAGCCAGCAGATGAAGCACGGTATTGGTAGATCCTCCCATGGCGATATCCAAGGTCATGGCGTTTAGGAACGCTTTGCGCGTGGCAATGTTCCGCGGAAGGACGCTTTCGTCGCCTTCTTCATAATACCTCCGCGCATTCTCCACAATGAGGCGGGCGGCATCCTTAAAAAGCTGCGTACGATTTTCGTGCGTGGCCACGATGGTGCCGTTACCGGGCAAGGCCAGGCCGATGGCTTCGTTGAGGCAATTCATCGAGTTTGCGGTAAACATACCCGAACAGCATCCGCACGTGGGGCAGGCGTGTTGTTCAATTTGGGCCACGTCAGCATCGCTCACACTCTCGTCGGCGGATTGTATCATGGTGTCTATCAAGTCCCAATGCCGCCCGTTCCATTCGCCAGCCTCCATAGGGCCGCCAGAGACGAATACAGTGGGGATATTGAGCCGCATGGCTGCCATGAGCATACCCGGCGTAATCTTGTCGCAGTTGCTGATGCACACCATGGCATCGGCCTTGTGGGCATTCACCATATACTCCACGCTGTCCGCAATCAGGTCACGCGAGGGCAGCGAGTAGAGCATCCCGTCATGTCCCATGGCAATGCCGTCGTCAATAGCGATGGTGTTAAACTCTGCCGCGAAGCACCCCAATTTCTCGATTTCCTCCTTCACCTGTTGGCCAATCTCATGCAGGTGGACATGCCCCGGCACGAATTGGGTAAACGAATTGACTATGGCGATAATGGGTTTCCCCATCTGTTCTTTCTTCATGCCGTTGGCCACCCAGAGGGCGCGTGCGCCCGCCATGCGTCGGCCTTGCGTGCTGGTTGAGCTTCTCAGTGGATGTTTCATTTCTTCAATCTCCTTTTCATCAAAAAAGCCTTTCCCACAAATTGGTGAGAAAGGCTCTGTCTTTTTATCTATCAAGTATGAACATGCATACACGTCCTTTCTCACGCTCTTGATGCCACGACCACGACGCGAATAATGTGCAGGACTGCCAGGTTGACGGATGTATGTAGGTTCATCATACGTTTCTTGCTTTTTTCTTTTATTTGCTGCAAAGGTAAGTGCTTTTTTAGAATCTGCAAACAATTTGAAGAAAAAAGTGAGAAAAAAGTGATTATCCGTAAGAAAAACGGGCAAACGAGGTGTGATTTTATCATCTACTCATGCAATATGGCCTCAACTTACCTATATTAGGTATCTAAAAAGTTTCTCCATCTGCCGCAAAAAGACTACCTTTGCAACCAATCCACAAAAACGAAGGAAATGACCGCACCCAATATCCTCGGCAAAGCAGGCGAAGACGCCGCTGCAGCCTATCTGGAAGAGAATGGCTACACCATCCTCGACCGAAATTGGCGCAAGAACCGGCTTGAGCTGGACATCATTGCCACGAAAGGCGATATTATCGTATTTGCAGAAGTGAAAACTAGAAAGAACACGGATTTCTGCGAACCGCATGAAGCCGTGGATTGGAAGAAAATACGCCACATCGTGGTGGCTGCGGACGCCTACATCAAGATGCACTGCATCGACCTGGATATACGCTTCGACATCATTGACGTGGTAGGCGATGTCGGCCAATTCAAAATCACACACATCGAAGATGCTTTTGTATCACCCATATTCAGCTGAATACCCATGAATGCAAAGACAGAAGACTTTCCGATTATCAATTTGGATGAGACAGATTCCACCAACCGTTACCTGACCCTGCTCTGCGACCGGGAACTTGTATCCGAATATACCACCGTCCGCGCCGATTATCAGACGGCCGGCAAAGGCCAGCGCGGCAACACGTGGGAGTCGGAGAGAGGCAAAAACCTATTGTTCAGCCTCGTGCTCTACCCCACTTTCCTGGAGGCACACCGCCAGTTCCTCCTCTCCCAGCTCACGGCCTTGGCGGTCAAGGAAACCTTGGAACTATGGACGGACGAGATCCGCATCAAGTGGCCGAATGACATTTATTGGAAAGAGAAGAAAATCTGTGGCCTGCTCATCGAAAACGAGTTATCCGCCGAAGGCATCGCACGAAGCATCATCGGCATCGGACTGAACGTCAACCAGGAAATCTTCCACAGCGATGCGCCCAACCCCGTATCGCTCCGCCAAATCACCGGATTGGAGAAGAATCCCATGGAAGTCCTGACGTACATCCTGACCTATACAAGAAGGTTTTATGAAGGCCTGCGAAATGACAAAGACGGCACCATAGCCTCCCTGATAGCCCGCCAATACAATCTTGCCCTCTTCCGCCGCGAAGGCTGGCATCCCTACGAAGATGCCTCCGGACGCTTCATGGCCCGCCTGCTCCGGGTGGAAGAAGACGGACGTTATATCCTGCAGGACGAGGCGGGCAACGAACGCGGCTACCTGTTCAAAGAAGTGCAATACGTCCTCTGACATGAAAAGCATCGACCGGGAAATACTCCGCATCGCCTTGCCCTCCATCGTGAGCAACATCACCGTGCCCCTGCTGGGATTGGTGGATGTCACCATCGTGGGACATCTAGGCAGCCCCGCCTATATCGGAGCGATTGCTGTGGGCGGCATGCTGTTCAACATTATCTATTGGCTTTTCGCTTTCCTGCGGATGGGCACCAGCGGCATGACCTCGCAAGCCTACGGACGGCAAGACCAACCGGAGATACTCCGCCTGCTGGTGCGATCCGTGGGATTGGGCGTGCTGATAGCCGTGTTGTTGATCATCCTGCAAATGCCAATCGTACAGGGTGCTTTCCTCTTCATCCATCCGACGGAAGAAATCCGGGAGTTGGCCACCACCTATTTCCGCATCTGCATTTGGGGCGCACCGGCCATGCTGGGGCTGTACGGATTGACGGGCTGGTACATCGGCATGCAAAACTCGCGCATCCCCATGGCCGTGGCCATCACGCAAAACGTGGTGAACATCGCAGCCAGCCTATCCTTTGTCTACTGGGGAGGCATGAAGGTGGAAGGCGTGGCATTGGGCACCCTCGTGGCGCAATGGGCAGGCTTTGCGATGGGGCTCGGCCTATGGTTCAAATACTACGGCCACCTGCGCCGGTTCCGTTTGGAAGGTTTGTGGCAACGCGAGGCCATGAAACGGTTCTTTGCTGTCAACCGGGACATCTTCCTGCGGACGCTCTGCCTCGTGGCGGTGACAATGTTCTTCACCTCGGCCGGTGCGGAGCAAGGAGAAATCATCCTGGCGGTCAACACCCTGCTCATGCAACTGTTCACGCTCTTCTCTTATATCATGGACGGCTTTGCATATGCAGGTGAGGCGTTGAGCGGACGTTATATCGGCGCCCACAATCCGAAAGCCTTCCAAAGCACAGTGCGGCATCTTTTCCTTTGGGGCGGAATGATGGTGTTGTTGTTTACAGGAATGTACGCTTTGGGAGGTAACGCTTTCCTCAGCCTCCTGACGGACGAACCGGAAGTCATCGCCGCTTCGGGCGACTATTTCTTTTGGGCTTTGCTCATCCCGATAGCAGGCATGGCGGCTTTCGTCTGGGACGGGGTCTTCATCGGGGCGACAGCCACGCGGGGGATGCTGACAGCCATGGCAGTGGCGGCCCTCTGCTTCTTCGGGTTGTACTATGGATGGCGGGACAGCTGGGGCAATCATGCCTTGTGGCTGGCGTTTGTAATCTACCTGGCCATGCGCGGAGCGGTACAGACGGGGTTGGCCCGAAATATAATGCGGAAAAGCTTCACTCGCCGATGACTACCACCCTCTACATCAAAAACATGGTCTGCCCCCGTTGCATACGGGCCGTGACAGACTGCCTCACCCGACTGGGGCTGCACCCGTTGTCTGTAGAACTGGGCATAGCTGTGATTCAAGAAGAGGTGGACGATACACTCCGCACTCGTCTCCGCCAGGATTTGGAGGCGGAAGGCTTCGAACTGCTGGAGAATCCGCGCACCCGGCTAACTGAACAAATCAAAGATGCCATCATCCAATGGGTTCACTACCGCCAGGAGGCTCCCCCAACAAACCTTTCCCAGTATCTTTCCGAACTTTTGCACAGGGACTACAGCGCACTGAGCAGACTCTTTTCCGAAGAAACCGGAAATACCATCGAGAAATACGCCATCGCGCAAAAAATAGAACGCGCCAAGGAACTATTGACGTATGGCGAGCTATCCCTCAACGAAATTGCCGACCGGCTGGGCTACTCAAGTGCCGCTTACCTCAGCAGCCAGTTCAAGCAAGTCACCGGACTCACGCCCAGTGCCTACAAACGGGCGAAAGACGGCAAGCGCAAAGGGCTGGACGAACTGTGACCCTGCCCCCTGCGCTTCCCGCCTCCACTTACAGAAACCTGTCCGGTGGTGTATGTTTAGACAACAGCTACAACAAAGTTAGAAAAAACAGCACTGATTCTAGGAATCATTGGCATTGATTGGG
>DXCV01000031.1 GCA_019115825.1 Candidatus Bacteroides pullicola
TGAAAGAGACATGAAAGAGACATGAAAGAGACTTGAAAGAGAGGAGAAAGAGACTTGAAAGAGAGAAGGGGGGGAATTAGGGAAGAGCTGGTTTGAGAGGTCGGAAAACAAAAATAGGAGGAAAACGACTTTGTTTTCCTCCTACTCGATAGAAAAATAGAAAATTTATTTCTTTGTGCTCTTTCCGTAGCGGCTCATGAACTTGTCCACACGACCGGCGGTGTCCACCAACTTAGACTTACCGGTGTAGAACGGGTGAGAAGAACTGGAGATTTCAAGCTTGATCAGCGGATAAGTCTCACCTTCGAATTCAACAGTTTCTTTGGTGTTGCAAGTAGAGCGCGACAAGAACATATCGCCGTTAGACATATCTTTGAATACTACCGGACGGTAATTTTCAGGATGAATACCTTTTTTCATTTCCTATTCGTTTTTAAGTTTTACTATGCGGTTACTTTTGGTAATAAAGTAGTGTAATGGTCTTTATTTCGGGGTGCAAAGATAAGGCATTTCTTTGGAATTGCGAAAAAGTTTGCTTGAAAAATTGGTTTATAGCGTTTTATTTCTACTTTTGTATCTGTTTTTATTAGAATAGGTATGAAGAGATTTTGTTTTTTGGCCATGGTAGCCTTCTTGTTCATGGCTACAGCCTTGGCACAGGGGCGGAAACAATCCGGTTCCGACTTGTATAGCGTAGCGTTTTATAATCTGGAAAACTTGTTTGATACCATCCATGACGAGGGGAAAAACGATTATGATTTTTTGCCCGATGGTCGTTATGCTTGGGGAACCCGGAAGTATGAGGCCAAATTGAAGAACCTGGCACGCGTGCTTTCCGAGCTTTCGCGCGACAAAGTGCCGCAGGGACCGGCTTGCATTGGTGTGGCTGAAGTGGAAAATCATCGTGTGCTGGATGACCTCTTGAAACAACCTTCGCTCGCTCATTATGAATATGTGCATTATGAGGGACCCGACAAGCGGGGCATAGACTGTGCGTTGCTTTATGACCCGGCGCAATTCAAGGTGAAGGGCTCTAAATTAGTATTGTCCGCGCCCTTTCAAGGCGATACCACCCATCTGACACGTGGTTTCCTTATCGTGGATGGCGAACTGGCCGGCAAACGCCTTTGCCTGATTGTCAATCATTGGCCTTCCCGTGGGGCAGATTCTCCTGTGCGTGTTCATGCAGCCCGCCAAGTGAAAGCGCTGAAAGATTCACTTTTCCGCGAGGACCGCAAGCTGAAGCTGGTGGTTATGGGTGACTTGAACGACGACCCCATGGACGAGAGCCTGCAAGCCCTCGGCGCACGCAAGTATGCCAAGGAGGTGAAGAAATGCGAGTTTTATAATCCCTGGTGGGAAACCCTGGAGGAAGACGGGATAGGCACTTTGTGTTATCGAGGCAAATGGAACCTCTTCGACCAAATCCTTATCTCCCGTCCTTTGCTGAAGGCCCGTCGGGGTTTGCGTTATAAAGGTCATGAAGTTTTCCGTCCGGACTATCTCTTCCAACATGGGGAATACGAGGGCTATCCCCTGCGCACCCACGGAGGTCGCAAATGGCTGAACGGGTATAGCGACCATTTGCCGACGATTATTTATTTGGAGAGGTGAGTACGTCTTGATTGGGGAAGTCTTGGCGTATAAAAATGAGGGTGTGTCAAAATAAGGTATGGCACACAGATGACTCAGATAGGGCAGATGACCACAGATTATATATAACTGATTACGAGTAAAATAAATCTGTGATCATCTGTTTAATCCGTGTCATCTGTGTGCCATGCCTATATTTTGACACACCTTCATTCTGTATGAAACTATAGGTTTACACCTCCCGTATCAGCTCCATGCCTCGTTTGATGGCCTCCTCGTTCATCGGGATGAGGTGGTGGTGGCGTTCGGGCAAGGTCTTCTTCAGGCCGCGGATGACGTTTTCAAGCGTCACCATCGGCTTGATTTTCAGCAGGCCGCCCAGCACAATCATGTTGAACGCCTTGCTGTTGTTCATCTCGTTGGCCGCATCCATCGCATCAATGCGGTAGATGTGTATGTCCTTGCGGGTGGGCGGATTGATGATGCCGTAGCTGTCGTAGATGAGGATGCCGCCGGGCTTTACCTTGCTCTCAAACTTCTCCAGCGAGGGTTGGTTGAGGATGATGGCGGCGTCATACTTGCTCAGGATGGGCGAGGATATTTTGTCGTCGCTGATGATGACGGTCACATTGGCCGTGCCGCCGCGTTGCTCGGGACCGTAGGCGGGCATCCAGCTCACTTCCTTGCCTTCCATCAGGCCGGAGTAAGCCAGGATTTTGCCCATGGACAAGACGCCTTGTCCGCCGAAGCCTGCTATGATGATTTCTTCTTTCATTGCTGTTGTGATTCATTAATTATTTGTCTTTCAAATCTCCCAACGGATAGAACGGGAACATGTTCTCTTCCATCCACTTGTTGGCCTTCTCGGGCGACATCTTCCAACCGGAGTTGCAGGTGGAGACGATTTCCACCAAGTTGCTGCCTTTGCCTGCCATCGAGTTCTCGAACGCCTTGCGGATGGCCTTCTTGGCCTTGCGGATGGCGGGGACGGACTGCACGCTTTGGCGCGTCACGTAGGCCGTGCCTTCCAGCTGGGCGGCGATGTCGGCAATCTTCAGGGGATAGCCGTGCAGATGCACGTCACGGCCGTAGGGACAGGTGGAGGTCTTCTGTCCGACCAAAGTCGTGGGAGCCATCTGTCCGCCCGTCATGCCATAGATGGCGTTGTTGATGAAGATGATGGTGATGTTCTCTCCACGGTTCAAGGCGTGGATGGTCTCCGCCGTGCCGATGCAGGCCAAGTCGCCGTCACCTTGGTAGGTGAAGACCAACCGGCTGGGCCAAAGGCGCTTGATGGCGGTGGCCAAGGCAGGCGCACGGCCGTGTGCAGCTTCCTGCCAGTCGATGTCCAAGTAATTGTAGATGAACACGGCACAGCCCACAGGCGATATGCCGATGGCCTTGTCTTCCATGCCCATCTCCTCGATGACCTCGGCGATGAGTTTGTGTACGACGCCATGGCTGCATCCCGGGCAATAGTGCATGGGATTGTCGTTCATCAGCGTCGGTTTCTTGTAAACCAGATTTTCAGGCTTGATGATATCTTCTTTTGTCATAATCGCTGTTCTTGTCTTTGTTGGGTTTGGTAATCTTGGTGAAACGTATGAAGCTCTCCGCCATCTTGACAACTATCGCCGCTCCGCACGTGTAGAGGAAGAAGCGTTGGTCTTGTGCCATCGTGAAGTAGAAGATGACGGCCAGCAAGGCCAGCAGCATGAAGAAGAGGTTCAGTATGTTTCGTATTTTGTCAATGTCCATAGTCCAATGCTTTACGTGTCAAATCATTGCCTTCAGCGCCTCGACAATCTCGTCCGGGTCGGGGACGATGCCGCCCAAGCGTCCGAAGTGCTCCACCTTGACTTTGCCGCTGACGGCCAGACGGACATCTTCCACCATCTGCCCTGCGTTCAGTTCGGTCACGAGCATGCCTTTCACCTGATTGGCCATTTCGGCAACGGCTTGCGTGGGGAAGGGCCAGAGGGTGATGGGGCGCAGGATGCCTACCTTGATGCCTTCTTCGCGGGCCATCTCCATTGCCTTTTGTCCGATGCGTGCCATAGAGCCGAAAGCCACGATGAGGTAATCGGCATCCTCACATTGAATCTTCTCGAAGCGGACTTCGTTCTCCTCTATCTTCTTGTACTTGGCCTGGAAGCGCAGGTTGTTCACTTCCATGGCTTCGGGCTTGAGTTCGAGCGAGGTGATGATGTTGGGCTTGCGGTCTTTGGTGTGTCCCGTGGTGGCCCAAGGGCATTGGGCGATGACTTCCTCGTCTGTGCGGCGGGGCTTCTGCGGGGGCAGTACGACCTTCTCCATCATCTGTCCGATAACACCGTCCGCCAGGATGACAGCCGGGTTGCGATACTTGAAGGCGAGTTCAAAGGCGAGGCCCACGAAGTCGGCCATCTCCTGTACCGAAGCGGGGGCGAGGGTAATCAAGCGATAGTCGCCGTGTCCGCCTCCTTTGGTGGTCTGGAAATAGTCGGCCTGACTGGGCTGGATGGTGCCCAATCCGGGACCGCCGCGCATCACGTTGACAATGAGGCAGGGCAACTCGGCGCCTGCCAGGTAGGACACGCCCTCTTGCATCAGGCTGACACCGGGGCTGCTGGACGAGGTCATCACCATCTTTCCGGCACCTGCGCCGCCATATACCATATTAATGGAAGCCACCTCGCTCTCGGCCTGCACCACGACCATGCCCGTCGTTTCCCAAGGCTTCAGCTCGGCAAGGGTTTCCAATACCTCCGATTGGGGAGTGATGGGATAGCCGAAGTAACCGTCCGCCCCGCAACGGATGGCGGCACGGGCGATGGCTTCGTTCCCTTTCATCAATACTACTTCTTCTGCCATATCTTTATCCTTATATTATTCCACTCTTACTTTGTACACCGATATGCAACCGTCCGGACACACCGTGGCACACGATGCGCAGCCGTTGCACGTATCTTCCAATATCTGCTGGGCATAGTTGTAGCCCTTCAAGTTCACCTCCTTGGCGAGTGCTATCACGTGTAGCGGGCACGCCACGGCGCAGAGGTTGCATCCCTTGCAACGCTCGGTGTCCACCACGATTGCTCCTTTTATCTTAGCCATAATTACGTTATATTTTAGTTAATGATTATACATATCCTTGTTGTAGAACTCCAGAATGTCCAGCAGGGCGCGGCGGGCGTGTACGGCAGGGCTTTCGGGATTGAGGTCGGCGGCACGCTGGTAATCGTTCAGCGCCTGCTGCCAGTTGCTCTGCTTGCGGTAG
Organism: Candidatus Bacteroides pullicola; assembly: GCA_019115825.1. Taxonomy (GTDB): domain Bacteria; phylum Bacteroidota; class Bacteroidia; order Bacteroidales; family Bacteroidaceae; genus Bacteroides; species Bacteroides pullicola. The sequence continues at coordinate 4,853 of DXCV01000031.1, forward strand.
GCGTTGCCGCGCAGGTAATAGGCCTCGTCCTTCCCCGCGAAGTCGTCCTGCAAGAGGGCGTCCAGCTCGCGGATGGCCTCGTCCACCTGGTTCTTCCACAGATGTTCTTTTATCAGCTCCAGTTGCTCCATACTGCTTTCTCTTGGTTAATCAGCCACAAAGATAGGCTTTCTTCGAGACATTCCGTCCTTTTCGGTGTGAAAAATGACAAAGGCATCATATACCTTGGTAGAGTTTCAGCCCGAAACGGGGCGCCACGGCCAGCAGATGGTCGAAGATGTCGGACTGTATGCGCTCGTATTCCTTCCACGCCTTGACCCGCGAGAAGAAGTACACGCGGATGGGCAACCCGTGCTCCGTGGGCTCCTTCTGCGCGATGATGAGGTCCAGCTCCTGGTTGACCACGGGCAGGCTCGTCAGGTAACGCTCAATGTAGGTGCGGTAGAGTTGCGAGTTGGTGGGCTGCGTCTCGGGGGCATAATCTGCCAGGAGGGGGAACTCCCGCTTGAGACGCTCCACCTCGTCGGCAGGGCTGAAGCGCACGGTGTCCAGGTCGAGCCAGATGCGCTTGTCCACGCGGCGGCCGCCGCTCTCCTGCATCCCGCGCCAGTTCTGGAAGGTGCTGTTCACCATCGTGTACGGGGGGATGGTGGTGATGGTGTTGTCCCAGTTCTGTATCTTCACCGTGTTGAGGGTGATTTCCTGCACGATGCCGTCCGCCGAGCCGTTGGGCAGGGTGACCCAGTCGCCGATGCGGAGCATGTCGTTGGCCGAGAGCTGGATGCCCGACACAAAGCCCAGGATGCTGTCCTTGAAGACCAACATCAGCACCGTGGCCGCGGCACCGAGACCCGTGAACAAGAACACCGGCGACTTGTCTATCAGCACGGACACCACCAGGATGCCGCCCACGAAGAACAACGCCACCTGCAGCACCTGCACGAAACCCCGGATGGGATGGTTCTTGCGCACCTCCTTGGAGTTGTACACGTCCAGCATCACCAGCAACAAGGCGTTGAGCGTCAGCAGGACGGCCACGATGATGTATATCATGCACACCCGCTGCGAGAAGTCCAGCATCTCGTTGCCCTTGACGAAGGCCAGGGGCAGGAAGAGGTATATCAGGATGCCGGGCACCACGTGCAGCAGGTGATGCACCGCCTTGCGCTCCATCAGCAGCGTGGTCCACTGGCGGGGGAAGCGGCGCGTGTATCGCCTGATGCCTCCCGCCACCACGGCCTGGAAGAAGTAGTTCAGCGCGACGGCCAGCAGGATGATGAGCGCGGCCACCACCATTTCGTCTATCATGTCGGCATAGCGGGGAGGAAGTCCCCACGACGTGAGCAGGTCGTTCATCCACCCGCCCAAGGTTCTTACATTATTCATATTGTCCATAGTCAGTAAATGATAAAAGCATACACCAGCATCCCCGCCACTGTCAGTCCACACACGGCCACGGGCACCCACAACTGCCGGATGTGGCGCGGACGCTTGTAGCGCGTCACCCAGCGGAAAAGGGCGTAGCACAACGCAGCCGCCAGCAGCCCCAGGGCCGCACCGGTCAGCAGGTCGCCCGGATAGTGCACACCAAGGTAGGCCCGCGAGTAGCACGTCAGCAACGCCCAGCCCATCAGGAGCCACGTCAGCCCCCTCTGCCGGAAGACAAACATCAGGTAGAAGGCCAGCCCGAAGGTGTTGGCCGCATGACACGAGGGGAAGCCGTAGCGTCCGCCCCGGTAGCCGTTGACCAGATGGACCATGTCCACGATGGGGCTGGCCGCGTTGGAGGGGCGGGGACGCTCCACCCAGGGGCGGATGAGGGATGCGCCCACCTGGTCGGCCAGCGTGATGGTCAGCGCCACGCCGACCAGGCAGAGCAGGGCCGTGCGCCACGGCATGTTTCGGAAGAGCAGGTAGGCCAGCGACACATAGAGCGGCACCCACACCACCTTGCCGCTATAGGTATACATGAAGGTGTCTGCGAAGGGGCTGTGCCACCCGTTGATGGCCAGCAGCAGCGCGGCGTCCCATTGCTGCAGGAGTTGGAGGCTTTGACCGCCCCACACCCAGGGGAGGAAGGCCACGACCGCCAGCAGCGCCACCACGGAGAACGCAGCCCATGGCCGGCGCGGAGGCGTGAACCGTCCCACTCTCCGCAGGACGAGGGCATAATACAGGGCATAGACCAGCGCGGCGCACACGAGTATCATCAGCACGCCCAGCACAATCAGGCCCCCCGATGCTTCGGTCAGGGCTTCGTCCGACAGGGACAGGGCGGTGGACAGCGCCGACTTGCCCGGCAGCAGGCTGACGTATTCGCAAAACCAGAGGCCGAGGACAAAGGCAAAGCCCGTGAGCAACGACACCAGCCCGAACCAGATGTGCATCGTCCATGCCAGCCACGTCCCCCGGTGGAGGGCCGAAGCCGCCAGCAGCAGGCCCGGCAACAGGCTGAGGTAACCGCCTACGGCCAAGTCCGCCGGCAGACCCTCCCACAGCTTATGTGCCCAGTCTTCGGGCATCCCCTCGGCGTAGAGGGCGGCATAAAACGCCATGAGCAAGGGCCGTTGCACCGCATAGAGCAACAGCGACAACACGTATATTTTGATAAACGCCAGCAGTCTTTCTTTCATCTTGTTTTCAGTTTGTTGTGATAATCTGCCGCAAAAGTACGCTTTTTCGTCTAAACCGCAAGCCGACGGGGCGCGGAGTTGGCAAATCTTCTTAAAAAAGAATAAAAGGCACGCCTGCGGAGGTGTCCGGGGCAGGTCGGCGGCTTGTTTCGCTTGGGATAGTCAGTAGTTTGTGTTAACTTTGGGAGTTGTAGGAGCATCAATGGCATTGATGCCTATCATCAATGGCATTGATGACCCCCATCAATGGCATTGATGACTACCATCATTGGCATTGATGATAGGCCGGGATAGAGACATGCCCGGCATAAGTGTTACTATCAACCTAATTAAGTCCTAAAGGAGGAGGACGCAAGATGGCATTTTACAAGAAAGTGAAGTTGAACGGGAAGTGGTATGTGCGGGCGGTCACGATGGGCGAGCCGTTTACCATAGATGATGTGGCCGACCACCTGTCGCAGATGTCTACCGTGAGCCGCGCGGACACCTACGCCGTGTTGGTGCAGCTGGGCGAGACGTTGGGGGAACTGATGTCGTACGGGAGGTCGGTGAAATTAAAAGGCGTGGGCACCTTTTACCTCAGTTGCAGGACCCGAGGCAAAGGCACCGACACGCCCGAAGAGATTACGAAAGACATGATTGACGAGGTGAAAGTGTGTTTCATCCCCGAATACAGCCGCAATCAGCACAATAAAGTCCACAGCCGCTGCATGATAGACAAGTACCTGGAGTGGGTGGACGTGGATGCTCCGGCCGATGAGTGACGTCAATGCTGGCGCACGAGGCGCAGGCGGTGGTCGATGCACGGAGGCAGTTCCTCCTCGTAGTGCGTCACCATCACCAGCGTCTTGTCCAGCCGGTGGCAGAAGGCGTCGATGATGCGGCGCACGAGGGCGCGGTTCGCCGTGTCCAGCCCGTGCAGCGGTTCGTCCAGGATGAGCAGCTCGGGGTCCTTGACGAAGGCGCGGGCCAGCAGGCAGAGGCGTTGCTCGCCGCTGCTGAGGGTGAGGAACGGACGCTCCTCCAGGTGGCCGATGCCGAAGGTCTCCATCCACCAGCGGCAGGTGTCCAGCTCCTCGGGCTTGGGGCGGCGGTAGAGGCCGATGCTGTCGTGCAGGCCGCTGGCCACGATGTCCAGTGCGGGCAGGTTCTTGAGGTAGGCGCGGTGCATCTCGGGGCTGACGTAGCCGATGTGGCTTTTGATTTCCCAGATGCTCTCGCCCGTGCCGCGGCGGCGTCCGAAGAGGCGGATGTCGCAGGCGTAGGATTGGGGATTGTCCGCGCATACCAGGCTGAGCAGTGTGGACTTTCCGGCGCCGTTCTCTCCCGACAAGGCCCAGCGTTCGCCGCGGCAGACGGTCCAATCCAAGTCGCGCAGGATGGTGCGGTCGTCGTAGCGTATGCTGACGTGATTGAGGTTTATCACCTCGTCGGACGTGTAGTCCTCGTGGGTGTAGGGCAGGGAGAAGATGCGCTTCTCCAGCTCGTTGCCGGTGGCGGGGGGCAGGCCGGGCAGGGTAGCGAGGTAGTCCCTGCGGGTCATCTTGGGCTGGACGGTTTTGTTCTCCACGGGGATGACGTGGGTGATGAACGGGGGAATGTCGTCCGGACGCGACACCACAAGGATGATTTGCAACGCCCCCAGGAGCGACAGTTGGTCCAGGAGTTCGAAGAGTGTGTTCCGTGCATTGGCATCCAGCCCGATGAACGGATTGTCCATGATGAGGATGAAGGGGCCTGTCAATAGGGCTTTGGCTATCTGGAATTTGCGCAGCTCGCCGCTGGAGAGCAGGATGATGCGCTTGTCCAGCAGGGGTTGCAGGCGGAAGATGTCCAAGAGGCTGTCCGCCTGTTCCAGTTTGGACGGGGTGGCCAGCAAGTCGCGCACCAGGGGGATTTCGTCCTGGTCGTGGACATTCCACCGCTGTTGGTAGTAGTAGTTGGCGTCGGAGCTGCCATAGGTATCGCGGAAGGTGATATACTTCACATTATTATATATGGTCTTGTCAGGCCAGGAGTCGAATATATACTCAGTTCGTCCGGCTGCCAAGGGATACTTGCCGGTCATCAAGTCCACCAGCAGGCTTTTGCCGGCTCCGTTGGGTCCTGCGATGGCGATGTGTTCACCGAGATTAATTTCCAGGCTGGCAGGGGCGGCGAGGCGCACTTGCGGGTTGCGTGCCACGGCTTCCGTCAGGCGGATGGTGTAGGATGGTTGGGTCATATCATTCATTTTTTGGTCGCGCAAAGATACGCACTTCCCTCAGAAAAGAAACAAAAAAAGAAATTTTGTTCGCCGATTGCGTGAGATTGCCTATCTTTGCCGCCCGCAAAAAGAATGAGTATTAACCCATCAAAATAGAGAAAGAATATGGCAATGCATACATGGTTCGAATGTAAGATTCGATATGAGAAGACAATGGAGAATGGTATGAACAAGAAAGTGACCGAGCCCTATCTGGTGGATGCCCTGAGCTTCACCGAGGCCGAGGCACGCATCATCGAGGAGATGACTCCGTTCATCACGGGCGAGTTCCTCGTCTCCGACATCAAGCGCGCCAACTTCAGCGAGCTGTTCCCCTGCGAGGAAGAAGCCGCCGACCGCTGGTTCAAGTGCAAGCTCGTCTTCATCACCCTCGACGAGAAGAGCGGGGCGGAGAAGAAGACCTCCACACAAGTGCTGGTGCAGGCTGCCGACCTGCGCGACGCCGTCAAGAAGCTGGACGATGGCATGAAGGGCACGATGGCCGACTATCAGATAGCTTCCGTGGCAGAGACCGCCATCATGGACGTCTATCCCTATCACGCCGAGCCGGACGATAAACCGGAGGTGCAACAATGAGCGTAGCAGACAATCTCCGACAAGTCCTGGCCGACCTGCCCCAAGGCGTGCGTCTGGTGGCCGTCAGCAAGTTCCACCCCGAGGAAGCCATCCTGGAGGCCTACGGGGCGGGGCAGCGCATCTTCGGCGAAAGCAAGGTGCAGGAAATGTCCCGCAAAAACGAAGCCTTGCCCAAGGATATCCAGTGGCACTTCATCGGCCACCTGCAAACCAACAAGGTGAAGTATATCGCTCCCTACGTCGCCCTCATCCACGGCATCGACTCCTTCCGCCTCCTGGCCGAGGTGGAGAAGCAAGGCGCCAAGGTGGGGCGCACGATTGACGTCCTCCTGCAAATACACATCGCCCGGGAGGAGACCAAGTTCGGCTTCTCTCCCGACGAATGCCGCCAGATGCTGGCCGGGGGACAATGGCGGTCGATGGCCCATGTGCGCCTTTGCGGCCTGATGGGTATGGCCTCCAACACGGATGACATGGAGCAGGTCAGGGACGAGTTCGCCCGGCTGGCCGACTTGTTCAAGGAAGTGAAAGGCGAGTGGTTTGCGGATGCCCCCTGGTTCAAGGAGTTATCCATGGGTATGAGTCACGATTATCCCGAAGCCGTCCGGGCGGGCAGCACGCTGGTCAGGGTGGGCAGCAAGATATTCGGCGAGAGGGATTATGCCCAAAATAAATGAAGAAAAGTTTGTGATGTCGGAAAATATCCGTACTTTTGGGCAAAATTAAACCCAATAAACTTATTGTACATCATGATGACACAAGAAGACAAAGACTTGTTGGCCAAGAAAGGCATCTCCGAAGCGCAGATAGCCGAACAGTTGGCTTGCTTTGAGAAAGGTTTCCCTTACCTGAAACTCTATGCCGCCGCATCCGTGGACAACGGCATCCTGGCTCCCGACGCCGATGACCAGAAGAAGTATCTGGACGCCTGGGAGGCTTACACGCAGACGGACAAGACGGTGGTGAAGTTCGTGCCTGCATCGGGCGCCGCCAGCCGTATGTTCAAGAATATGTTCGAGTTCCTCGGCGCAGATTATGACGTCCCCACCACGGATTTCGAGAAGAAGTTCTTCGACCGCATCACGGATTTCGCTTTCTACGAAGATTTGAATGGCGCTTGCCAGAAGACGGCGGGCAAGGACATCCCGGCGCTGGTGGCCGAGGGAAATTACAAGGCCGTGGTGGCCGCCCTGCTGGAGTCGGCCGGTTTGAACTACGGTTCTCTGCCCAAAGGCTTGCTGAAGTTCCACAAGTATGAGGACGGCAACCGCACCCCCGTGGAAGAACACTTGGTGGAAGGCGCCCTCTACGCCGCCAACAAGAACGGCAAGGTGAACGTGCATTTCACCGTCTCTCCCGAACACCGCGCCTTCTTCAAGGCCCTGGTGGACGAAAAGGCTGCCGTCTACGCCAAGCGTTATGGAGTGGATTACAACATTACCTTTTCCGAGCAGAAGGCCAGCACGGACACCATCGCTGCTGACATGGACAACCAGCCTTTCCGCGACAACGGCAAGTTGCTCTTCCGTCCGGGCGGACATGGTGCCTTGATTGAGAACCTGAACGACCTGGATGCGGATGTCATCTTTATCAAGAACATCGACAACGTGGTGCCCGACAAACTGAAAGGCGACACGGTGCTCTACAAGAAAGTGATTGCCGGCGTGCTGGTGGGCTTGCAACAGCAGGCTTTTGCCTACCTCCAGTTGCTGGATAGCGGCAAGTACACGCACGAACAGGTATTGGAAATCCTCCAGTTCCTCCAGAAGAAACTCTATTGCAAGAATCCGGACGTGAAGAACCTGGAAGACGCCGAGCTGGTCATCTACTTGAAGAAGAAACTGAACCGTCCGATGCGCGTTTGCGGCATGGTGAAGAATGTGGGCGAGCCGGGTGGCGGCCCGTTCTTGGCTTACAATCCCGACGGCACCGTTTCCTTGCAAATCCTGGAAAGCTCGCAGATTGACATGAACGACCCCGAGAAGAAGGAGATGTTCGAGAAGGGCACGCACTTCAATCCGGTGGACCTCGTTTGCGCCGTGCGCGACTACAAGGGTCACAAGTTCGACCTGACGAAATATGTGGACAAGGCCACGGGCTTCATCTCCCGCAAGTCGAAGAACGGCAAGGACCTGAAAGCCCTCGAATTGCCGGGCTTGTGGAATGGCGCGATGAGCGACTGGAATACAGTGTTCGTGGAAGTGCCCCTGAGTACGTTCAATCCGGTGAAGACCGTGAACGACTTGTTGCGTGAGCAGCACCAATAATAAGATTTTATAGTAGAGTGACCGGAGAGGAGTGTATCCCCTTCGGTTACTTTTTTGTTTAATATCCAAGTAAAGAATGAAGAAGATATTGTTGTTAGGCTCCGGAGAGTTGGGCAAGGAGTTCGTGATTGCCGCCCAGCGTTTGGGACAGTACGTCATTGCCTGTGACTCTTATGCCGGGGCGCCCGCCATGCAAGTGGCAGACGAGTGTGAAGTGTTCAGCATGTTGGACGGCGATGCCTTGGAGCGTGCGGTGCGCAAGCATCAGCCCGACCTCATTGTGCCCGAGATAGAGGCCATCCGCACTGAGCGGCTCTATGCGTTCGAGCAAGAGGGCATCCAGGTGGTGCCCAGCGCAAAGGCAGTCAACTTCACCATGAACCGCAAGGCCATCCGCGACCTGGCTGCCAAGGAGCTGGGCTTGAAGACGGCGCGTTATTACTATGCCAAGTCCTTGGACGAGTTGAAAGAAGCCGCCGGCAAGATAGGTTTCCCCTGCGTGGTGAAGCCGTTGATGTCCTCCTCCGGCAAAGGCCAGTCCATCGTGAAGACTCCTGACGAGCTGGAGCACGCTTGGGAGTACGGATGCAGTGGAAGCCGGGGTGACATCAAGGAGTTGATTGTCGAGGAGTTCATCAAGTTCGACAGCGAAATCACCCTGCTCACGGTGACTCAGAAGAACGGTCCCACCTTGTTCTGCCCGCCCATCGGCCATGTGCAGAAGAACGGCGACTACCGCGAGAGCTTCCAGCCTGCCCACATCGACCCTGCCCACCTGAAAGAAGCACAAGTCATGGCGGAGAAGGTCACTCGCGCTCTGACCGGCGCCGGCATCTGGGGCGTGGAGTTCTTCCTCAGCCACGAGAATGGCGTCTACTTCTCCGAACTTTCGCCCCGTCCGCACGACACCGGTATGGTGACCTTGGCGGGTACGCAAAACCTGAACGAGTTTGAACTGCACTTGCACGCTGTGTTGGGATTGCCCATCCCGCATGTCAAGTTGGAGCGTATGGGCGCCAGTGCGGTCATCCTCTCCGGCATTGCCAGCCAGGAGCAACCCAACTACCGGGGCATGGAAGAGGTGCTGAAAGAAGAAGATACCTACCTGCGCATTTTCGGCAAACCTACGACGCGTGTCAACCGCCGTATGGGTGTCGTCCTGTGCAACGCCCCCTTGGGGAGCGACCTCGATGCCCTGCGCGACAAGGCCAAGGCTTTGGCCGCCAAGGTGGAAGTCTATTAACATCCCCCTGTTTACCCCTCCCAAAGTCCCTCTTTACGGCGCTAAAGAGGGACTTTGGCTTTCTAAAATCCCTCTTTCGGGAAAAAACTATCCGCATTCCTTTCTTATATTCAAAATCAATCCGTATCTTTGCAGAAATCATCGGCATGGGAATAGGAGCGGCCTGTCCGGCAGGTTTCTTCATCCTTTGTTAATCTTACCCGATTGATATTGAAATGAATCACTTTAATAATATTTATTTTATGAAACAACTGACCCCCGCGTTCATTTACCCGTTGACGGGAATGGCTGCCATTGTGTCGCTGACTTCGTGTGCCGGCGAGAAAGAATCTCAGAAGCCATACAACATCGTGTACATCATGACCGATGACCATACGGCCCAGATGATGAGCTGTTATGGCGGATTGATTGAAACGCCCAATTTGGACCGCATTGCCAATGACGGTGTCATCTTCACCAACAGCTTCGTGGCCAATTCGTTGAGCGGCCCCAGCCGTGCCTGTATGCTGACGGGCAAGCACAGCCATGCCAACGGCTTCACGGACAACTCCACCTGCGTCTTCGACGGCTCCCAGCAGACCATGCCCAAACTGCTCCGCCAGGCGGGTTATCAGACGGCCCTCATCGGCAAGTGGCACCTGATCAGCTTGCCCACAGGCTTTGACCATTGGGAAATCCTGCCGGGCCAGGGCGATTATTACAACCCCTCTTTCATCACCATGGACAATGACACCGTTGTCGAGAAAGGCTATCTGACCAATCTGATTACGGACAAGAGCATCGACTGGATGGAGAACCAGCGCGACAAGGAGAAGCCTTTCTGCCTCTTCATCCATCACAAGGCCATCCATCGCAACTGGTTGCCCGAGTTGAAGTACCTGGACTTGTATGAGGACAAGACTTTCCCCTTGCCCGAAAACTTCTATGACGACTATGAAGGACGTCCTGCCGCCGCCGCCCAGGAGATGGGCATCTTCAAGGATATGGACATCATCTATGACAACAAGATGTGGAAGGCCGATGTGAACACGCCTTTGAAGTCCACCTACGAGGCTTTCGTCGGCCGCCTGGATCCGGAAGGCCGCAAGGTGTATGACGACTTCTACCAGCCGATTATCGACGAGTTCTACAAGAAGAACCCGAAAGGCAAGGAACTGGCCGAATGGAAATACCAACGCTATATGCGCGATTATGCCAAGGTGGTGAAGTCGCTGGACGACAATGTGGGCCGCGTGCTGGATTACCTGAAGGAGAAGGGCATGCTGGACAACACGCTGGTGGTCTACACTTCCGACCAAGGCTTCTACATGGGCGAACACGGATGGTTCGACAAGCGTTTCATGTACGAGGAATCCATGCACACGCCGCTCATCATGCACCTGCCGAAGGGCTTCAACGCCAAGGGTGAGATTCCGCAGATGGTTCAGAACATCGACTATGCGCCCACGTTCCTCGACCTGGCCGGCGCGCCGATACCCGAAGACATCCAGGGTGTGTCTTTGCTGCCTTTGCTGAAGGGAGAGAAACCCGCCGACTGGCGCACTTCGCTCTACTATCACTTCTATGAATATCCGGCCGAGCACATGGTGAAGCGTCATTATGGTGTGCGTACCGAGCGCTACAAGCTGATTCACTTCTACAATGACATTGACGAGTGGGAGTTGTATGACCTTCAGGAAGACCCGACCGAGATGCACAACCTCTATGGCCAGCCCGGCTATGAGAAAATCACGGAAGACCTGATGAACGAGCTTCACAAACTTCAGGCCCAGTATCAAGACCCGATAGAGGAAAAGCTCCAGGCTGCAAAAGCTGAGAAATAAGCAGTTAGGTTCCCTTTCCCTTATCTTTCGAGGAGAGGCCCCCAATGTCCCGCAAAGGCAAGGGCTTCTCCTCGGAAAGGTAGGAGAAAGGGATTTATCATTTAATAGCAAATGACCATGAAACAGAAAAAGACGATTCAACTATGTGTGCTGGCTGCGGTGTTGGCCGGATGCGGCACGGCTTCGGTAGAGAAGGATTACACCCAGTATGTCAATCCGTTCATTGGCACCGGGGGGCACGGACACACTTATCCGGGAGCCGTGTTGCCCAACGGCATGATTCATCCCAGCCCGGATACGCGCATTTACGAGTGGGATGCCTGCTCGGGATACTATTATGCGGACTCCACCATCAACGGCTTCTCGCATACGCACCTCAGCGGCACGGGATGCGCCGACTTGGGAGACGTCCTGCTGATGCCCACCGTGGGAGAGCAGCAGATAGAGCGGGCAGCGGACGACACGAACAAGGACCGTTTGCCTTTTGCCTCTGCCTTCTCGCACGAGAAAGAGACCGCCACGCCTGGCTATTATTCCGTCTTCCTGGACCGTTATGGCGTGAAGGCGGAGCTGACTGCCACCAAGCGTGCGGCCCTGCACCGCTATACTTTCCCGGAGAGCGCGGACGCCGGCTTCATCCTCGACTTGGATTACTCTATCCAGGCGCAGAAGAACCGGAGCCTCTCCATTGAAGTGGTAAATGATTCCACCCTCTGCGGATACAAGAACACGAACGGATGGGCATGGAGGCACGACGTGTATTTCTATGCCGTCTTCTCCAAGCCGTTCACTTGCACCGTGGTGCAGGATTCGGTGAAGGGCAAGGACGGACGTTATACGCCGGGACAATGCAAAGCCTTGCTGAAGTTCCAGACTCAAAAGGATGAACAAGTCCTGGTGAAGGTGGCCCTCTCCGCGGTGGATCGTGAAGGCGCGCAGAAAAACCTGAGTGAAATCTCCGGTTGGGATTTCGAAGCCGTGCGCGAAGATGCCCGTCAGGCATGGAACAATTACCTCTCCAAGATAGACATTGAGACTACGGACGAAAGCCAGAAGCGCGTGTTCTATACCGCCCTGTATCATACGGGCATATCCCCGGCTCTCTTTACAGACGTGGACGGGCGCTATCGCAGCTTGGATCGTGAAATTCGCACGGCGGAGGAAGGCAAACCCATGTACACGACCTTCTCGTTGTGGGATACTTTCCGCGCCCTGCATCCGTTGCTGACCATCATCGACCCGGCACAAAACTCCCTCTATGTGAATGCGCTCCTGCACCAGTATCAGGAGGGAGGCATCCTGCCCATGTGGGAGCTGGCTGGCAACTATACCGGCACGATGATTGGCTATCATGCCGTGCCCGTCATTGTGGACGCCTACATGAAGGGCGACCGCAGCTTCGACGCCAATCTGGCGCTCAAGGCTTGCCTGCGCAGTGCGGAGTATGACACTATCGCGCCCATTGCCACGACGGGATACCTCATCCACAATGCCTTGATGCCCATCTCCAAGTATTACAAGAATACGTTGGGTTATATTCCCTGCGACAAGGAGTGGGAATCCGTGGCCAAAGGCTTGGAGTACGCCTACAATGACTGGTGCATCAGCCTCCTGGCGGAAGCCGTGGGCGATACCGCCACGCATCGCGTCTATGCCCAACGCGGAAAGAATTATCAGAACTATTACGATGCCTCCACCGGCTTCATGCGCGGCAAGGACCTCAAAGGAGAATGGCGCACGCCTTTCAACCCCAATGCCAGCACCCATCGCACGGACGATTATTGCGAGGGCAATGCATGGCAGTGGACATGGTTCGTGCCGCACGATATCGAGGGATTGGCCGAACTGATGGGCGGACGCGAGCAGATGCTTGCCCGTCTGGACACGCTCTTCACCACGGATGCCAAGCTGGAGGGCGAAATGGTATCCGCCGACATCTCCGGTCTCATCGGACAGTATGCGCATGGCAACGAGCCGAGCCACCACATTATTTATATGTACAACACCCTTGGCCAGCCGTGGAAGGCGCAGGAGCTGGTGGACAAGGTGCTGCACGAACAATACTTTGACGACCCGAACGGCCTGTCGGGCAACGAGGATTGCGGACAGATGTCGGCATGGTACATCCTCAATGCCATGGGCTTCTACCAGCCTTGCCCGGGCAAGCCGGTGTATAGCATCGGGCGTCCGTTGTACGATGCGGTTACCATCCAGTTGCCCGGCGGAAAGACCTTCCGCATCAGCACGGTCAACAACTCGCCGGAGAACAAATACATCCAGTCGGCCACGCTGAACGGCGCACCGCTGGACACGCCTTTCTTCGACCACGAGACGTTGATGCAGGGCGGTACGCTGGAGTTCACCCTGACGGACAAACCGACGGAGTGGGGGACAGGAGAGTAATAAATTATCATTTTTTCGCTTATGATACATTCAATGAAAAACCGATGCGTGGGCGGCCTGCTGGCCGTGATGGCGCTTTTCCCCACTGCGGGGTGGGCAGACACCGGGAAAGAACCGGTGGATTATGTAAATCCTTTCGTGGGTACCACCAATTATGGCACGACCAATCCCGGTGCCTTGTGCCCCCAGGGCATGATGTCCGTGGTGCCTTTCAACGTGATGGGAGGTGGCGAAGGCAACCGGGACAAGGACAAGACTTGGTGGTCCACGCCATACGAGTATAAAAATACGTACTTCACCGGCTATGCGCACGTCAACCTCAGCGGGGTGGGATGTCCCGAATTGGGTTCGCTTTTGCTGATGCCCACGGCAGGCCCGTTGGAGGTGGATTACCTGAAGTATGGCAGCTCCTACAAGGATGAAAAGGCCATGCCGGGCTATTATTCGAACCGCCTGACCAAGTATGACATCCTGACGGAAGTGACAGCCACGCCCCGCACGTCCCGCGAACGATTCACCTTCAAGGCTGGGCAAGGCAACATCCTGCTGAACTTGGGCGAAGGCTTGACGAACGAGACAGGCGCCACCGTGCGCTTCGTCAACGAGCGCGAGATAGAAGGCACCAAGCTCTTGGGCACCTTCTGTTACAATCCGCAAGCCGTCTTCCCCATCTACTTCGTGATGCGTGTCAACAAGACGCCCAAGGCTTCCGGTTATTGGAAGCAGATGCGTCCGATGGGCGTTGAGGCGCAGTGGGACTCCACGGCCGGTACCAAGAAACTCTACACCAACTACCGCAAGGAAATCAGCGGCGACGATGTAGGCGTATGGTTCACCTATGACACCACTGAAGGCGAACAGGTGGAGGTCAGCTTGGGCGTGTCCTTCGTCAGCATCGAGAATGCCCGCATGAACCTGGATGCCGAGCAGGAGGGCAAATCCTTCGAGGACATCCGCATGGCTGCCCGCGAGGCATGGAATGATGACCTAAGCCGTGTGTTGGTGGAGGGAGGCACGGACGACCAGAAGAGCGTCTTCTACACCGCTTTCTATCACTTGCTGATTCATCCTAACATCCTGAACGACGTCAACGGGCAATATCCTGCCATGGAGTCCGACCAGATCATGACCACGAAGGGTAACCGCTATACCGTATTCTCTTTGTGGGACACTTATCGCAATGTACATCAGTTGATGACACTGCTTTTCCCCGACCGTCAGTTGGACATGGTGAACACCATGCTGGGCATGTATCGTGAGCACGGCTGGCTGCCCAAGTGGGAGTTGTACGGGCGCGAGACACTGACCATGGAGGGTGACCCGTCCATCCCCGTCATCGTGGACACGTGGTTCAAGGGATTGCGCGATTTTGACATCAACCTGGCCTATGAAGCCATGTACAAGTCCGCGACCCTGCCCGGCGCAGAGAACCTGATGCGCCCTGATGCCGACGACTACTATAGCCTGGGGTATGTGCCCATTCGTGCGAAGAACGACAATTCCGTCTCGCACGCCCTGGAGTACTACATTGCTGACTTTGCGCTCTCCCGTCTGGCCGACGCGTTGGGCAAGAAGGATGACGCTAAGCTTTTCTACCAGCGCTCGTTGGGTTACAAGAACTATTATTGCAAGGAGTTCGGCACGTTCCGCCCGAAGTTGCCGGACGGCACCTTCTATTCTCCCTTCGACCCGATGCAGGGTGCCAACTTCGAGGAGAATCCCGGCTTCCACGAGGGCAACGCTTGGAATTACACCTTCTACGTGCCCCACGATGTCAAGGGACTTGCCCGCCTGATGGGTGGACGGAAGGCGTTCGTGGACAAGCTGCAATCCGTCTTCGACAAGGGCCGCTACGACCCCGCCAACGAGCCGGATATTGCCTATCCCTACTTGTTCAGCTACTTCCCCGGCGAGGAATGGCGCACGCAGAAGCTGGTGCCCCAACTGGTGGACGCCCACTTCAAGAACGCGCCGGACGGCATTCCCGGCAATGACGACACCGGCACGATGTCCGCATGGGCCATCTTCAGCATGATGGGCTTCTATCCCGACTGTCCCGGCGTGCCGGAGTACACGCTGACCACCCCCATGTTTGACAAAGTGACCATCAAGCTCGACCCGCGTTATTACAAGGAATCCGAACTGGTCATCACGGCGCACAAGCCCGCGGACGGCGGCGAGGCACCCTACATCGGCCGGGTGGAACTGGGCGGCAAGCGGCACAAGGGCTTCCGCATCACGCACGACGACCTGGTGCATGCGCGCACGCTCGACTTCTACTTGAAGGATTGAACCGCCTTGAACACCGGCTTTGCCTCCTGCCTCTCCGATTCATACCCGTACCAATAGCCGGGTTCATTCGGGGATTCGGGGGGCAGGAAGCAAAGCCTGAGGGTAGGTTTATACACGCCCTGCAACACCTCCCAATCTCCGGGAGGTGTTTGTTTTTTGGTGCGCACGCGTTCGGCCGGTTCCTTCTTGAGGGACAAGCCCGCCTCTATCCATGCCCGGGTGACGGCGGAGGTGAAAGCGGGATAATGCGCCCGGCAAAAGCTGTAGAGCAACACGCCGCGCCGCTCCAGACTCATGGGTTGGAGGATGACTCCCTGGCGCGTCAGCGTGTCGAGGAAGCGCGGCAGGAAGGCCGCATCGTGCAGGATGAGCCGCCGCGTCACGTCCTGCCACGCCGGGGCGTTGTAGTATCCGTCCAGGAGGCGGGAGAGGCGCATGGCTTCCTGTAGCCCGGCGGGAGTGATGGCGGGCGTCTGCAACACCTCGTAGGGCGGCAGGGGGGAGTAGGCGAGGCCCAGTTCCGCCGCCCGGCGGCGCATTTCCGTGCCGGGCAGCACCTTGAGCGACTCCAGCTGGATTTCGCCCGCGCAGTATCCCGCCAAGGTGCGCACATCCTCGTAAATCTGCTCCAGGCGGTAGAGGGGCAACCCCGCGATGAGGTCGGCATGGGTTACTACGTTGGGCAGTGCGCAGAGGTAGCGCAGTCCCTCCAGCGACGCTTCCAGCCCGCCGCGCCGTCCGCAGGCTTGCAGCACGTCCTCGTGCAGCGACTGGATGCCCGCCTCCAGGTGCAGCAGGCCGGGGGGCATCGTGCTCAGCAGGGTCTTCAGCTCGTCGCCGAGCAGGGCGGGGTGAATCTCCAGGTGGAAGTGCAGGTGGGGATGGTGCGTGCGGAAAAGTTGCAACAAATCGCAGGCGCACCGGGCGTTGTGGTTGAACGTGCGGTCCAGGATGCGGACGTCGCGGATGCCGTGTGCGCGGATATTTTCCAGCCGCCGGGCGATGGTTTCCAGGGGGAGGCTGCGCACGGGTTTCTCCCCGCCGCTGACGCAGAAGGCGCACGTGTTGAAGCAGCCTCGGGTGGTCTCAAGTTGCACGAAGGGCTTGTCCCAGCGGAAGAAAGGGCTCTGTTCGGGTGGAATGAGGCGATCGAAGTGCACCACGCGCGCCGTGCCATTGTCCCGGTAGGCACCGGTTTCCGGGTCGAGGTAGCACAATCCGGGCACGTCCGCCCACCGCTCGCGTCGCTTCCACAGGGGCAGCCATTGGGGGAAGACTTCTTCGCCTTCGCCTCGGAAGACGGCATCGACCCAGGGCGTGCGGCGTAGGTAACTTTCGTTGTCGCCTAAAAATTCGGGACCGCCCAGGACAACGACGCACTGCGGCAGCATCGCCCGGACGCGGGCCAGGAGGTGGAGCAGGGCTTCGTGGGTGAAGAGCCAAGCGGTGGCGGCCAGCAGGTCGGGGCGGCGGCGGACAATCTCATCCACCACCGGGCCGGGCGGCTCGTTGGCGGTGGCGGACACCACATCCCATTCAGCATCAGCATATTGCATCATCTGTGCGTGCAGGGCAGGCAGGGCCAGCGAGGCGTGGGCATACGAGCAGTTCAGGTCTATCCAGAGGAGTTTCATAAGCGTCGGGAGCATTTTTTGAGGTTACGAGAGCGCAAAGATAATGGATTTTAGGGAGGTGTGAAAACCGATTTTCACTTATTGTCATTTGTCATAATTGTCATTTGTCATTGGGTATAAATGGGAATTTAATGGCACGCAGATGACGCCGATTGTACAGATGACCACAGATTTTAGTAGATTGATAATAAAGAATCTGCGTAAATCTGCTTAATCTGCGTCATCTGTGTGCCATCACCGATAAATTAT
>DXCV01000032.1 GCA_019115825.1 Candidatus Bacteroides pullicola
TTCATATATAGTAAAATTTAATATCCAGATTTTCTTTACCTGAAGTTAAACAGGTGATTCGTATAAATTCCTGTCACCTGTCACTATTTTTTCGTTTTCATGTCACAAGCTGTTTTTGCCATTTTTGTGTCCGGACGATTTTTAGTTAAAAAGAGAAGATAAATCACTTTTTATTTTTTCAGTCAAATCCGGACAAGTAATTTTGCCACAAAAGCAAAAACGAATATGATGAAAACGAACGTAACAAACCGGGAAGAAATTAAGCCTGTCGACCAGAAACACGAAAATTCTAAAACAATAAATAAAAATAGTTAAAATACAAACTCCTCATAATCAAGAAGTTATGAATTTTCTAAAGCTGTTAAAGAAATGGCTTTTAGAGATAACTACCACAAAATAAGTACATTAGCTATCATTTGTAAAAGAATTTCAAATATAGACACATAAGTTACCGCTTATATACTATATATTTGCAACAGGACTTCAGGGCAAGCCTTCTCATCCTGAAGAACAATTTCAAAAATTGGGAAGGCATCACCAAAAAAAAAGAAAAAAAATGATTTGCAATTTTACACAAATCAGCCGCGTGTTTTACACGCACGACCAAGTAGAGGACCAATTGATTCCTCATCGGACTTGCATCCTGCAAGACGAAGATGAAAATGAGTACCTGACAGTGCTTCACGGCGAAGATGCAGAAAGGCCGTGGCATGTAGGTGACGAAGTGATTTGCGAGATGACGTTTCGTGTAAACAAACGTCATGGACGCGCCTATCAGGAAGTTGTCGTAAAAGACATGTTATTATTAACTGAACTTTATGATTTTATTGATCAAGAGGAGGAAAGGTTATGAACAAGAAAATGAACAAGAAAATGAACAAGAAAATGAACAAAAAAGTTTCATTTACAATTGAAGTCCCCCTTGAATCGCTCGAAGACTTCAGCAAAGGAAATGTCAGCCGAGGAGCGATACACCTGGGGGAAGATGGGCATCCCAAATTCGTCAGATATAATCTGGGCGAAGGCCGGAAGTTAGGCCCGAGGAAGAAGTTTAATCTTAAAAACAAAGGAGGTAAAAATGCCAATAATTAGTGGCGCAAAAGGTGGAATAGCCGTCCGGGATCTGATTCAAATCGCCCCGGCGGTATTCCGCTCTTGGATGGAAGACAAGAATGTGGCTGATCTGATCGACAGCATCCGCCAAGCCAAGAAACTCCGTGATGCAGGCGTGCTGACGGAAAAGGAATCTCAGGAACACATTGCCCGGCTGAAGCAGGACCGCGTAGACGAGCTGGAGCTGAATCGGCAGTTGAAAGAATATTTAGAGAAGGAATATTCAGAGAAGAAAGCCCGGCTGAAACGCTGCCTGCCCTATATAACCTATATGGCTTACTTCGAAAACGACATCCGCAACAACGCGAATGCCATCCCCACCGGGCTGTATATCATGGACTATGACCATGAGCCGGAGCCGGAAACGTTCTATAACACCCTCATCAAAGGCAGGGAAACGGAATTGGCCATTGCATTGGTCCACGTTACTCCCAGTGGCGAAGGGCTGCGCATAGTGGCTTGTATGCCCCCAGGAATGACTATCCCCGAGGCACAAGCCTGGATGGGCGAACAATTGGGACGGATGGATTATGACAAGGCCGTGCACGACCTGGCCCGTGCCTCGTTCATGTTCCGAAAAGCGGACCTGCTGTACTACGACGAAGAACTGCTGTTTTGCGAGGACCTCGAGGCGGAACTGGCCCGGCGTGGCATAGTCCTCACGGCCGAACGGCACGAAGAGGCTCCGGTGACACCCGTGGAAGCTGAAACAGCGGCTGCAACGACTGCCGAGCCGTCCGGTTCCACCAAAACTTACCCCGACACCTTCCAAGGCGTGCCGTATGCCGACATCGCCTATCGCCTCCTGACTGCGAATGGCAAGAAAGAGCCCGAGGTGGGCGAACGCCACCAACGGTTGCTGTGGCTGGCAGAACTGATGCGCTACATCTGCGGGAACGACGAGGACTGGCTGCTGCAAATAATGCCCACTTACGGCCTCCCCTTGGAGGAGATGAAAGGCATTGTGAAATGGGCTTGCGCACAGCCGATGCGCCCACAGAGACCCAAAGTGCTGGAGCAAGCCCTCCATCCGCGCCCCGAAGAAGAGGAACTGCCCGAGTTGCCGAAGAAATTACCCGGACTCATCAGGCTCGTGGTGATGAACACGCCCGACTTTCAAAAAGCCGCCGTGGCCCCAAGCGTTTTTCCACCGCTGGCCACACATGTCGATAAGGTCTACTTCCCCTACATTGACGGCAAATGGACTGGACTGGGACAGATGACCCTGCTCGTCGCCTCCTCATCCTCCGGCAAGAGCTGCGTGAACACGCCCATAGACTACATCATGGCCGACATCCGTGCCCGCGACGAAGAGAACCGCCGCATCGAACAGGCGTGGAAAGACGAGGTGAACACCAAGGGCGCCAACAAGGACAAAAGCAAACGCCCCAAGACGTGCGTGCAATGGATGGAGCCTGACATGACAAATGCCGCCCTGGTGCAACGTCTGATGGACGCGGAAGGGCGCTTCATTTACCTGCGTATGGACGAACTGAAGATGTTCGACGCGCTGAAGGGCAACACCAAGACCGAATCGCAGCA
Source organism: Candidatus Bacteroides pullicola (assembly GCA_019115825.1). GTDB lineage: Bacteria > Bacteroidota > Bacteroidia > Bacteroidales > Bacteroidaceae > Bacteroides > Bacteroides pullicola. The sequence continues at coordinate 2,656 of DXCV01000032.1, forward strand.
CAACATCATCTGCCTGGCTTTCGACGAAAGCCCCTACGGACAGGAGCGCGCGGGGACGATGTCGGTCAGCGGCAAGCCGAATCTGCGCCTCAACTGGAATGCATCCACCACTCCCCGCCAAGCCAAGCTTTACTTCAGGGATAAGCTGATTGACGGTCCGCTGACGCGCATCTGCTGCTGCACCATCCCCGACCAAGGCATCGGGGCGGACATCCCGGTGTATGGCACGTATGGCGAGGCATTTGCCACAGAGTTGCGTCCCTACATCGAGAACCTGAACAGCCTGTCTCCCGGCCGGATGGAATGTCCCGAAGCGTATGACCTGGCCAAGCGGCTCAACGCGGAGTGCCAGGAGAGGGCCAAGAAGACACAAAGCCGCGCCTACGACTCCTTCCGCAAACGCGCCGTCCTCATCGCTTACCGCAAGGCGTGCCTGCTCTGGCTGGCCAACGGACAACGCTGGGAACCGGAAATCGAGGACTTTGTCCGCTGGTCGTTGCAGTATGACCTGGCCTGCAAGATGCGCTTCTTTGGCCGGGAAGTGGAATTGGCCTTGGCTTTGGAGGCTGCCGAAACTCCCGTCATTTCCTCCGGCCGCAAACGGAGCGAATTGCTGGCCCGTCTGCCTCAGGAGTTCACTTTCGACGACTTGGTGCGTGCGCGTCAGGACGAAGGGCAGTCGGCAGAAGGGGCGATGAATCAACTGAAACAATGGAAAACGCGGGGCAACGTAGAGATGGTGACAGGTGACACGTACAAAAACGCCACGTTCAGAAAATGTATATGATTATGGAACTGACCTTGAAACGAATCTTACTGGAGAAGACGTACACCATGGGGCGTCTCTATGTGAATGGCGAACCGTTGTGCGACACCCTGGAACCTATCCGCCGTGACATCGGCCCGGGCGGCACGGAGCGGAAAGTGGCAGGTCGCACAGCCATCCCCGAGGGGCGGTATCCCGTGGTCATCACCTACTCCGACAGCCTCTACGGCTGGTATCCCCTGCTGCTCCACGTGCCCCAGTTCGCGGACATACGCATCCACGCAGGCTATTCGGTGGAACAAACGCGCGGCAGCATCCTCGTGGGCTACAGCCCGAAGCCGGGCACCCTCATCGACTCACGTCTGTGGCTGCACCGATTGAAGAAGCGGATAACCGAGGCCAAAGAACACGGTGAGGGGGTGTGGATTACTATTAGTTGACAATTACGACATTCAAAATATAAGGGTGTGCCGTGTCTATCGTGGCACACCCTAATTTGTTTTATTTCTTGGAAACGTAGCGGGCATTCAAGCCTTCCAGAATCTCTTGCGTGATGTTGTACGCATCGTTGGCATACAGCAGGTTGTCAAAGCCCGTGTTGCTGATGATGAAGTCATAACCTTTGGTCTTGTTATACTCCTTCAGGAAATTGTTGATGGAGTCGCGGAGCTGGATGCTGTTCTTCTCGTTCTCGCTCATCAATTCGGATTGCAGCTTGTTGCTCAGCTCTTGCAAGTCCTGCTCCAACTTGGCGATGCGGTTATACTCTTGCTGCGCACGTTCTTGGGAGAGGTAGGCGTTGTTCTGATATTTCGTCTGGAACTCTTGCTTCTGCTTGTTCAGGTCGTTGGCCTTCTGGTTCAAGGTCAGGCGGACATTCTCGCTCTTCTTCACCATCTCCTCGTTCAGGTCGATGCAGAAGTTATATTTCGTCAAAAGTGTGTCCACCTCCACGTATGCGATTTTCAGACCGGAAACACCATTGGCCGAGGCAGCGTTGGCATTGGTTTGTTGGTCGGGATTCCCGGCACATTGAGAAAACGAAACGATCAGTGCCAAAGCAGCCAAACCGTTCACAAGACAATTCAATCTCTTCATAATTACGAATAAATATAGTTTTTAAATTAATTAATTCTGCTTGTTTTCCAAGGATTTTTCCAGCTCGTCAATGGAGAACGGCTGCTTCTTGCGGGCTTCGCGGTCTTGCGACTGGGCACACCCAATCCCCTTGTCGCGCAAAGCCTTGTTGCCGCTGACGTGCATATTGGGGAATTTCCCGCCTTTCACGAAGAACACTTTTACCCCAAGTAAAAGCACACAAATAGCAACTATTAACAGTGTTATCAGTATTGTGTCGAGCATTTCCTTTAATTTAGCGGGTGCAAAGATAGAGGTTTGCCCGAACAACACCACCATTTTTGCTCTAAAAAAGGGAAAGGAAGCCAAATCCATTCCCTGTTTTAACTATATTTATGGTAAATAAAGACGTATAACCCCATCAAACCTACAAGACATGGAACTAAAAAACATGAAATCGGCCGACGTATTCCGTTACTTTGAAGAAATATGCCAAGTGCCGCGCCCTTCCAAAAAGGAAGAAAAAATCATTGCCTACCTTCAGAATTTCGGCAAACAGCACGGTTTGGAGACCTTGACCGACGAAGCGGGTAACATCCTGATGAAAAAGCCTGCCACGCCGGGCATGGAAAACCGGAAGACAGTCGCCCTCCAGGCACATACGGACATGGTGTGCGAAAAGAACAACGACGTGCAGCATGACTTCCTGAACGACCCCATACAAACCTTCGTGGAAGGCGAGTGGATGAAGGCCAAAGGCACCACCTTGGGGGCAGATAACGGCATCGGCATCGCCACGGCACTGGCCGTACTGACAGACGACACCTTGGAGCATGGCCCGCTGGAGTGCCTCTTCACCGTAGACGAGGAAACCGGCCTGACGGGAGCCTTCGCCTTGCAGGAAGGTTTCCTGCACGCGGACATCCTGCTGAACCTCGATTCGGAGGACGAGGGAGAACTGTTCATCGGCTGTGCCGGAGGCGTGGATTCGGTGGGCGAATTTACCTATCAAGAAGTCGAAGTGCCCCAAGGTTATTTCTACGTCAAGGTGCAAGTGAAGGGCTTGAAGGGCGGACACTCCGGCGGCGACATCCACCTGGGCCGCGCCAATGCCAACAAACTGCTGACTCGCTTCCTCAACCATGCACGCAAGACGCACGACATGTATCTGTGCGAAATAGATGGAGGCAACCTGCGCAACGCCATTGCCCGTGAAGCCTATGCCCTCATAGCCATTCCCGAAGCCGACAAGCACGCCCTCCGCACGGAGCTGAACCTCTTTGCCGCCGAAGTGGAAGCCGAATACGCCACGAGCGACCCGGACATCGAGTTTGTCCTCGAATCCGAACCTGCCACAGGCAAAGCCATCGACCCGGACACCACACGCCGGTTGCTGCAAACCATACAGGCACTCCCCCACGGAGTCATCGCCATGAGCCAAGATATCCCCGGCCTGGTGGAAACCTCCACCAACCTCGCTTCCGTCAAGATGAAGCCGGGCAACGTCATCCGCATCGAGACGAGCCAACGCAGCTCCATCGCCTCGGCCAAGGCAGACATTGCCGACACGGTGCGCACAGCGTTCGAGTTGGCCGGTGCCTCCGTCTCACACAGTGAGGGTTATCCGGGCTGGAAACCCAACCCGCACTCGGAAATCTTGGAAATCGCCACGGCATCCTACCTCCGCCTGTTCCACACCGAAGCCAAGGTGAAAGCCATACATGCCGGACTGGAGTGCGGCTTGTTCCTCGACAAGTATCCCACCCTGGACATGATTTCCTTCGGCCCCACCCTGCAAGGCGTGCACTCGCCGGACGAACGGATGCACATCCCCAGCGTGGAGCGTTTCTGGCTGCACCTGACGGATATCTTGAAACACATCCCCGAGAAAGCCTAAGACACAAAAACAGATACTTGAACACTCACCCGTATGTTAAGTAAATTCAAACTCAACCAGCTTTACTTCAAAGACACCCAATTTGCCGACCTGATGAAGCGGCGCATCTTCAACGTGTTGCTCGTGGCCAATCCCTACGATGCCTTCATGCTGGAAGATGACGGGCGCATTGATGAGAAGATATTCAACGAATATGCCTCGCTCTCGTTGAGTTCGCCCCCGCGCTTCACCCAAGCCACCACGTGCGACGAGGCATTGGCTCAGTTGCAATCCATGACCTACGACCTGGTCATCTGCATGCCGGGCACAGGCGAGACTGAAATCTTCGACACGGCGCGGCGCGTCAAGCAAGACTATCCGCACATCCCCATCGTCATCTTGACCCCGTTCAGCCACGGAGTGAGCGAGCGCATGGCCGACGAAGACCTCAGTGCCTTCGAGTACGTCTTCTGCTGGCTGGGCAACACCGACCTGCTGGTGTCCATCATCAAGCTGATAGAAGACAAGATGAATTTGGAGCACGATGTCAATCAGGTGGGTGTTCAAGTCATCTTGCTGGTGGAGGACAGCATCCGCTTCTATTCCTCCGTGTTGCCCAACTTGTACAAGTTCGTGCTGCAACAGAGCCAAGAGTTCAGCACCGAAGCCCTGAATGCCCACCAACGCACCTTGCGCATGAGAGGCCGTCCCAAGATTGTCCTGGCACGCACGTACGACGAGGCCTACGGCATTTATGAGAAGTATAAGAACAACCTGCTGGGCGTCATCACCGACGTCCGCTTCCCCAAGACAGAAGGCGGCTCGAAGGATGGACTGAGCGGCATCAAGCTCTGCGCGGCCATCCGCAAGGAAGACCCCTTCGTGCCGCTGATCATCCAAAGCAGCGAATCGGAGAATGCCGCCTATGCCACCAAATACGGCACGGCCTTCATCGACAAGAACTCCAAGAAGATGGACGTGGACTTGCGCCGTGCCGTGGTGGACAACTTCGGCTTCGGCGACTTCATCTTCCGCAACCCGGAGACGGGCGAAGAGATAGCCCGTGTGAAGAACTTGAAAGAGTTGCAGAATATCCTCTTTGCCGTGCCCGCCGAGTCGTTCCTTTATCATATCAGCCACAACCACGTCAGCCGTTGGCTTTACTCGCGCGCCATGTTCCCGATAGCCGAGTTCCTGAAACCCATCACGTGGAACAGCCTGCAAGACGTAGATGCCCACCGGCGACTTATCTTCGAGGCTATCGTGAAGTATCGCAAGATGAAGAACCAAGGCGTAGTGGCTGTCTTCAAGCGCGACCGCTTCGACCTCTACTCCAACTTCGCACGCATCGGCGACGGCTCATTGGGCGGCAAAGGGCGTGGCTTGGCCTTCATCGACAACCTGGTGAAACACCATCCGGACTTTGAGGAGTTCGAGAACGCCCGCGTAGCCATCCCCAAAACGGTAGTGCTCTGCACGGACGTGTTCGACGAGTTCATGGACTCGAACAACCTCTATCAAGTGGCTTTGGGCGATGTGGACGACGACGTCATCCTCCGCTATTTCCTGAAAGCCAAGCTCCCCGACCAGCTGGTGGAAGACTTCTTCACCTTCTTCGACGTGGTGAAGTCGCCCATTGCCATCCGCTCGTCGTCCTTGCTGGAAGACTCGCACTATCAGCCCTTCGCCGGCATCTACAACACGTACATGATTCCTTATCTGGACGACAAATATGAAATGTTGCGGATGCTCTCCGATGCCATCAAGGGAGTGTATGCCTCGGTGTTCTTCCGCGACTCGAAAGCCTACATGCAGGCCACGAGCAACGTCATCGACCAAGAGAAGATGGCTGTCATCCTCCAGCAGGTGGTGGGCAACCAATATGGCGACCGCTATTATCCCTCCATGTCGGGCGTGGCGCGTTCGCTCAACTACTACCCCATCGGCGAAGAGAAGGCGGAGGAAGGCATTGTCAACCTGGCTCTCGGTCTGGGCAAGTACATCGTGGACGGAGGCATGACCTTGCGCTTCTCGCCCTACCATCCCCACCAGGTGCTGCAAACCAGTGAATTGGAGATGGCTTTGCGCGAGACGCAAACCCGCTTCTATGCCCTCGACTTGGGCAATGCGGGGCATGACTTCTCCATCGACGACGGGTTCAACCTGCTGAAACTGAACGTGAAGGAAGCCGAGAAAGACGGCTCGCTGAACTACATTGCCTCCACCTACGACCCGTATGACCAGATTATCCGCGACGGGCTGTATCCCGGCGGACGAAAGGTCATCACCTTTGCCAACATCCTGCAACACGATGTGTTCCCCCTGGCACGCATCCTCCAACTGGCCTTGAAATACGGGCAGCAGGAAATGCGCCGCCCTGTGGAGATAGAGTTTGCCGCCAACCTCAACCGCGAGAAGGACAAGACCGGCACTTTCTACCTCTTGCAGATACGCCCCATCGTGGACAGCAAGGAGATGCTGGACGAAGACCTCAGCCTCATCCCCGACGACCACCTGCTGCTGCGCTCGCACAACTCCCTGGGACACGGCATCACGGACGATATCTGCGACGTAGTCTACGTGAAGACACAAGATTACAGCGCGTCGCGCAATCCGGAGATTGCCCGCGAGATAGAGCGCATCAACCAGCAATTCCTCGACATGGGTCGACACTACATCCTCATCGGGCCGGGACGATGGGGCAGCAGCGACCCGTGGCTGGGCATACCCGTGAAGTGGCCGCACATCTCCGCCGCTCGGGTCATTGTCGAGGCGGGACTGACCAACTATCGGGTGGACCCCAGCCAAGGCACGCACTTCTTCCAGAACCTGACCTCGTTCGGTGTGGGCTACTTCACCATCAATGCCTACATGAACGACGGCATCTACAACCAAGACTTCCTCAACGCGCAACCCGCCGTGCAGGAGACCCAGTACTTGCGCCATGTCCGCTTTGCCCGTCCGGCTGTCATCAAGATGGACGGCAAGAAAAAGGAAGGCGTGGTGATGCTTCCCTCGCCCGAAGAAGACAGATAAAGCGACGCGCGGAGGGGCTACTTTCCCTCGTCATGATGGAACAGCCGCTCCTCCGCCAGCCGCTCGTACTTCGTCCCCGGCCTGCCGTAGTTGGCGTAGGGATAAATGGAGATGCCGCCGCGCGGGGTAAAAAGTCCTGTCACTTCGATGTACTTCGGGTCCATCAGCTTGATTAAGTCGTCGAGGATGAGGTTCACGCAATCCTCATGGAATGCCCCGTGGTTGCGGAAGCTGAAGAGGTAGAGCTTCAGGCTCTTGCTCTCCACCATCCGTATGTCCGGAATGTAGCAGATGCGGATTTCCGCAAAGTCCGGCTGCCCCGTGATGGGACACAGCGAGGTGAACTCCGGACAGTTGAACCGCACCCAATAATCGCGCTCAGGGTGCTTGTTGTCGAAGGCCTCCAGCACCTCCGGCGCATAATCCTGACGGTATTCCGTCTTTCGGCCCAAGGCATGGAGCTGGGCACGCAAATCTTCATTCTTCGTCATATCAGTTCTTCATTGAAAGGTATTTCTCCAGTCCCTCGCGCCGCAACTTGCACGCCGGACAATGCCCGCAGCCGTCGCCGGGAATGCCGTTGTAGCAGGTCATCGTGTCACGGCGCACCAAGTCCAATATGCCCAATTCGTCGGCCAACGCCCACGTCTCGGCCTTGTCCAGCCACATCAGCGGCGTGTGCAGGACAAATTGATAGTCCATAGCCAGGTTCAGCGTCACGTTGAGCGACTTGATGAACGCGTCGCGACAGTCGGGATAGCCGCTGTAGTCCGTCTGCGACACGCCCGTGACGATATGGCGGATGCCCCGTTCGCGGGTCCATACGGCAGCCACGCTGAGGAAGAAGAGGTTTCGTCCGGGCACAAAGGTATTGGGGCACACCTCGCCGTCGGGAATCTGCTCGTCCATCGGCAGAGACGTATCGGTCAGGGCATTGTGCCCCAACGTGCCGATGAGGGGAAGGTCCATGGCCGTGAAAGGCACACCGGCACGTTCGGCGATGGCACGGGCCAGTTCCACTTCTTTCTCGTGCTTCTGCCCGTAGCGGAAGCTCAGGGCGTGCACTTCCTTAAATTCTCGTTTTGCCCAGAAGAGGCAGGTGGTAGAGTCTTGGCCGCCACTGAAGACGACCACACAGGATTCGTTGTACATATTGTTTATAAAAATGATAATTTGGCAGCCGAAGGCTGCAATGGTTAATGATTAATGGTTAATGATTAATACGTGGTAACAGGACTCATGCGCAGCCTATTAACCATTTATCATTAACCATTAATCATTGCGCGCAAAGCGCGCATAAACTCTCATTTCCTCGTCATCCCTCCGTTATCCCTCCGTTATCCCTTCGTTATCCCTCCGTTATCCCTCCGTTTCAGGATAGGAGAAACAGTGGGGAGATGACCTTCCGGCAAGGGGTGGAAAACAGATGGAAAGGAAAGGGATTACAGGTCCCGTATCTTCCAAATCTTATAGGAGATGCCCTTGTCATAGACATCGCTGCCGTCAATATATTTTACGTAACGGACGACACGGACGGTGACGGGCAGGATGATGACTTCGTACAGAGATTTGAGCACGATTTGCAGGACCATCATCTGTGCCAGCTCGGGCCACGCGATGACACCCCCAAAGGCAATGGGGAAGAAGAGAAGTGAGTCGGCCGTCTCGCCCACCACAGTGGAGGCGATGGCACGCAGGGAGAAGTGCCGCCCCCCGCTGCGCAGCTTCATGCGGCTCATCACATAGGCGTTGAGAAACGACCCCACGAGGAAAGCCGCCAGGCTGGCTGCCACGATGCGGGGGGCCATGCCGAAGACGAAGTTGAAGTGTTCGGCTCCCGTCCAGAAGGGTGCGGGCGGGATGGCCACGGCTATCAGTCCCAACGCCACGACGAAGAAGTTCATCGCGAAGCCCGTCCAGATGATGAGCCGCGCCTTGCGGAAGCCCCACACCTCGGCGATGCAGTCGTTGATGATGTAAGACACGGGGAAGACCAGCAGGCCGGCGGTGACCGTCAAGCCGCCCAGGGAAATCACTTTGGTTTCGAGAAGATTGGCTGCAATGAGGCACACGTTGAAGAGGATGCCCAGCAGCATGAAGGGTACAGATACAGTTTGTTTCATCGTTCCTGTTTTTTACGTGGTTAAGCTGGAATACACGGAGGATGCACCCGGCGGGCACAACCTCATCCCATAAAATCGGGCGCAAAGGTAAGGCAAGTTTTTGGAACAGCCAAAAGGATTGCGTACCTTTGCACGCTTTTTGAATAGAAATTGTATAGATATGAACGCAGACAAACTGAAAGGCTTTCTCTACGGCTTGGTCACGTCGGTGACATTCGGCCTCATTCCGTTGTTTACCCTGCCCTTGATGCAAAAGGGGCTGGAGTCGGACTCCATCCTGTTCTACCGCTTCGTGGCGGCCACCCTGGCCTTGGGCACGATGATGCTCGTGAAGGGGGAATCGTTCCGCATCCATTGGAAAGACGTGCCGCTGCTCATCGTCATGGCCTTGTTCTACACCGCCTCGTCCATGTTCCTGCTCTACGGCTACGAGGTGATGGGGGCGGGCGTGGCGACGACGCTGCACTTCACCTACCCCATCTTCACCACGCTGCTGATGCTCGTGTTGTTCCGCGAACGGGCTTCGTGGGTGACGTGGCTGGCCATCGTGCTGGCCGTGGGAGGCGTGGCGCGGCTGTCGCTGCAAGGGACGTCGCTGAAGCTCGACCCGTGGGGCGTGTTCATCGTGCTGCTGTCCGCCGTGGGCTATGCCAGCTACATCGTGTCGGTCAACAAGTCGCGGCTGAAGAACCTGCACAGCCGCAAGCTGGCTTTCTACGTCTTCCTGTTCACAGCACTGACGTTCACGGTGAAGAATGGCGTGCAAGGCAGTCTACAGCCCCTGCCCGACCTCGAGTCGGTGGGACTGGTCTTGCTGCTGGCCGTGGCGCCGACGGTCATCTCCAACATCACGCTGCTGCTGGCCGTGCGCCATATCGGAGGCACGCTGACGTCCATCCTCGGTGCCCTGGAGCCGGTGACGGCGGTAGTCATCGGCGCGTGTGTGTTTGGCGAAGCCTTCACGGCCACGGAGGCTGTGGGCATCGCACTGATTCTTGTCGCCGTGGTCTTGGTTATCTTGACCAACCGCATCAAGGAAGGCGTGGATACGGTGCTGAAGCGCATCCGGCCCCGTCATGCGTGAGGAGCATTACTTGAAAGCAATACGGAAGCGCGTCAGCCCGTCTTCGTACGTCCGCAGCGAGAAGGTGCAGCCATGCTTGCTGAGCACCTCGCGGATGAAGACAAGGCCGATGCCCTGCCCGTTGGGCTTGGTGGAGAAGAACGGGGTGAACAGCTTGGACTCCACCTCGCGGCTGATGCCCACGCCGTTGTCCACCACCTCCACAGAAGCAGGGGCGAAAGTGCGCACCCATATCTCGCCTTTCCCCTTGCCCGAGGCGGAGATGCTTTCCGCCGCGTTCTTGATGATGTTCACCAAGGCTTGCTCGAAGAGGGAGGCATCCATCTTCACCTCTCCCACTTGTTCGTCGCACTCCAAGCGGAGCGTTATGCCGGCATCGGCACACATCCCCTCCATGAACCGCTTGCACGTGGCGGCCATCTCGTTCAAGGACAAGGGCACCAACGTAGGCTCGGGAATCTTCACCACATCGGCAAAGCGGGTGATGAAACGGCTCATCGAATAGCAACGCTCCACACAGACCCGCATCACCTCACAGAGGTCTTCCATGCCGTCCTCGGCGGAGAGGGCCTGTCCCACGGTGTCGAGGGTGGAGGTGATGCCCGCCGTGGAATTGTTCACCTCGTGGGCTATCATGCGGATGACCTTCTCGTAGGCTTTCTTCTCCGCCCGCATCACTTCGTCCGTCATGCGCTCTATCAAGTAGAAAGGATGCTTGAACCCGCAGTCGATGAAATAGGAGTGCGTACACTTGTAGACGTTGGCATCGTTCAGGCGCACCACCTCCGTCTGTTCGTAGGGTATCCGCGCCAGCTCGGCGGCCAGTCGGGAATCCACTTGATCCATCTTTCGTCCGCAAGCCTCCGACAGGGGAATACCCAGCATCTTCACCGCCATGGGATTCATCTGCGAGACTTCCTCGTTCAGCGTCAGGATGACCACGCCCATCGGCGAAGCCTGGATGAGGAGGTCGAGGAAATAGTTCTGCTCGCGCATCCGGAGGCGTTCGTTCTTCAGTTGGTCCATCATGCGGTTGAAGATGTTCACGATGTGGTCGGCCTCGTATTGCCCCACGGGACTGAGGCGGCTGCTGAAGTCCTGCTCGCGCAGCAGTTCCATGCCGTTGCCTATCGTGCGGAGCGGCTTGACGATCTTGCGGTAGAAGACCCACAGGTAGATGAGGATGAGCACTACCCCGCCCTCCGCAATGTACCAATAGAGCTTCTGCACATCGCGGAAGAAAAGGCCGAGATAGACTCCCAACCCTATCAGGAGCAAGACCAGCAGGTTGAAAAGGAACTTGATGCGCACGGCGGTATCGGGATTTTAATCGTTGATGACTATGTCGTATTTCTCCAGACGGCGATACAAGGCCGCCCGGCTGATGCCCAAGGCCGTTGCCACTTGGCTGAGGTTCCCCTTGTGGTAGTCCAATGCCTGGAGGATGGTCTGCCGCTCAATCTCGTCCAGCGTCTGGCCGGCGTAGGCACTTCCCCGCTCTGCCCGCGACGGCTCGTCCGTCCGTGGCCCTTGTGCCTCAAAGTCCGAGGCATCCAACACGGGCTTTCCGCTGACCAGGATGGTGCGCTCCACCAGATTCTTCAGCTCGCGGATATTGCCGGGATAAGGCAGGCGGGACAAGTACTGGAGGGCATCGGCCGAGAAGTCCGTGCGGGGCAAGCCGTTCAGTTCCGCCTGACGGTCGGCAAAGTGACGGGCCAGCAAGGGGATGTCGTCCCGGCGTTCGCGCAAGGCAGGCAGGTGGACGGTGATGAGGTTGATGCGGTAGAAGAGGTCTTCGCGGAAGGTATGCTCAGCCACCCGCTTGCGCAAGTCGGCATTGGTGGCAGAGACCACCCGCACATCCACCTTGCGCGGACGGCTGTCACCCAACACCTCGAAGGTCTGGTCTTGGAGGACACGGAGCAGCTTCACTTGGCACGAGAGGTCGAGGTCGCCGATTTCGTCCAGGAAGATGGTGCCCTTGTCCGCCAGCTCGAAGCGTCCCACGCGGTCGGCCACGGCATCGGTGAAGGCGCCTTTCTTGTGTCCGAACATCTCGCTCTCGAAGAGGCTCTGCGAGATGCCGCCGAGGTTGACCTTCACGAAAGGCTGCGCCGCACGGCGGCTGTTGCGGTGGATGGCCTCGGCGATGAGTTCCTTGCCCGTGCCGCTCTCGCCCGTGATGAGCACGGAGGCATTGGTGCGGGCGATGCGTGCCACGGTGTCCAGCACGTCCATCAGTCCCTTGGACTGGCCGATGATGCGACTGCGCTCCAGCACGAAGTCCGTCCCCTCGGCAGCCTTGGACGAGGAGGCATTGAGCTGGAGGGCGGTCTCGATGCGTTGCAGCAGGGAGGCGTTGTTCCACGGCTTGGTGATGAAGTCGAAAGCACCCGCCCGCATCCCCTGCACAGCCAGTTGGATGCTGCCCCACGCGGTCATGAGGATGACGGGCACGTCAGGGCGGAATATCTTCACCTGTCGGAGCAGGGTCAGCCCTTCCTCGCCCGTGGTGGAGAGGGTGAAGTTCATGTCCATCAATATCAGTTCGGGTGCCTCGGCACGCACCACGTCCATCGCCTCGCGCGGACCGGGCACGGCCTTGGCTTCATAGCCCGCCCGCTTCAGCATGAAGTTCAGCGAGGAGCGGACAGCGGTATCATCGTCTATAATCAGTATCATAACTATAAAATAATAATTTATGCGCGCAGAGCGCGCAAGTAGTTAAAGAAGTTAGAAGAAGTTATCGCCCGCCAAGGCGGGCTAAGGAGTTAAAGCCAATAGTAGGTCCGGCGACATACACAAGGTATTGGCTTTAACTTCTAACGGAGCGAAGCGAAGTGATAATTTCTATAACTCCTATAACTTCTCCTGCGGGGCTCCGCCCCGCTAAATTCCCATTTACACGCCACAAAATTAGCGAATCTTCTCGTTCCCCCATCCACAAGACGGGGAGAAATTACGGACTTATGCCTGCCAAAGTACGGAGAAGACGGGACATCAATGCCATTGATGCTATAAAAAGGTGGCACCTCTTTTATAAAAAGGTGGCACCTTTTTGTCCTCTAACCCGTACTTTGACCCTGCCAAGTCCAGGACAAGGCCGGACCTACTGGCGCACCACTGCCTCGAAGTCCGCCTCCAACGCCTCGTTGCGCTCGAAGTCCCAGAGCGTCAGGCTGCGGATTTGGTAGAAATAATACCAATAGGAATACAGCTCGGAGATGTGCTGCTGGCGGGCCTCATCCTTGGAGTCGCGCGCGTCATTCAGGTCGAGGGTGCTGATTTTGCCGATCATAAAGGTCTCTACGCTGGTGTTGTAGCGCTTCTCGGCTATCAGGTCGGCCTCCTCGGCGATGTCTAACTGTTGCGCCTGGTTGTTGAAGTTGGCCACGAGGAGGAAGATGTTCTGGTTGAAGTTCATCTGCTCTTGCTTGATGCGGGACAGCTCCAGGTCGCGGTTGCTCTTGGCCACCTTCACTTGCCCGCGGCGTTTGCCCCAGTCCAGCAAAGGAATGGAGAAGCCCACCTGCACCACTTGGTTATCCAGCAGGTTGCGGTAGGACGACTTGAAGTCACGGTTCTGACCGGTATAGCCCACGCTGGCAAAGAGGTTGATGCTGCGCAGGTTGCCCCGTGCCGTAGCCACCGCATAGTCGGCTTCGAGCTGTCGGCGGCGGATGTTCTGCGCGAAGGAGTTGCGCTCGAGGGCTTTGGCCAACACATCTTTATATACGATATCCACATCGGGCACCACGTCGGGCACCACGGGATTGAGGTTCTCCTGTTCGGACACGCCCAAGAAAGACCGGAGCTGGAACATCTGCGCGTTGAGGTTGCTCTCGGCCTCGGTCACGTCGGCCTTGCCTTGCAGGGCGTCGAGCTTCAGTTGGAGGAGGTCGTTCTCGGAAATCTGCCCCATCTTGCGCTTGGCCTTGGCTACCTCATAGAGGCGGTCGGCGTTCTCCTTGTTTTGGCGGGCGGTGGCCAAAGTCTCCTTGGCCAGAAGCAGATTGAAGAAATAAGTGATGGTGGTCATGGTCACTTCCTCGGTGGCGGAGATGAACGAAGCCTTGGCCTCGGCATAGCGCACCGGCTCGATGCAACGGTTCCACTTGATGGTGTTCACACCGAAGATGGGTTGCGTCAGTTCCAAGCTGACGGGGACGGACATGAATTGGTGGTATCCCCCGCTGCCCAACTGGCGGATATAGTCCAGCGACGACCGGAGCGAGAGCGTGCCGCCCGTCAGCCAAATGCGCTGGTCAATGGAGAGTTCGCCCTGCAAACCAAGGTTGTTGTTGCGGACAAACGTGTAGGAACCGTCCGAATTCTGGTACGAGCTGTAGGATTTGCTGTAACTGGGCAAGGTGCCCGTGAAGTTGACTTCCGGCAAGAGGTTGGCGCGGAAGGTGCGGTATTCCCAATAGGCCGTCTTCAGTTCGTTGAGGGCCACGGCGGCATCTACCGACTGCGCCCGTGCCAAGGCGATGGCCTCGGATAGGGTGATGTCCCGTTCATACGTCAGGGTATCCTGTTGCGCCTTCGCCAGGAACGGCATCCCCAGGCACAGCGCCAAGCATAAAATCTTTTTCATATTCCCAATCTTTACATGATTATGCCCGTCTGAGGACAAAGACCGTGCCAAGTCCTCAAACGGGCATCTGATGGGGGAATGTGTTCGGAAACGGACAATGCCGGTGTCCGCTATCGGACACTCAGCTGCGATTCTTGAGCTTCACTTCGTAGAGGTCGCCGCGGCGGTCCTTCAGGTTGCGGACGCTGCCGTAGGTGTGCAGTTCGCTCAGCAGGTCGAGGTCTACATCGGACACAAGAATCATCTCCGTGTTGGGCGTGGCCTCGGCGCGCATGCCGTCCGTGGGGAAGGCGAAGTCGCACGGGGTGAAGACGCCACTCTGTGCATACTGGATGTCCATGTTGTGCACGCGGGGCAGGTTGCCCACGCTTCCGGCAATGACCACGAAGCACTCGTTCTCGATGGCACGGGCATGGGCACAGACCTTGACGCGGCTATAGGCATTCTGCGTGTCGGTCAGGAAAGGCACGAAGAGGATTTGCATGCCTTGGTCGGCCATGATGCGGGAGAGTTCGGGAAACTCCACATCGTAGCAGATGAGGACACCAATCTTGGCACAATCCGTGTCGAAGGTCTGAATCATCTTGCCACCGGTCAGGCCCCAGCTCTTGATTTCGTCGGGGGTGACGTGAATTTTCTCGTACATCTCGTAGGAAC
>DXCV01000002.1 GCA_019115825.1 Candidatus Bacteroides pullicola
GTGCTCACCTATCGGGGCAAGGCTGTCCTGTTCCTTGGCGAGAGCGGCACGGGCAAGAGCACCCATACCCGGCTGTGGCGTGAACATATTCCCGGCGCGGCGCTGCTGAACGACGACAGCCCCATCATCCGCATCCACGATGGCGTGCCCTACGCTTACGGCAGTCCTTGGAGCGGAAAGACGCCTTGCTACAAGACCGAGCGTTATCCCCTGGCTGCCTGTGTGCGCCTCTCGCAGGCTCCTTACAACAAGATGGAGCGGCTGAACATCCCGCGGGCCTATGCCGCCTTGCACCCGTCCTGTCCGCCGGACTTTGCTTACGATGACGCGCTCTACGACCATATCAGCCGCGTGCTCAACGCCCTGTTGGGCAGTGTGCCGGTCTATCACCTGGCTTGCTTGCCCGATGAGGCTGCCGCGCGTCTGTCTTGCACCACCATCTTCGGCTCCTCATGCGCAGAGTGACCCTCCCCAACCAATTCCTGGCGGAGGCGGCGCGTGCCTTGGCCCAGGGCGAGACGGTGAAGATTCAAATCACCGGCGAGAGCATGTACCCCTTCATCCGCAGCGGACGGGACACGGTGGAAATCGTCCCCTGTCCGCCCGATGGGGAATTGCCCGCCTGGTGCTGCCCGTTCTACCAATGGGGCGGCAACTACATGATTCACCGCTACATCGGCCGTGACGGAGACGACTGCCTGATGCTGGGCGATGGCAATGTGGCCCGCATCGAGCGTGTGCCCCGGGCGGAAATCATTGGCCTGCTGCGCCGCATCTACCACGCCGACGGCTCGGTGCAGGACTGCACGGACCCCCGTTGGCTGCGGCGGGCGCAATGGTGGTACCGGCTGAGGCCGCTCCGGAGGTGGCTGTTGCCGTTCCTCAAAAGGATTATCAGGTATTGACCCCCTTTACTCGCTGACGATGCCGCAACGGATGAGGGTATCTGCCCAGCGGCGCACATCGGCTTCGGCCTGTTCCTGGGAGATGCCATAGCGGCCGACAAGGACGGCGGCACCGTCGGCAATGGTGAATTCCTTGCCGCTGAGGGAGTCCCACAGCAGCAGGGCAGTGGGGTTGAGGGAAATGACTTTGGTCATGTCGGCTTGGGACTTGCCCTGCTCGACGATGAGGTTCTCGCCGGCTATCTGGCGAACCTTGTAGTTGTCTTTGATGCGCATAATCTTCTGCTTTTAGTGTTAGAATGGCGCAAATATAGGCAATCCCCTTGATACGGAAAAGAATTTGAAGAAATTAAGTAAGTGACAAAACCAATGACACAGATTCAACAACAGTTTTTTGCCCTCTTGCGGGCGGGTTTGTGGGGCAAGGCGCCGGATGCCGCGCTCTTTGGCGCGGGCACGGATTGGTCGGCCTTGCTGGCGGCTGCCAAGAAACAGTCGGTGCAGGCGGTCGTGCTGGACGGCGTGCAGATGCTTCCCGCCGAGTGCCGTCCGCCCAAGGCCATCTACCTGCAATGGTGCGCCCTGGGCCTGCACACCGAGGAGCAGAACGAGTTGCTCAACCGCGAGCTGGGCAACCTTTACGCCCTGATGCGTGCCCACGGCATCGAGCCGGTGCTGGTCAAGGGGCAGGCCGTGGCGCAGTGCTACCGCCATCCGGAGCATCGCCGCTGCGGGGACATCGACTTCTACATCGGCCTGGAGGACTACGAGCGGGCCAACGCCTTGCTGCGCCCGGAGGCGACGCAGGAAGAGGAGGAAATCTTCAAGCACGCCTGCATGCACTGGCACGGCGTCATCGTGGAGAACCACCGCATCCTCATCAACCTCAGCCGCCCGGTGGCCGACCGCCGGATGCAGCGGCTCACCACGGCATGGGGGCGCGACAAGTCCGCCTGCCCGACGCTGAGGGTGGGGGAGACGGAAGCCCGTGTGCCGCCCGTGGCTTTCCACACCGCCTACGTCCTGACCCACGCCACCCTGCACTTCCTGAACGAAGGCATCGGGATGCGCCAGGTGTGCGACTGGGCTTGCCTGCTGCACGCGCACCATTCGGACGAGGAGCTTCGCGAGGTGGCGCGCCTCATCCGTCGTTTCGGCCTGGCCCGTGCCGCCCGCCTGTTCGGCGCTCTGCTGATGAAGCAGTTGGATTTCCCCGTCGAATGGCTGCCCATCCCCTGCAGCCCGAAGGACTTTGCCAAGGCGGACTGGCTGCTCCAGGATATCTGGACCGGCGGCAACTTCGGCGTCGGCCAGCACCGCCAGCGTCCCCGTGGTTACTGGGCGGGCAAGTGGTACACCCTGCGCCGCGTCGTCAAGCGTTGCGTACAGATGGGCGCCCTGGCCCCGGGCGAAGCGTTCTGGTATCCCATCATGGTGGCGGTACATTCGCTGCAGATGCAGGTGAAGATGCGGACGAAAGGATAGGGCTTAGTCTTCTTCGGAGATAACCTCTCCCTTGACATACAGCTCGTGTACGCGCGGACCATTGAAGCGTACACGGGCTTTTTTGTTGAAGTAGCCGGTGGTGGCGCGTCCGTCGTAGGTCAGCGTCACGTGGCCTGTGTCGCCCGGCTGCACGATGCCGCGCGTGTAGTCCGCCGACAGGCAGTGGCAGGACAGGGCCACATCCACCACGGCGGCAGGCACGTTGCCCGTGTTCTTAAATACGAATAGATGTTGCTGCAAGCCATTCTCCATCGGGATGCTGCCGAAGTCGTGCAGGGTATCGCTGAAAGTTATATGTGCCGTCCGCTTGTCGCCGGCCTCGTTAGTCTTGTTGCGGTGGGCGCAAGCGGTTGTGGCAAGAAGGAAAAGTAGGAGTATCGGGTATTTCATATGCAATGGGTTTATGGGTTGGGTTCCAACGGCGGCGGAACCGGGTTCCGACGGGGGTGGAACTGGGTTCCAATGGGGGTGAAACTAGGTTCCAACGGGGGTGGAACTGGGTATATGAAAAGAGAGGGCACCGCGGGGGTGTCCTCTCTCAACTATTATATTTTTAGGCAAAAGTTATTTGAACAGGGGGTGACTGCCCACCTTTACTCTTGTGCTGTTTGCCCAAGTTCCTTCATTCACGGCGATAGCACTTGCCCAAACTTCAGCTGCCCAGTTGTCGATGGTTGTGGATGTAGCCACCTTGATGTCGCAAGAAGCGTTTTTGTAGAGGCTGAAGTTGCCCTTCATGTCTGTTCTGTTATTGTTGTTGAACTCAACAGCAGCCTTTTCGGTCTTGTCCGTGCTGCCTACAGTGAAGTTTCCACCTATTCTCATTTCAGACAATGCATAAACTCCATTTGTAACGGCGATTCCTCCGAAAGTAACCTTTTGTCCCTTGGCCATATTTTTCACCTCTACATTGCCAGAAACCTCAATCAGATTGTTTGTCAGTTTTGAATTGTAAGCCTTTTCACCGTCCACAATGATGTCTTTTACCTTCAAAGTTGCATTCACATACTTCTTCGTTGTTGCATCATATTTGGTGAAATTCATGATGTCCAAAGAACCGCTGGTGATGATTAAGTCGCCAATCTCGACATCTTCACCTTTCTTTTCTACATCGTTTGTGAAGAATCTGATTGCTTCTCCGCTCTCTGCAACCACTTTGCCAATTTCAAAGTCGATATTCGGTTTTTTCACTCCCGTAAGGTCGAAAGGAGCCTTGGTATAAGTCTTTCCATCGTACGTTGCGCCTCCAGTGCCATGAGAAGGCTGTGCGTCAAGGCTGATGAAACGTACACGAGTTGTCAACTCCTGAATGTTCAGGGCGTAGTGCAGACGAGTCTGGCCGTTTACTTCGCAGACATATTGTCCACCGTTGTTCACGGGTTGAGTCTCACCCCATTGTGCACTGACGCGGTCGATAATCCAACCCTCAGCCTCGTTTTGCAACTTGCCACCTCTGCTGTTTACGTTGCCTGCATTGGCAAAGTTGTGGTTGTTCGTGATGCTGGCGTCCTTGTCCAGTTCCAGTTGTCCGTCTTCAGCGCTGGAGTTGTTGCCCACAGCCTTGATTTCGATGTTACCATTGTTCACCACCGTAGCACCCTTCAGGTCAACCTGCGTCAACGGGCTGATAGTGATGTTAGCGTAGTTGGTTTCGCCGGTTTCCTTTACCAATGTTTCGTGGTTGTTCAGTTTGCCGGTGATGGTGGTAACGTTCTTTTTATCAGTAGTAGCAGTGCTTGCCACCAAGAATTGGATGTCGCCGTAGTTGTCGATTGTACCATTCAAAGCAACTTTCAGAGATGCTCTGTTTTTTCCAATCATTAACAGGCCATTGTCATCGCAGCAACCACCATTCTCAATTTCAAGATCAGAATCAATGGTTACACTGGAACCTATGTTCCACTTGTAGTTCTTCGGAACGATGATCTTGCCACCTTTGATGGTTACATTTCTGCCCATCGTCCAGCCGTCCTTATCAAAGGTTCCCAGTTCAATGTCACCCAGCAACTCAATCTCATCGCCCGTCACTGCTGTTCCATTCTGGCTGTTTGTCATCTGATACAGGGCTTTCTCAGTTGTAGCAATCTTTTCCGTGAATTGCTTTATATCGATGTTACCCAGATCGATAGTAACCGGTCTTCCGGGCACAACTTCAATAGCTTCCTTATCATATACAGCAGACAACTTCAAGTCGTGGTTGTAAATGATTACCTTCAGAGCACCCGTCTTGGTAGGCAGAGCAGGAATCACGATGCTCAATTCTTCATTATTACCCTGAGGAATATTGCTATTCGTGTTGTCAATATTGGCCGTCAGCATATTAGTATACTTGGCCGTGCCGGGAACATACAAGGCAGAACCTGTAGAGGCACCATCACCTTCAGCTACGATTTTGGAAGCGTCCAGACCAACTTCAGTTATGAACTTGCCTTCGCTATCCACAATGGTCACAGAGGTCACACCGCTGTTGCCATTTGCATTCGCTCCACCTTTCCAGTAGGAGAAGTCTCCTCTAGCCTTAATCTGAATCAAGCCGCTCAGGTGCTTGAAAGAGAAGTTGCTAGCCTGCGTGCCGCCCACCAAGCCGGGAGCATAGGCATACATGAACATTTCAGAGCCAAGGTGCGAGAACTTCAAGCTCTTGTTTGCATCATTACCTACTTCGTCATACGCCACTGTCACCTCCTTCGGCGAGTGAGCCAGCACGGCACCGGCTTCCGTCATTTCCGGAGTAAACGGCAGGTAAGCGATGTAGTCACCCTTGAACAGCGTCTCCGACGGAGTGCGGAAGAAAGCGGAGTTCAGGTTGCGGCTTGTGCCACCGACAGTAGCCAAGTACTGGTTGCTTTCTGTATCATACTTACCTTTCAGCAGGTCCAATGCTGTAGACTTCAGAGAGTTCTCGTCTTTCAGCAGGTTGTACTTATCCTGATCCCAGCTCAATTCGCCTTTCAGCTCGTAACCATTTTCAATTTCATACGGCTCGCAGGCATCAATCTCGGCCGTTGTTTCGTCTTCGTTCAACCAACCGGCGTGTTGGAAGCGGTAGTTAGTGTACACGTTCGTGCCTACAGACTGGCCCACCCAGCACAGACCGATTTCGTCGCGTACAGCTTCGTACTTTCCATCCTTTTCGTCGTACACGTAGTTCGGCCACCAAGCATAGTTCAAGCCACTTTCAGTTTTAATCCACTGGCCTCTCGTAGCAGCGTCATTGCCACCCTTGCTTGCGCTGATTGCAAATCCCGGTCCAACCTCTACCAGTTCGCCATCGGCGCCCTGGTTCGGGGAAACGGTTTCAAAATCGTCATTGGTACAAGCCCCGAAAGCCAAAGGCAATGCCAATGCAGCAAAATACAATTTTGTTTTCATCTTCGTTCGATTAAGTTATAGATTTGGTTATTTTCTTTGTTGTTCTTAGATTTCGATGGGAGGTACAGAGCCGCTGACATCACTTCCTGCGAAACCCTTCTCCACAGCCACCTCGAGGATTTCCACCTCGGGAGCCACATACATTTCTTTCTTTTCCATAAGTCTTTCTTGTTTTTAGTGTTAATACTATGATTTTTTGATTCTCTTCTTGTGATG
>DXCV01000033.1 GCA_019115825.1 Candidatus Bacteroides pullicola
TCTATACCAAGGCGGCCGACGTGGGCGCCGACCTCGTGGGCAAGGTCGAGGCGGGCATCCCCGAGGACGACCCGCGCAACCCCGCCACCATTGCCGACAACGTGGGCGACAACGTGGGCGACGTGGCCGGCATGGGCGCCGACCTCTACGAAAGCTACTGCGGTTCCATCCTTGCCACGGCGGCACTGGGCGCCGCCGCCTTCCTCCACGCCGACGACACGCTGATGCAGCTCAAGGCCGTCATCGCCCCCATGCTGATTGCCGCCGTGGGCATCCTGCTCTCCCTGGTCGGCATCTTCGCCGTGCGCACCCGTGAGGACGCCCGGATGAAGGACCTGCTGGGCGCATTGTCTCTGGGCACCAACCTCAGTTCGGTGCTCATCGTGGCTGCCACCTTTCTTATATTGTGGGCCTTGGGCATCGACAACTGGCAGTGGCTGTCCTGCTCCGTCGTGGTGGGCCTGCTGGTGGGCGTGGTCATCGGACGTTCCACGGAGTACTACACCTCGCAGTCCTATAAGCCGACTAAACGGCTCAGCGAGAGCGGAAAGACCGGACCCGCCACGGTCATCATCTCCGGCATCGGGTTGGGCATGTTGTCCACGGCCATCCCGGTCATTGCGGTGGTCGTAGGCATCATCGCTTCCTACCTCTTTGCGTCCGGCTTCGACTTCAACAACGTAGCCATGGGCCTCTACGGCATCGGCATCGCCTCCGTGGGCATGTTGTCCACGCTGGGCATTACGCTGGCCACGGACGCCTACGGACCCATTGCCGACAATGCCGGCGGCAACGCTGAGATGTCCGGCCTGGGCGAGGAAGTGCGCCGCCGCACGGACGCCCTCGATTCGCTGGGCAACACCACGGCCGCCACGGGCAAGGGCTTTGCCATCGGTTCCGCTGCCCTGACGGGACTTTCCCTGCTGGCCTCCTATGTGGAGGAAATCCGCATCGGCCTGGACCGCCTGGGCACCACCACGCTGACCGTGGGCAACGAGCAAATTCCGCTGCAGGACGCCACGTTCTTCGACTTCATGCACTACTACGACGTCACGCTGATGAATCCCAAGGTCTTGTCCGGCATGTTCATCGGCTCCATGATGGCCTTCCTCTTCTGCGGCCTGACGATGAATGCCGTGGGCCGTGCTGCCTCGCGCATGGTGGCCGAGGTGCGCCGCCAGTTCAATGAAATCAAGGGCATCCTGGACGGCCGCGCCGAGCCGGACTACGAGCGTTGTGTGGCCATCTCCACCAAGGGCGCGCAGTGCGAGATGGTCGTTCCTTCGCTCCTGGCCATCATCGCCCCGGTGGCCACAGGTCTCATCTTCGGCATACCGGGCGTGATGGGCCTGCTCGTCGGCGGCCTCAGTGCGGGCTTCGTCCTGGCGGTCTTCATGGCCAATGCCGGCGGCGCGTGGGACAATGCCAAGAAATATGTCGAAGAGGGTAACTTCGGCGGCAAGGGCAGCGAGGTCCACAAGGCCACCGTGGTGGGCGACACCGTGGGCGACCCCTTCAAGGATACCTCCGGCCCCAGCCTGAATATCCTCGTCAAGCTGATGAGCATGGTGGCCATCGTCATGGCGGGACTGACTGTGGCGTGGAGCTTCTTCTGAGCCTGTGTGGACATTCGTATTTTTTAGACGCGGATAATGCGGATTTAGCGGATTTCATTAGTTAACTAATCCGCACCATCCGCTAAATCCGCGTCTAAAAGATTATCCTTTTCCGACATCTGCCCGTTGGGCGTAGGTGACAGATTAATTTCTCAATTTCTTAACTTCTTAGTTCCTTAACAACTCCGTAACAACCCTTTCATAACTCCTTAATAAGTTCTTAACAACTCCTTAACTTCTCTAATTAGTTGGCGTGGAAACGGCCTGAATTGTAAACTGGAGTTAACAAAATGGACGTTTTTACCGGCTTATTCCTAAATAAATGCTAAAACAGAAATCCCGTCGAGAAAAAAAGAACGTTCGTCGATGATTTCTCCGGATATTTTACGTACCTTTACGCCAACGTGCAATATCTAATTGCTTAATTAAAAAATCACATTATGCTAAAAGGACTTAAATCTATCAGCGCATTGCTCCTATGCTGTGCCATTAGTGGCGGGACGGTGTATGCAACGCCCAGTGAAAGACAAGTTTCTCAAGCCAGCCAGCAGCAGGATGGCACTTGTACGGGTGTAGTAGTGGATGAAACCGGGATGACAGTCATCGGTGCATCTGTAGTAGTTAAAGGGACGAACAACGGGGCCATCACAGACCTCGATGGTAAGTTTTCCATCAAGAACGCCAAGCCTGGCGATGTCATTGTCATCACCTACGTGGGTTATTCGCCCATAGAGGTGACTTGGAACGGACAACCGCTGAACGTCACGCTGAAGGAAGATACCGAGATGCTGGAAGAGGTGGTTGTCGTAGGTTACGGTACGCAGAAGAAGGTCAACCTGACCGGTGCAGTCGCCATGACAGAGGGCGAAATCTTTGAGAACCGTCCTATCTCCAACATTGCCCAGGGTTTGCAGGGTGCCATCCCCAACCTGAATATCACAATGGGCAGCGGTGACCCGACGGCATCGGCCACGTTCAACATCCGTGGTATGACTTCTATCAATGGTGGTTCCGCCCTTATCCTGGTAGACGGCGTGGAAACCAACGACATCTCCTTGCTGAACCCGCAGGACATCGAGAGCATCTCCGTGCTGAAGGATGCTTCGTCTGCCGCCGTGTATGGTGCGCGAGCTGCCTTCGGCGTGGTGCTCATCACGACCAAGCAGGGTAAGAAGAACCAGAAGGTGACGGTGAACTACAACAACAACTTCTCGTGGTCGGCACCGACCCGTCTGCCGGACGGCATGTCGTCAGACAAATGGATTGATGCGGTCAACCAGGCAAGTATCAATACGAACAATTCAATGGCTTTCTCGCAAGACTTGACGGATGCCATTCATTACTATCATGATAATCCCGGCACTCCCGCAGTGTTCATCGATGAAACGGGACAGTACACCGCATTAGGGCAGTGGGCATACGCAGGCAACACAGACTGGTTTGAAGAGTTCTATAAGAAGAACGCTTTCATGCAGCAGCACAATGCCAGCATCCAGGGCGGTACGGAGAAGAACACCTACTATGCTTCTATCGGCTACAAAGGGCAGGATGGTTTGTTCCGTTTTGGTGAGGACCACTACAAGCGCATCAACATGTCGTTCAACTTCACCACGCAGGTGACTGACTGGTTGGAACTCGGCTTCCGTGCCAAGTATAATCGCAATGAAACAGACCAGCCCAATACGCAGGCGTATTTGGGAAGTAATCCTTACCATGAGTTGTACCGTGCTTTCCCCTTCATTCCTATTTATATGAACGATGGGAAGACGTTCGCCGCTGTGGCAGGTAACAACTTCAACTACAATATCGCAGGTATCCAGGCACAAGCCGGCCGCAATACCAACAAGTATGACGATATCTGGTACACCGGTTCGTTCAACCTGACCCCCATCAAGGGGCTCTCTGTCAAGGGTGACTTTACCGGCAACCGTTACTTCAGCACGGCCCGCAGCAGCTTCAAGCAACTGTATCAGACGCAGCCGGACGGCTCACAAATCGTGCAGGGTGCCAACAGCAGTGCTTCGATGCGTAAG
Source organism: Candidatus Bacteroides pullicola (assembly GCA_019115825.1). Lineage (GTDB taxonomy): Bacteria > Bacteroidota > Bacteroidia > Bacteroidales > Bacteroidaceae > Bacteroides > Bacteroides pullicola. The sequence continues at coordinate 3,650 of DXCV01000033.1, forward strand.
TACGATGACACGTACACGGCATTGAACTTGTGGGCAGAATACAAGGGCACCATCAAGGATGACCACTCATACACCATCATGGCCGGTTACAACCAGGAAAAGAAAACCACCAGCAACATGTATGGCGTGGTACAGAACCTTTATTTGCAAGATTTCCCCATCCTCGACATGGCTTCGAACATCCAGACCCTGACCGAAGCGGCTACGGTTTGGGCTGTGCAGGGTGCTTTCTTCCGCATCAATTATGACTATAAGGGCAAGTATCTGTTGGAGGTGAACGGCCGTTATGACGGTTCGTCCAAATATGCTTCCGGCAGCCAGTGGGGCTTCTTCCCCTCCGCCTCCATCGGTTGGAGATTGTCTGAAGAAAAATTCTTCGAACCTGCCCGCGACCTCTTCCAGAACGTCAAGCTTCGTGCTTCTGTCGGTTCGTTGGGCAACCAGGTGACTAATGGCAACTTCGACTTCATCAGTACCATTGGCAGTGAACAGTTGAACTACATCATCGGCGGTGCCCGTCCTAACGGCATCACGGCCCCGACGTTGGCTTACCTCAATACCACGTGGGAAAAGGTGACGACGGCTGACTTCGGCTTGGACATCAATATGCTGAACAACCGCCTGACGGCTTCGTTCGACTATTACCTGCGCTATACCAACGACATGATTGTGTCCCGCACCTATCCGAACACAATGGGCGCCAGCGGCGGTAAAGAAAACCTGGCCAACATGCGCACCAACGGTTGGGAATTGAGCGTCAACTGGACAGACCGTATCCAGGACGTGCTGGGCAGCCCGTTGGAGTATAACATTGGCATCGGCATTTCGGACGCTTTCTCCACCATCACGAAGTATGACAACCCGACCGGCACGCTGAACGACCTCTATGTGGGCAAGAAAATCGGTGAAATCTGGGGTTACACCACCGAAGGTTTCATCCAGGACGCAGCAGAAGCCGCCCTGCAGTCCGAGCGTCAGTCTTACATTTCCAATACGTGGATTCCGGGCGATATCCGCTATGCAGACCTCAATGGCGATGGCGTGGTGAACAACGGTGATGCCTCGAAAGGCCCCATCAACACGTTGAGCAACCATGGCGACTTGAAGGTCATTGGTAATAATACTCCGCGTTATCGCTTCAATATCAATCTAGGCTTCAACTGGAAGGGATTCGATGTGCGTGCCTTGTTCGAAGGCGTGATGAAGCGCGACGTTTGGCTGAGTTCCGTTTTGTTCTGGGGCTACGACAGCACTTGGCAGAATACGCTGAATGACTATATCGTGGATAACTCGTGGTCTGAGGACAATCCGAATGCTTATTATCCTGTGCCTTTGTACAACAGTAGAAGCAGACAGACGCAGACCAAGTATTTGCAGAACGGTGCCTATATCCGTTTGCGTGACCTGACCGTAGGTTACACGCTGCCGCAATCGTGGTTGCAGCCTATCGGCGTGCAGGCTCTCAAGGTCTTCTTCAGTGCCCAAAACCTGTGGGAAGCTACCGGTATGTATAAATATGTGGATCCCGATATGACGGCCAGTGCCAACCAAAACACGAATAATGGTACGACCAATCTCGGTGTCTTCACCGGCGATATGAAGGGTTATCCTTTCTGCCGTTCTTTCTCGTTCGGTGTAAATCTTACATTCTAATTTCCTAAAAACGAAGCATGATTATGAAAAAGTTATCTATATTGACAGGAGGCGTGTTCGCATTGGCGGCTCTGTCTGCCTGTGATTACCTGGATTTGGAACCGCTGGATGCCATCGGTACCGACCAGTTCTATGAAACGGCCAATTCCATTGCGTTGGAGCAGTATTGCAACGACCTCTATCCCAAGCTGATTGTCGGTTATGGCTCACCGGCCAGCTATGACTGGGGTATGTTCGGCGAGGATGAGTCGGGCGACGACCATCTGCCTTGGGATCGCAATGCCACCAGTTTTGGTCTGCGTACCGTGCCTTCCAGTGCCAGCAACACGCAGTGGACGTGGACGAACATCCGTGCCTGCAACGACTTCCTGAACAATTATATGCGCTCGCCCGAGAGCGACGAGGTGAAGCACCGCTATGCAGGCGAAATCCTGTTCTTCAAGACGCTGGACTATTACAACAAGTTGAAGACCTATGGCGATGTGCCTTGGCTGGACAACGTGTTGAATCCCGGTGACGAGGAACTGTATAAAGCTCGCGACTCCCGTACTGTCGTGGCGGCAAATATGTTGCGCGACATCGACCAGGCTATCGAATGGCTGCCCAGAAAATCAGACGTTACCCGCGTAAGCAAGGATGCCGCCCTGGCCTTGAAAGCCCGTTTCTGCTTGTTCGAAGGCACGTGGCGCAAGTATCATGGTTTGGATACGGAGAATGATCTTTATCTGAACGAGGCATTTGCTGCCACCACTGAGTTGATGAAGTCTGAATATGGGTATTCACTCTATACGAATGGCGACCCGAATACGTCCTATCACGAATTGTTTGTGTTGGATGACCAGGCAAACAATCCGGAGGTCATCTTGTCGAAAGCATACGATCCGGGCATCGGTTTGGGTAACAACCTTACCCGCCAGCTTTATCTGGCCGAAGCAGGACAAATCAGAGGTATTGGCAAGAATTTGATAGATTCTTACCTGTGTGCCGAGACGGGTCTGCCTATCTCGCTGTGCGGTTGTCCGGGACATACCACCTATACGACGCTGAATGCAGAGTTGGCCAATCGTGACCCGCGTTTGCTGCAGACAACACCTAATACGGATCCGAATGGTGTAAATCATTACTATAACACCACCCAGGTTGCTCCGAATGTTGCCAGACTTTTTGACACAGGTGCTGCCACGGCTTCTTCTACGGGTTATCCTTGCGTGAAGTATTACGATGTGACAGAATATAATCCTGCTCACTACATGGGCACAATGGATGCGCCGGTGTTCCGCTTTGGCGAAATCCTGTTGATTCGTGCCGAGGCTGCTGCCGAATTGGGCACTATCAACCAGCAGATTCTGGACGAGACCATCAACGCCTTGCGCAAGCGTGTAGGCTTCAACCATAACCTGACGGTGAATGTTCCGTTTGACGATCCCGTTATCGCAGCGGATTATCCCAATGTGCAGGGCAGCAACGCGAAGCTGATTCGTGAAATCCGCCGCGAACGTCGTATTGAAATGTTCGGCGAAGGTGTGCGTTACGATGACATCCGTCGTTGGGCATGTGGCAACCTGCTGACGCAGCCGCGTCGGGGCATCAACATCACCGGTGCAGGCTTTACGGCTGAACAGCAACAGACTCTGCGCGACCAAGTGGGCGTGAACGAGAAGGGTGAATTGCTCATCTATTCTGTCCGTTATACTGGTCAGAACCCCGAACCTCAGTTCGAAGACCCGAAGGACTATCTGTCCCCCATTCCGACGGATGAAATCGGTGTGAACCCGAACCTTGAGCAGAATCCGGGATGGCAATAAGTATGAATTCTATTGAATAACCCTTTTGATATCCCCGACGTCGTGAGGCGTCGGGGATTTTTTTGTGCAGGTCGGATGATAATTCCGCTTTTCGCTTGCAAACTCGCTAAAATCCGCTTATTTTTGTCCGAGGAATCACAAAAAGGAGGAGGAAACAATGGGCATATTACCTGCCCGTATAGGAAATTGAGACTTTGTGGTTAATATAAATAGGATAGAAATATGGCAAGATTCATTAACCCTTTTACGGATGTCGGCTTCAAGCTAATCTTTGGTCAGGCAATCAACAAGGATTTGCTGATGGATTTTTTGAACAGTCTGTTCGAAGGCGAAAAGCGTATCACGGACATCACCTTTTTAGACAAGGAAATGCTGGGTTTTTCCGTGGAGGATCGCAGTTGCATTTACGACATCTATTGCACCAACGAGGACGGTGAGCATTTCATCGTGGAGATGCAGAACCGCGGCCATGTGAACTTTCGTGAACGTGCCCTTTTTTATCTTTCGCAGGCCATTGTCCGGCAAGGCGAGAAAGGCGTGGGCTGGCTATTTGACCTGAAAGCCGTCTATGGTATTTTCTTTATGAATTTCCGTTTGGGAGGCTTAGGAGACAAACTTCGCACGGATGTCTTGCTGGCTGATCGGGACACGCATCAAATTTTCACGGACAAGATGCGTTATGTCTTTTTGCAACTGCCTTCCTTCCAAAAGGATGAGACGTCTTGTGAAACCGATTTTGAACGCTGGATATATATACTGAAGAATATGGATACGCTGCAACGAATGCCATTCAAACTCCGCAAGGCTGTCTTTCAGCGCTTGGAGGACATTGTGGACATCGCCTCCCTTTCCAAGGAGGATCGCATCAAGTATGACGAGAGCATCAAGACCTATCGCGACAATCTCGTGACAGAAGCTTATGCCTTGCAGAAAGGCCGAACTGAAGGTCGTGCAGAGGGTTTCCTCGAAGCCAATCGGCGGAATGCCCGTGCCATGAAAGCCAAAGGGCTTCCTATGGAACTGATAGCGGAAATCACCGGCCTGTCTGCGCAGGAAATCAATGACCTGGACGGTAAATAGGAATTTAGATTTCAACACAGAGACACTAAGACACAAAGTTTTATTGATACCGTCCATTTCATTGTTAGCGGTATAGAGAGCACAGAGTTTGTGACTTCGTCACTACAAAGAGGCAAGAACTGTTCTCCGTGACCTCTTGGCGGCAACGCCGTCCCTCTGTGCTTTTAAAAAGATTCGTGTGGTAGCAATGCTACTTATGAACTCTGTGTCTCTGTGTTTGAATAATCACCGATAAATTATCATTTGACTTTGAATACTTAATTCGACATAGCTTATGATTAACCAACAACTCCTTCGCCCCGACAGCATCATCGTCGTAGGCGCATCGAACAACATACACAAGCCCGGTGGCGCCTTGCTGCGCAACCTCATCAGCGGACAATATTCGGGTACGCTCTATGCCGTCAATCCCAAGGAAACCGAGGTGCAGGGCGTCCGTGCCTATCCCTCGGTGCAGGAAGTGCCGTCGGCCGACCTGGCTGTGCTGGCCATCCCCGCCGCTGCCTGTCCTGACGCCGTGGACGTGCTGGTGGAAAAGGGTGTCAAAGCCTTCATCATCCTGTCGGCGGGCTTTGGCGAAGAGACGCACGAGGGTGCCCTGCTGGAAGAGCGCATCCTCCGGACGGTCAATGACCACCATGCCGCCCTCGTCGGTCCCAACTGCATCGGCCTGCTCACGACGTGGCACCACAGCGTCTTCTCGCAACCCATCCCGCAACTGCATCCGCAGGGCGTGGACCTCATCTCCAGCTCGGGCGCGACGGCGGTCTTCATCCTGGAGAGTGCCGTCACCAAGGGTCTGCAGTTCAACTCCGTCTGGTCCGTGGGCAACGCCACGCAGATAGGCGTGGAGGACGTGTTGCAGTACCTGGACGAGCACTTCGACCCGGAGCATGATTCGCGCATCAAGCTACTCTATATAGAAAGTATAGGTGACCCGGATCGTCTGCTGTTCCATGCCTCGTCGCTCATCCGCAAGGGATGCCGCATCGCCGCCATCAAGGCGGGCAGCAGTGAGAGCGGCAGCCGGGCGGCTTCGTCGCACACGGGGGCTATCGCCAGCAGCGATTCGGCGGTGGAGGCCCTGTTCCGCAAGGCGGGCATCGTGCGCTGCTTCTCGCGCGAGGAGCTGACCACCGTGGGCTGTGTCTTCACCCTGCCCGAACTGAAGGGACGCAACTTCGCCATCGTCACCCATGCCGGAGGCCCCGGCGTGATGCTGACCGATGCCCTGAGCAAGGGCGGGTTGAACGTCCCCAAACTGGAAGGCCCGCTGGTGGACGAACTGAAAGCGCAACTCTATCCCGGCGCTGCCGTGGGCAATCCCATCGACATCCTGGCCACGGGCACGCCCGAGCATCTGGCGCTCTGCCTGGACTATTGCGAGGAGAAGTTTGAGCATATCGACGCCGTGCTGGCCATCTTCGGTACGCCGGGGTTGGTGACGATGTATAAGATGTATGACGTGCTGCACGAGAAGATGCAGCATTGCCGCAAGCCCATTTTCCCCATCCTTCCGTCCGTCAATACCGCCGGTGCCGAAGTGGCCGACTTCCTGGCCAAGGGACATGTGAACTTTGCCGACGAGGTGACGCTGGGCACGGCCTTGAGCCGCGTGTTGAACGCCCCGCGCCCCGCCAACAACGAGATTGAGCTGTTCGGGGTGGACGTGCCGCGCATCCGCCGCATCATCGACTCCATCCAGGAGGACGGCTATATCCCGCCCTACCAGGTGCAGGCGTTGCTGCGTTCGGCCGGCATCCCGGTGGTGGACGAGTTCGTGTCCGTCAAGAAGGAAGAGGTGCTGGCTTTCGCCCGCCGCACGGAATTCCCCGTGGTGGCGAAGGTGGTAGGCCCCGTGCACAAGTCGGACGTGGGCGGCGTGGTGCTGAACATCAAGACCGAGCAGCACCTGGCCCTGGAGTTCGACCGCATGATGCAGATTCCCGGCGCGACATCCGTGATGGTGCAACCCATGCTGAAAGGCACGGAGCTGTTCATTGGCGCGAAATACGAGGAGAAGTTCGGCCATGTGGTGCTCTGCGGCCTGGGAGGCATCTTCGTGGAGGTGCTGAAGGATGTGTCGTCCGGCCTCGCCCCGCTGAGCTACGAGGAAGCTTACTCCATGATACGCTCCCTGCGCGCCTACAAGATTATCAAGGGCACGCGCGGCCAGAAAGGCGTCAACGAGGACAAGTTCGCGGAGATTATCGTCCGCCTCTCCACCCTGCTGCGCTTCGCCACGGAAATCAAGGAGATGGACATCAACCCGCTGCTCGCCACGGAGAAGAACGTCATAGCCGTGGATGCGCGCATACGCATTGAGAAGGACAAAGAATAAAGTCACCTCGTTGCCCAATCCTCCCTGTCCAGGTTCCTGTATCCGATGGCCTCTGCCAGGTGTCCCGGCTGGATATGCTCGGCGCCTTCCAGGTCAGCGATGGTGCGAGCCACCTTGCGGATGCGGTCGTAGGCACGGGCGGAGAGGTTCAGGCGGGTCATGGCGGCTTTCAGTAGGGCGAGACCGGTTTCGTCCGGCTGGGCATGGAGGGCCAGCAGTCGGCTGTTCATTTGGGCGTTGCAGTAGATGCCCGGCTCGGCAGCGTAGCGTTCCTCCTGGATGCGGCGGGCACGTATCACCCGTTCGCGGATGACGGCGCTTGATTCCCCGGGACGGGCGTCGGCCATCTTCTCGAAGGGTAGAGGAGTGACCTCGATTTGCAGGTCGATGCGGTCCAGCAAGGGACCGGAAATGCGGTTCAGGTACTTCTGCACTTGTCCCGGCGTGCAGACACAGGGCTTGGTGGGGTGGTTGTAGTAGCCGCAGGGGCAGGGATTCATCGAGGCTACCAGCATGAAGCTGGCCGGATATTCCACGCTGTATTTGGAGCGTGCCACCGTTATCTTGCGGTCTTCCAGCGGTTGGCGGAGCACCTCCAGCACGTTGCGGTTGAACTCCGGCAGTTCGTCGAGGAAAAGGATGCCGTTGTGCGCCAGGCTGATTTCGCCCGGCTGCGGATTGGCTCCGCCGCCCGTCATGGCGACGTTGGAGATGGTGTGGTGCGGGGCGCGGAAGGGACGTGTGGTGATGAGGCCGCCCTCGCCGCCCAGCTTGCCCGCCACGGAGTGTATCTTGGTGGTTTCCAGGCTCTCGCCAAGCGACAGCGGCGGCAGGATGGAGGGTAGCCGCTTGGCCAGCATGGATTTGCCGCTGCCCGGCGCACCGATGAGCAGGATGTTGTGTCCGCCGGCGGCTGCCACTTCGAGGGCGCGTTTCACGTTTTCTTGTCCTTTTACTTCCGAGAAATCATAGTCGAAGGTGCTTTGCCGGGCAAAGAATTCCTCGCGGGTGTTGACCACTGTCGGCTCCAACGCTTGCTTCCCCTCGAAGAAATCCACCACTTCCTGCACATTGTTCGCGCCGTAGACGTCCAGGCGGTTCACCACGGCGGCTTCGCGGGCGTTGGCGCGGGGCACAATCATGCCTTCGAATCCCAGTTCGCGCGCCTTGATGGCGATGGGCAGCACGCCCTTGATGGGTTGCAACGTGCCGTCCAGGCTCAGTTCGCCCATCAGCAGGAAGCGGGGTAAGCGGTCCTCCACGTCGCGGATGACGCCGGTAGCAGTCAGCATGCCGATGGCCAAAGGCAGGTCATACGCCGCGCCCTCCTTGCGGATGTCGGCAGGCGCCATGTTGATGACCAGGCTGGTTTGGGGAATGCGCAAGCCGTTGACCTGCAAGGCCGAGAGTATGCGTTGGTAACTCTCCTTGACGGCTGCGTCGGGAAGGCCCACGAGGTGGAACATGCAGCCCCGCGTGCTGTTCATTTCCATGGTGATGAGTGTGGCGTCAATGCCGATGACGGCTGCGCCGTAGACTTTGATTAACATAGGCTTATTCTATTTCCTTCTCTACTTCTTCCACAGTCAGGTTGGTGCCTACGATGCGTCCCTTGGGATTGACCAGCACGTTGAAGGGCAGGGCGGTGACGTTGAGGCGTTGCACGGCGTCCGACTCCCATCCCTTCAGGTCGCAGCCTTGCTTCCAATCCAGCGTGTCGCGGCGGATGGCTTCCAGCCAGGCTTTCTTGTCCAGGTCGAGCGAGATGCCCATCAGGGCCAGTTCTTTCTCCTTTTCGTCCTTCTTTCTTTTCTTCTTCTTGCCCTTCTGTGCTTCATACAGCGGGCGCAGTCCGGCATTGGCGCGGCGGCTGGCGGCATCCCACGATGCCCAGAAGTGGATCAGCAGGTATTGGTCTTTGAAGTCGCTGCGTGTCAGTTTTTCGCCGTCGGCGTCCAACGTCTGGAAGAAGGGGATGGAGCGTCCGTCTTTCAGTTTCTGTTCCTCTTCCAGCACATCCAGCAGGGCCACCATGCCGGGGCGGTCCTTCACTTCGCCCGTCAGAGGTTCTATCAGCCGCTCGATGCGGTCGTAATCCGGGTCGGGTTGGCGGAGGAAATACTTCTCCACCATGTAGGCGCTGGCGGGTGAGGCGGGATGCGAGCGGATGAAGTCCTCGGCTTTTTCCCGCAGTTTCCTCGGCGTGGGAGCGTCCAAGGCGGCCACCTCCTGCTGGAAGGCGGTCAGCTCGTCGTTCGTCAGGTTGCCTGTCACGGTCAGCGCGGTCAAGGCGTCGGCCGAGCCTTGGATGGTGATTTGCTCGCGCCGGTCGGCAAAGAGCGGGTATTCCGTCCCGTTGCTGAAGATCAGCCAAAGTCCCGTGAGGGTGTCCACGGACAATGTGTCGGCGAATTTGTCTTCCTTCACCGTCAGCGTGTCGATGCGGCCAAACAACCGGTCCATGCCGCACACCAGGATGGTGTCATTGCCCAATCCCTTGATTTCGCCGCTCACGCGGGCAGCGTCGGTCGTCTGCTTTTTTCCACAGGCGGACACCAGCAGCAGGGTGACCAGCAGGCTGCAGAGTATGTGGAGTCTTTTCATTGAGTGCCAGGATTATGGTTTACGTCCGCGAATGTACGCCTTTTTGCCGTGATTAGAAAAAAAATCGTGTTTTATTTGAAGGTAGCGGCGCGATTTGCCGCTTAGTCGTTCACTTCCAACACGTAGGCACGTCCGCGGTCGGAGGTGATGTGCAGGTTGCTATGGTTTTCTACGATGGGCTTCAGGCGCCGGATGAGGGTGTAGAGCGTCTCGTCGGCGTTCTCCTTGCCCGGCCACAGGGCGCGGCAGATGTGGGGCTTGGTCAGGCGGTGGTCGTCGTTCAGGTAGAACATCTGCATCAGGGCATATTGCATCGGTGTCAGGTGCAAGCGTTCGCGGCGGTCGTTGTAGAAGCAGTCGTCCTGGCGCGAGAGGGAGAGGTTGCCCAGGGTGATGAGGGTCATGTCGTCTTCCGCAGGCGCTCCGGTAGAGGCGGTGCGGCGTTGGCGGCGGTAGAGCCATCCCGCGCAGAGCAGGGCCACGGCGGCCAGCACCAGGGGTAGGAGTATGGATTGATGGGGATTCATGGCTTATCTTTTACTGATTTATTCTTTATGGGGTGCAAAGATAAGCAAAATGTTACAATATCGCTCTGTTTGCGGACATTTTTCCTGATTTATTTTTCTTCTTCAATCCTTCGTATCACCCGGCACGGGTTTCCCGCCGCCACCACTCCCGGCGGCACGTCGCGCGTCACCACGCTGCCCGCCCCGATGACGCTTCCCCGGCCGATGGTCACGCCCGGCAGGATGCACGCCTGTGCGCCTATCCACACGTCGTCCTCCACCGTGATGGGCAGGGCGCGCTCCAGGCCGGCGTTGCGGCGGGCGGCGTCCAGCGGGTGGATTGCGGTGTGGAAGCCGCAGTGGGGACCCACGAAGACATGGCTGCCAAAGCGGATGGGCGCCTCGTCCAGGAAGGTGGCGCCGTAGTTGAAGAAGCAGTCCGCGCCCGTCGCGACGTTGTAGCCGTAGTCGCAGTACAAGGGCGGGACAATGACGGTGCGCTCGCCCAGGCGGGGCAAGGCTTGGTGCAGGGCGGCGTCGCGTTCGGCATCCGTGCATGACGGATTGTTGAAGGTCTCGCAGAGGCGGCGGCAATGTTCGCGCTCGGCCAGGAGGGTGCGGTCGTAGTTGGCGTCATACCACTCGCCGCGTAGCATCTTTTCTTTCTCGGTGCTCATTGTTGCGGTATTTGAACGGCAAAGATAGCATTTTGACCACAAAACATGCCTCAAAGAATACAATTATTCGCATTTTCTTCTACCTTTGCGCACGGAAATCCTTTAATCTGATAATCTGATTCTGCGATGGGACATAAGATAGCATTTATCCTCCTACTCCTGCCGGCCCTGCTGCTGTGCAACAGTCTTTCCGTGTCGGCTTATACGCCTCGATTGGATTCGTTGTTGCAAGTGCTGGACGAGACCATTGAGCAGAACCGGCAATATTCTGATCGGCGCGAGGCGCAGATCGGTGTTGTGCGTCAACAGCTCGATGCGCCTGAACTGAGCGACTTGGACAAATATCGCCTCACCCGCCAACTGGCCCGGCTGTACGACCCCTATATCTGCGATTCGGCCATCTCCTGCCTGAACCGTGGAATCGTCCTGGCCGATCGTTTGCAGAATCCCCGCCTGCAAGCCGAGAGCCGCATCGGTTTGGCCTATCTGTTGGGCTCGTCGGGCATGTACATGGAGGCTCTGGACGTGTTGTGCGAGGTGGACCGTACCGCCGTGGACACCACCTTGTTGCTGCGATACTATGCCACCTACGACCATATTTATGGGGAATCGGGCTACTATACCCAGGACAAACGCCTGGGGCAACGCTATTGGAATCTTTCCGTTGCCTATAAGGATTCCATCAGCCGCGTGGCCAATCATGCGTCCGATTTCTACCTGCAAGTGGTGGAAACCCGCCTGCGGGACGAAAACCGCTTGGAAGAAGCCTTGCAACTGAACAAACAGCGTGCCACCCGAATTCCGAAAAACACGCGCGAGTATGCCACCTTGCTCTACTATCGTGCTCTCATCTACCGCGAAATGAACGCTTCCGAACCCTACCGCTCCAGCCTCGCCCTGTCCGCCATCACGGACATCCGTTCAGCCGTCAAGGACCACGCCTCGCTGTGGATGCTGGCCCAGGCCCTGCTGGATGATGGTGACGTGGAGCGTGCCTACCGCTATATGGATTTTTCGTGGAGCGCGTCTTCCTTCTACAACGCCCGGCTGCGCGCTTGGCAGAGCGTGGAATATCTCTCCGTCATAGACAGCACTTACCAGTTGTTGTTGCACAAGCGCAACGCCGTCCTGCAACGCTATATCCTTTTTGTTTCCGTGCTCACCGTGCTGCTCATCCTGGCCTTGATTTGCATCTGGAGACAGATGAAACGTTTGGCCCGGGCACGCCGCGAACTGCTGGCCGTCAACGGACAACTGCATGACCTCAATGCCGACCTGCAGCGCATCAACGCCGAACTGCAACAGGCCAATGCCAACCTGCGCGAGGCCAACACCATCAAGGAGAACTATCTGGGACGCTTCATCAAGCTCTGCTCCACCTATGTGGACCGCCTGGAAGCCTTCCGCCGCATGGCAGGCAAAATGCTCAGCACGGGCAAGTCGGCCGAATTGCTGAAAATCTCGCGTTCGTCCTCCGTATTGGACGAGGCGCTGAACGAGCTTTATTCCAACTTCGACACCGTGTTCCTGCGCATCTTCCCCGACTTTGTGGCGCGCTTCAACGCCTTGTTGCGCGACGATGAGCAAATCCTGCCCAAGGCCGAGGGGCAGCTCAACACCGAATTGCGCATCTTCGCCCTCATCCGTCTGGGCATCACGGACAGTTCGCAGATAGCCGAGTTCCTGCACTATTCCGTCAACACCATCTATAACTATCGCGCCAAGGTGAAGAACAAGGCCCGCAACCGCGAGGATTTTGAAGAAAACGTGGCGCACATCCAGTAAATTTATCTTATAATATTCCCTTGGGGCAACGGGCGTCTTCGTGGGGCTATGCTTAGGTATACCCCCGCCCGTGTCCGGAGGAGCCTGCGCCCGTGCTTAGGCGGGCGGCCGCCCGTGGGCGGGGGCATACCTGTCCGTTTCTGCCGGAATCGTTAACCAAAATGGCCAGCGTCTGGGACGTTTTTCCTTAGGACAGCATCCACTTTTAGAGAGCCTGACAATCCTGAATCCCAGTAGTTTACGTCTAATATCATCCACTTTTTCATTCCTCTTGGTTTTATGGTATGGCAGTTTGGAATAACTTTGCGACAGCACTTGCGACTGTCCGCGACGGAAGCAAGTGCCGAGTGTTCCTAATATTAATAAAAACAAACAGTTTTACCAATGAGAAACGTAAGACCTTTATGGGGAATCCGTCGCTGGTCAGTGTTCATGCTGATGACGTGTTTGTCCCTGTGTGCTTTTGCACAGAAAATCACTGTGAAGGGGCGCGTGGTCGATGCCGCCAACGAGGCTGTCATCGGTGCCAGCGTCCAAGAGAAAGGTACGGCCAATGGCGCCATCACCGACATGGACGGCAACTTCACGTTGCAGGCCGAGCCGGGCGTCACGCTGGTCATCTCCTACATCGGTTACCAGACGCGCGAGGTGAAAGCCGCCCCCAGCGTCAATGTCACTTTGAGCGAAGACAACGAACTGCTGGACGAGGTGGTGGTCATCGGCTACGGCTCCGTCAAGCGCCGTGATGTCACCACAGCCGTGTCGTCCGTCTCGACCGACGACATCCAGAACCGTCCCATCCTGTCCGCCGCACAGGCCATGCAGGGCAAGGCGGCCGGTGTCAGCGTCATCCAGCCTACCGGCCAGCCCGGCGGCGACATGAGCATCCGTGTGCGTGGCACCACTTCGTTCAACGGCAGCAACGACCCGCTGTATGTCGTGGACGGTGTGCCGGTGGACAACATCAAGTTCCTATCGCCCAACGACATCGCTTCGATGCAGATTCTGAAGGATGCCTCCTCGGCTGCCATCTACGGTTCGCGTGCCGCCAACGGCGTGGTCCTCATCACGACCAAGGCCGGAGAGGCAGGCAATGCCAAGGTCAGCCTGAGCATCCAGGCCGGTTTCACGCAGGTGGGCAACAAGATCGAGTCGCTGAACACCGCCCAGTACAAGGAATTGATGGACGAGATCGGCCTCATCACGCTGCCCGACGGATTGACCGACCAGACAGACTGGTGGGATGAAACTTATACGACCGGCAACACGCAGAATTACCAAGTGTCCGTGTCCGACGGCAACGAGAAGTTGCGCTATTACCTCTCCGCCGGTTACCAAAATGAGAAAGGTATCTTGGAGACCGCCTTCTTCCGCCGTTATAACTTCCGCGCCAACATCGACAATGATGTGCGCAAGTGGCTGCGCATTTCGGCCAACATCACCTATTCTGACTATACCAGCAACGGTGCCGGCGAGATGGGTACGGGTGCCAACCGTGGCGGTACGGTATTGTCCGTCATCAACACGCCGAAGTATGCCCCCATCATGGACCCGGAGAATCCCGACCAGTACTACACCAACTTCTACGGCGCCAACATCACCAGCCCGCTGGAGAACCTGGAACGCCGCCGCAATGACCGCAACCGCGAGAACCGCCTGATTGCATCGGGCAGCGCGTTGTTCACGTTCATTCCCAAGGAACTGACCTTCAAGACGACCTTCTCGCTGGACCGCCGAAATGTCATCTCCACCACCTTCCTGGATCCGCACAAGACGCAGCACGGCCGCGACCAATATGGCGAAGGTTCGGACAACCGCAACCAAAACACGGTGCTGACGTGGGATAACGTCCTGACCTACGACAAGCTGTTCAAGGAGAAGCATGGCCTGAACGTGATGGTCGGCTCGTCGTGGACGGATTCGGACTACACCAACAACTACATCAGCGGCTCGCATTACCGCAACGGCCTCATCCAGACACTGAACGCCGCCAACATGATCGGCCTGAACGGAGCCGGTTCCAGCGCGTCGCAGTGGGGCATCATGTCCTACTTCGGACGTATCTCCTACAACTATGATTCCAAGTACCTCGTGACGGCCAATGTCCGTGCAGACGGTTCGTCGCGCCTGCATCCCGACCACCGTTGGGGAGTGTTCCCCTCGTTTTCGGCAGCCTGGCGCATCTCGTCCGAGGAGTTCATGGAAGGCACCCGCGGCTGGCTGGACGACCTGAAGCTCCGTGCCGGCTGGGGACAGACCGGTAACCAATCCGGCTTGGGCGACTATGCTTACCTGCAGTTGTACAACATCAACCGCATTCCTTGGTATGAGGAAGGCAATGGCGACGCCGTGCCCACCATCACGCCCTCCAACCTGCGTACGCGCGACCTGACGTGGGAGACCACCACGCAGACCAATGTGGGTCTGGACTTCACCGCCTTCAACAGCCGCTTGAACGTGACGTTGGACTGGTATTACAAGCGCACCACCGACATGCTGATGAATGTGTCCCTGCCCTCCGGCTCGGCCATCGCCAGCAGCATCAGCCGCAACGAAGGCACGATGACCAACAAGGGCTTCGAATTCTCCATCAGCTCCAAGAACTTTGTGGGCGAGTTCTCGTGGGACACCGACCTGAACATGTCCTTCAACCGCAACAAGCTGGAAGAACTCGAATTGCAGAAAGTCTACTATGCAGCCACGGCCAGTGAGCGCATCACCGAATATATCGTGCGCAATGAGCCGGGACGTCCCTTGGGAGGCTTCTATGGCTACATCTGCGACGGCGTGGATCCCGAGACCGGCGACTTGATGTACCGCGACATCAATGGCGACGGCGTGGTGTCCACCTCGGACCGCACCTACATCGGCGACCCGAACCCCAAGTTCACCTACGGTATGACCAACACGTTCTCCTACAAGAACTTCACGTTGAGCGTCCTCATCCAAGGCTCATATGGCAACGATGTGTTCAACGCTTCGCGCATGGAGACTGAAGGCATGTACGACGGCAAGAACCAGAGCACCCGCGTGCTGGACCGCTGGCGCATCCCCGGCCAGATCACGGACGTGCCCCGTGCCAACTACACCATGCACAACTCCACTTACTTCGTGGAAGACGGCAGCTACCTGCGCGTGAAGGACATCACCCTGTCTTACGACGTCAAAGGCCCGTTGTTGCGCAAATTCGGTGTCACCCGCCTGCAACCCTACTTCACCGCCACCAACCTGCTGACGTGGACGAAGTACAGCGGCATGGACCCCGAGGTGAATCAATGGGGAAACAATGGTGCCGTGCAGGGCATTGACTGGGGAACTTATCCGCAGTGCCGCTCCTTCGTGTTCGGTGTCAATCTCGAATTCTAACCCATAAACCATACCTAATATCATAGATTATGAAACTGAGAAATTATAAGCAATATATCATTGGCGGACTGTTGGCAGGAGGACTCCTGAACTTTTCCGCCTGCAGCCTGGATTACGATCCTCTGGCTTCTTATTCCGATGTCACCGAAGGCGTCCAGGATGAAGAGGGCGAACAACTGGAGTTTGCCACAAAGGCCGACGTGGAGTCCGCGCTCCAAGCACTCTATCAGCTGATCCGCGACCGCATGGAACACTGGTACATGGACCAGCTGCTCATGGGCGACAGCCATTCGGACAATGCCTACGGCGGTTCCACGGATGGCGGCGTCATCAACTACGAGAACAATTCCATCGACGCCAACAATCCCAACATCGTGCGCGACTGGGACCGCTTCATGGCCGATGCCACCCAGGCCACGCGCATCATCAACAATGTGGACCTGGTGCCCGACGCCTCTTTCTCGGAATCCGAGCGCAACAGCATCAAGGCGCAGGCCATGATTTTCCGTGCCTTCATCTGGTTCGAGATGACGCGCATGTGGGGAAACATCCCCTTGAACACTGTCTTGCCGCCCGACATCACGGCCGACAACATCGAGGAGGTATATCCCGACTACTTCCCGCCTCAGAACACGCAGCAGGAAGCCTATGAGAAGATCGAGGAAGACCTGCTCTATGCCGTGCAGTATGCGCCCGATACAGACCAGGCCGACAAGACTTTGTTCTCAAACGACGTGGCACGCGCCCTCTTGGCCAAGATTTATGCCGAGAAGCCGATGCGCGATTACAACAAGGTCATCCAGTATTGCGATGAACTGGAAGCCCATGGCTATGGTCTGGCCGACAGCTTCTCCGACCTGTTCGGCATGAACGAGACGGTGACGGACATGAAGATGCGCAACACCCGCGAAGGCATCCTCGAGGCCCAGTTCCCGGCTTCGGGCGGCAACTGGATGGCGTGGATGTTCGGCCGCGACCTCTTGGACTATGATTATTCCTTCACTTGGGCCAAGTGGATCACGCCTTCCCGCAACTTGGTAGCCGCCTTCGAGCAAGCCGGCGACACGGAGCGTTACAACGAGACCATCGTCTGGTACGAGTGCTCTTGGAGCAACTACTATCCTTCCGATCACTACGCTTTTGCCTACAAATGCCGTTCGGGCGCCAGCAGCATGATTTACCTGCGCTTTGCCGACATCCTTCTGCTGAAGGCTGAAGCCTGCCTGCGTGGCGACAACAAGGACCTGAATGCCGCTGCCGACATCATCGACCGCATCCGCGAGCGTGCCGGTCTGGCTCCGCTGTCGGCCTCCGTGCGTGGCAATGAAGCCAGCCTGTGGGAAGCCTACAAGCTGGAGCGTCGCCTCGAGCTGGCTTTGGAGGGACAGCGTTGGTATGACCTCTGCCGTTGGGACGAAGTGGAGAACGTGATGAACAACATCGACGACGAAGGCCGTGCAGCCAACGTCAACCCGTACAACGCCAATTCCTACTTGATGCCTCTCCCGCAGACCGTGCTGGACAGCAACGAGAATCTGGTGCAGAATCCCGGATATTAATCAGGATGTGGATGTTTTCGAATAACAAGTTTACGGATTTCAATAGGTTTTTAATATACGATTAGCAAATATAAAAAGAAGTAAAGAATATGAGAATATTGATAGACAAGACCAAAGTCATGGCTCTCCTGCTTTGCATGAGCTTTACGGCCTGTATGGCTTGCAGCGATTCCAATGACGGTACGGGCACTACACCCGAGCCGGAGCCGGAACCAGTGCCTACGGATGGCGTCAGCTACTACCTCACCACGTCCAACCGTGCCTATGACTTGACGCCCGGCACCTTGGATTTTGGCGAGGGCAGTAACATGTCGCCCAGTACGGTGCGCCTTGACCCTGCCACGCGCTACCAGCAGATGGACGGTTTTGGTGCGGCCATCACCGGCTCTACCAGCTACAACCTCTCGCTAATGCCCGCGGAGGCACGCGCAAAGTTCCTCGAAGAGACCTTCTCGCCGGAACATTACGGCTACAGTTATGTCCGCATCGCCATCGGCTGTTCGGATTTTTCCATTGCCGGCGAATATACTTGTTGCGACACGGAAGGTATTGAGAACTTCGCCTTGACCACTGAGGAGACCGACTACGTCATCCCGGCCTTGAAGCAAATCCTGGCCATCAACCCTGATGTGAAGATCATCGCGGCTCCCTGGACGTGTCCCCGCTGGATGAAGGTGGAAGACCTGCAGAGCCTCAAGCCTTATAACTCATGGACAGGCGGACAGCTTAATCCCAAGTATTACCAGGACTACGCCACTTACTTCGTCAAGTGGCTTCAGGCCTTCAAGGATGCAGGCGTGGACGTTGATGCCATTTCCGTGGAGAATGAACCGCTGAACCGCGGCAATTCCGCCTCCCTCTACATGGGCTGGGAGGAACAACGCGACTTTGTCAAGACGGCTCTTGGCCCCGCCTTGCAGCAGAACGGCTTCGGGCATGTGCAGATCTATGCCTTCGACCATAACTATAACTACGACAACATCGCCGAACAGCAGGATTATTCGCTGAAGATCTTCCAGGATGCCGAGGCGAAGAAGTACTTCACCGGCACGGCCTTCCACGACTATGGCGGCACGCGCGACGAGTTGCAGGATGTCCATCAGAAAGCTCCCGACATGGAACTGCTCTTCACTGAGACTTCCATCGGCGAGTGGAACAATGGCCGCGACCTCAGCCAGACGCTCAACCGCGACATGGAGAACATCGCCTTGGGCACGGTGAACAACTGGTGCGTGGGTGTCATCGTCTGGAACCTGATGCTGGACAGCGACCAAGGTCCTTACGGAGGCCCGGGCGCCTGCACCACCTGCTATGGCGCCGTGGATGTGGACAACACGAACTACACCACCATAACCCGCAACTCGCACTATTACATCATCGCCCACTTGGCATCTGTGGTCAAGCCAGGCGCCACGCGCATCGGCACTTCCGGTTATACGGATGAAGGAATCGTTTACGCCGCTTTTGAGAATACCGACGGCACGTATGCCTTCGTCTTGAGCAATGCCAACCAGGAGGCCCAACGCGTCACCGTGGACGATGGCACGCATTACTTCTCCTTCGAGGTACCTGCACGGGCGGCTATCTCTTATAGATGGAAGAAGTGAGGGGAATAAGAACTGCGCTTCGCGCATAGATTATCATTTATTTAACAAAAAAGAAAACCATGAAGAAATTGAATCTCTTATATCTGTCGGCCCTGATAGCAGGGATACTGACGTTGGGAGCCTGTGACGATGAGGACAACGCGCCGGGCAATCCCGTGATGGACATCAAGACCGAGGTGGGCAGCGCCTGCTTTGGCGATAGCCTGGAGTTTACTGTGAATGCTTCGGATGCGGACGTGCCGCTCTCCACCCTGAAGGCACAACTTTATTTCAGCGAGGAGATGGTGGGCGAGACCGTCATCCGCACCAAGGAAAGCGGCGTGGATTATACGGGCAAGATTTACGTCCCCTTCCTCAAGAATGTGCCCGATGGTACCGCCACGCTGAAGTTCATCTTGCAAAACATTCACTTCACCATTACGGAACAGACGGTGGCCGTGGCTTGCACGCGCCCGCAGTATGACCACCTCGTGCTGGTGGCCGAGGATGGCACGCAATACGACATGCCGCGCACGGGGCAGAACCAATATGCCGTGACGGCCGAGTTCCCCCAAAAGCTTAATGCCTATATTGTGGCGCCGGCCTATGGCGCTGCCGGCAATGAGTTGACTTTTGGATACTCCAACGGTGAAATTGTCGATGGCAGCACCGCCAACATCCCCTTCTCCAATCTGGAGGCAGGCGAATATACCGTGACCTTCAATACGTTGACCTACGAGGCTGGGCCATTCCTCACCGTCAACATGAACGGGCAGGAATTTACTCAGGTGGATGCCAATACCATGAAGGTGGAAATGGCGTTGACCCAAGGCGAAGCCATCACCTTCGAGGGTGTGCCCGATTATGAAAGCTGGTGGATTGATCCGGACTTCTTTGCCGAGGATGCAGAAGGCAACCTGACCTTTGTGCCCATCAGTGGCAACTATCGTGTCACGGCCGATATGCAGAAGCAGTACTTCAAGGTGGAGGTGCTGGACGGCGCCATGTCCGATGCCACCCTTCAGGACGATGGTACCGGCGCGCTTTGGATTGTGGGTGGTAGTGGCTCGAAAGGGACAGAGGCCATCGGCAAGCCCTCGCATGCCGGTGCGCCCAGTTGGGACGGCGGCAACGGTGCCATCTGCATGTCGCCCATCGCACCGACCACTTACCAAATCACTCTGGTGGCAGGACAGCAGATTACGTCCGATGGCGCAAACTTCAAGTTCTACGGTGGAAAGAACTGGGCTAATGAATACAAGAGCGACCGCATGAGTACGGATAGCGACATCTTCGTGGTCAACCCTGGTCCTAATGATGACGGAAACGTCTGGTTGGCCGAAGGCGTTACCTTGGAGGAAGGAGCTACTTACGTCATTACCGTGGACATGAGCGACCCCGCCCATGCCGTGATGCACGCGGTGAAGAAGTGATTCTTGCAGATTCATTCTAATATATTGAAGCACCCCGGTAGCAGTTGCTGTTATCGGGGTGCTTCTCATATCGGCGTGCGAGTTTTTTCTTTAATACCCGAAATCTTTTCCCTCGTCAGTTCCGTCACGGGTCCCAGCTTGCGTAGAGCCTCCATGTTGAGGTCTTTCTCCGGCGGTCCGTTTCAAAGGTTTCATAGGGTTGATGTATTTACTTTGTCATTGTCCTGCAAAGATATGCGTTTTTTTCCTACCTTTGCACGTTGAAAGGCAAATAATGACAAAATCAGACTTATTACAACAATGATAACCATCGAACAACTGAAGGACGTCCGGGAGCGCACCGAAGCGTTGAACCGCTACCTGGATATCGAAGGCAAGAAGATACAAGTGGAGGAAGAACAGCTGCGCACGCAGGCGCCCGGATTCTGGGACGACCAGAAGGCTGCCGAGGCGCAGATGAAGAAGGTGAAGGGCCTGCAGCAATGGATCAGCGGCTACAACGAGGTGAAGACCCTGGCCGACGAACTGCAACTGGCCTTCGACTTCCACAAGGACGAGCTGGTGAGCGAGGAAGAGGTGGACGAGGCTTACGCCAAGGCCGTGGCCGCCGTGGAGGCCCTGGAGTTGAAGAACATGCTGCGCGACGAGGCGGACCAGATGGACTGCGTGCTGAAAATCAACTCCGGCGCGGGCGGCACCGAGAGCCAGGACTGGGCCAGCATGCTGATGCGCATGTACCTGCGCTATGCCGAGACGCACGGCTACAAGACTTCCATCGCCAACCTGCAGGAGGGCGACGAGGCGGGCATCAAGACCTGCACTATCGAGATCAGCGGCCCGTATGCCTACGGTTACCTGAAGGGGGAGAACGGTGTGCACCGTCTGGTGCGCGTGTCGCCCTACAATGCCCAGGGCAAGCGCATGACCTCCTTTGCCTCCGTATTTGTCACGCCCTTGGTGGACGACACCATCGAGGTGACCATCGAGCCGGCACGTCTGTCGTGGGATACCTTCCGAAGCGGCGGCGCGGGTGGTCAGAACGTGAACAAGGTAGAGTCCGGCGTGCGCCTGCGCTACCAGTATAAGGATCCCTACACGGGCGAAGAGGAGGAAATCCTCATTGAGAACACCGAGACGCGCGACCAGCCCAAGAACCGCGAGAATGCCTTGCGACTGTTGCGCTCCATGCTGTATGACAAGGAGATGAAACACCGCATGGCCGAGCAGGCCAAGATTGAGGCGGGCAAGAAGAAAATCGAGTGGGGCTCGCAGATACGCAGCTACGTCTTCGACGACCGCCGCGTCAAGGACCACCGCACCAACTACCAGACCTCGGACGTCAACGGCGTGATGGACGGCAAGATAGACGGATTCATCAAGGCTTATCTGATGGAGTTCGCGGGAGAAGGCGAGGCGTAAGCACTGACTCTTGAAGCATAATTCAGGCGCGGATTGCGCGGATTACACGGAGATGATTGGAGTCATCCGTGAAATTCGCGAGATCCGCGCCTAAGTTGTTCTTGTACTTCCTTTCAGAAACTCACGCTCACCCCGCCCAGGAATGTCGCCTTGGGCATCGGATAGCCTGCCATAATCTCATACCGTTGCGCCAGCAGGTTCTCCCCACGCACAAAGAGCGAAGCGTAGGGGCAGAGACGGTAGGAGGCGCGGACATTCCACAGGACAAAGTCCTCCGTCGTGGCATCAGTGCCTACCGAGGTATAGAGACCTTTTATATATTGCAGGCCCGTGGAGACCGCCCAACGCCCTTGGTGGAAGTCGGCCCCGGCGTAGAGCTTGTGCTGCGGCGCGGAGATGACGGGATTCTCCATGTGTACCCAGCTGTAATTGGCGTTGACACTCCAGCGTGGGTTGATGCGCCAGGCGGCGTTGGCCTCTAGCCCCCAGTTCTCTATCTCGCCGCTGTTCACGTTGTGCGGACGGCCATCCACGCGGGTGGTCATGATGAGGTTGTCGCCGTTGATGTAGAAGAGGTTGGCCCCGTAGGTCAGTGCACCGTCCAGTTGCGTCTGCGTGAAAGACAGTTCATAGTTCATCAGGCGCTCCGGTTTCAGGTCGGGATTTTGCGGAGGAAACATGTACATCTCGCGGATGGTGGGGTTGCGGAAGCCCTTGCTCACCATCGCCTTCAGTTCGGCGCGGTGGGGCAGGTGGAAGGCCAGGCCGCCTTGAGGAACAAGCTCCGTGCCCACGTGCGAATGATGGTCTACGCGGAGGCCTGCGTTCAGCGAGAGCCACGAGCCGAAGTCCTGGCGGAAGTCCACGTAGCCGGCTATCTCGTCCTGCTTCTTGTCCACGCCGGGGGTGCGTGCGCCGTCGGCCACTGCTTCGTTCCACGACTCGCCGCCGAAGTGCTGGTAGTCGATGCCCACAGTCAGACGGTTGCCCTCGTACAGCTCCGCGCTTTGGTACCACGACACACCCATCATCAGGTCCTTGCTGTGGAAGAGCGATTCCTGCGGCTCCTCGCCGGGGCCGTAGCCGTCGTTTATCTTGTGTCGTCCCCAGTTGTAGAAGAAGCTCAGTGCACCGGACGTGCGTTCGTAGTGGTTTTCCAGCATCGCCGATGCCATGCCACGGGTAATGCGTGAATCGTTGTCCGTGAGCGGGGAGAAGGTCTCGCCTGGGTTGGACGCGTTGAAGTGCGTCACGTTCACGTCGCCCCACAGACGCCAGTTCTGTGTCAGGTCGTAGGCCAGTTTGGCGTAGCCGCTATATTGTTCGAAGGCCATATCCGGGCGATGTCCGTCCGTGCGGTTGTAGGAGAAGGCGGCGGTGCTGCTGAATCGTCCGCTACGCACGCGGTTGACGCCTTCGGCCTGCAGCGTGCCGTAAGAGCCCGCACCTATATTAATATCGGTTTTCACGCCGTCCTCCTGCATCCGTCGGGTGACGATGTTGATGACGCCGCCCATCGCGTTGGAGCCGTAGAGCACCGAGGCAGGTCCTCGTAGCACCTCCACACGTTCGGCCAGCATCGTTTGGTAGGAGTCGGAGATGGGGTGGCCGAAGAGGCCCATGTATTGTGGATGCCCGTCGATGAGCACCAGCATCTGCGAGCTGCCCGACAGGCCGCGCATACTCAATCCGCCCGCCGCACCCGTGGACACGCCGTAGCCCATCACGCCGCGGCTGGTGACGAAAAGGCCGGGCACTTGCTCCGTCAGGGCGGGGAGAATGGAGGGCTGGTAACGTCCTTCCAGTTGCGGACGGCCCACAACAGAGATGGTCATGGGCAGGTGGCGGATGTCGGTGGCGTTGCGCGTGCCGGTCACCACCACTTCGTGCAATACGTGATTGCCGTCCGTGACGAGGCTGTCAAGGGGTTCGGCGGCTCCGGCGGCAGTGGCCAGGCCGAGGGAGAGCAGGGAGAGGGTCAGTAGTTTCTTCATATTCTATAAAGTATATAATTTGCAGGTGTGTAAAACAAATGATAATTTATCGGTGATTATTCAAACACAGAGACACGGAGATACAGAGTTCATAAGTAGCATTGCTGCCACACGAGTCTTTTTAAAAGCACAGAGGGGCGGCGTTGCCGCCAAGAGGTCACGGAGAACAGTTCTTGCCTCTTTGTAGTGACGAAGTCACAAACTCTGTGCTCTCCCGCTAACAATGAAATGGACGGTATCAATAAAACTTTGTGTCTTAGTGTCTCTGTGTTGAAATCTAATTTCCTATTTATATAATCGCGCCGCAAAGGTAAGGCGTTCTGTATGCTTGCGGGTTATCTTTATTACAGAAAATGCTACCAGTATCACTGAAATGGGACAGGAAGTTAATTTTTTCCTCCAATCGCTTGCAAACTTCCCGAATTTGGTCTTACTTTGCTTCCGTTGAACCTAAAACTAAACATAGTTATATCATGGGAAAGAGTAATAAAAACCGCGTGACACACACGCAACGTGAAGAAGAACAGGGCAAGAAAGTCCTCCGTGGAATGACCATTGTCGCCATCATCTTGATCATCATCATGCTGGTGGCCTACACCGTATGGGCTTGAGCCGTGGCACAGGAGATTGAACGCAAGTTCCTGGTGACGGGCGACTATCGGTCGTCCGCCACCTCGTCCAGCCGCATTGCGCAGGGGTATATCTGTTGCGACGGGCGGACAGTGCGCGTGCGCATCCGGGGCGACCGCGGCTATCTCACCATCAAAGGACCTTCGTCCGATGGTGGCCTCAGTCGTTATGAGTGGGAGACGGAGATTTCCCTGGACGATGCCCGCGACTTGATGAAACTTTGCCGGGGCGGAGTCATCGACAAGACGCGCTATTTGGTTCCCTTTGGCGGCCATACTTTCGAGGTGGACGAGTTCTACGGCGACAACGAAGGTTTGGTCGTGGCCGAAGTCGAGCTTTCCTCGCCCGACGAACCTTTCGAGCGTCCCGCTTTCCTCGGCCGTGAGGTGACGGGCGACCGGCGGTATTACAATGCCCAACTGATGCAACGGCCCTATTGCACTTGGAAGGAACCGTAAAAAGATGAAATGGAGAAAATCTACCAATACCTGCCCGAGGAGTTTGTCACCTTCGTCCTGGTGACGTTGTTCTCCTTGCTCATCGGCCTCTCGCAACGGCGCATCAGCCTGAAGCGCGAGGGCGAAACCACCCTTTTCGGCACTGACCGTACCTTCACTTTTATCGGCATCCTGGGGTATGTGTTGTATATCCTCGACCCGACGGAGTACCGCCTCTTTCTGGGCGGCGGAGCGGTGTTGGGGCTGCTGCTGGCGCTTAATTATTATGTGAAGCAGACGCACTATCGCGTGTTTGGCGTGACCACCATCGTCATAGCTCTCATCACCTATTGCCTGGCGCCGATAGTCATCACCCAGCCGTCGTGGTTTTATGTTATGGTAGTGGTGACGGTGCTGCTCTTCACGGAGCTGAAGCACACGTTCACGGAGTTGGCGCAACGCATGAAGAACGATGAGATGATTACGTTGGCCAAGTTCTTGGCCATCAGCGGCATCATCCTCCCCATGCTTCCGGACAAGACGCTGATACCCGGCATCAGCCTGACGCCCTACAGCGTGTGGCTGGCTACGGTGGTGGTGTCCGGCATTTCCTACCTCTCTTATTTGTTGCGGCGGTACGTTTTCCGTGAGTCGGGCATCTTGGTGTCTGGCATCGTAGGCGGACTTTATAGCAGCACGGCGACCATCTCCGTCCTGGCGCGCAAAAGCCGCGAAAGCTCAGCGGGGGAGGCGCCGGAGTATGCCTCGGCCATGCTCTTGGCAGTGAGCATGATGTTTCTGCGCTTCCTTATCCTGATAGGCATCTTCAGCCGGGAGGCGCTGGCTGTCATCTATCCCTACCTGTTGGCAATGGCGGTGGTGTCTGCTCTTGTGGCATGGTGGATTCACCGGCAACGGGCAGCTGCGGTGGACGCGCAGGCCGCCGATACCGACACGGGCAATCCGTTGGAGTTCAAAGTCGCCTTGATATTCGCGCTGCTCTTTGTGGTATTCACGCTGCTGACGCACTATACGCTGCTTTATGCGGGTACGGGAGGACTGACCGTCTTGTCTTTCATCTCCGGCGTAAGCGACATTACCCCTTTTATCCTCAACCTGCTGCAAGGTACAGGCAATGTCCCCGTGCCTCTCATCACAGCGTGCAGCCTTCAGGCCATCGTCAGCAACATTGCCGTCAACCTTTGCTATGCCCTGTTCTTCGCCGGACGGAAGAGCGCGCTGCGTCGCTGGGTGTTGGTCGGCTTCGGGGTGGTGATTGCGGTGAATGTGGGGCTGCTGGCTGCGTTTTATGTATTTTAACTCCTCTTACCGTCAGGTTTCTACGGAGAAGCTGTACTTTTGCGGCATTTATCAGACGTTCATAAACAGACAAAGAAAATGAAATTCAGACAAACCCTGCTGTTGCTGTGCTTGCTGACGTGCGGCATGGCAATGGCTCAGACGAGCGGTTCCTTCCGCGTGAAGGGTGTCGTGCTCGACTCGCTGACCCAGGAAGGCGAACCCTATGCTACAGTCAAGATTGCGAAGAAGAACAAGCCGGAGAAAGCCGTCAAAGCTGTGCTCACCGACATCAACGGAGCATTCAGCGCCACGGTGAACGGACAGGGCGACTTCCTGCTCACCATAAGTTCGATGGGACGTGAACCGTTGGTGCGGGAATTTGCTTCTGGTGCAAAGGAAGTGGACCTAGGTACGCTCTACATCACCGATGCCGCCAACGAACTGGCCGAAGTGGTGGTTACCGCCCAGAAACCCTTGGTGAAGGCGGATATCGACAAGATAGAGTATAACGTAGCCGACGACCCCGACTCGGAAACCAACTCCCTGCTGGAGATGCTCCGCAAGGTGCCGATGGTCACCGTGGATGGCGAGGACAACATCCAGGTGAACGGCAGCAGCAGCTTCAAGGTGTACGTCAACGGACGCCCCAACAACATGATGAGCAACAATCCCAAGGAGGTGCTGAAGAGTATGCCTGCCAACACCATCAAGCACATCGAGGTCATCACCAATCCCGGTCCTAAATACGATGCCGAGGGTGTGGGCGGCATCTTGAACATCGTCACCGAGGGAGGCGGCTTCGAAGGATACACCGTCACCCTCAGCGCCAACGGCAGCAACCGCGGGGCAGGTGGAGGATTCTTCGGCACGGTGCAGAAAGGCAAGTTCACCCTCAGCGCACGCTATAATTATAACAAGAGCTACAGCCCCCGCAGCTATATGGGAGGCAGTCAGACGGCTACCGAACCTTCCGCCGACCGCGCCAACGTGGCCTACGGCGGCAGCAGCAAGAGTGACGGCAACTTCCAGGCGGGCAGTCTGGAGGCGAGCTACGAGATAGACACGCTCAATCTGGTGACCGCTTCTTTCGGCTTGTGGGGAGGAGGCAACGACGGGCATAGCGGATCGTCCTACCTCGCCACCTCGTCCGTAGAGCCGGTGGGCGCCACGCTCTACCGCTACACCACCGCCGGACGCAGCCACTCCTCGTGGTACTCCATCGACGGCGGCTTGGATTACCAGCACATCTTCCCGCACGTGAAGAACCGCATGCTGACCATTTCCTACAAAATCAATACCCGCCCCGATACTTCGGATTCCTACTCCGAATACAGCGTGGACGACGGCTACGCCACCGACTGGGCCGACTACATCCGCCGCTTGGAAGACCTGCGGATGGACGGCAGCCAAAACACTACCGAGCACACCGTGCAAACCGACTTCACCACGCCCATCGGCCAATACCACACGGTGGAGACGGGCGTGAAGTACATCCGCCGCAACAACTCGGCGGACAACGACCGCTACACCCGCCGGCAGGATGGAAGCGACTATGCCTTCGACGAGGATCATAGCACCCACTACCGCCATGCCAACGACATCCTGGCCGCCTACTTAGGGTATGCCCTGCGCTGGAAGAAACTCTCCGGACGTCTGGGTGTGCGCTACGAGCACACCATCCAAAACGTGAAGTACCTCCTGGGGCGCGGCGAAGACTTCCGCAAGGATTTTGACGACGTGGTGCCCTCCGCTTCGATAGGATGGAAATTGAGCGACTTCTCCAACGTTCGCCTGGGCTACAACATGCGCATCTACCGCCCCGGCATCTGGTATCTGAATCCCTATCTGGACGACAGCAATCCGTCGGCCATGAGCCAGGGCAACTCCGACCTGGACAGCGAGAAGAATCACTCGTTTGACCTGAGCTACAGCAGCTTCTCCCAGAAGTTCAACATCAATCTGTCTGCCCGCTATTCCTTCACGAACAACAGCATCCAGCCTGTCACCCGCCTGGTGTCCGAGACGGAAATCGCCGACCTGAATCCGGAGAACTATACGGGCAAGGATGTGCTCTACACCTCCTATTATAATATTGGCAAGAGCCGCAACGCTTCGCTCAGCGCCTACGTCAATTGGAATGCCTCGTCCAACACGCGCGTCTATGTCAATCTCTTTGGCGGCTACACCCAGTTGAAGGGTGCGGACGGCTTGGAGAACCACGGATGGAACCTTTTCGCCTTTGGCGGGGCGCAGCAGAGCTTCAAGCATGATTGGCGCCTCAGTCTGAATGTCTACGGCCAGACGCCGTGGATTATGCTGCAAGGCAAGGGCAGCAGCTTCCTGGGCTATTCGCTCAGCTTGAACAAATCGTTCCTGGACAAGCGCCTCACCCTCTCGGCGTTCGCCAGCAATTTCCTGGAGAAATACCAGCGTTATGAGTCGCACACCGAGGGTGCCGGCTTCCGCAGCGATTCATGGAACCGTTTTCCGCAAGCCAATTTCGGCGTGAGCGTCAGCTACCGCCTGGGCGAGCTGAAAGCCAGCGTGAAGCGTGTAGCGCGCAGCATCAGCAATGACGACGTCAAGAGCGGCGGCAGCGAAGGCGGCGGAGGAAGTATGGGGGGAGGACAATAATATCCTCTCTGCGCAGGGATAACTCCGAGTACGGACGGGGATATACCTGGGCAAAGGCTTGGTAAAAGACGGGATTCCCTATTGATTTCCTGCCCTTTCTATTGGGAAATCAATAGGGAATCCGTATATTTGTAGCATTCTTATGAAAGACGATTATGAGACGGACGGAAGTTGTCAGACAAATCAAGGAAATCATCCGACAGGTAGATCCAACGGCAGAGGTCATCTTGTTTGGTTCGGAAGCGCGGGGAGACGCACGTCCTGACAGCGATATAGACTTGTTGGTTTTGCTGGATGGTGACACCCTCTCATTGGCTCGTGAGGAGACTGTTACGATGCCTTTGTACGAATTGGAACTGAATACTGGTGTGTGCATCAGTCCTATTGTGATGTTGAAGAAACAATGGCGAAACCGTCCGTTCAAGACGCCATTCTATGTGAATGTGGTCAATGAAGGAGTATTGCTATGAAGGAAAAACTAGATGAGGAAAGCAAGAAAGCGTTGGTTGCTTATCGTTTGGAGCGTGCGTACAGCACGTTGAAAGAGGCTGACGTGATGAGGCGGGAGGGCTTTTATAATGCAACCGTCAATAGGTTGTATTATGCTTGTTATTATGCCGCTGTAGCGCTACTCTTGAAAAACGACATACAGACGCAGACGCATAATGGGGTAAAGACGATGCTGGGCTTACACTTCGTGTCGACTGGAAAATTATCTGTCCGTATGGGAAAGACATTCGGTACGTTGTTTGAGAAACGTCATAGTGGTGACTATGATGATTTTGTCTATTGTGATAAGGAATTGGTAGATGCGTTATTTCCACAAGCAGAAGACTTTATCAATGCTGTTCATACCCTGATTGACAAATAATCCCTCCAATCTTTTTCCCATATCCCCCTTTTTTCGTACATTTGCCTGCCCCCTTCCGCCAACGCCGGCGGGAGGCGCATTACAATCCCCGGACAAATTATGAGCGAAGACTACGAAATACCCAAAGACGACATTAATCCCGACGCAACGCCCGAGGCGAGCGCCGAACATACCGATTACAAACCTGCTGACGCCAACACCGGCGACGTGCGCCACCGCCTGAGCGGCATGTATCAGAACTGGTTCTTGGATTACGCCTCCTACGTCATCCTGGAGCGTGCTGTACCCCATGTGGCGGACGGATTGAAACCCGTGCAACGCCGCATCCTGCACACCATGCGCCGCATGGAGGACGGACGATACAACAAGGTGGCCAACATCGTGGGAGAGGCTATGAAATTCCATCCGCACGGCGATGCTTCCATCAAGGATGCGCTGGTGCAGCTGGGACAGAAAGACCTCCTCATCGACTGCCAAGGAAACTGGGGAAACATCCTCACCGGAGACGATGCCGCCGCCGGCCGATACATCGAAGCACGCCTCACCAAATTTGCCCTGGACGTTGTTTTCAATCCGAAAACAACCGAGTGGAAGCAATCCTACGACGGGCGTAACCGCGAGCCGGTGACTCTCCCCGTCAAGTTCCCCCTGCTGCTGGCGCAGGGCGTGGAAGGCATTGCCGTGGGCTTGTCCTCCAAGATATTGCCCCATAACTTCAACGAGTTGTGCGAAGCCGCCATCAGCTACCTGCACGGCGAGGAGTTCCACCTCTATCCCGACTTCCAGACAGGCGGCAGCATCGACGTCTCCCGCTACAACGACGGCGAGCGTGGCGGCTCCGTGCGTGTGCGCTCCAAGATAGAGAAGGTGGACAACAAGACGCTGGCCATCCGCGAGATACCCTACGGCAAGACCGTGGCGAGCGTGTGCGACTCCATCGTGAAAGCCAGCGAGAAAGGCAAGATAAAGATTCGCAAAGTGGAGGATTTGACTTCGGGGAACGTGGAGATACTCGTGCACCTGGCTCCCGGCGTGTCGTCGGACAAGACCATCGACGCCCTCTACGCCTTCACCGACTGCGAGGTGAACATATCGCCCAACTGCTGCGTCATAGACGAGCAGAAACCGCATTTCCTGGCCGTCAGCGACGTCCTCCGCCGCTCGGTGGACAACACCAAGGAACTGCTGCGCCGCGAGCTCCAGATACGCCGGGATGAGGTGATGGAGAGCCTGCACTTCGCCTCCCTGGAGAAAATCTTCATCGAGGAGCGCATCTACAAGGACGCCGAGTTCGAGCAAGCCAAGTCGATGGACGCCGCCTGCGAGCATATCGACCTGCGCCTCACACCCTACTATCCCACCTTCATCCGCGAGGTGACCAAGGACGACATCCTCCGCCTGATGGAAATCAAGATGGCGCGCATCCTCAAGTTCAACTCTGACAAGGCCGAGGAGCAGATAGCCCGCATGAAAGCCGAAGTGGAGGAGATTGACCGCCACCTGGCCAACCTGGTGGAGTACACCGTGGAGTGGTTCCGCATGTTGGAGGAGAAATACGGCAAGAATTTCCCCCGCCGCACCGAGCTGCGCAGCTTCGACGTCATCGAGGCTACCAAAGTTATCGAAGCCAACGAGAAGCTCTACATCAACCGCGAGGAAGGCTTCATCGGCACCGGCCTGAAGAAGGACGAGTTCGTGGCCAACTGCTCGCCCATCGACGACGTCATCATCTTCTACCGCGACGGCAAGTATGTCATCACGCCCGTGGCGGACAAGAAGTTCGTGGGCAAGAACATCCTCTATATCAACATCTTCAAGAAGAACGACAAGCGCACCATCTACAACGTGGCCTACCGCGACGGCAAAGACGGCACGTGCTACATCAAGCGTTTTGCCGTCACCGGCATCGTGCGCGACCGCGAATACGACCTCACGCAGGGCAAGCCCGATTCGCGCATCCTCTACTTCAGCGCCAACCCCAACGGCGAGGCGGAAGTCATCAAGGTGACGCTCAAACCCAATCCGCGCGTGCGCAAGATTGTCTTCGAGGAAGACTTCAGCCAGCTGGCCATCAAAGGACGCCAAGCCATCGGCAACATCCTGACGCGCCTGCCCGTCCACAAGATTGTGCTGAAGCAGCGCGGAGCCTCCACGCTGGGCGGACGCAAGGTGTGGTTCGACCGCGACGTCCTCCGCCTCAACTACGACGGACGCGGTGAATATCTGGGCGAGTTCCAGACGGACGACCGCATCCTTGTGGTGCTGGAGAACGGCGACTTCTACGCCACCAACTTCGACCTGGAGAACCACTACGAACCTAATATCCGCTTCCTCGAGAAGTTCGACCCGCAGAAGGTGTGGACGGCCGTCCTCTACGATGCCGACCAGCAGGGCTATCCCTACATCAAGCGCTTCTGCTTCGAGCCCACCGCCCGCAAGCAGAACTACCTGGGCGAGAATCCCAAGAACCAGCTCATCCTCCTGACGGACGAGTACTATCCGCGCCTGGAGGTGGTCTTCGGCGGGCACGATGCCTTCCGCGACCCGCTGGTGGTGGAGGCCGACGACTTTATTGCTGTCAAAGGATTCAAGGCGAAAGGCAAGCGCCTGACCACCTACGCCATAGACACCATCAACGAGCTGGAGCCCACGCGCCGTCCCGAGTCTGCGCCCGAAGCACCGGCCACGACGGAGGAAGCCGAAGACCTTGACCCGGACAAAGACAAGACGCCGGGCGACATACTGGACGAACTGACAGGACAAATGAAACTGTTTTGACACTATGCTACCCTTTCTCTCTATTCTCGCGCTTTCGGCCGTCCTGTCCGCGGCTTCCCCGGCGGACACCGTGCAGGCGGACGACGCCCGTCCCATCGAGCGTGCCACGATGTACGGCCTCGGCTGGGCCAACGAGTATGACACCTACCTTTCGCCCCAGGAATACCGCGGCATCGAGTTCCGCCTCTCGCGCGAGAGCCTGCGCCGCACCCGTTGGGCGGACGGACGCCTGGTGCGCCAATCCTTCTTCCAAGGTTACGCCAACTACACGCACAACCACGTGGACAACAACAACGCCCTGGGCGCCCTCGTCAACTGGAACTGGGGATTGCACTACGACTTCCCCGTGGCCGACGGCCTGCACCTCTTCGCCGGCGGCTTGGCCGACCTCTCCGGCGGCTTCCTCTGGAACTTCCGCAACGGCAACAATCCCGCCAACGCCCGCGCTGCTGTGGCCGTGGATGCTTCCGTGGGAGGCGCGTGGGACTTCCGCCTGCGTCGCGTGCCCTTCCGCCTGCGCTACCAGTTGGATGTACCTCTTGTCGGCGCGATGTTCTCTCCCCACTACGGGCAGTCCTATTATGAAATCTTTTCCCAAGGCAATGCCGGCGGGGTAGTGCGCTTCACGTCGTTGCACAACCGCCCGTCGTGGCGCCACCGCCTGTCGCTGGATTTCCCCGTGGGGCGCGCCCGGATGCGCTTCACCTACCTGTGGGACGCCCAGCAGTCCGAAGTCAACCATATCCGCACCCATGCCTACGGACATATCTTCATGGTGGGATTTGTCAAACGGTTCAACCTGATAAAATAGCCTGACAATGAAACAGCTTTCTCTCCTCCTGTCCCTCCTTCTGCTCTTTGCCTCGTGCATCCGCGAGGAGGAATACGACAACAGCGCCGTCGGCAACTTCGAAGCGCTGTGGACGCTCATCGACGAACACTACTGCTACCTGGACTACAAGCAGATAGACTGGGATGCCATCCACGAGCAATACCGCCGGCAGATAACGGACGATATGGGCAGTGACGCCCTCTTCGAGGTGCTGGGCAATATGCTGGCCGAGTTGCGCGACGGCCACGTCAACCTCTACTCCGCCTGGAACACCGCCCGCTACTGGGACTGGTACCTGGACTATCCGCGCAACTTCAGCGAGGCGTTGATTGAAGATTACCTCGGACGCGACTACCGCATCGGCGGCGGTGCCAGGTACACCATCCTCAAGGACAACATCGGCTACGTCTACTACCCCGACTTCTCCGCCGGCATCGGCGATGGCAACCTGGACGAGATGCTGCTCTACCTCGGCGTATGCAACGGCCTTATCATCGACGTGCGCGGCAACGGCGGCGGCAACCTGACCACCTCGTCCAAGCTCGCCGCCCGCTTCACCAACGAGCGCGTCCATGTGGGATACCTGCAGCACAAGACCGGTCCCGGCCACAGCGATTTCTCCGACCCCGAGCCAATCTACATCGACCCGTCCGATGGCGTGCGCTGGCAGAAGCCTGTCGTCGTGCTGACCAACCGCCACAGCTACAGCGCGACCAACGACTTTGTCAACTCCATGCGCTGCTTCCCCCAAGTCACCCTCGTGGGCGACCGCACAGGCGGCGGGGGAGGTATGCCCTTCTCTTCCGAGCTGCCCAACGGCTGGGGCGTCCGCTTCTCCGCCAGTCCCACGCTGGATGCCGACGGCCAGCACATCGAGGACGGCATTGACCCCGACATCCATGTGGATATGACCGAGGAGGACGAGGCGCGGGGAGTGGATACCATTATCGAAACGGCGAGGAAAGCATTGAAAAACCGCACCTGATTCGTCAACTTCCTCGCCGAAACTTTGCCGGAAACGAAAAATCTCCGTATCTTTGCGCCCGTTCACACTAAACTTGTTGCGGGTGTGGCGTAATTGGCAGCCGCGCCAGACTTAGGATCTGGTGCCGAAAGGCGTGCAGGTTCGAGTCCTGTCACCCGCACAAAGATACGGAGTAAAAACGCTTGCGTCGTCCTTCTTCACTTCACCCTAATCCACATCATCTCCCCCTCCGGCCTCTCCGCCAGACGCTTCATCAGTCGTTGCAGCCACTGGCGCGAATCGAACAACCGTCCGGGATAATGCTTCAAGGTATGGCCCACCAGGATGCACCCCTCGGTGTCCTCCGCTGTGTTGCCTGCATGGATGCGTATGCCCTCGAAACCGCGCACATGGAGCAGCAGCGGCAGCCACTTCCCGCCGAACTTCGGCGAGCGGGTGATGAACAGCGGATAATACCCTTCGGGAATGGCCGTCCGGCCGGGTATCTTGATCTCTTTTCCGCGCGGAGGTATGTCGCGCCACGTCGGTTCAAGCGTGTTGCAGAAGGGTTTCCCCTCTATCGAGAGGATACCCAAGGTGTAGTACTTTCGCTTCTTAGTTCGCTTTAAGGTCAATTCCATTGCTGCGGTATTTTAGTTTTTGATAACTGTGATCTGTGATAATTGTGATGTATCCTCTGAGTTTCCACTGGCTCAGCATGTGCGAAGTGCCTTTTGCATCCATCCCTTGCATCAGCCGAAGTCGTTCGGCATCGGCTGTGGTGAACTCATCGGGTAACAGTTCCAACAAGTTGCGTGGGCCGGTATGTATTTTCCTTCCGCACATCGCTTCTTGGTTGGCCGCCTCGATGGCCTCACCGAAAAACTCCATCTTGCACCACATATCATATTGCAACGACCAGCGCACAAAGTCCTCCAACGTCTTGTCCCACGTGCAGCCCTGCGCCACATACAGTACACACGCCTTCAGGTAGGCTATCACATTGGCGCGGAAGCTCAGATTTTCGTACACCCGGCTTTGCGAGAGGCGGGCAAACTCGGCATTCTCCTCGCACAATTTTTTCGCCAACTTGTATGCTTCGGGGCAATCTACCAATCCCGTGGCACGCACCAAGTTTTCGATATATGGACGCAATTCCTCGTCAAATGCGGCGTCATACGTGCCATAGACCGGCATATCCGCACCGATTTCGCGCTCGGGGATGGTGCAGAAGTTGATGCGCGAGATGGGACCGTCCGTCAAGACCTTGGAGAAATAGCGCTTGCCTTTCTGGATAGTTGTCGCGGCATTCCAGTTGAAGCGGATGGTAACTTTTTCTGTCACGCTCTGCGAACCTACGCGCGTCTGTCCGTAGCGGTTGCCGGGGTCGAACGCCAGACACATAATCTGGAATTGCTGTCCGCCCTTTCCGCTTCCCCGCAAGGCGTCGAATTGGTCTATCTCATTCAATTTTGTGTACAGGAAGTGTCCGTCCGCCTCTGCCGTGCGCATGACGAATGCCGGGTTGGTCATATCCGCATCAATCTCCTGAATGATAAGGCCTTCCGGGCGTTGCCGTTTGTCCTTGTTTGCGCCCTTCGAGTTGACTTCCTGCTTCCATTGCCGCTCACGTTCGAGGTTGCGTGCGTCGCGCTCGCGGATGTCCGCCATGATGCGGTTGATGGGTTCGCTGATGCAATCCTTGCCCGCTCCGGTGCCTGCCATAAGGACGTTCATCAGCGTGGCCTCGTGCTCCACATTGTCAATGTATTTGAAGCGGACGCGGTGCAGGTGTGCGGCCAGCGAAGGGAAGACGGCGTGCGCCACGGCAGGTTTGTAGAGGTCCGGCGTGCGGCTGACCAGCAGCTTGATGAGCGGCGGTAATTTTTTCGGCATGGGAGGGGCCCCCTCAACTCCCCCCGAGGGGGAGCTTATGGATACCCCCGCCGTATCGGGCTTCCCCCCGTATGGGGGGATTGAGGGGGGCTGTTGGATTGAGGGGGGCTGTGGGTTGCAGCGTTCCACCGCTTCCTGCATCATCTTCGGCATTCCGCACCATTGCGCCGTGCAGGCAGAGTGTATTAGGCTTTTCATTTCCTCTTCACCCAATCCATAGCGCGGCATGATTTTCAACAAAAGCTCCTCATTATTGTCCGTGATGTGGCGCAAATGATACGCTAATCTGTGCAGCTTCGTGTTGCGCTCACCCTCCGCAGGTTCGCCACCGGCGAGGATGAACCATTGTTTGATAATTTCTGAATACGGGATGCCTTTGAAGGTATCCAAATTCCCCTCCTCCGGGGAGGAGGGGTGGCCAACGGCCGGGGTGGTAGCGGCAGCAACCAACGCAATATTCCCCGCGAGCGACTTCGCTACCACCTCCCCCTTCGGGTACTTACCCCCTCCTTGCTCCCCCGTTTCCCGGGGGAGGGCAACCTCCTCGGAGGAGGAGAATTGAGTTACCTCGTTGCGTGCGGCAACCTCCGCGGAAAACAACCGTTCCTCGTCAATATACAGGATATACTCCTCCGGCACCGCGAACGATGACCGTGCCAAGTCCTTGACGCTCTGGTCATAATTCGGGTCGTTCAACTGCTGCGACATCCAGCGTTGCGCCCCTGCCAAGTCCATGCCCGGCGGGATGACAAACACCAGGCGCAGCCCCTCGCGCGAGGGCGTGATGTGCGCCAGGACGATGCCCAACTCCTCCCTGCGCTCCTCGACGACGTGCTCATAATACTCCCACGGTGCTTCCAGGTGGTCGATGTCATACATGGAGAGGCCGGTGGGCACGGCGTCCGCATTCAGCCTCCGTCCGCCGGGGAAAGTGGCGTGGAATGTAAATATCGGCAACCGCTTCTTCTCACGGTTTTTCAATTCCTCAAACTCTTCTTTTGCCAGTTCTCCCCGCTTCCATTGTTCCCAGGCGTCGGCGATGCCTGCACAGACCGTGGCCACGTAGTCCGAGCGCACGGCTTTCCAAAACAGTTCCGGGGTGCAGGTGCGCACCTCGCGACTTCTAACGTTGTTTGATATTCCGAATGACATGATGATTAGGAGCCCCTCCCTACCTCCCCCGATGGGGAGGAGTTCAGAGCATTTTTTTGATTTATTAATCAGTTATTATTATACATAATTCTCTCAGATGGTTGTAACGGGTCCCCTCCCCTTCGGGGGGAGGAGGGAGGGGGCTATTCCCACGCTCCTCCGAACACATTATCCACGAAATCCGAGGCCTGCCGGCTCTCCTCCTCGATGGCCTGTGCGGGCAGGATGTCCGCCTCGTCAAGGTTCACTACGAGAGAGAGGCGCACGTTTTTCTTGCTCACGCTGGCCCGTCCGTGGGGCAACTTCATATAGAGGCTTCCCGGCTGGGAACAGGATTTGTTGTGTTCGTTGAAGTTGCCTTCCGTGGGACTGGTCAGTCCGATGGTGCCTTGGATGCGGCTTCCGCCCGAGATAAGACGCTTGTAGGCAGCGTCGCTAAGTTGTAAAGTAATATTCATAATGGTTAATGGATAATGGTTTCACGCCAGGCGTGCGATGTAGATTTGGTTCTCGTAGCGCGTCGCCCCGTTCTTGTCCTGGTAGGCGCGTTGGCGGATGGTGGCCTGCACCGTGTGCAGCATGGCGGGGTCCAGCTCGGGGCAGCTGAGGGCGGCGTCGCCCGTCATTTCGGCATAGAACTCGTCGATGCCGTCCGTCAGCAGGAAGCCGCGGCTGTGGAAGGTGCGTTGCGTGCCGTCCTGCGCGGTGTAGGTGCGGGAGGCGAGGGGGTGTTGCTTGATGATGCGTACAAGTTTTTCCATACGAATTTAAAGTTTGATGGGTTGTCCGTAGCACTATTGCCACGGCTTCTGAATGCGAAATTACGCAAGGGGCTTCATGGATTGATTTTCCGGCGGCAAGATATTTTCCTCTTGTCCAACAAGTCCAACCGTTTGGCCGTGTCTTGTCCGGCGAGTCCAAGCCATTGTCCAACTACCAACAAAAAAATCCCATTACCTTCAGAGTTGAGGAGGCCTCTTCAGGGTAATGGGAATCTTTTTTGCAGGAGGTGACCCGGCCTATTGCTGGCTCTTCTCCTTGTCCATCCTTTGTTTCAGATCCACGAGCTTTTTGTACAGTCCTGTGTAGGCTATGGAATATATACGCTCCATTTTAGCTTGTTCCATTTGCAGGTATTTGCGTTTGGCCCACATGTCTTGGAGAGTTATTATCGTTTTGGCTTTTCCGTATCTCCATAGTCTTTTTTCTTCGGAGATTGACTTGGCAAGATGTCGTTTGTATTTGTTCCACTCATCGGAGCTGGCTATTGAAAAGACGGTGGGATACCAATCCAACATTTGGTCTATGAAGGAGGTGACGGCAAAGTTGTTTTTTCCTACGCGGGCTTCTTCAATGGCCTTCACGATGTAATACCATTCCCCCTGCACGCCGGGATTGATTCGCATCTCTTGCGGTGTCCCATATATTATGGAAGCGTCTCCTGTATCAATGGCAGCGGCAATGGTTGAACGTAGTGCGATTAACTTCCTGTTTGTGTCAAACAAGCGTTCATTGAATATCAGATTTTTCAGCAGGTCTTCTTCTTCTCCTTCTTCATGGTCTTCTTCGGCAGAGGCAGGCGTGCCGAAGTGGATGTCCCCATTGATGTTGAAAAAAAATTTCGTTGTATGGCCAGGGGCATTTTTCTTCTCATGTATTATTTTCGTCAGCAAATCATCTATTGTCTTTGTCAAACAATACCAGGAAAAGAATCCGTCAAGTTCTTCTTGATTGATATGTCCATCGCACAGGAAATTCCATTTGTATATGAATTTGATGCAATCGAAGTCGCCCTTGTCCAAGTCGAAACAGCTTTTCCAGATGAGATAAAATTCCCTGCTTTCGCAATCTTTGGCAATGCTTGCGCGTTTGTCACGAAGCACCCGTGTGAGTTCCTCTACATCATTGGGGGAAACCCGCATCTTCAGTTCGCGCCAGAATGCTGTAAGCACTTTTTTCCAGGATTCTGAGGCCACATAGGTCAATTTGTATCTTTGGAAAAAACCTTCGTAATCATGGTTTTGCAATGCCGGATATTTATCTTTCCGCTCATCCATTATTCTCAACTGACTGTCTTGACGCATCAAATTCTTTCTTTAATTGATATAATTTAGACTTATGGTTTGCAATCTCGCTCCGATAGTTTTTGTAGAAGGTCAGAATTTCCCTGAACTTCTTGTTGTCGGTCAACTCTTCTATGTGGTTGAAGTCATTGTCATAAATAAGGGGCAGAAGTTCTTCTCTTTCTTTGTCAGACAATGCTTCCATGGACTCGCGCCATTTTTGTGTATATCCCAAGTGTTCAAAGAAGTAGCGGAACAACAGGAACGTTTCGGGCATGGTCAATAGTTCCATGAATTCGTTTTCGTCCTTGCCAAAGGCTTTTTCAAAGAAAGATTTTCCTTTCCCTATTTTCCCTTTGGTAGCGTTCAGGATGACTTGCACGGCCCGGATATATTTTTTGTTCCAATGGATGCCTATGAAGTCCCGGTCGTGGCTATGTTCCCCGTTTATCGGATGGTACTTCATGGGAAAAGAATAGATGTTCACCTTCATCTTCTCGCACAAGTCTACGTTGATGCGCATCCTGTGATACAGGTCTGTAGGTTTGTCCTGGTAGTTGTAGAGCAAATAGTTCGAAAAATTCTTTATGCCCCGATCCCGGCTCATTGTCAATGCCCGCACGTAGGATTGCTCCGTCTTGACGTCGTCAAAGGCTATCCGGAGTGGACGTATGGGGATTTGGGCCAATAATCCGACCCTTTCCTCGTTGAACAAACGAGCATCTACGCCTTGGTTGAAATCCACATAGCGCAATCTGCCCTTGCTTTTGCCAGGCGCATACTTCTTGTCAAAATACGGTGCGAAGTTCTTGTAAGTCGCTATCAAGGCTTCGCGCGAGCAAGTCTCCAAGTGGAGCAGTCCGTTTTGTTCCCGCAGTTTGTAGATGTTCATCCGTTCGTCTTCGTCCAGCAGTTTGCATTCGTTGATGGCCTGCAGCAGTTTGAAGGTCTTTTTGGTATAGGCCCGGTCGTTCAGCCTCAGGCGCAGGTTGCGTATGGCAATGTCATATTGGTTCGGCTCCACGAATTTGGATCCCGGCGTGAAACCGCATTTCTTTATGTCATCTATGATTGCAGGCAGTTGTTTGGAAGCCAATACATTGTTATCCATCAGCAATAAGTTCTGCTGCTCTCCGTACAAGCGACGCGTGCGCTCGATGCGTTCGACAAGAGGTATGTATTCCTGATACTGGGGTTCCAACGTCCATACAGCACAAAACGGGCATCGGCGGATGCAACCGCGCGTGGCATAGCCATAGTATGCGTCGCTATCGGGATATACATAGTCTATTTCGTCCAGGATGGAATAATCCAAAGGCAGTTCGTCTATGACATACGGGTTGTCGGCATCTATGTCCTGGTAGGGCGTATGAAGCGTCCCGCGATGAGGCTTGATGCCTGTTGCCGCTTCTATCTCTTCGGGTTGAATGGTAGCCAGCACCCCGCCTACCATCAGGTTGGCAGGATCTTTCACCATGGTTTTGGCAAATTCGATGGTTTCTATCGTGATGTCCCAGTAGAATGTGAACAACGTGGTGACACCTACCCAATCCCAACGGGGATGCATTTTGTACTCGCCGCTGTGATAAAACTTCTTGTAATGTTCCAGCCAAGGGTAGATGAAGATGGACATCCTTGAATCATCTACTTTGATTTTTTCCAGATCTTCCTTTTTCCTGTATCTGATATAGGTTCCTATCTGGGAGAGGCGGCGTTTCCAGTCTATCGCATCATCTACCTTGCTCAGTTGCGTCACACATTCTTCCGCTATCTGATTTACGATAAATGCGTTCAAATCTCCCTTGTAGAATACCACGTCATCACCACGCAGGCGGAAATAAGTGGCCAGCTTCATCAAGCCGATGGGTGGGAATTTGTTCTTGTAATTGGGCTCTAATAATAATACTCTGCGGTTCATTCCTTCATCAACTCTTTTTCTATCTTCAAAATCAGGCTATCGCGCATGTTCTCGTCCGCAATGGCATTGTAAATGGCGGCGTAGACTACATTGATTATGTTTTTTTCTTTCTCGTCGAATTTTCGATAGGATTCCCTGTCGGTTCGCAGCAAGCAGCGAGGAACCTCACTGGATGATGCGGGGAAAGTCTCTTTGTCGGCCGTGTGGGCATACGGGTGTTCCTGTTGCTTATATGCGGTCGACTCTTGGGGTGTAGCAGCCGGAACAGTCTTGGGGAGGATGGAATCTGCATTGCTGTAAATAAGGCGGAGCGGTGAATTCTTTTCTTCCATCTTACGCTGTAGTTTCTCTATCTTTTGCTCAGCCGCTTCCTTGTTCTTCTTGAACTGTTCAAAGTCTTTTTCATCCTTCTCCCGCTCTGCTGGTGCAATGTAACCGGTTACTTTCTTCTTCTCCAGCTTTTCTTGCTTTTCAAGGGCTTTGTCATAGTCATCCCGTGCGCTTCTCATTTTTGACGCATCATTGCAAAGTTCCTTGAGCACCTTGAAATCTTCTCTTACCCAGTTCTCGAAGTCGGGACGGTAATCGCTTTCACGGATGTAGTCACGGCGTGCGTCGGGCACCAATTCCGGAGCCTCCACATGCAATTCGCCATAAAAATATTGGGAAAAACGCTTGTCGCCTTCCGCCGCGAAGAAATTGCGGCAAGTGCGTTCGTCCCCCACTTGGATATTCTTGCACCTCAAGCGCATTCCGTATGCCAGGTTTTCGGAAGGTATTTGCCCACGCAACTCCGAGATAGAATACCATCCCCAATAAACCATATTGTCGTCTTGGTTTTTCTTGCTGAAAAATTGAATGTCCTTGACATCATAATCACCATTGCGTTTGTCTCTTATACTTGTGGTATAGGCTTTGTAAATCTGCTCTTCGGCCTGCTCGTCCCCCACATAGATGTTGTAGACATCGAGGGACAGGCCGTTGCTGCGGACAAAGTCCTTGATCTTGGCAGCAAATCTGGTGAACGAGGTGGGGTAGTCTACCGGCGATACAAGGGACAAATAGTCACGAATGTTTCCCACGTCGAGCAGGCGGTCGTCTTTGACGTTCTCCAGAATGACCTTGAAGTAGTGTTTCGCATTCTCTTCGGGTTGCTCTTCAAACGAGGTGCAATCGTCTATCACGTCTCCGGCTTCGCTTTCGTCCATGTCGTCGTCGAGGATGCGGCTCATCTTATCGGCATCCCAGCGCATGATGGTCTTTACCTCTTCACCCTTAGCCGAAGTCTCGAAGACCAGCATCGAACAATATCCCAATCCGCCCAGGCGGCCTATCCCGCGGAAGCCTTTCTGCTCTCCACGTTTCTTTCTCGAAGCGGCCACGTCAAGGAGTTGGCTTCTGTCTTCATGCCTCACCCCTGTGGCCGTGTCTTCTATCTCTATTCTGCGCCGGTCGCGGAAAATCCGCACATGGATGCTATAATAGTCGTCCTCCTCAAGGTGTTGTTCGCGTGCCAAGTCTATTTGGTCTGCTGCGTTTTGGATATATTCACGATAGATGCACCTACTGTCTTCGTACATGCTCCGGGTGAGCGATTCTATGACGTTTTTGCCGATTTTTGCCATGGTTATTCGTAATACTTGTAAATGGGTAATGGGAAATTGATGTGCAGCATGGAGCGGAACACCGGGTTCTGGATGATGTATTCTCCCTGCTTCATGCGGGTGAGCATAGTCTTGTAGACGCTGGGGACGAAGCGGAAATCCTCGCGGGAGATTTCAATGGCATTCGTCCTGCCGAAGGCTTGTGTGGCACAATTGCCCTTGACCCGGCGATGTATGTCGCTTACGAACTGCTCTGCTCCGAAAAGCACGATGCCCAACGAGCGTCCGCGCTCTGTGATGTCCAGCAGTTGGTGGAGGATGGGGGATGATTTGGGTATGTCCACGGAGGCATATTTGTTTAGCTCGTCAATGAAGATGATGATTCGTCCGGGTATTTCCTCATCGGGCCGGAGTGACGTGCCGAGTTTCAGGTTATATACGGCACGCATCACGTCGCCGAAGACGAAGCCTTGGGATTCTTCATCCAACTTGGCCACGTCTATCACCATTACGTCATTTTTCTTGATTTGGGCTATCTTGTCCCGCAGGCGGACACCTGTACCCAACTGGTTGGTGAACATTTGCTGGCATTTCTGATAGCTCTTGTTGAAAAGCCGGTAGAATTTCCGCCAGCTCATCACGGAAATCTCCTTGCCGGCATTCCGGCTCTTGTCTGTTTGGGTCTGCTTGTAAAGGGCGTTCTTGAAATCCTCCCACGATTCAATCCCCTTGAAGTCGCCACTATTGGATATGATGTAGTTCAGGATGCTTTCCACCGTCTCATTGGGGTCATCCACATTGGCAAAAAGCAAGTCCAGGCACTCTTTGTCTTCGTCCGTTTCAAAAAGATATTTGTATTGAAAGGCTTTCTTGTCCCGCATGCGTTCTTCTATAACCTCCTTTTTCTCATAGGTGTACGAGGTATGGTCCTTGGAAAACGGATAGAAATATTTCACTTGCTTGAAGGGGAACATCTCCATCCCCAGCAGGTCGTAGACTGGCCTTATCTGTTCCAATTCATTCTTGCGTCCGTTGGGTTGGTCTACTTTCAGCAGGTCGGTGCCCTTTACGTTTATCATAATGAAAGCCACGGATTCCGTTTCGTCCTTCATCGCATAGTCCTGAATGGCTTTCATCAGGAACATGGCATATGATGTCTTGGAAGCCAGGCCGGAAATGCCGGAAATGTTCAGATGGGCTCCTTCGGGCCCGATCAGGAAATGGGAGTTGAAGAACACGGGTAACATCTTGCGGTTCTCCCCATCATACATCTTTATGTAGCCGGCTGGCATGGGGTTCTTCACGTCTTTCAGCCCCAAGGCTTCCATAATCTCTTCTTCATCGGCCAAGGACACCTTCCGCCCTTCTTGGACGGGGATGTAAATACCCCGACTGTTTCCCACCACTTTGCATTTCACATAATTCATTCCTATGCGTTCGGTATATGAATGGGCGTTCACGTCTCCGAAATCGCTGGAAATGAATCCGGCCAACGCACTGGGAGAATCCGTCATGTGGGAAATTTCTTCCACCACTCCGAATGTCTTAGATTCATTGCCTTCAGAATCTTGCACGTGCTCGACGACAACGACGTCGAACGGATTCAACTTTAAATCCTGTTTCGTCCAAAACGTGAATTCTTCGATGGTAGAAGGTTGTTTCTCGGTCGCTATGACTCTTCCAATGATTTCCATAATGATCAAAATAAATTAATGAATTGGATATCGCTTTTGAAACGGCTTTTGCAA
Organism: Candidatus Bacteroides pullicola; assembly: GCA_019115825.1. Taxonomy (GTDB): domain Bacteria; phylum Bacteroidota; class Bacteroidia; order Bacteroidales; family Bacteroidaceae; genus Bacteroides; species Bacteroides pullicola. Next base: position 48,287 of record DXCV01000033.1, read on the forward strand.
TAACTTTCAGTCATGTAAACTGGGTACAGATGATTGGCCCAGCGGGCATCGCTGCCGTAGCACACGGGATTGCGCTCATTGATGATGTTGGCGGTGATTGCATCGACTTCATCCGTCAGCAGGCCATGGTCATTTTCATGCCCGGTCATCAGCATCTTTTCTATTTTCAAGATGCCGGAATAAGGGGTCACAGTATGCCTGGCATCGCGGATCCGTACATACCAGATGGCAAAATTCACCCCGCCCCATTCAGGTCCCGGACTCCAGAGAATGGCAGGCGTGCGGTGATATAGGGGCAATTTGGCTATTCGTCCCGCGCAACTCTGTCCGCGATTGTCCTTCATCAGATTGGGATTAAATTTTTTCGATACTCCTACCACGTGTCGGTAATTGTTGCGGATTCGATTCAATTCCTTGTAGTCTCCGGTCTTCATGGGCTTATACTGGATGGAGCCGTCTTTTATCAAATAGCTTTCGTGGGTCAGCAGATGCTTATTCATCAGGCGTGCCACGATACGTTTCTCGCAGTCTGTCATCTCGTCTTGTATGCGGGCCACTCCTTTGTTCTCCAATGTCTCTTTCCCCTCACACTTGGTCAAGTAGTAGAGGACTCTGCCTATTTGTATTCCTGAACTACGCAATAAAGCCAATTCATTCAACTTGTTTTTCAGGTTTCCGAAAAACGAAGCATTATCTCCGCCGTCACCATTGGCTATGATGGGCAAGCATACAACGGAATAACACTCTTCGTCAATATGACTGAAAGAATGGAAGGTAAAATCCTCATTCATTTCCCGGGCACAACAAGCCACGGCGATTTGCCCGCTAACTATGGGATAGACCTTCTTGTCATATTGCACATCATCCACCTTGTAAACACGGCGCGAGCCATCCAAAAAATATTTGAATAGCGCCGGGCCTTGGTTGCAATCTTTGGCTAGTGCCCTCATATCTCGGTCATGGGCATCATGGTTGTTTTCCGCGAACTCCTTCAAATTGACATATTTGTCTTCATCCGATTCATACTCAACATTGGGATTTGACGAATCGTCGTAGCAATACTTGAAAGAAGCAAAGCATTCTCCATTGGTTTCTCGCGCTATGTAGTTTAGAATCTTCTCCATCTGTCTATCTGGCTCATTTTTTGCGACCTTTATGATAAATCTCAATGATAACAACTAAGTAAATGATTTGCAAAAATAGTTCTTTGCTTTTTATTTGCAAAATAGAATAATCACTTTCTGACATCCAAGGTTTCAACTATATGACTTCAACATGTGGTTGCCAATATAGTGTACTTCCCGAAAGCGTCTCAGTGCTTCCGGTGTCTCAATCATCACAATCACAGTTATCACAGTTCACAGTTAGCAAAAACGGATTATTTGTAAAGATAGAGGGTAAAATATAGTTTAATATATATATAATATATATTATATATATATTAAGTATTATATAGAGATATTTTCTCTACTTTCGGGCGGAACTCTTTTCGGTAACTGTGAACTGTGATAACTGTGATTTGTGATTGCTATTCCTTGGTGATAAAAGAGCGGTTTTATCTCTTTACATTTCAACAGCTTGATCCCCAGCGCAATAACTCAAAAACGCCCCAAAATTCAGCAAAAACACCCCCGCGCGACGCCATATCACTTGCTTTTGCCGAACAAAATGCGTACCTTTGTTCCGTCAAGGCCAAGACACCGCGAAACGTTAACCAATCAATTATTAACCCTTAAATCAGAAAGACTATGAGTTTCTACAAAAAGATTTTCAATGAAAAATTCGGCGTCTACTATCCCAGCGCCGTGACTGTGGGCCAGCCCGTCCCCGTGAAGAAGGTGGCCAAGCGATTGAGCCAAATGTGTACCGTGACGTATGCCGACGTGATGGCTGTCTTGGGCGAACTGCCGGGCGTGATGGCCGACTATATGGGCCAGGGCAAGAGCGTCCGCCTCGACGGACTGGGCACCTTCCGCTACACGCTGAAGACCAAGGGCGTCGCCGACGAAGCCGACTTCGACTTCCAGAAGCAGGTGAAAGCCATCCGCGTCCAGTTCGTCCCCGCACGCGAGGGAGCGCAGACCAAAGGCTCCGTAGCCACCCGCGGCCTGGTGCCTACCGGCATTGAGTGGCTGCCCTACGATGCCATCGCGACCGAAGAAGGCGGCAGCGTGACCCCGGGCGAACCGATCGAGCCGGGCAGCGGCGACGAGGACTCCTTCGGCTGATTTTAGGACATAGGAACATAGATGACATAAGTTTTTAAGACATAGGAACATAGGAACATATTCGTTCCAATCATCTAAAGGAAATATATGTTCTTATGTTCCTCTGTCTAAAAATAAAATTTGTCTAACCACTAACCATTAAAAACATGACCAAGAAAGACACCTGGAAAATGATTATCCAAACGCTTATCAGCATCCTGACGGCCATCGGCACGACGCTGGGCATGGTGAGCTGCGTGGCCTAAGTCGTTATTTTCTGTAAAAAAACCATTTCTGCCGACGCTCGTTGGGGATAAATCCCTATCTTTGTGGCGTTTTTTACAAGTATAAAAATCAAACCAGAAGATAGACAATCAAAAGAAATGGCACAAGAAGACGTTTTTAAGAAAATCGTTTCGCACTGCAAGGAATACGGCTTTGTCTTCCCCAGCAGCGAGATTTACGACGGATTGGGCGCTGTGTATGACTACGGTCAGAACGGCGTGGAACTGAAGAACAACATCAAGCAATACTGGTGGCAAAGCATGGTGCTGCTGCACGAGAACATCGTGGGCATCGACTCTGCCATCTTCATGCACCCCACCATCTGGAAAGCCAGCGGACACGTGGATGCCTTCAACGACCCCCTCATCGACAACCGCGACTCGAAGAAGCGCTACCGCGCGGACGTGCTCATCGAGGACCAGATAGCCAAGTATGACGACAAGATAGCCAAGGAAGTGGCCAAGGCTGCCAAGAAATATGGCGACGCCTTCAACGAAGAGGAATTCCGCTCGACCAACGCCCGCGTCCTGGAGCACCAGCGCAAGCGCGACGCCCTGCACGAGCGTTACTCCCGCGCGATGAACGCCGGTCCCGACCTGAACGAACTGCGCCAAATCATCCTGGACGAGGAAATCGTCTGCCCCATCAGCGGCACGAAAAACTGGACGGAGGTGCGCCAGTTCAACCTGATGTTCTCCACCGAGATGGGCAGCACCGCCGACGGCGCCATGAAGGTCTACCTCCGCCCCGAGACGGCACAGGGCATCTTCGTCAACTACCTGAACGTGCAGAAGACGGGCCGCATGAAGATTCCTTTCGGCATCGCGCAGATTGGTAAGGCTTTCCGCAACGAGATCGTGGCACGCCAGTTCATCTTCCGTATGCGCGAGTTCGAGCAGATGGAGATGCAGTTCTTCGTGAAGCCCGGCACCGAGCTGGAGTGGTTCAAGCAGTGGAAGGAGACGCGCCTCCGGTGGCACAAGGCCCTGGGCTTCGGCGACGACCACTACCGCTACCACGACCACGAGAAGCTGGCCCACTATGCCAACGCCGCTACGGACATCGAGTTCCTGATGCCCTTCGGCTTCAAGGAGGTGGAGGGCATCCACAGCCGCACGAACTTCGACCTCTCGCAACACGAGAAGTTCTCCGGCAAGAACATCAAGTACTTCGACCCCGAGACGAACGAGAGCTACACGCCCTACGTCATCGAGACGTCCATCGGCGTGGACCGCATGTTCCTCAGCATCATGTGCGGCTCCTACCACGAGGAGAAGCTGGAAAACGGCGAGACGCGCGTCGTGCTGAAGTTGCCCGCCGCCTTGGCTCCCGTCAAGCTGGCTGTAATGCCGCTGGTCAAGAAAGACGGCCTGCCCGAGAAGGCACGCGAGATTATCGACGCGCTGAAGTTCCACTTCAACTGCCAGTACGACGAGAAGGACAGCATCGGCAAGCGCTACCGCCGCCAGGACGCCATCGGCACGCCCTATTGCGTCACCGTGGACCACGACACGCTGACGGATAACTGCGTCACCCTGCGCAACCGCGACACCATGCAGCAGGAGCGTGTGCCCATCAGCGAGCTGGACAGCATCATCGCCGACCGCGTCAGCATCACGTCGCTGCTGAAAACGCTGTGAGAATTGAAAGTTGAAAATTGAGAATTGAAAATTGAGCATGAAGAAATCATTCTTTATCCCTTCCCTCCTGGTGGCGTTGGCCTTCGCTTTCGCTGCCTGCGAGGAGACTGCCGAGCCTTCCGCCTACGACAACTGGCGCGAACGCAACGATGCCTTCATCGACTCCATCCGCACGGAGACGGGCGAGAACTACCTGGTGTGGCGCAGTCCCGCCACCCGCGCCACGACCGACTTGGGACAGACGCCGATGGAGCTGGGCAAGCTCTACGCCATCGAGGTGCAGGACGGCAGCACGACCGAAGGCCTGCAATATACCTACGCCAAGAAGCTGGTGGACAATCCCGACGGGACGCGCCTGCTTTATACGGACAACGCGGAGATGTTCTATCGCGGCACCCTCATCAATGGTGTGGAATTTGACGGCAACTTCGACGGCTACGGCGCGCTCGACCAACAGATTCCGCTTGACCCGGCGCAGATGAAGAATCCCACGGATTTCGATGAACCCGCCACGATGAGCGTCAGCGGCATGATAGGCGGCGTCGAGTGGGTGTTGCAACATGCCCGCACGGGCGAACGCTGGATTATCTATATCCCTTACAACGTGGGGTATGGCGCGAGCTCCAGCGGCTCCGTCCCTGCCTACTCCGCCTTGACGTTCGACTTCGTTATCGGCGACATCGTGGAGGATTGAGCCTGAGATTAAAAGAAGTGATAACGCACCAGCCCTTCCATGGGGCTTTGGACCACCTGGCCGATGCGGATGCCCAACGAGGCGCCCGCCTCGGCCAGTATCTTTTTATAGTGCCAGGCGATGGAGCCGCAGCAATGCACGTCGTGCGCCTGCCAGTCGTATTGCATCACGTTGCGCCGCAGGAAGTCGCGGAAGGCGTCCAACACCAACTGATGCACGCCTGCATCCTCCAGATGCGCGGCCAGGAAAGGCGAGAGCGAGGCGAGGAAGCGGTTGGGCAACGGGCGGCGGTAGACGCGCTCGATGATGTCCGCCGGGGTGAGGGCGTATTGCTCGAGGAACGCTTCTTTCAAGCCGGACGTCAGCTGGTTCTTCAGCAGGCTGCCCACCAGGAGCTTGCCCAGCACCGCGCCGCTGCCTTCATCGCCGAGGATGAAGCCGAGGGGAGATACGTTCGCCACGATGTTTTCCCCGTCGTAGAAGCACGAGTTGCTGCCGGTGCCCAGGATGCAGGCGATGCCCGCCCGGCGTCCGCAGAGCGCGCGTGCGGCTCCCAACATGTCCGAGGCTACCTCCACTTCGTCTGCGGCGGGAAAAGCCTGCCGTAGGGCGTGTATGACCCGCTCCGCTTGCGTGGGGATGCAGCCTGCGCCGTAGAAGTGGATGGCCTCCGGGCGCAAGTCCTCCAGCAGGCTGGCTGCTTCTGCTGCTGCCTCGCGCAGTTCTTCATCCGTCAGGAAAACCGGGTTGATGCCGCCCGCCTTTATCCGCCGTAGGATTTTCCCGTCTTCGGCCACGCACCAATCGGTCTTGGTGGAGCCGCTGTCTGCAATCAGTATGTTCATGGCTTGGCCTCCGTGCATTCATCCACCAGGTAAGCAATCGACACGTAGGGGATGCCGCTGTTGGTCGTCAGTCCGATTTCGCACGTGCGGCTGTTGCTGTAGCCTATCTGGATGTTGGCCGCCTCGATTTGCGGGCGCAGCTTGCGCAGGGCGTAGGCGTTCAGCTCGGGATGCGTGAATCCACGGTCGCCGGCAAAGGCGCAGCAGCCAATCTCTTCAGGCACAAGTACTTGTCCGGTGGTGCAGAGTCGGGCGAGCTTCACGAGCGTGTCCGCCAAACCCATTTCGCGCGTGGAGCAGGTGATGTGCACGGCTACCGGCCGGTCGATGGGTTTGAACGTCAGGTGCGGGCGCAGGAAGGTGTAGATGAACTCTGCCGGTTCGTAGAGCTTCATCCGGTGGATGGTCTGCCGCATGCGGTGCAGGCAGGGACTCTGGTCGCAGAGGACGGGATAGCGGCCTTCCTCGCTCGCCCGCCACAAGGCGTCTTCCAGTTCCTTGCTCTTGCGGTCGGCGATGTCGGGCATGCCTTTGCTCTCCCAGATGGTGCCGCAGCAGAGGTTGCTCATGTTTTCGGGGAAGATGACTTCGTAGCCCGCCTTGTGCAGGAGGTGCATCATCTTGTTCACCAACGGCTGCTCCACGGGCGATTTGCGGGCCAGGCCCATCGTCTGGTTGATGCAGCTGGGGAAGTAAACCACCTTCCTTGCGGATTCCTCATTCTTAATTCTCAATTCTCCATTCTTAATTTTCAATTTGAACGCTTTCGGCATTGCAGGCGTCCATTGCGGGATACCCAGCAGATGGTGTAGTCCGCGCGTCAGCTTGCTCATCGTCGAGGTGCCGAGGATGGCGTGCGCCGTGTCCGCCAACGTCAGTACGGGGCGCAGGGTGCTTTCGATGTCGGCGAGGTGGCGTGCGGCGAAGTCTCCTGTCTTATATCCTATGCTGTCGGGCGGCAAGAGCTGTTGACGGACGTAGTGCGTCAGGTCGCCAGTATTGATACCCATCGGGCAGGACATGGAGCAGAGGCCGTCGCCTGCACACGTCTGGTTGCCGGGATAGTAGTATTGCTTGACGAGCAAAGCCAGGCGTTCGGGGTCTTCCCCGCTTTGGCGCAGGCGGGCTATCTCGCGCTGGATGACGATGCGCTGGCGCGAGGACAGCGTGAAGCCGCACGACACGCAGTTGACCTCGCAGAAGCCGCATTCGATGCACTTGTCCACTTTTGCTAATGAAGAATGATGAATATCCGCTTCGCGATGAAATGAAGAATTTTCGTTGGAAGCACCCAATTCTTCATTCTTCATTCTTACTTCTTCATTAAACAATAGCGGTAGCGGCTTGAAGTGCTTCAGGTGGCATTGCGGGTCGTCGTTGAAGATGACGCCGGGATTGAGCAGGCCGTCCGGGTCGAAGATGCGCTTCACTTCCTTCATGCACTCGTACGCCTTGTCGCCCCATTCGTAGCGGACATACGGCGCCATGTTACGGCCTGTGCCGTGTTCGGCTTTCAGCGAGCCGTCGTATTTGTCCACCACCAGCGTCTTGACGTCTTCCATCAGGTCGGCGTAGCGTTTCACTTCGGCTTCGCTGGAGAAGCTCTGGTTGAGGATGAAGTGGTAGTTGCCTTCCAAGGCGTGGCCGTAGATGCAGGCGTCGTCATAGCCGTGGCGGGCGATGAGCTGTTGCAGGTCGGCGGTGGCTTCGGGCAGGTCGTCGATGTGGAAAGCCACGTCTTCGATGAGGCAGGTCGTGCCGGGACGTCGTGTGCCGCCTACCGACGGGAAGATGCCCGAGCGGATGGCCCAGTATTTGCCATACTCCGCCGGGTCGTCCGTGAAGCGCACGGGGATGTAGGTGGAGAAGGCGGAAAGTGCCTCGGTGATGCGGGCAATGTGTTGCGAAAGCTCTTCCTTTGTTCTGCCTTTGGTTTCGGTCAGGACGGCGGTCAGGCCGGAGGCGTCGGGCACTTCGCTTTTGTAGCGCAGGTAGTTGGCGTCGTCCACGGAGGACAGGCTCTTGTAGTCGAGCAGTTCGGCGCTCTTCACCAGCCACTCGCCGCCGTCGTCCACCAGCTTCTTCAGGGCCACCACGGCGCGGCACGCTTCCTTGATGGTGGTGAAGTAGAGCATCGCGCTGGCTTTGAAGGGATAGTCGTATTCGGTCTTCATCGTCACCTGCGAGAGGAAGGCGAGGGTGCCTTCGCTGCCCACCATCAGGTGTGCGATGATGTCGAACGGGTCGTCGAAGCGCACGAACGGCAGCAGGTTCAGTCCGGTGACGTTCTTGATGGCGTATTTGTAGCGGATGCGTCCGGCCAGTTCTTCGTCGGCGCGGATGGCGTCGCGCAGGGCGCAGAGGCGTTGCAGGAAGTCGCGGTGGGTCACCTCGAACGAGGCGCGGCTGACGGGGTCGCCCGTGTCCAGCACGGTGCCGTCCGCCAGGACGATGCGGGCGGAGAGCATCATCTTGTCGCTGTTGGCGTGTGTGCCGCAGTTCATGCCCGAGGCGTTGTTCATCACGATGCCGCCCACCATCGCGCTCTTCACCGACGCCGGGTCGGGAGCGAACTTGCGTCCGTAGGGAGCCAGCAGTTCGTTGACGCGCTGTCCGATGAGACCCGGTTGCAGGGTGATTTGTTCGTGGTCGGGGCTGATGCTGTATTGCTCCCAATGCTTGCCCGCCACGATGAGGATAGAGTCGCTGATGGCCTGTCCCGACAGGCTGGTGCCTGCCGCGCGGAAGGTCACGGGCAGCTTATGGCGCGTGGCCAGGCGCAGGAGTTGGGAGATTTCGTCCTCGTCCTTCGAGCGGATGACGATGTGCGGGATGAGGCGGTAGAATCCGGCGTCCGTGCCCCAGGCCAGGCGGCGCAGTTCGTCGGTATAGATGCGTTCCTGCGGGATGATGCCGAGGGCGTCGTGCAGGAAGGCGGTGTACTTGTCTGATGTCGTTGTTGCCATAAACTTTCGTACTTAGGTTTAGCGGGCGTAAAAGTAGGCATTTTCATTGGGGTGGTCAAGAGGAAGGGGCATCAATTTTCATCGAATAAAAACAGGCACCCGGATTCACATCCAAGTGCCTGATTCGTATCGAGAGCGGCAAGCGAGGCTCGAACTCGTGACCCTCAGCTTGGGAAGCTGATGCTCTACCAACTGAGCTATTGCCGCAAACCGATATTAATTTTCACCATGAAAAACGTTGCAAAGGTAGTAAAAATACTTGGGGAACAAACAAATCTTCCCCGTTTTTTTGCTTCCTGATTGTATTCCGCTGATTTTCTGTTTCTTATTTTGCCTGTGCTTAGCCGTACCTGCGTCCGTGCTTAGCTGTACCTGCGCCCGCGCTTAGCTGTACCTGCGCCCGTGTCCGGGGGTATGCCTGTCTTTCCTTATCAGCAGGCAAAGCCCGAAGACGGTCACCAGCGCATTGATGAGCAGCAGCTCGAAGCTGATTTGGTAGCCGCCAAACCATGCTTCGCTGTGGGTCTTCAGCACGTAGCAGAGCAGGGGAGAAACCACTGCCACCAGCGGCACCCAGCGGTCGCGCACCGGTCGGCGGCAGGCCAGGCCGAAGATGAACATCCCCAGGATGGGGCCGTAGGTGTACGAGGCGAGGCTATACACGGCATTGATGGCGCTGTCGTCGTTCAGCTCATGGAAGATGACAATGACAATGACCATCAGCAGCGACATCACCACGTGCACCAGCTTGCGCGTCAGCGTCAGGTCGCGTTCGCCTTGCTTCTGGTCGGCTTGCAGGATGTCCACGGTGAACGAGGTGGTCAGCGCCGTCAGTGCCGAGCCTGCCGCGGAGTAGGCTGCCGCTACCAATCCGATGATGAACACGATGCCGACGAACAGCGGAAATTCCTCGCTCCACGCCACCCGTCCGAAAAGGGCATCGCCGGTGGCTCCTTCCGCCAGACGCGCGTCGGCATACATATATAATAAGGTGCCCAACACGAGGAAGAGTCCGATGACGAAAATCTGCACGAAGGCGCTCACCACCATGTTCTTCTGCGAGGCGCGGAAGTCGCGGCAGCTCAGCGTGCGTTGCATCAAGTCCTGATCCAATCCCGTGGTGGCGATGACCATGAAAATGCCCGCTATGAACTGCTTCCAGAAGTAGCGGCCGTCATCGGGATTGTCCAGGAAAAATACGCGGCTGGTGGGGTGGGAGGCTACGGCAGCGGGAAGTTCCGTCACGCCCAATCCCAGGCTGTGGGCGATGAAGCCGATGCAGCACACCACGGACAGCACCAGGCAGAGCGTCTTCAGCGCGTCCGTCCAGATGAGCGACTTCACGCCCCCTTGGAAGGAGTAAAGCCAGATGAGCGCGACGGTCAGCACCACGTTCACCGTGAAGGGCACGCCAAGCGGGCCGAACACCAGCGTCTGCAACACCACGCACACCACGAAGAAGCGCACCGACGCTCCCAGCATCTTCGACACGAAGAAGAACCACGCTCCCGTGCGGTAGGTGGACAGCCCGAAGCGATGCTCCAGGTAGCCGTAGATGCTCACGAGGTTCATCCGGTAAAACGTAGGTATCAGTACCCACGCCACCAGCACCGACCCCACGAAGAAACCCAGCACCATCTGCAGGTAGGCATAGCCGCCCGCCTGCACCGCGCCCGGCACGGAGATGAACGTCACGCCGGAGATGCTGGCGCCTATCATCGCCACCGTCGCCATCAGCCACGACGACTTGCGTCCGCCGGTGAAGAAGCTGCGGTTGTCTGCTTTGCGGCCTGTCAGCCACGAAATGAGAAACAACAGGGCGAAGTAGCCCACAAGGGTGAGGAGGATAATCCAGGGAGTCATAGTAATTAAACAATTATTCATTATATAAGAGATAGGGTTTCCGTTGCGTCTTGAACCGCGCCACATCGTCCTGCCACGTGGCTTCTATCTCGTCCGCGCTCTTGCCTTGCACAATCATCCGGCGCACGTAGGCCACGCCCATCAGCTTCTCGAAGAAGGAAGTGAAGAACTTGTCGCCCATCCCGAGGTTGCGGTAAGCGTCGATGAGGTAGCTCAGGTCGATGCCTTTCGTCCGCAATTCAGCTTCGTCCAGCGTGCTGAGGTTGACGCCGTGGCAGAGCTTGTCGCGTTGCGGGGGATTCTTGGCGCCGGGTCGGCTGCGGGGAGTGAAGGAGTAGTCATAGCCCGTCATCCGCGGATGGCCGTACACCTGGAAGGGAAGCTCCGTGCCGCGCCCCAGGCTGACAGGGGTCGCCTCGAAGTAGCAGAGCGAGGCGTAGAGGTAGACGGACTTCATATTGGGCAGGTTGGGCGAGGGAGGAATGGGCAGGCGGTACTCCGTCTGGTGCGTGTAGTTCAGGCAGGGGATGACGGTGACGTCGCACGTCCTTCCCTGGGGCAGCCAACCCTCGCCGTTCACCATCCGCGCCAGTTCGCCCAGCGTCATGCCGTGCACAGTGGGGATGGGCAGCCAACCCACGGCCGACTTGTACTTCATGTCGAGGATGGGGCCGTCCACGTAGTGTCCGTTGGGATTGGGGCGGTCGAGGATGAGCATCTGCTTGCCGTGCTCGGCGCAGGCGTCCATCAGGCGGCACATCGAGGCGTAGTAGGTGTAGTAGCGCAAGCCCACGTCCTGGATGTCCACGATGAGCAGGTCGAACTTCTGCATCGAGGCAGCCGAGGGTTTGCCCAGCTTGCCGTCGTAGAGGGAGAGGATGGGCACGCCCGTCAGCGGGTCCACCGAGCTGCGGACGTGTTCGCCGGCGTCGGCCTGTCCGCGGAAGCCGTGTTCGGGCGAGAATATGGCGGTCACGTTGAAGTGGTTCTCAAGCAGTACGTCCAGCAGGTGCTTGTTGCCAATCATCCCCGTATGGTTGCTGAAGATGGCGATGCGTTTGCCCTCAAGCAGGGGGAAGTATTGGTCGGTGCGCTCGTCACCGGAGATGACACGTGTCTGCGCCGTGCCAATCAGGGCGGTGAAGAGCAGCAAGAGGCCGAGAAAAGAGAGTCTTTTGTACATGATATTAGAGTAAGTGCAGTTCATTGATGAAGATAAAGGCAATGCCGATGGGCGCCACGAACTTCAGCAGGAAGATGACCAGGCCGTAAATCTGCAGGCGCAACGTGCCGCGGTTGGTCAGTTCCTCGTGGACAATCTGCTTGTCCAGGAACCAGCCCGTGAACAGCGAGATGAAGAATCCGCCCAACGGAAGCATCAGCTTGGCCGTTACGAAGTCGAAGAGGTCGAACAGCGTCATGCCAAACAGGGTATATCCTTTGCCGAGCCCCAGGGACAGCGAGCAGAGCGTGCCCAGCACGATGCAGCCGCCCGTCACTAGTCGGGCAGCCTTGCCGCGGGACATGTTGAACTCCTCGTGCAGATAGGCCGTCACCACTTCGTGCAGGGAGATGGTGGACGTCAGCGCGGCGAGCGCCAGCAGGATGTAGAACATCACGGCCAATAGGGAGGCGATGAAAGGCACATTGCCGAAGGCTTGCTGGAAGACATTGGGCAGGGTGACAAACAGCAGGCCGGGACCGGAGTCGGGCTGGATGCCCACGGCAAAGGCGGCGGGGAAGATGATGAAGCCTGCCAGGATGGCCACACACGTATCGATGATGGCTACGCTGAAGGCCGTGCGCGGCAGGTTGGTGTCCGGCTTGAAGTAGGAGGCGTAGGTACAGAGGCAGCCCATGCCCAGACTGAGCGAGAAGAACGCCTGACCCATGGCGGCCAGCAGCACGCTGCCGTCCACCTTGCTCAAATCCGGTTTCAGCAGGAATTCGAGGCCGCGCTCAGCCCCGGGCAGCAGCACGGCGCATACGGCCAGGATGAGCAGCAGGATGAAGAGGGCGGGCATCATCACCTTGGACGATCGCTCGATGCCCTTCTCCACGCCTCTCACCACGATGAAGTGGGTCAGCAGCAGGAAGACAATGGTCCACACCACGGGCAGCCACGGGTGGCTGACGAAGGAGTTGTAGAATTGCACGAAGTCATCCGGTCCCTTGCCGGCGAAGGTGCCGATGCCTGAATCCACCATGTACTCCAGCGTCCAGCCGGCCACCACGGAATAGTAGCTCAGGATGAGGAAGCCGGCCAGCACACCCATCCGTCCCACCCAGCGCCACGGGGTGCCGGGGGCCAGCTTCTGGTAGGCGCGGGCGGTGTTGGAGCGCGAGCGGCGGCCGATGATGAACTCGGCCATCATGATGGGTGCGCCGAACAGCAGGACACAGCCCAGGTAGGTGAGAATGAAGGCGGCACCGCCATATTCGCCCGTCATGTAGGGGAAGCGCCAGATGTTTCCCAGGCCTACCGCCGAGCCTGCGGAGGCCAGGATGACGCCCAGTTTGGTGCCGAAGTTGGCTCTCTTGTCTGTTGTCATGATCTTGTGGTTTTCTTACAATCTGTTATTAAAAGTGATAGAATTGCGCAAATGTAGGAAATCTTCTGTATTTTTGGGGCGCAATTCGTAATATATTTGTGCCTATGCTCTACTTTATTCGAAAATACCCCCTTTCGTTGCTGGTGATTCTGGCCGTAATCTACCTTTCTTTCTTCCGTCCGCCCAGTACAGAGTTGAGCACCATCCCTTATATAGATAAGGTGGTGCACATGTGCATGTACTTCGGCATGTCCGGCATGTTGTGGCTGGAATTTCTGCGGGCGCACCGGCGGGACAATACGCCGTTGTGGCACGCCTGGGTGGGCGCGTTGCTCTGTCCCGTCCTGTTCAGTGGGGTGGTGGAGTTGCTGCAGGCCTATTGCACCACCTACCGCGGCGGCGACTGGGTGGACTTTGCCGCCAATACTGCTGGTGCGCTCTTGGCGTCGGGGGTGGCGCAGGTGGTGCGGAGGAAAATGATAAAGTAACTAAGTAGATATTCATAATTAGTTTATAGCATCAAGAAGCGAAGGGTAGTATTCATCTTGATATAAAAGAGGTGCCACCTTTTTATACCAAAGGTACGACCTTTGCCTACCAAAGGTGCCACCTTTGATAGTCATCAATGGCATTGATGACTACCATCAATGCCATTGATGCTAGGACAAGCTGAATACTACCCTTCGCTTCTTGATGCTATATTGAACATCTACTTCATGCTTAATGCGTCCGCCACTGTGTTCAGGTGGAGGCCGTTCGACCCCTTTATCAGGATGGTCTTGCCCGTGGGGCGGTGCGTGCGTAGCTCCGCGATGAGGGTCGGGGCATCCGGATAGGTGGGATAGCGGTGGCGGGTGGCGGAAAATTCGGTGCCGACCAATACCACGTCTTCGAAGCCGCAGGACTCCAGATGATCCACTATCTCCTGGTGCAGAGCGAGGCTGTCCGTGCCCAGCTCGCGCATATCTCCCAATATCAGCATCTTGTGGTCGGCCTGCATCTGGTGGAAGTTGTCGATGGCTGCCCGCATGCTGGTAGGATTGGCGTTGTAGGCGTCTACGATGAGGACATTATCGGCCGTGCGCACCAGTTGCGAGCGGTTGTTGTGGGGGATGTAGCTCTCTAGGGCTTGGTCAATCAGCTCGGCCGGCACGTGGAAGTAATGCCCCACGGCGACGGCGGCCAGCACGTTGGGCAGGTTGTATTCCCCGATGAGGTGTGTCTGCACGGAGTGAGCCTCCGTTTCTCCTTCCGCCTTCCATTGCAGGGCCAGGTAGGGCGAGTTGCCCGTCATCTGTCCGCTGACGTACAAATGGGTTGCTGTGCCGTAGCGCAGCTGCTTCAAGTCGTGCGCCATCTCCTTCAGGTAGGGGTTGTCATCGTGTACGAAGACCGTGGCGCCGCCTTTCTCCCGCAGGAAGTCAAAGAGTTCGCCTTTGGTGCGGATGACGCCTTCGAAGGAGCCGAAGCCCTCCAGGTGTGCCCGGCCCACGTTGGTGATGAGGCCGAAGTCCGGCTCGGCGATATCCACCAGCTCGCGGATGTCGCCGGGATGACTCGCGCCCATCTCGACCACGGCCAGCTGGTGTTCGGGGCGCAGGCCCAGCAGGGTCAGCGGCACGCCGATGTGGTTGTTCAGGTTGCCTTGCGTGTAGTGCAGGCGGTATTGTCGGGACAGGACGGCGGCGGTCAGTTCCTTGGTGGTGGTCTTTCCGTTGGTGCCGGTAATGCCAAGGATAGGCGTGCCCAATGTTCGGCGGTGGTGGCGGGCCAAGGCTTGCAGGGCCTTCAGGCAGTCGTCCACGAGGAAGTAGCGCGTGTCGCCCTCGGGCAGGTACTTGGGGTTGTCGATGACGGCGTGGGTGCAGCCGTCCTTCAAGGCTTGGGCGGCGAAGGCATTGCCGTCGAACGTCTCGCCCCGGAGGGCGATGAACAGGGAACCTGCGGGGCAGCGGCGGCTGTCGGTGGTGACTTCCGTGCTTTGCAGGAATATCCGGTAGAGGGGGGTGATATCTGTCATTGTAGTCTGATGTTTTATTTTTCCACTTCCATCTCGGCCTTCTGCCAACCGTTAAAACCGCTGTCCAGTTCGTAGACCTCATAACCGGCTTGGCTGAGAATCTCGGCGGCTTTCTTGCTGCGGCGTCCACTGCGGCAATAGAGGGCTACGGGCTGGTCTTTCTGCAAAAGGGAATCGGCCATTTGGGCAAACAGGGGGTCGAGGACATTGATGTTCAGACTGCCGGGTATGCGGCCTTCGGTATATTCGGCCACGGTGCGCACGTCCAACCGCTGGACATCGGGGGCGGCTATCACATCGGCAAACTCTTCAACGGAGAGGCTCTTGAAATCCGCGCCTTTCTGCTGGCAGGCACAGAAAGGAAACAACAGGCATAGCAGGGCCACAATCGTTTTCATCGGGAAAGGGATTCTCATAAGGTATCAATCATTTTCAGGAACATATTCGAAGGAGTAGGTTTCCACTTCATTGTCATAATTGTGCAGGCTGAAGCGGAGGGAAACGGTGCGGGCGCCGTCTGCGGCATATTGTCGCAAAGGCACGGAAAGGTAGACGCGCCGGGTGTAATATTGCGGGTCGTCGCCGGCGTCGTGATAGAGCGACAAAGCCACCTCGCGCCAGGCTGTTGCGGCGTCCCACGACACTTCGTCTTCCACAAAATGGAAAGTATGGCTTCCGTCGGCTGTCTTGATTTCCAACACCAGGTTCAGGTAGTCCAAGCCCATCCAGATGCTCAGCACGGAGGCGGGGTCGGCCTTGACACCCTCTTCAAAGCGGTCTGCCGGTAGGGGCACGGGCGATATGGTGGTCTGCGCCGCGTAAAGCAAAGCGCCCATACGGCCTTCCTCGTCCGTCTCGCGGGTATAGTTGGCCACGATGCGCAAAGTGGTGTCTGCCGCTTCATGGGGAGCATATACTGTGTTCTGCACGTCATAAAGCGTGCCGTCATCCGCCAAGACGGTTTCCAGACGCCCGTCCGTACCGCTATGGGCCGTCAGGTAGTCCAAGCGGACATCGGGATAATGGTATTCATCCTCACCGCAGGCTGTCGCCAACCATAAGATTAACGGCAGGCAGAGCAGAAAGCGCAGGTTATGGACAGACAGCTTCTTCATATTACAAACTCAATTGGTTTCGCAAGGGGTTGGCATACATCAGCAACAGCTTCTCGCGCAAGAAGTCTTCGTCCTTGCCGGGCAGATCGATGCGCGACAACTGGTGAGCCAGGTAGTCCGTGAAGCGTTGTTTGTCTTCCAGGGTGTAGTGCGAGACAAAGTGGTTGTTTCCGTCCAGCAGGTCGGCAGCCACGTAGTTGTTGGGATAGAGGCGGTAGTTGGCGAAAATGCCGCGGTCCACCAGCTCGGCAGCGCGGACGAAAAGTTCCTGTTTGGGCAGCGAGCGGTCCAAGGCTTCCAACTGCTCGTTGAGGCAGGGGGCGGTGCAGAAGTGCACGCGGCCTTTGTAGCCCAAGATGCCGGTCTGCATATTCAGCAGGTCGTCGGCTGTGGTCTTCTTGTGGTCGGGGTTGTCCCGCTTCTGTTGGAATTCCTTGGCCTTGAGGTAGTCGCAGGGGTCGTATTCGTAGGATATGGCCAAGGGGACGATGTTCATCTCCTTCAGGCGGCTGATGATGTCGCCTTCGCCCGCCATGGCCATCATCTTGAGGATGCTCTCCTGCGTGCGGTCGTTGGAGTCTTTGGCACGGCCTTCGCGCTGGGCTATCCAGATGGACTGATGCTTGTCGCGGATGGTGTGGTGCATATACCTCGACATACGGGCTGACGACTCCAGCATCTGGCGCATGGTGAGGGCTCGCTGCACGATGAAGGACTTGTTGATGCGCACCAGCTTCTTGATCCACGGATAGATGAGGAGGTTGTCGCCGATGGCAATCTCCACTGTGTCCTGGCCTTGCTCCACCAGCATCATCGAGAGGAAGCCGGAGTCGAGCACGATGTCGCGGTGGTTGGACACGTAGGTATAGGCGCCTCCCTTCTCAGGCTGGGCGGAGTTGTCAAAGGTGACGCCTTGCGTGGCCTCACGGATGACACGCTTGAGGATGTTATAGCAGATAGCCACCTGAAACTCCTGCTTAGTCTTGCAGGCACGCATCTGGGTGGCCAGCATCTCGAATGGTACGCCGGGTATGGCTACTTCGGCCACTTGGCGGAAGGCAGGGTCGGCAATCAGTTCCTCGTAGATGGCGGGAAGCTCTTCATCGTAATAAGGGCGGATTTCGTCGAATTCCTGGTTCATGATAAGTGATGGTTAATGGTTAATGATTAATGGTCAATGGTCAACCATTTTCTATGATGTCGGTCATTACGTCCTTGATGTCCAGTCCGGCAGCACGTACCTGCTGGGGGATGAAGCTGGTGGCGGTCATGCCGGGCGTGGTGTTTACTTCCAGGAGGTTGATTTTGGAGCCTTCGGTGATGATGTAATCCACGCGGATGATGCCTCGGGCACCCAGGATGTCGTAGATGGCGGAAGTCAGCTGCTGCACCCGGTCGCGCAGCTCGTCGGGGATGCGGGCCGGAGTAATCTCGTCCGAATCGCCCTTGTATTTGGCATCGTAGTCAAAATACTCGTGGTGCGACACCACCTCGGTGATGGGGAAGACCACACTGTTCTTGCTGGACTTGTAGCAGCCGCAGGTGATTTCCGTGCCGTCCATGAAGGCTTCCACCATGACCTCGGAGGCTTCCTCGAAAGCCTTGGCAATGGCTGGCTGAATCTGCTCCGGAGTTTTCACCTTGGTCACGCCGAAGCTGGAGCCGCCCAGATTGGGCTTGACGAAGCAGGGCAGACCGATTTTCTGGATGACGTCCTCGTTCGTGATGCTTTGCCCGCGACGCAAGAGGAGCGACTCGGCGATGCGCACGCCAAAGCCTTTCAGGTATTGGTTGCACACGAACTTGTCATACGTCATGGACGAGGCCAGCACGCCGCATCCGGAGTAGGGGAGGTGCAGCATGTCGAAGTAGCCTTGCAGGCGACCGTCTTCGCCGGGCGTGCCGTGGATGATGATGTAAGCATAGTCGAACGAGGTCTTCTGTCCGTTTGCGGTGAAGCTGAAGTCGTTGCGGTCGATGGGGGCCGTGGTGCCGTCCGGCAACTGGACGTGCCAGTCTGTGCCGTGCAGCACGACGATATAGGGGTTGTACTTGTCCTTGTCCAGGAACGAATAAATGCCTTGCGCACTGCGCAGGGAAACTTCATACTCGGAGGTGTCGCCTCCAGCCACGATGGCGATTGTACGTTTCATTCGATGTCTCTGTTACTGATGTAGCTCCGCCATTTGTCTATCAGCGCGGTCATGTCGGGGGGGATGGGACAGGTGAAGTCCATCTCCTGGCCCGTGACGGGGTGCTTGAAGCCCAGCGTCATGGCGTGCAGGGCCTGCCGCGGACAGATGTCGAAGCAGTTGTTAACGAATTGTTTGTATTTGGCGAAACGGGTGCCGCGCAGGATTTCGTGGCCCCCGTAGCGTTGGTCGTTGAAGAGGGTGTGTCCGATGTGCTTCATGTGGACACGTATTTGGTGGGTGCGTCCGGTTTCCAGCACGCACTCCACGAGGGTGACATAGCCCAGCCGCTCCAACACGCGATAGTGGGTGACGGCGTGGCGGCCTTCTCCCTCGGGCAGGACGGTCATCAGCATGCGGTCCCGCGGGTCGCGGCCGATGTTGGCGATGACGGTGCCTTCGTCTTGCTCCACAATGCCCCACACCAGGGCGCGGTAGCGGCGGCGGGTGGTCTTCAGCAGAAATTGGTTGCCCAGGGCGGTCTTGGCGTCAGGCGTCTTGGCCACAACGAGGAGACCGGACGTGTCCTTGTCAATGCGGTGCACCAGGCCCACGTGCGGGTCGTTGGCATCGTACTTGGGGTTATCCTTCAGGTGCCAGGCAATGGCGTTGACCAGCGTGCCGTGCCAGTTGCCATGACCGGGATGCACCACGAGGCCGGCGGGCTTGTTGACCACCAGCACGTCGTCGTCCTCATAGACTATGTCGAGGGGAATGTCTTCGGGGGTAATGTCGTTCTCGTAGGGCGGACGGTCCATCGAGAGGGTGATGACGTCCAGCGGCTTCACGCGGTAGCTGCACTTCACGGGACGGCCGTTGGCCAGGACAAAGCCGGCATCGGCGGCCTTCTGGATACGGTTGCGCGAGGCGTTCTGGATGCGGTCGAAGAGGTACTTGTCCACGCGCACCATCTCCTGCCCCTTGTCCACCACCACGCGGAAGTGCTCGTAGAGCTGTGCCTCGTCGCCCGACGCGGTAGGCTCCAGGTCATCCAACTCGTCGTCGGTCAGTTCGTCCTGCAGGTCGTCAACCAATTCTTCGTTCTTCATTCTTCGTCTTCTATATAAATAAGAATAGGTCAGAACCAGGACTCATCTGCGGCGCCGGTAGCTTCCACTTCCTGATGCACTCCGAGGCTGTCCATGCCCAAGGTATCTACCTCAATTTCGGTATGTGAGAGGCCGTCGCCCACCACGATGGTGAGATATGCACCTTGGGGCACCTTCTCCTGTTGTCCCAATACCCGTCCGTCCATCTTCACACCATAGACCCAATCCTTTTCGCCGGGCACGGTGTCGTTGGGCATCAACTTGAAGCCGGCGGCCAGCAGACGGGCTTCGGCCTCGCGCAGGGAGCTGTTGTCCGCCACGTCAGGCAGTTCCATCAAGGGGACGTTCTGCGTGTTGACGGTCAGGTAGATGATGCGGCCTTTCTTGACCTTCTGGTTCATGGGGGGATTATATTCCAGCACGCAGCCTGCGGGCAAGGTCTTGACATAGGTTGAGTCTGTTACTGCTCCTTGCAAGCCTTCAGCTTCGAGCGCACGCAAGGCTTCCGCCACGGGCTTGTGTTTCACGTCGGGCACAATGACGCCCTCGCCATGGTGTGTATAGGCATCCAGCCACCACAACGTGACGAACACCAGGATGATCAGCACCACGGGCATGGCCAAGATGTTCAGCCAGAAGAAGCGGTTGGCACGGAAGGAGAAGAATTCTTTTATCGTCATAATTCGATTTGCAATGCGTTCGGTTTATATGGCGGCAAAGATAGCATAAAAAAACGAGATATGGCGCAAGTCGTTGAAATATGATTAAGGGTTAGCGGATTAGATGCCGGGCAACACTACCGCAAACTCACTGTAACTCTTTCCGTCACTCTGCACCTCCACCCTGCCGCCGTGCGCCCGCACCACCTGCCACACGAAGTTCAATCCCAAGCCCAAACATTCCTCTCCTATTTTAATATATAAGGTCAGAGGCATGTAAAACCAGAGCCGCCCGGTATCGCAATCTCTGCGATGCCGGGCGGCTCTGGTCTGTTCGGGCGGATTTCCGCTTACGCCTTCACGCCATTGTACTCGTCAGATACGGTCAGTTTCTTGCGACCTTTGGCGCGACGGGCAGCCAATACACGACGGCCATTGGCGGTAGCCATTCTCTCACGGAAACCGTGTTTGTTTCTTCTCTTTCTGTTGGAGGGTTGGAATGTTCTTTTCATTGCTGTATCTTTTTTATGTTATTATTCTCTGCAATTCGGGCTGCAAAAGTAGGGACTTTCCGCGAAATAACCAAGGGGATAACTCATTTTCTCTCAAATCTTTTGTGTTTTTTGCCGAATTGCATTACTTTTGCAGCCGAAAAGCGGACAAAGTCCATCGTCCGCTCTCCGGGAACGGATAATACTAACATATATAATATAGAATAACGTATGATTAATGCTCAAGACATTAAAATCGGAACTGCCATCCGTATGGACGGCAAGCTCTACTTCTGCATCGACTTCCTGCATGTGAAACCCGGTAAAGGCAACACTTTCATGCGCACCAAGCTGAAAGACGTAGTGAACGGCTACGTGCTGGAGCGTCGCTTCAATATTGGCGAGAAGTTGGAAGACGTACGTGTGGAACGCCGCCCGCACCAATATCTGTATAAGGAAGGTGAAGACTACATCTTCATGAACCAAGAGACTTTCGAACAAATTCCCATCGGCCACAACCTCATCAACGGTGTGGACTTCCTGCTGGAAGGCATGGTGGTGGATGTGGTGTCCGACGCCTCCACGGAGACCGTGCTCTATGCCGAAGTGCCCGTTAAGGTCCAGATGAAGGTGACTTACACCGAGCCGGGCCTGAAAGGCGACACGGCCACCAACACGCTGAAGCCTGCCACGGTGGAATCCGGCGCTACGGTTCGCGTGCCTCTCTTCATCAACGAAGGCGAGATGATCGAAATCGACACGCGCGACGGTTCCTACGTTAGCCGCGTGAAGGCATAACATGAAACCTTAAACATTTGGCATAACAAAAAAGTGAAAGATTAGACTGTTTCCCCGGGTGCGCCGTGAGGCGCGCCCGGGGATTTTTTAGGTCAGAAGGCAGACAAATCTATCTCGGAAACGCCAACCAGGTCGGGTAGGGTGATTTCCTCGGCTCCCACGGATTCTATGACCACGGTATGGGTGTTCTCATTCTGATAGGTGTGGGAAGTTTCCTCGCTGTATTCCTCGCTGCTGCCGTCGCCCCAGGAGATGACCCCGTCGCTAAAGGACGTACCGGTAATCAAGGGCGCCGTGAAGGTCAGTCCGCTATGCACGATGCTGACCCGGCTGACAGTCTTCTCGCCTTCTTGCACCACCGTGATGGATTGCTCCACGCCCTCTGCCGACAACTTGATGACAGCCTCGCGTGACTCCTCGTTCGTATTGGCATCGTAAACGAAGCTCAAAGGAACTTCGACCAGCCCCCGCGTCTTCGGTGCCTGCCGGATCCAACCGGCCGACACGGAAACCTCGAAATCCACATTCGTGTTGACCACAAAATCCAGCTGGCCGGCTTCCGCCCCGACAGGATAGGATTGCTTGGCCACAAGGATGGCATCTTTCTGCACCTGGACGATGTGTACCACCTCGTCTATCTCCTCGCTCGCGTTGACGAAATGGATGTCCGCCTCGCGCATGTCGTAGCCGTCATTGGGCGCCACCAGAATCCGGCGGGTATAGGTGGACATGGAGCGCGTGGTCACCTCGCTGAGCCAGTCGGCTTCCTGAGGCATGACCATTTCATACTCCACATTGCTTTTCAGTTCGATGACAATCTCCTCGCCGTCGCTGCCCACGGTGTATTCATTTTGGGTCAACACCAGCGTGGGCGTGGATGTGTCGGCAGCTGCCTGATAAACTGTTACCGTCTCGCTCAGTTCGCCGGCGCGGAACACGATTTTCCCTTCGCGTTTCTCTCCGGTGTCATTGGGCTGGGCGTTGAATTGCAGATGCGTTGTGGTCAGGCCCTTGGTTTCCACGGGGGCAATCCATGCGGTTGCCGCGTCGTCTATCTCATAATCAAACGAAAGGTTGCTCTGCATCTCGACAGTAAAGTTTCCGCCTGCGGCGTCCATTTCCACGGTGGCTGAGGTGGCCATCAAGGCGTCTTTCTGCTTCTGTACAATCTTGAAAGTCTTCTTGGCCGTGCCTGCTGTCAGCACAAAGGAGGCGTTGCGTTCATCATACCCTGTGTTCTCCTCCAGCGTGAGGGTCACAGACACGTCGCCCGCATTGCCCGACGTGGGCTGCACTTTGCACCATTCCTGGTCGGTCTTGGCTGTCCAGGCTACGTTTGTGGTGAAATGCACCACTTGGCTGCCGGTTGTGCTCCCAAACAGGATTTGGCCGGATTCCCATTCTTCTTTTTCTTCCACGGTGATGTTCGGCGTCTGTGCGGGCGTATCGTTGTTCTTGTCGTCCGAACAAGCCGCCAGCCCTATGAACAGGCCGGCCAGCAGCATCCAACTATATTTCTTCATAATCATCATTCATTAAGTAAAGGTAAATAATCTCCCTGTTTTCATCATTGGGCTTTGCCTATCGTGAAGCGCAGGTCTTTCTGCTCGTTGCCCCGTTGCAAAGTCAGTGTGTAAGTGCCCACGGGCAAGAGGATGGCGTTGACGGTGACCGACGTGCCCTCGCGGCGGATTGTCTGGTTGTAGGCTTTGCCGCTGGCATCCGTCAGGGAGACGCTGATGCCGTTGCTCACGGTGAGGTAGATCTTGCGGTCGTTCTTGTTGTAGGTGAACGAAGTGCTCTGCTCGATGGTGTATTCGTCCAGCAGGATGTACTCCCACACGCAGCCTTCCTCGTCATTGCCGCGGACCAGCGTCCACTCCGGCGTATTCTCGCTGCGGTAGTAGGCACGGAGGCGATAGCCTTTTTGGATGGGGGCGGTAATGGTCGCCTGAATTTTAGACCAGCCTGTCATATAACTGGGATCCAACTCCAACGTGAGTGTGCCCAATTCTTCGACAAATTGTCCGTTTTTGTCGGTCATGGCAAATAAGACTTCGCCATTGAAGGCCTGTTGTCCCATGTTGATAAACATCCCGGCCGAAAAGTAGAAAGGCAGGTTTGTGGAGATGGTGCTTAGCGTGGAGATCCCGTTATACAAAACTCCCTCTGCTTCATAAGGGTAGAAACGAATATCCTCTACGTATTCTCCCCCTTTGTCTTTCTGTATGCCGATCACGGCCACCTGGCCATTGTTGTAAGAACCCGAGCCACCACCGGCTCCCTGGCCTTCGGGGTCGAGGGCGGACAGCAGAAAGTAACCGTTGTAGTACCCGCTCCAACCCCAGTTGACGGAGTAGTAATTGTTTGTGGTATAGCCGTCCAGCACGAAGGCATGGCCGGCCTCTTCGCTCGACCCGGTGTACAGGATCGGACGGCTGCTATCCAGTTCGTCCTGCATCAGCTCGTACCACTCGCTGGAGGAATAGGAATCGCGCATCACGCAGCGGATTGACTTGTCGTAGTCCATGTACTCGGCCACCCGGAGGACGGCGTCCACATACGCCCCGGTTCCCCCGTTGTCATCCGTGCCATAGTCCGACTCCAGCATATAGCCACAGTCGCGCATCAGTGTGGCCACCGCTTGGGCTTGGGCTTGTGTGTAGCTGCGGCCGTAGTCCAACGGCATGTTGTCCCAGTCATAGGCGTGCCCCAACTTCTGGGCCGGTATGGTAAGGTGGTTTGTGGTCGTGACATAGGCAGGCAGCGTGCCCACGCCCCGCTCCGGCCATTGGTGATAACGCATAATGATGGCCAAGGCCGTGGCGGTACATCCGGTATAGGTCTGCGCGGTGCGATAGAGGGGGCAGAGCTTGTTGTAGGGGGCACCTTGGTCCCAGCGGGCGGTTTCCAGGTCCACTACCGCTTCGCCCGACCGGGTGTCCTGCCAGGCGCGGGTCACGGCCTCTTCGGGCAGTACGCCGTCGCGCCGGGCCGCATTGATTTCCTCTCGCAGGCCGTCCAACCAGCCTTGCACATTGGGCGGCAAAGTGCCTTCCGGGAACTCCTCGGTGAACGAATAGCCCAGCACGGGACTGGCCACATCATCGCCGGCCACGATGACGAAGCCGCCACCGGCCACATTGTCAAACACATAGTAAGCCGGAGCCGCACCGCTTGAGCGCGTCAACGAACTTTCACTGTCACGAACCAACCGAAGGTCGGATTCGGAAACGCGGGTCAGTGGAGCCGACTGAAAGAAGGCCACTGCCACCCGGCGGGCCTGCTGCTCCGTGACATTTCCCGCAAACGCCCA
The DNA here is from genome assembly GCA_019115825.1 of Candidatus Bacteroides pullicola. Lineage (GTDB taxonomy): Bacteria > Bacteroidota > Bacteroidia > Bacteroidales > Bacteroidaceae > Bacteroides > Bacteroides pullicola. The sequence goes on from DXCV01000033.1 coordinate 72,979, forward strand.
CCCCACGAAGAAGAGGAGCATTCCCAAGATAGAATATCGCATATAAAATAGGTATGATTACAGCCCCGGCATCGGCCCGGACTAAGGTTAATATGTTTTGCAAATATATGACTTTTTTAATCATTGAGCCGTTACGTCCCCGTTTTTTTCTGCCCGCACAGCAAAAAACAGGACGAGGCAGGCGGGATAAGCGTGCAAACCCGTATCTTTGTCCCCCGACAAGCAATATATTCAAAAATGAAATACTCCTTCCTCATCCCCGTATACAACCGTCCCGACGAAGTGGACGAACTGCTGCAGAGCCTCACGGAACAGACCCGTCGTGACTTCGAGGTCATCGTGGTGGACGATGGCTCGTCCTTGTCTTGCCGCGACGTGGCGGACCGCTACACCGGCTTGCTGGACCTGCACTACTTCACCAAACCCAACTCCGGTCCCGGACAGACGCGCAACTATGCCGCTGAACGGGCGCAGGGCGACTACCTTCTCATCCTGGACTCGGACTGCATTGTGCCGCCGGACTACCTGGAAGCCATCGACCGCGAATTGCGCCGCGAGCCGTGCGATGCCTTCGGCGGGCCGGACCGCGCACACCCGTCGTTCACCCCGATGCAAAAGGCCATCAACTACTCCATGACGTCGTTCTTCACCACGGGCGGCATCCGGGGCGGGCGGAAGAAGATGGACAAGTTCTATCCGCGTAGCTTCAACATGGGTGTGCGGCGTGAGGTCTACCGGTCCTTGGGTGGCTTCTCCCGGATGCGCTTTGGCGAGGACATCGACTTCAGCATCCGCATCTTCCGCGGGGGCTACCGCTGCCGGCTGTTCCCTGAAGCGTGGGTGTGGCACAAGCGGCGGACGGACCTGCGCAAGTTCTTCAAGCAGGTGCACAACTCGGGCATCGCGCGTATCAACCTTTATAAGAAATACCCCGACTCGCTGAAGGTGGTCCACCTCCTGCCGGGTGTCTTCACCCTGGGCACGGCGGTGCTGCTGCTCGGCGCGGCGGTGTGCCCCTGGTCACTGTTGCCGCTGGCGCTCTATGCCTTGCTGGTAGGCCTGGACAGCACGGTCCGGAACCGCAGCTTGCACATCGGCCTGCTGTCCGTGGCGGCGGCCTACGTGCAACTCATCGGCTACGGCACGGGTTTCTGGCGCGCCTGGTGGAGGCGGTGCGTGCGGGGCAAGGACGAATTTGAGGCGTTCAAGCATAATTTTTATAAATAAATACGGACATCATCCCGTAGCCTGACCCGCGGATATCCTGCGCCGCGCTTAGGCGTGCCTGCAAGCGCGGGCGCAGCAGCCCGGAAGCACGGGTGCAGGCACGGCTAAGCATGCTCGCGGGAATACCTGAGCAAACGTTTGAAAGACAACCTGTTGCAAAGCAGTATATCTAAGATATGACCTTTAGATAAATTCTGACAACCAATGAATAAACTCAACATCAACCAATGGGCCGAAGAAGACCGCCCGCGCGAGAAAATGATGCAGAAGGGCGCCGAAGCCCTGACCGACGCCGAACTGCTGGCCATCCTCATCGGTTCGGGCAACACGGAGGAGAGCGCCGTCGCCCTGATGCAGCGCGTGCTGGCCGAGGCGGACAACAACCTGCACCGCCTGGGCAAATGGCAAGTGCGCGACTTCGCCCGCTTCAAGGGCCTGGGTCCCGCCAAGAGCATCAGCATCATGGCTGCCCTGGAGCTGGGCAAACGGCGCACCCTGCAAGAGCGGCCCGAACGTCCCACTATCCGCTCCTCGCGCGACATCTACGAACTGTTCTATCCCCTGCTGTGCGACCTCGCCACTGAGGAGTTCTGGATACTGCTGCTCAACCAAGCCGCCCGCGTCATCGACAAGGTGCGCATCAGCCGTGGCGGCTTGGACCAGACCACGGCGGACGTGCGCACCATCTTGCGTGAGGCTCTCCTGGCACGCGCCACGCAACTGGCCTTGGTGCACAACCACCCTTCTGGCAACACGCAACCCAGCCCGGACGATGCCCGCCTGACCCAGGCCGTGCGCGATGCAGCCCGGCTGATGAACATCCACGTGCTGGACCACGTCATCGTGACCGACGGCGCGTATTACAGCTTCAACGACGAAGGGCGGCTGTGAAAATCAAGGGACAGCCTTTGCCATCTCACGGAAAATCTTTAGTTTTGCCGTTCAAACCAACCAATCAAGACCATTATGACGAAATTTGAGATAGAAGAGAAAATCGTGGCCATGCTGAAGACGGTGTACGACCCCGAAATCCCCGTGGACGTCTACAACCTGGGCCTCATCTACAAGATTGACGTGACGGACGACTTCGACGTCACCGTGGACATGACGCTGACCGCCCCCAACTGCCCGGCGGCGGAGTTCATCATGGAAGACGTGCGCCAGAAGCTGGAGTCCATCGAAGGTGTCCGCAACGCCACCGTCAATCTCGTGTTCGAGCCGGAATGGGACAAGGACATGATGAGCGAGGAGGCGAAGCTGGAGCTGGGATTCCTCTGAAGAAAATGAAGAATGAAGAACTAATAATGAAGAATAACGTATGAACAAGAAAACACTGACGGCACTGGCCGGAGCTGCCCTGCTCTGCGCCTGCCAACCCGCACAAAAGGGAATCACCATCAGCGGCACGCTGACGGGAGTGGAGAGCGATACACTGCTGGTCAACATTCTCGCCATGCCTCCCGTTGAGAACAGCCCGAGGATAGCAGACACCATCGCCATGCAGCAAGGCAAATTCAACCTGGAATTGCAGGCCGACACGCTGCCCCTGCAAGTGAGCATCTACGCAAAACCTACTGGAAACAAGGCTCTGGACATGAGGCATAGCATACACGTCGTGGCCCTTCCCGGCGACGTGCTGACGGTAAACGGTTCCATGGAAGATTACAGCGTGGAAGGCAGTGACCTCTATGCCTCCCTCAACGAAGCCGAAAAGGCTTGGCAACCCACCATCGACTCTCTCCAAACCATCCTGAAGAAGCACAGCAACATCGACCCGACAGACCTCCCGGAAGATTCCACCATCACCGCACAAATACAAGCGTTGGGACAACGGGCGATGGCTCTGCACATCGATTATATTCGCCAACATCCGGACGAGGATGCCTCCGTTTTCCTGGCCTCCCAATCCGGAAGCCGGATGGAAGAAGCCCTGTCCCTGCTGGGCGACAAAGCCAAAAACGGCGTATTCTCCGGATTCTACCAATATTTGGATGCACAAGTGAAAAAGGCGAAGGCCCGTGAGGAAGCCGAAGCCAAAATCAAAGAGGGCCTTCCTGCCCCCGACTTCACCCTGAACGACCTCAACGGCCAACCTCTCGCCCTCTCGTCCCTGCGCGGCAAATACGTTGTGCTGGACTTCTGGGGCAGCTGGTGCGGCTGGTGCATCAAGGGCATCCCCGACATGAAGAAGTATTACGAGAAGTACAAAGGCAAGTTGGAAATCCTGGGCATTGACTGCCGCGACACGGAAGAGAAGTGGAAAGCTGCCGTCGAAAAGCACGAGCTGCCCTGGCTGCACGTCTACAATGCCGGCGACCCCGATGTCAGCGTGCTCTATGCCATTCAGGGCTATCCCACGAAGATTGTCGTAGACCCTGAAGGCAAAATCGCCAAGATTGTCCTGGGCGAAGACCCGGCCTTCTATGAATACCTGGACGAACTGTTCAAATAACACCCCGCATGAAGAATTGCATTATCACCTGGACAAGCGTTGTGCTATTGTTGACAGCCTGCCAAGCCAATGCTCCGCGCGAGACAAGCCTCAGCGGGACACTGACCGGGCTTCCCAACGATACACTGCTCGTATCCAGCCGTTTTGTGGACGACATCAAGGATGAACACATGCGGACGGACATCATCGTCTGCCAACAAGGAACCTTCTCCTTGCCCATCGAGAAAGATTCGCTCCCGGTGAGAATCACCCTTTATCCCCTCAAGCAAAAGAAACAACAGGAAATCGAGGTAGTGGTCTTGCCCGGAGAGTCCGTCAAGGTGACAGGCTCGGTGGACAGCTATCAAGTAAAAGGAAGCGCGTTCTACCAAACCTACCTGGACAGCGAAAAACTATGGCAGCCCTACCTGGACAAGATTGCACAAGCCGAAGCACAAGCCGATTCCATGCAGGCAGCCGGCGTGGACCGCGATTCTATCAGCAACTTCCGCATGGCCTACTATGATTACTATCAGGACATGGACAAAGCCATCCTGGAATACATCCACGAACACTCGGGCGAAGACGCGGCCCTCTACCTCTGCTATAAAAAGGGGATTACCGGACACAACGACTCCCCGCTGCACGACCTGTCCGACCAAGTAAAGAGCGGCCCGTTGGCCCCGCTCTACCAAAAGTTGGTACAGATAGGACAGGAGCAGGAGAACAAGAAAGAAGTCCTGAATGGGGAAAACGCCCCCGACTTCACCTTGAAAGACCTGCAAGGCCATGACTTCACCTTATCCTCACTACGGGGCAAATACGTCATCCTTGACTTCTGGGGAAGTTGGTGCATTTGGTGCATCAAAGGTTTCCCGGAGTTGAAAGAGCACTACGCCAAATACAAAGACAAGTTGGAAGTAGTGGCCATCTGCTGCCACGACACGGAAGACCGATGGAGGAAAGCAGTGGAAAGATACAAACTGCCTTGGGTGAACGTATTTGACCATAACGAACACGGCGAAATAACGAGAGCCTATAACGTGCAGCATTTTCCCACGAAGGTGCTTATTGACCCGGAAGGAAAGATTGTACAAGTGGATTTCTCATACAACTTGCTGAACGACCTGCTGGGACATCGGCCATAAAAGCCAAAGGAACGCCATCCCTTATTTTTATATGAATCACTACTTATCAACACGCTTATGAAGAACGTCTACTTCCTCTCCGACGCCCATCTGGGCTCCCTCGCCATCCCCCACGGACGGACACAGGAACGCCGCCTGGTCCGCTTCCTGGACAGCATCAAGCATAAGGCTTCGGCCGTCTACCTGCTGGGCGACATGTTCGACTTCTGGTACGAGTTCAAGACCGTCGTGCCCAAGGGCTACACGCGCTTCCTGGGCAAGGTGTCCGAGTTGACGGACCTCGGGGTGGAAGTGCACTTCTTCATCGGCAACCACGACATCTGGTGCGGCGACTACCTGGAACGGGAGTGTGGCGTCATCCTGCACCGCGAGGCGCTGACCACCGAAATCTGCGGCAAGGAGTTCTACCTGGCCCACGGCGACGGCCTGGGCGACCCCGATGCGGGCTTCAAGTTGCTGCGCCTGCTGTTCCACAGCCGCACGATGCAACGCCTCTTCTCCGCCCTGCATCCCCGCTGGAGCGTGGCCTTGGGCCTGAACTGGGCCAAACACAGCCGCCTGAAGCGCGTGGACGGCAAGGACCCGGACTACATGGGTGAGGACAAGGAACCCCTCGTGCTCTACACCAAGGACTACCTGAAGACGCACCCGGACATCAATTACTTCATCTACGGGCACCGCCACATCGAACTGGACCTGATGCTGAACGCCACGTCGCGCGTGGTCATCCTGGGCGACTGGATCAACTTCTTCTCCTACGCCGTGTTCGACGGGGAACATCTCTTCCTGGAAAACTACATCGAGGGGGAGACGCAACTGTAACTGCATAAAAATAAAAGAGGCGCGGATTACGCGGATTTCACGGATAAACTCATCTAAGAGAATCCGTGGAATCCGCGTAATCCGCGCCTGACACTTTATATCGCTCTGCCCGTTATTTGTACCCGGCAGCCTTGGCAATCCGCTTGGGGATGTCCGTATTGTCCATCTTGCCGAAGAACGCCTTCGAGCCGGCACCGATGGCGAAGACAGGCACATACTCGGCCGTGTGGTCGCCCGACGTCCAGCCGACCAACGCCAACTGGCTCATCACCTTGCGGGCGGCAGCGGCCAACGGTTCGGTGGAGGAGTAGAGCGTCTCGGCAAACTCCACGTGGTTCTTTACGAACGACTCCTGATATACGTCGTGCAGCAGGCGTTCCTGTTCCCAGCTGAGGGGCAGCTCGTCCCAGAAACCCATCTTGTCGGCCAGCAGGGCTTTCACTTCTTCCCACGTAGCCTTGCGGCCCTTGGCCTTGCGCAGGTCGGTGATGGCGCGGGACAGTTCTTCTTGCGAGGTCTCCTGGTTGGCCAGGGACTTCAGAGCCAGCGTATAGCCGTCGTAGCCCAGGCCCAGACCGCCCGTCTCGTGGTCGGCGGTGATGACGATGAGCGTTTCCTTCGGGTGCTTCTGGTAGAACTCGTAGGCCACCTTGACGGCTTCGTTCAGGTCCAGGACCTCTTGGACGGCCGTGGCCACATCGTTGTTGTGGCAGGCCCAGTCAATCTTGCCGCCTTCCACCATGAGGAAGAAACCCTTGTTGTTGTCCTTCGTCAGGAAGTCAATGGCGCTCTCGGTGATTTGCTTCAGCGTGAGGTCGCCTTCCTTGCGGTCGATGGCATAGGGCAGGCAGGATGGGTCGGCGCCTTCCTTCTGGATGAGCACCATCTTGTCGGCGTCATCGCACTTGGCCTCATACTCGTCCACGCCACGGGCCAACGTATAACCGGCCTCCTCGATTTGCGGGAAGATGCTGGGAGCCTCCTTACCGTCGAAAGTGGTATTGGGTTTCAGGAAACCGCCGCCTGCATAGAAGTCGAAGTTGGCCTTCAGCATGTCCTGGGCAATCTCGTAGTACATGTTGCGGTCCACTTGGTGGGCATAGAACGAAGCGGGAGTGGCGTGGTCCACGCTGACGCTGGTGGTTACTCCGACTTTCTTGCCGGAACGTTTGGCACGCTCGGCCACGCTCATAACCGTCTCCTTGTCCGCATTCACGCCGATGGCACCGTTATAGGTCTTCGAGCCGGTGGCCAGAGCCGTGCCGCCTGCTGCGGAGTCGGTGATGGAATTGGTGGCAGAGAAGGTTGTAGCCATGCCGGCCACGGGGAACGAGGCAAAGGTCAGAGGCAGGGTGCCAATGCGGCCTTCCTGCTCGCCCAGATACATCTCCGTCGTGTTCACCTGGTTCAGGCCCATGCCGTCGCCGATAAAGAAGAATACATACTTGGCCCGCTGGGCTTGGGCTGTCACCGCCAGCAGGACGAAAAACAAAAGATACGTCAGTCTCTTCATAATAACTGCTTAATGTTTATTGTTAGGAATGATAGTTACTGTCTCGTCCGTAAAAACGCGAACAAAGGTAGGCATTTTCGGCCTACCTCTGTCCCGTATTTCCGTTAAAACAACGTAACTTCCACGCCTTGTCCGTAACCGGTCAGCAGGTTGGTCACGGTGTAGGAGACATTGCCCGCACCGTCCTTGGGCACGCTGACCACCACCGATGCCCCGGCGGGCAACACGAGGGAGGCGGGATAGCCCTGGGGAGCGTCCTTGGCCTGCAGAGTGAAGGGGACGTCGCACGTGTTCTTCACCGTCAGGTAGGCGTAGGTGTCGGTCACGTGGTGGGGCGTTTCCACCTGCACGGCGGCTTGGAAGAACTCCTTCAGGTAGTCGGCCTTGCCCACCAGCGTGTCGTAGAACCAGATGAGGGTGCGTCCGGCAAAGAGGGCTTCCTTGATGGCTGCCACGCTCTTCTCCTTGGCCATCACCAGCGTCAGGGGACGGTGGGAAGCGTAACGCGAGTCATACAGACGCTCGATGACATCGTGCACGTCGGTATTGGCCACCATCGTGAGGTTCTTCTCCTTGGCCCACTCCAAGGCTTTGGGATACCACTCGAACTCGTTGAAGACCTCGATGCCGTTCAGCAAGCCTTCCTGCCAGAGCTGCTCGTGCAGGTCGTGCCACTTCACTTCCTTGACGTTCCATCCCGGATGGTTCCAGAAGATGAACGCGCCCTGCTTCTTGGCCTCGCGCAACGCATCGAGCACATCGTCCTGCTGCAAAGCGTCCACATCCTGCAGGAAGAGGGCATTGAGATGTCCGGGAGGCATGGAGCGGGTGATTTCGGCTCCTTTAATCAGCACGATGTCGCGACGGTCGGCCTCTTCCTCGGCATTCTTGTAGGAGAGGTCCAGGTCGCCTTTCTGCACGCCTTCGCGGGCGGGCTGCCCCTCGACGTGCTCGGTCAGGGCGATGGCATCCAAGCCTTCTTCCCACGCCTCACGCACCCGCAACGACGGCCACACGATGCCGTCGGAGAAGATGGTATGGATGTGCAGGTCGCACTTCAGCAGGTCGTAACCGGCCACCTGCGGCAGGCGGATGTCCTTGCGTACTTTCACTCTTTCCTGCCCCATCTTCACGCGGTCGGGCAGGTCTTGGCTCTGCTGGGCGGACAAGCCTGTCCAGCCGGCCGAGGCAGCAAGCAGCGCCGCTGCCAGGATGATACTCTTATTTCTCATTCTTATTGGGGTTAAATGATAATTTATTACTTCTCCACATCCCAACCATAGTCCACGTATTCCCACGTGACGCGGTTGTTCTCGTCCACCTTGACCATCAGGATGCCTTCCTCGGTGGTCAGGAAAGTGCCTTGCCACCAGTAGGCGGACACGGCACCGGCGGTGACGAACCACAGGTCGCGCTCCTGGATTTGCTCGTAGATGTGCTGGTGGCCCTGGAGGACAAGCTGCGTGTTATGCTCCTTCAGCAGGTCAACCACGGCCTTGGTATCGGCAATCATGTCCCAAGCCTTCATGGTGCCGTCCACCACGGGGTAGTAGAGCGAAAGCATGGGCACGTGGATGGACACGATGACGGGCGTCTCGCGGGACACGGTGTCCAGGTCGGCCTTCAGCCATTCCAGCTGCTCGGCACCCACGTTGTAGGGAGCGTCGTCGCCCTGCGAATAGAGGGAATTGAGGATGACAAAGTGTACGCCTTTCTGCGTGAAGGACTGGTAGGTGGGGCCGTAGTGCTTCTCGAACATCTTGAAGCCCAGCGTGTCCGGCTGGCCTTCGGAGCGGTAGAAGCGGTCGTGGTTGCCGATGGTGTAGTAAGCGGGCAGCCCGGCTTCCTCCACCAGACGGACGAAGCGGGCGTGCAGGGTGTCGGCCGTGGTCTCGGCTTCGCCCAGGCGGTCGGTGTCGGCATTGTCACCGCCGAACATCACAAATTCGGCGCCGTTGTCCACGGCGGCTTTCAGGGCTTTCTTCAAGCCTTCGTTGCCGTTGCCGACATTGTCCTTGTTCAGGTGGACGTCGGTCAGGTAGGCAAAGGTCAGTTTCGTGGCGGGTTGTGCGGATTGGTTTTCTTTTCCCGTCGTGCCACAGGAGGCCAACAGGACGGTCAGGCAGCACAGGGCCGACCATTTCAGCAGGTTTCTTCTTTTCATTATTCAATTATATTAAATGATTCGTATAAGCGTGCTCTTGTCCGGGACTTTATCCGGTTGAAGCCGGGGGTAGATGAGGAATCATCGTACATGATTCCTACCATCATCGTACATGATGCCTATCATCATCGTGCATGATGCCTACCATCATCGTGCATGATGTCTACCATCATCATGCATGATGCCTATCATCATCGTGTATGATGCCTACCCAACCGGAGCACAGAAAGTCCCATACCTTCCTATTCCCATCCGAACAGCTGAGGACCCAGGTTGGGATTCAGCTCCATCTCGTGGTTCGGGATGGGGCGGTAGTAGAACTTCGGTTCCTCGAACGTGCCCATATCTTTGATGGTTAAAATATTGCCGTGGTCGCCCCCGGTCAGGTAGACTGTGGCATTCTGGTCGTCGATGGTGCCCGTGCGGTAGTAAGCCAGCTTCTTGCCCAAGGCATTGGACTCCTTGTCCTCCTCGGCGGGGATGTCCTCGTTGGAGGGGATAAGGTAGATGTCCTCGATGCCGTCGCCCGTCAGGTCGAACTTGCCCAGGCTGGGGAAGTAGAGTCCTTCCGGCTCCTTCTCGAGCAGCTTGCCGGCGTGCCAGCGCATGAGGTCGTCGAAGCGGAAACCCTCGAACACCAGTTCGACGCGGCGTTCGCGACGGATTTCGAGCAGCGTGGATTCCACGCCGGGGAAGGCGGCCTGCATCACGGGGTCGGCAGGCGGATTCATCGTCAGGTGGGGCATGCCGGCGCGGTCGCGCAGCACATTGATGGTCTGGTTCAGCACGTCCTGCGTCAGTTCGCCCAGCTCGGCCTTAGCCTCGGCGTAGGTCAGCAGCACTTCGGCGTAGCGGATGACGGGGAAGTCGATGCCCATGTAGTAGCTCTCGTCCTTGCTGTTGATGAATCCCTTGATTTGGTGGTAGCCGGAGAAGTTCTTGCTCAGCTCCTGCACGTAGATGCCGGCGCCGGTGGCGTAGGTCCCGGTGTAAATCAACTCCCAACCGGGATAGGCCAGCGTCTGGTAGATGCGGGGGTCACGGTCCTGGAACTCCTCGACAAACTGCTTGGTCTGGTAGCCCGGCTGCGAGGAGTAGTACGAGCCGTCGGCCATCAGGTAGGCCTGCACCAGGTCTTTCGTGGGGCAGGGGATGTAGCTGCCGAACATGTAGGCCCAGAAGCCGTTCTCGGCGATGTCGTTCTCGTAGTAACGGGCCTGAATCATTTCCGGGTTGGTGGTGAGGTCCTGGCTGTTGAACAGCGTGTAGTAGTCCTCGCGGGGATTACCTGTGTTGTAGATGCTGAAGCCACCCTCCTGCATGATTTGCAAGGCGGCATCGGCGGCGCGGCGCAGGAACTCGTCGGCCGTGGACTCCAGTCCCAATTCGGGATGATACTTGCGGTACGTGCCTTCGTAGAGGGCATGGCGGGCCAGCGTGGCGAGGACAATCCACTTGTCTATCGCACCCTTGGGCTGTCCGGCCTGCACGTGCTGGGCGGCAAAGTCGTAGTCCTCGAAGATGTGCTGCACCACCACTTCGCGCTTGTCGCGGGCCTTGTAGAGGTCAGGGTCGTCGGTGGTCAGCACCTTGTCATACCAAGGCACGTCGGAGTAGGTCTTCACCTTGTCCATGTAGAAGGCGGCGCGGTAGTAGCGTGCCACGCCCTGGTAGTGGGCCAGCACTTCGGGCGTGACGTTGGCACGCTCGCAGTTGGCCAGGAAGAAGTTGATGTCGTAGAGGCGCTCCCAGTTCCAGCCGGCGTCGATGGTGACGGAGGTGGGGTTGGGCGAGGCCATGATGTTCTTGATGAGCACCATATCGGTGGTGGCCTGGTCGTCGGTGCCCTGGTCCGAGTTGTAGCTGTAGCCGGGCGTGTTCATCAGGCCGTAGCAGTACATCTGCAAGTCGCGTTCGGTGTTGAAGTAGCTCTCCACACCGATTTCTGTGTGGGGCTGCCGGTCCATGAAGGAGTCGTTGCACGAGGTGCCCAGCAGCAAGGCGGCCGACAAGGCCACGAGGGTATGTATCTTCTGTCTCATAGTGTCTGTCCGTTGTTTTTAGAATGTTACGTTAAGTCCGAAGGAATACTGGCGGCTGAAGGGGTAGACGTAGCCGAAGGAAGAGGTGTCCGTGACGGACTCGGGGTCGAAGAAGGGCTTCACGCCGCTCCACTCGAAGAGGTTGTCGGCACTGACGTAGAGGCGCACGCGGTTCAGTTTGACCTTGCGCGTCCATTCCTGCGGCAGGGTGTAACCGATGGTGATGTTCTTGATGCGCAGGTAGGCGGCGTTCAGCATGTAGCCCGTCTGGGGGATGGCCAAGCCCATGGCCTGGTCGATGCGGGTACCCAGGTTCTTGTCAGCCAGCCAGGACTGGAGCACGGGGAACTTGGCGTTGAGGTTCTGGTTGGCCAGTCCGGCGGCGATGTAGGACTGCGAGTGCTTGGCCATCTCGACGTCGCTATCCGTGGTGGGACGGTAGAAGTCGAAGGTGTGCACCTGTCCGCCGCTGTACGGCTGCTGGTAGAAGCCCCAGTAGAGGAAGCTCTGCGGGTAGAAGTCGCGCTTGCCGATGCCTTGCAGGAAGACGGCCACGTCAAACCCGTTCCACTCGGCATTGAGGTTCAGGCCGAAGCGGAAGCGCGGGGCGGAGTTTCCGATGACGCTCAGGTCGCCGGGGTTGTCCACCGTGGTGCCTTTGGTGATGCGGTGGTCGCCGTTCAGGTCCTTGTATTTGGGCCAGCCTTCTACGATTTCCAACGCGCCCCAAGGGATGATCTCCGTCTCGTCGAGGGCGGCAATCTCTTCGGCACTGCGGAAGAAGCCGTCGCTCTGCAAGCCCCAGATTTCGCCGATTTCCTGGCCTTCGTAGTACTGCGTCAGGTTCTTGGTGGGGTTGTCAAACTTGGTAATCCACGTGCGGCTGTCGGAGAGGACGAAGCGTGCTCCCCAGTTGAAGGGTTTGCCGGCCAGGCTGAAGTTGTCCTGGTAGCCGATGGAGAGCTCCCAACCGCGGGTCTTCAGGTTGGCGGCGTTCTCCTGCGGCTCTTCCTTGCCCAGCACGCCGGGCAACTCGCGTCCCAGGGTCAACATGCCCTTGGTGTCGCGGCGGTAGAAGTCGAAGGTCATGGTCAGCTTGTTGCGGAAGAAGCCCAGGTCGATACCGCCGTTGATGGTCTGCACCTTCTCCCACGTATAGTCGGGCGACACAAGGCCGGGCGCGGTGACGGTCTGCTGCAGTTCGCCGTCCACCAGGTAGCTGCCCAGCTGCGAACTCATATAAGGAATATAGCCGTATTCGCTCACCAACTGGTTGCCCAGCGAACCGTAGGATGCACGCAGCTTGAACTGCGAGAAGATGTCCGTCAGGCGGGATTCCTTGAAGAAGGATTCACTGTCCACACGCCAAGCCACCGAACCCGAGGGGAAGAAGCCGAAACGCTTGTTCTTGGGGAAACGCGACGTGCCGTCGTAGCGGCCGTTCATCTCGAAGATGTAGCGGTTGTCATACGAGTAGTTGGCGCGGAAGAAGAGGCCGCGGATGGCCCAGTCCTTGTACGTCTGGTCCACGTATTGCACGCCGGAAGCCAGGCCGATGGAGGGCAGGCTGTTGGAGATGATGTCGTAGCGGTCGGCGGTGAAGTTGTCCGAGCGGTTGTACTCCTGGTTGAAGCCGAGGATGGCCGTCACCTGGTGGCGCTCCTTGAACAGCTTGTTGAAGGTGGCGTAAAGCTCGAGCACGGTGTAGAGGTCGTCCGTGCTGCCCTTGTAGGCACGGCTTTCGCCCAGTTCGCGGATGTCCTCGGGGCCGTAGCCTACGGTGTAGGGAGTCTTGTACCAGTCGTACTCCTCGTGTCCCTTCATGAAGGTGAAGTTGGCGTTGATGACCAACATGCGCTCCCAGAACTTCAGTTCGCCGGAGAAGGTGCTCTGCAAGCGTCCGTAGGTGGTCTTCTCCTCGCCGCCGTCCACCAGCTGAGCCAAGGCTTGGCCCAGTTCGCCGCTGGCCCACGTGCCGTCGGGGTTGCGGTCCATGTCGTGCGGCTCGAGGTCGAAGAAGGAGGAGATGTTGTAGTAGCTGGGCTTCTTGCGCTCCGTCACCACGTAGGAGGTGTTGTTGGAGAGGGTCAGCCAGTCCCACGCGTCGTAGCTCACCTTGCTGCGCATGCTATAGCGGCGGTACTTGTCGTTCTTCACGAGGTTGGAGAACATGCCCGCCTCATCGTCGAAACCGCCGGAGAGGTAGTAGCGGGTCTTTTCCGTGGCACCCGAGACGGACACTTGGTGCGTCTGGTTGAAGGTGCTGCGGTCCAGGTAGTAGCTGGTCCAGTCGCGGTTGCCCATGTATTCCCACTGGGTCTCGTCCAACGGGTTGAGGCGGACGGCAGGCGTACCGGCAGGATTGTCCGAACGCTGGCGTGCCCACTCCAGACGCTCGTCGCTGGTGACGTGTCCCGAGCTCCAAGGTGTGTTGAGCACAGCGATATTCTTCAGTTTCAGGTAGATGTAGGGGTCGGAGGTCTTCTCGGTCAACATTGACGGGCGTTTCCAGCCGAAGTTGCCGTTGTAGTTGACCTGTACGCGGTCGCCGGCACCCTGCTTGGTGGTGATGAGGATGACACCGAAGGCAGCACGTGCACCGTAGATGGCGGCAGACGAGGCGTCCTTCAGCACGGACAGGCTCTCGATGTCTTCGGGGAGGAGGCGGTTCATCTCTTCGGCATCGGCGGCCACGCCGTCAATCAGGATGAGGGGACTGCCCCCGTTGATGGAAGCCTCACCACGGATATTGATGTTGGCGGCCTGACCCGGCTCGCCGCTGGTGAAGTCGATGTTGAGGTTGGGAATCATGCCCTGCAAGCCGCGGGAGAGGTCGGCGATGGGACGCTTCTCCAAGTCCTTGGCGTTGATTTGGTCCACCGAACCGGAGAGGTTCACCTTCTTCTGAATGCCATATCCCACGACCACGACTTCACTCAGGGTATTGTCGTCTTCTTCGAGCACAATCTTCAGCTCCCTGCGGCCTTTGACCGGGACGCGCTGGGTTTCAAAGCCTACATAGCTGACCTCGAGCACTGCATCGGCCGAGACAGATACCGCAAAGTTGCCGTCAATGTCCGTGATGGCCCCGTTGCCCGTGGCGGGTTCGAGCACGGTGGCACCCGGCAGTGGTTCGCCCGTGACGTCCACCACCTGGCCCTTCACTTGAATCTTGGCGCGTACTTGGTCCACCGAGGCGGCAGGCCGCTCATCGCCTGCTGCCATCGTTGGCGTGCCGACAAGCAGCAGCCCTGTGGCCAGACATAACACGCATCTTACTAAATGGAATTTTCGTTTCATACTACAAGCATTATTTCGGCTGCAAAGTAAGCGGTTGCCGGTTACATGCTTGTTTCAGGCGGCTTGCATTCCGTTTGCGGAGCGGTTACAGTTTTATGAAAGAAGGGACTGCGCCACTCCGCCGGACTTCTTGCCGAACGGGGTTGCACAGTCCCTTCCTTGGGATGGCTACCTTATAATATATATACTATAAGATATAAAGCTTATTTCTTCAGGATGTCCATCGTGTCCGAAGCAATCATCAGTTCTTCGTCCGTCGGGATAACAACCACCTTCACCTTGGAGTCGTCTGTGGAGATGATAGCTTCCTCGCCGCGCACCTTATTCTTCTCGGCATCCAGCTTGACACCCATGAACTCCAGTCCCTCGCAGGCTGCCCAGCGGGCGGAAGCCTGGTTTTCGCCCACACCGCCGGTGAAGACGATGATGTCCACGCCACCCAGGGCAGCCGCATACGAACCGATGTACTTCTTCATGCGGTAGAAATACATACGCTCGGCCAAGAGGGCACGTGGATTGCCGGCAGCAGCAGCGGCCTCGAGGTCGCGCATATCGCTCGATTCGCCGAAGATGCCCAGCACGCCGCTCTTCTTGTTCAGCAGGTTGGACATACCGGCAGCATCCAGTCCTTCTTTCTCCATGATGTAGGTCACGGCACCACCGTCGATGTCACCGCTGCGGGTACCCATCATCAGGCCCTCCAACGGAGTGAGGCCCATGCTGGTGTCCACGCTCTTGCCGTCCTTGATGGCCGTGATGGAACCGCCGTTGCCGATGTGGCAGGTGATGATGCGCTTGCCTGCGGGGTCAACGCCCAGGAACTCGCATACGCGCTTCGATACATAGCGGTGGGACGTGCCGTGGAAGCCGTAGCGGCGGACGCCGTACTTCTGGTACAGTTCATAGGGCACGGCATACATGTAGGCGTAGTCGGGCATGGTCTGATGGAAGGCCGTGTCGAACACACCCACTTGGGGCACGTTGGGCAGAATGGCCGCGATGGCGTGCACACCCTTCAGGTTGGCGGGGTTGTGCAAGGGAGCCAAGTCGTTGCAGGCTTCGAAGGCAGCCAGCACCTCCGGCGTCAGCAGGACGGATTGGCTGAACTTCTCGCCGCCGTGCACCATGCGGTGGCCTACTGCGTCGATTTCGTCCATCGACTTTACCACGCCATACTCGGCGCCGGTCAGCGTCTGCAGGATGAATTCCACACCGGCCGTGTGCTCAGGGATGTCCTTCTCCAGGATTTTCTTCTCGCCGTTGGGCAAGGTCAACTTCAGGAACGAGTCCTTCAAACCGATTTTCTCGATGCCTCCTTGGGCAATGACGGCCTTGTGGTCCATGTCGAACAACTTGTACTTGATGGACGAACTGCCGCAGTTCAATACTAATACTTTCATGTCTATCAGATTATAGTGTGTTATTTCTGGTTTTTGGCGGCGATGGCCTGGTTGGCGGTGATGGCTATCATGCGGTAGACATCTTCAATGGAACAGCCGCGCGACAGGTCGTTCACCGGACGGGCAATGCCTTGCAGGATGGGGCCTACGGCATCGGCATGTCCCAGGCGTTGCACGAGTTTGTAGGAGATGTTGCCTACCTCGAGCGACGGCACTACCAATACGTTGGCATGTCCGGCGATGGCCGAACCCGGAGCCTTGCTGGCACCTACCTCGGGCACGAGGGCGGCGTCGGCCTGCAACTCACCGTCGATGGCGATGTCCGGAGCCATTTCTTTGGCAAACTTCAGGGCTTCCACCACCTTGTCTACCACCTCATGTTTGGCAGAACCTTTCGTGGAGAAGCTCAGCAGGGCCACTTTCGGGTCGATGCCAACAACGGCCTGCGCCGTGCGTGCCGTGCTGATAGCAATTTCGGCCAACTGATGTGCGTCGGGCACGGGCGTCACAGCCACGTCGCCCATCACCAGGATGCCGTTCTTGCCATACTCGGGCGCATGGGTCAGCAGCAGCATGGCGCCGGAGACGCACGTGATGCCCGGAGACGTCTTGATAATCTGCAAGGCGGGGCGCAGCACGTTGCCCGTCGTGTTGCGGGCACCGGCCAACTGGCCGTCGGCATCGCCGTTCTTGATCATCAGGCAGCCCAAGTACAAAGGATTGTGCACCAATTCGCGGGCCTCTTCGATGGTCATGCCTTTCTTTTTGCGCAGTTCGCACAACAGTTGTGCATATTCTTCCGCGCGGGGATTGTTATCCGGGTCGATGATAGTGGCCTTGCCAATGTTACCCAAGCCCCACTCTTTGGCGCAGGCATGGATTTCATCCGGGTTGCCCAGCAAAATCAGGTCGGCAATTCCCTCTGTCAATACCAGGTTGGCAGCTTTCAATGTGCGTTCTTCCGTGCCTTCCGGAAGGACAATGCGTTGGCGGTTCGCTTTGGCGCGCTCAACGATTTCATTAATTAACCTCTGCATGATAGTTATAATATGAATAATACTTGATTGTCACGTGCTAGCGGACAAGTTTCCGTCCGTCCCTGCAAAAGTACACATTTTTGATAGATGCAGATAGCAAAACGGGGCGCAATGTTGCACCCCATTCTGCCCTTATTGGATTTTTTAACAGTCAGAAGATGACTTGGGGGCCTACAGTCTTGTACTGCTCCATGCTGCTGCCCACGGGAGCACCGATATAGGTCGGGTCGCAAATCACGTAGCGCGTACCGTCGGACAGCACCACGGCATCGCCCGACACCTCTTCCGTGAAGCGCACAGCCGAGGCAATGTGATCGGGATAATCCAGCAGAATGGCGTCCAGCCCCAGCAGGTCTTTCACCAATGTGGAGTAGAGCATCGCGCGGTCCTCGCAGTCGCAATACGGATAGTAGAACGTCTCGTCGGGGAAGAAAGGCTTTTCATACCCGAATTGCTCGCCGTCCGTCATGTATTGGAAGGACGTCTGTACGAAAGCCAGCAAGATGTTGGCCGCTTCTTCCTGCGACTTGCCGGCTATGGCTTTGCGCAACTGGGCATACAAGGGTTCGCGCAATCCCTCGCTCATCGGTGCTTTGTAGTGAATCACCACGTCGCACTGGGGATAGTCCCGGTAGAAGTCTATCAAGTTCTTGTTGACCACCGTCTGCACACTCACCTTGCCGTCGGCCGAAGTGAAGGTGCGTGCCTCTTCGGCCATCGTCAGCGAGGGGATGCCCTCAATGTTCAGGTTGACCAGATTCTTGGCATCGGCAAAGTCTTGCTTGTAGGTATAGATACGCATGGAGGCATCGGGCACCGGCTCGAACACATAGTATTTGTCGCCGTTGATGCGCAGGTAGGGCGTGTCATAAATGGTGCCTACTGGGGCCACCATCAGCTTCAGCCGGTCATCTATCTTGGCCAAGCGTACTTTGTAGCCGGACTTGTTGAGCAGAAACATCTGCAGGAAGGCCACGTCGTCGGGACGGTTTGTCCCGAACAATTGTTCGCCAATCTGCTTGCTCAGCGAAACATAGGCCCAGTCACTGAGGCACTTTTCTTTCTTCAGCGTCATGCAGTCGTGGATGAAAGGCTCATAGTCCTTGGCGCACAACTCTTTCCAGGCATCGGCCACGTTGGCTTCCTGAATGCCGGCCAATGAAATGTCTTCGACGGCGTCCGTCGCCACCTCAAAGTCCGTGCCATAGAAAGTCACCGTCGTGCGGTAGACGCTTCGCCCGGGTTTCACCGTGGGCGGGACCACAAGGACAGGTTTGTAGGGCGCCGGCTCTTGGGGCGTTTTCAGGCCGCCGGGCTTGATGTCCATGGGCGGCATCTCCGGTTTCGTCTTGTCAAACTCCACCGGCTTGGGCGGCTCGGGACGGACAGGCGCGGGTTCGGGCGCAAAGGCATCGTATGCCTCCCACGCAGCCCTTAGGAAAGACTCGTATTCGGCGTCCGCTTTGCTCTTGAAGTCGCCGTAGGCCTGTTGCTGTTGCTTGGCGAAGTCTTCAAACTCCTTTTCCATGTCTTGCGCGCACAAAGGCGCTCCCGGTAACAGCAAAGCCAGGCACGCCGTCAGCACGCTTCTCATCTTGTTCATATCGCAATCTGCCGTACCTGCTCTTTGATTATTCGTAACCGAGTTTGTCCAATTCCTGGGCCAGTCTTTCCGATTTTTCGGCCAGGGACTTGCGTATGGCCTTGATAGCCGTTTCGTTGACCATCTTGGCCGTGCAGCCGATGGTGACCATCACTTCCACGTTGTTGTTGGGCAAGGTGCGGTAGACCTCCACCAGGGGAATCGTCCGTCCCAGTGTGCCGGAGATAATGCTCTTGCTGGTTGCCACCATTTCGGTCAGGCTGGCTGCTTCTTCCTGGCCCATGTCGTTGTTGGCCACTTTGTCTTCAATCAGTTGCGTCACCTTTGTCTGGATTTGTCCCGCAATGTCTATCTTGGCGGCGTTCGTGGCCTGCAAGGCGGCTGCCGACTGGTTTCCGCCGATGATTCTGGACGTAGCCACATACCAGTACGGATTGCCTTCCATGTCCAGTTCTGCCTGTTTCTCCCAGGCATTTTCCAGTTGCTTCTCCAGGGGGAGTTTGCCTATTGGTGTGCGGAAACCTTCTTTCTTCAACGCCTTGGCTTCCTTGCGCGCTTCTTTCAGCGCCTTTTTCTTCAAGTCCTTATCCAGCACTTTCTCATATTTCAATAACGCTTCGCGTGCCTCGCCCGTGGCTTTCTGTTGGGCGTTCACATTCACGACAAACATCAGGGCGATGGCTGTCAATACGGTCATAAAGATTCCTTTTCTCATAATCTTCTTTAATTTATAGGGTTAATTATGCCTATCCGAGTACATGGCATACTCTAACATGAGGACAAATGTAGATAATTATTTTGAAAAAGCGAAAGCCGTTTTCCACATTTTTTTCAAGATGCAAGCCTATC
Source organism: Candidatus Bacteroides pullicola (assembly GCA_019115825.1). Lineage (GTDB taxonomy): Bacteria > Bacteroidota > Bacteroidia > Bacteroidales > Bacteroidaceae > Bacteroides > Bacteroides pullicola. Next base: position 92,515 of record DXCV01000033.1, read on the forward strand.
CGGTGGAAAGTGGAAACCCAGTGGACGGAAATAGGGATGAAAAAACTGCCCCGGTTGCCGTCCGGGATGGGGTATGCCTGCGCCCGTGCTTACCCGTACCTGCGCCCGTGCTTAGGCGTACCTGCGTCCATGGGCGCAGATATACCTAAGCAAGCCCGGAAAAAAACTGCTCCGGACGCGCACCAAGCAACGGAAAGAATGTGTACCTTTGCGCCCGTTTTCAGAGATAACGTGTTTTTATTATAGATTGAAACCTAATAGATTATGATTCGTCAATGTGCCATCCTCTTCGGATGCCTCGCGTTGGGCGAGCTGGTGGTCTGGCTGACGGGCGTCAAGCTGCCGTCCAGCATCATCGGGATGCTGTTGCTCACCCTGTTCCTCAAGTTGGGTTGGATCAAGCTGCACTGGGTGCAGGGGATGTCCGACTTCCTGGTAGCCAACCTCGGATTCTTCTTCGTGCCGCCCGGCGTGGCGCTGATGCTTTACTTCGACATCATCCGGGCCGAATTCTGGCCCATCGTGACCGCCACCGTGGTCAGCACGCTCCTGGTGCTGGTCGTGACGGGCTGGGTGCATCAACTGGCGCGGAAAATCAAATAACAATCATTGACTATTAACCATTAATCCCATGTCTTTCTTAGAGAACGAATTTTTCCTGCTGGCCGTCACGTTCGCCGTGTTCTTCCTGGCCAAGCTGCTGCAAAAGAAAACGGGGCTGATGCTGCTCAACCCCATCCTCCTGGCCATTGCCGTGCTCATCATCTTCCTGAAGACGGCCGGCATCAGTTATGAGACGTACAGCGAGGGCGGCCACCTCATCGAGTTCTGGCTGAAGCCCGCCGTGGTGGCCTTGGGTGTGCCCCTCTACCTCCAGTTGGAGACCATCAAGAAGCAACTGCTGCCCATCCTGCTGAGTCAACTGGCGGGCTGCGTGGTGGGCGTCGTGTCCGTGGTGCTCATTGCCAAGTGGATGGGTGCGTCGGAGGAAATCATCTATTCGCTGGCCCCCAAGTCGGTGACGACCCCCATCGCCATGGAAGTGACCCAATCGCTGGGCGGCATCCCGTCGTTGACGGCGGCGGTCGTGGTGTGCGTGGGGTTGCTGGGCGGCATCTTGGGCTTCAAGACCTTGAAGCTGACCCACGTAGGCAGCCCGATGGCCCAAGGTCTCTCCATGGGCACAGCGGCCCACGCCGTAGGCACCTCCACCGCCATGGATGTCAGCCGCAAGTATGGCGCCTTCGCCAGCCTGGGACTGACGTTGAACGGCATCTTCACGGCATTGCTGACCCCCACCATTCTGCGGTGGCTGGGGCTGTTGTGACGAATCGAACGGATTATTGTTTGGTCAGCAGACTTTCCAATCCCTCGGCATTGAGGCGCAGGTGGAACTGCCCTTTGTAGGCTACGGAAATGCCGCCCGTTTCCTCGGACACGATGATGGCGTGGGCGTCGGATACTTGCGAGATGCCCAGCGCGGCACGGTGGCGCAAGCCCAGCTCCTTGGGGATGTCCAGGTTGTGGGATACGGGCAGGATGCATCCGGCGGCCTTGATTCGCTTCTTGCTGATGACCATCGCGCCGTCGTGCAGGGGGCTGTTCTTGAAGAAGATGTTCTCGATGAGCCGCTGGTTGATGTTGGCGTCGATGAGGTCGCCCGTGCGCACCACGTCGTCCAGCGGCATGTCGTGCTCGATGACGATCAGCGCGCCCACCTTCTGCCGGCCCATGCTGACACAGGCCATCACGATGGGCATGATGTCCTCGTGGGTGACGTCGGCCTGCTTGTTTCCCGTAAAGAAATTGACGAACTTCTTGATGTGCCGGTGCGAGCCCAGCGTCAGCAGGAAGCGGCGTATCTCCTCCTGAAAGAGGATGATGAGGGCCAGCACGCCCACACTGACCAACTTGTCGAAGATGGAGCCCAGGAGCTTCATCTCCAGCACTTGCGACACGACCAGCCAGATGAGTATGAACACCAGGATGCCGATGAACACGTTGAGGGAGCCGGAAGCCTTCATCAGCTTGTAGGTGTAGTACAGCAGCAGGGCCACCAGCAGGATGTCAATGAAGTCTTTTATGCCAAATGCGAAGAACACGGGAGGAATGGTTAAGGGTTAATGATTAATGGTTAATGGTCAATGGGGCCTGGGCTTGCATCGCCTGCACCAGCCGGACGGCCTCCACGGCGGGACGGACGTCGTGCACGCGGAGGATGGAGGCACCCTTCGTTAGGCAGAGGGTATTGAGCACGGTGGTGCCGTTCAGGGCCTCGGCGGGCGTGATGTCCAGCACCTTGGTTATCATCGACTTGCGCGAGATGCCGGCCAATACAGGCAGGCCGAAGACGGAAGGGAACTCGTCCAGGTGGGCCAACAGCGCGTAATTGTCCTCCACGGTCTTGCCGAAGCCGAAGCCGGGGTCGAGGATGATGTCCTTCTGGCCCAAGTCGCGCAACTGCTGCACCTTGCGGGCGAAATAGAGGAATACCTCGCTCAACACATTCTCATAGTGCGGCTTGTCCTGCATGGTCTGCGGCGTGCCCTGCATGTGCATCAGGACGTAGGGGACACCCAGCCGGGCCACGGTGGGAAACATCTCCGCATCCATCTCGCCGCCGGAAATATCGTTGATGATGGCTGCGCCATATTCCTCCACACACATCCGCGCCACGTCCGCCCGGAAGGTATCGACGGACACCACGGCGTCGGAACATACCCGGCGGATGACCTCAAGTCCGAGGCGCAGGCGTTCACGTTCTTCTTCAGGCGAGACATCGGCCGCCCCCGGTCTGGACGAGTAGCCGCCAATGTCCAGAATATCGGCTCCCTCGGCCAGGAGTTGCTCCATGCGGCGGGCGATGGTGTCCTCCGTCTGCGTGCGGCTGCCGGCGAAGAACGAGTCGGGCGTCACGTTGACGATGCCCATCACGCGGGGCGTGGAAAGGTCCATCAGCGTGCCGTTCACATTTATCGTATAGGTTGTCTGCATAATCTGCTTTTTGTTTAGTCTCTGCAAAAGTAAGGAAAAAAGCACTACCCCAAACCCACGCGCCCGTTTTTTTCGTCGGATGGTTGCAAATAGATTGGGTATGTTCAGGCATCCCTAACGACTACATGAAGCAAAAGTGGCACTTTTGGTAGGCAAAGGTCTTACCTTTGGTAGGAAAAGGTGGCACTGATTCTATAAAAAGGTGGCACCTTTATTATAAAAAGGTGGCACCTCTTTTAGGACAAGATGCTTACTACCCTTCGCTTCTTGATGCTATAAACTCATATTGAACATCTACTGGGCTGTTTCAGACTTTCCCCTTTTTTCGTACCTTTGCCCCGCCAAAAACCGAATAGATAATGATAGTATGTATTGCCGAGAAGCCTTCCGTGGCACGCGACATAGCCGACGTGCTGGGGGCGAGGGAGAAGAAAGACGGATATATCGAGGGTAACGGGTATCAGGTGACGTGGACTTTCGGGCACCTCTGCACGCTGAAGGAGCCGCATGAGTACACGCCCGACTGGAAGCAGTGGCGCCTGGAGTATCTGCCGATGATTCCCCCGCGCTTCGGCATCAAGCTGATAGACAACCCCACGTATGAGAAGCAGTTTCACACCATCGAACGCCTGATGCAGGCTGCGGATATGATCATCAACTGCGGCGATGCCGGGCAGGAGGGAGAGCTTATCCAGCGGTGGGTGATGCAGAAGGCGGGCGCGCGTTGCCCGGTGAAGCGCCTGTGGATATCCTCGTTGACGGAGGAGGCCATCCGCGAGGGCTTCGCGAAGCTGCGCGACGCCGTGGACTTCCAGCCGCTCTACGAAGCCGGGTTAAGCCGCGCCATCGGCGACTGGCTGCTGGGCATGAACGCCACGAGCCTCTACACGATGAAGTACGGGCAAAACCGCCAGGTGTTGTCCATCGGACGAGTGCAGACTCCCACCTTGGCTTTGATAGTCAACCGACAACTGGAAATCCAGCATTTCGTGCCCAAGCAATACTGGGTGCTGAATACGGTCTATCGCGATACAACGTTCTCGGCCCTCATCCGCAAGAGTGAGGAGGAGTTGATCTTGGAAGCCGAGAAGCAGAAGGACAATCCGTCTGCCAAAAAGCCCAAAAAGGAAGAGGAAAACCGGGGCATTGACCCCATCACCGACCGGGCGCGTGGCGAGGAACTGCTGGCCCGCATCAAGGATTTGCCCTTCACCGTGACCTCCGTCACCCGCAAGGAAGGGCGCGAGGCACCTCCGCGCCTGTTCGACCTGACTTCCCTCCAAGTGGAGTGCAACAAGAAGTTTTCTTATTCTGCCGACGAGACGTTGAAACTTATCCAGTCCCTTTACGAGAAGAAGGTGGCGACTTATCCCCGCGTGGATACCACCTTCTTGAGCGATGACATTTATCCCAAGTGTCCGGGCATCCTGAAGGGATTGCGTGGCTATGAATCCTTCACGGCGCCCCTGGACGGCAAGCCCTTGCTCAAGTCGAAGAAGGTATTCGACAATAGCAAGGTGACGGACCACCACGCCATCATCCCCACGGGACAACCGCCTGTCAACCTGACGGACATGGAGCGTCGGGTGTTTGACCTGATAGCGCGCCGCTTCATTGCGGTGTTCTATCCCGATTGCAAGTTTGCCACCACCACGGTGATGGGCGAGACGGGCGGCATTGAGTTCAAGGCTACGGGCCGTCAGATATTGGAGCCGGGCTGGCGCGTCATCTTTGCCACGCCTGCCGCATCGGCTTCCCAGGCTGAGGACAAGGATGATAAGGAGGGCGGCGATGCCGACCGCGTGTTGCCCGCCTTCGTCAAGGGCGAGAGCGGTCCCCACGTGCCCGACCTGGTGGAGAAGTGGACCCAGCCCCCCAAGCCCTATACCGAGGCTACCCTGCTGCGTGCCATGGAGACGGCGGGCAAGCTGGTGGACAACGACGAACTGCGCGACGCCTTGAAGGAGAACGGCATCGGCCGTCCTTCCACCCGCGCCGCCATCATCGAAACCTTGTTCAAGCGCCATTACATCCGCAAGGAGCGCAAAACGCTGATTGCCACCCCCACGGGCGTGGAGCTGATACAGACCATCCACGAAGAATTGTTGAAGTCTGCCGAGCTGACCGGCATTTGGGAAAAGAAGTTGCGCGAGATAGAGAAGCGGACCTACAACGCCGCCCAGTTCCTGGAAGAGCTGAAGCAGATGGTACGCGAGATTGTGGCCAATGTCCTGGCCGACACCAGCAACCGTCGCATCACCGTGGAAGTACCCGCACCTGCAAAGCCGGTCAAAACTTCTGCTTTAAAGGAAAAGGCTGAAAAGCCCAAGAAAGAACCCCGCAAGCGTGCCCCCAAGAAAGCTGCTTCTGCCGGTGATCCTTTGGTGGGACAGCCTTGCCCTGTCTGCGGTAAGGGCACCATCATCAAAGGAAAAACGGCTTACGGGTGCTCGGAGTGGAGAAATGGATGCACATACCGTAAGCCGTTCGGGGAGGGATGATAATTAGAGTGTCGGATAAATCTTGTAAAACTCCACCACCGCCTCCATACCCTTGCGCAGGATGTCCAGCGGCATATTCTCGTTGGGCGAGTGGATGGCGTTGCTTTCCAAGCCGAAGCCCATCAGCACCGTCTTGATGCCCAACACCTGCTCGAAGGTGGAGATGATGGGAATGCTTCCGCCGCGGCGCACGGCCAGGGGCTTCTTGCCGAAAGCTTTCTCGAAACCGGCCTCCGCAGCCCGGTAGGCCGGTAGAGAGATGGGGCAGACATAGCCTTGCCCGCCGTGCAGGGGTGTTACCTTCACTTGTACCGTCTCCGGGGCGATGGCCTGCACATGGTCGGCCAATAGGCGGGAAATCTTCTCGTGGTCTTGGTGCGGCACCAGCCGGCACGACACCTTGGCATATGCCTTGGAGGGCAACACCGTCTTGGCACCTTCGCCCGTATAGCCGCCCCAGATGCCGCAGACATCGAACGACGGGCGGCAACTGTTGCGCTCCAGGGTGCTGTAACCTTTCTCGCCGAACAGGGCTTTCACGCCAATGGCCTGCTTGTACTTCTCTTCGTCGAAGGGGATGCGGGCAATCATGTCGCGCTCTTCCTGCGGCACTTCCTCCACATCGTCATAGAAGCCGGGCACGGTGATACGTCCGTCCTCGTCCGTCAGCCGGGCAATCAGCTTGCAGAGCACGTTGACGGGATTGGCCACCGCGCCGCCAAAATGCCCGGAGTGCAGGTCGCGGTTGGGGCCGGTCACTTCTATTTCCCAATAAGCCAGGCCGCGCAGGCCGGTGGTCAGCGAGGGCAGGTCGGCGCCCAACATACTGGTGTCGGATACGAGGATGATGTCCGCCTTCAGCAAGTCTTTGTGCTCCCGGCAGAAGGCTTCCAGGCTGGGCGAGCCGATTTCTTCCTCGCCTTCGAAGATGAATTTCACGTTGACTTTCAGTTCTCCGCTCTTCATCAGGTATTCGAAAGCCTTGGCCTGGATGAACGACTGGCCCTTGTCATCGTCGGCTCCGCGTGCCCAAATGCGTCCGTCGCGTACTTCGGGTTCAAAGGGGGCACTCTTCCAAAGCTCCAGCGGCTCGGCGGGCATCACGTCGTAGTGGGCATACACCAGGACGGTTTTCGCCTTGGGGTCTACGGTCTTTTGGGCGAAGACCACAGGATTTCCCGCCGAGGGCATCACGTGCGCCTCGTCCGCGCCTGCCTCCAGCAGGAGTTGTCGCCAGCGTTGGGCGCAGGCCAGCATGTCGTCCTTGTGTTCGGGTTTGGCGCTGATGCTGGGGATGCGGATGAGGCTGAACAGTTCGTCCAGCATCCGCGGCTCGTTGTCTTGAATGTATTGTTTAATAGACATTTTTGAACGTTTTTTATTGGGATTTACAGTTGCGTCATCCGGTCAATCAGATAGAAATCCAGTATTGTCATGGCCGCCATGGCCTCCACGATAGGCACGGCGCGGGGCAAGACGCACGGGTCGTGGCGTCCGCGGGCTTTCAGCGTGGTGTCCTGTCCGTCGATGTTCACGGTGTGTTGCTCCATCAGCACGGTGGCCACGGGCTTGAAGGCTACGCGGAAGTAGATGTCCTCGCCGTTGCTGATGCCGCCCTGGATGCCGCCGGAGTGGTTGGTGCGCGTTTCTACGCGCCCCGCATTGTTGTAGAAGATGTCGTTTTGCTCCGAGCCCTTCATTTTCAGCCCTTTGAAGCCTTCGCCGTATTCGAAGGCTTTGGCCGCGTTGATGCTCAGCATGCCCGACGCCAGCGCGGCTTGCAGCTTGCCGAAGACGGGCTGGCCCAAGCCGATGGGGCAGCCTTGGATGACGCACGTCACCACGCCGCCTATCGTGTCGCCCTCTTCTTTCACCTTATATATATAGTCTTCCATTTCCTTGGCTTTCTCCGGATCCGGGCAGCGCACGGGGTTGCTCTCGATGAGATCCAGGTCGTAGGCCGTGTAGTTCTCTTCCAGTTTGATGGGGCCTACCTGCGAGGTGTATGCCCGGATGCTGATGCCCAACTGGCTCAGGGCAATCTTGGCCAGGGCGCCGCCCACCACGCGCGAGATGGTCTCGCGTGCCGACGAGCGTCCGCCTCCGCGGTAGTCGCGGATGCCGTACTTCAGCTTGTAGGTGTAGTCGGCGTGCGAGGGGCGGTAAGTGCTCTGCATCTCGCTATAGTCGCTGGAGTGCTGGTTCTTGTTCCACACCAGGAAACCGATGGGGCTTCCCGTCGTCTTTCCCTCGAAGATGCCCGAGAGGATTTCCACCTTGTCGTCTTCCGAGCGCGAGGTGGTGATGCGCGACTGCCCCGGCCGCCGGCGGTTCAGTTCGGCTTGAATAAAGTCCATGTCGATGGCGACACCGGAGGGAAATCCGTCTATTACGCCTCCGATGGCCTTGCCGTGCGATTCCCCAAAGGTGGTAAGGCGGAGGATGTTTCCGAATGAGTTGAACATACTTCAGATGCTTTAAAGGTTAATAATCAGGTTGATGCGGCGCTCTTTCCTGCGAAGGCGACATTCTTTCTACCAAAGTTAAGCATTTTTTTCGAATAAACGCGCGTTTTTTCCTTCTTTTTTCGTCTCCCGCCTTGTTTTTCTTTTCTTTTTGTTTCGCGGAGTGCCTGTCAATGTTTCGCGGTGTCGCCGCCTTTGTTTCGCGGTGTCGCCGTCCGTGCTTAGGCATACCGCCGCCCGTGCTTAGGCGTGCCTGCGCCCGTGCTTGGGCGTACTTGCGCCTAAGGCTTGGAAACGAGGCAGATACATCCTGGGAATTTTCCGCCCTGTCCTGTCCCTGCCGGTTGGGGTGCTTTGCCGGGGATAATCTTAAAAAAAGAACATTTATTTTGTGCAAAAGGCTTTCCGGCTTGTCGCAAAAAGCATTATCTTTGCACCCGCAATTAAAAATGGAAAATCTTAACGGCCCGTTGACGGGTCATTTATTAACTAAACAAAATCTTTCAAGATGAAGAAAAATTGGTTTTATTTATTTGCGCTGATTTGTTCGGTTGCGCTGTTCACGGCTTGTAGCGATGACGAGGAAGGTGGCAACGAAACCCCTGCAAATCCTTGGGCTGGGACGTACAAGCTGGCTGATTATGTCGCAGAGAACTCTGTATGGAATGATACTGAGGTGGCTAACTGGCCGAAAGAGGGTGCTTTGTATACGGAATGGACTTGTGGTGACAACTACACGGAGTTCTTGTCGGCTTTGTTCCGTTATTTGGGTGGCTCAATCCTGCCCAATGCATTGAATAGTGTTACCTTGCAGGAAGACGGCAATATCGTTGCTGATTATGTTGCCTCGCCTACGATTGCCTTGGATCCGGCAAGTATTATGAGTATTTTCTTTACCGGCGCATTCCCGACGGTAGATGCTTCGTCTTTTCCGACGAGCGGTTTTGTGACTTCTCCGGTGAACTTGGCTACATGGTCGGAGGCAAATGGACAACTGACTGTGAAACTGAATATCAACGAAATTTTAAACTCTGCGGTAGGCGAGAATCCTGATTTGCAAGAACTCGTTGCAGGCATTTTGAACATGAGCCCTGCTGAGTTGAAGGGCGTTTTGACAACTTTGCTGGGAACTGACTTGAGCGGCATTTCTGATGCTACCATCACTCAATTGCAAGGCTGGGTGAAGAATGGAATTCCCATGCATATCGAAACCGCAGAGAACGGCCACACGCATATCTATTTGGATAAGTCTGCTTTTGACAATTTGTTGACTACAGATGCGGAAGGCAATTCAGACATTATAATCCTGTGGGGCGCATTGAGCAATGCTGGCATTATCCCGGAAGAAGCCCAGGCTGCAGGAATCTTGTTTGCCATGTTTGGCCAATATTGGCCTACGACCACGACTTTCAATCTTGGCTTGGATCTCGTGAAGCAATAAGATTTAGAACTTATATGTAGGAATAGCGTCCTGTGGCTTTGTGCTGCGGGACGTTTTCTTTTTGTTCGTATTGGACGATTTTTTCTTTCTGGGGATAAATTCTTTCCCCCAACCGCTTGTTTCTTATAAATAAATGCTTATTTTTGCAAAACACTCCGCCAGATATGGGACAAGGCGGCGTGAATGCACATAAAGCGTATAACTATGGAAGAGCATTTAAGTCTGAAAGAGAAAGAACAGGCCGAAGAAGTCATGATACAGCAAGCGTTTCAAGAGTTGCTGAACGACTATCTGGCCACCAAGCACCGTAAGCGCGTGGAGATTATCACCAAGGCGTTCAACTTTGCCAACCACGCCCACAAGGGCATCAAGCGACGTTCGGGCGAGCCATACATCATGCACCCCATCGCCGTGGCAAAAATTGTGTGCAATGAAATCGGACTGGGCTCTACCTCCATCTGCGCCGCCCTGTTGCACGACGTGGTGGAGGATACGGACTATACCGTGGAAGACATCGAGAACATCTTCGGCCATAAGATTGCCCAGATTGTGGACGGACTGACCAAAATCTCCGGCGGCATCTTCGGCGACCGTGCCTCCGCGCAGGCCGAGAACTTCAAGAAGCTGCTGCTGACCATGAGCGATGACATCCGCGTCATCCTCATCAAGATTGCCGACCGCCTGCACAATATGCGCACACTGGGCTCCATGCTCCCCAACAAGCAGTATAAGATTGCGGGCGAAACCCTCTACATCTATGCTCCCCTGGCCAACCGCCTGGGCTTGAACCGCATTAAGACCGAACTGGAGAACCTCAGCTTCAAGTACGAACACCCCGAGGAATATGCCGAGATAGAGCGCAAACTGGCCGCTACTGCCGCCGAACGTGACAAGGTCTTCCAGGAATTTACAGCTCCCATTCGCGCCCAGTTGGACAAGATGGGGCTGCAATACCACATCCTTGCCCGCGTCAAATCCATCTACTCCATCTGGAACAAAATGCAGACTAAGCACGTGCCTTTCGAAGAAATCTACGACATTCTGGCCGTGCGCATCATCTTCAAGCCCAACAATATGGAGGAGGAGCTGAACGACTGCTTCGACATCTACCTGGCCATTTCCAAGATATACAAACCGCATCCCGACCGTCTGCGCGACTGGATCAGCCATCCTAAGAGCAACGGCTACCAGGCCCTGCACGTCACTCTGATGGGCAACAATGGCCAATGGATAGAAGTGCAAATCCGCAGCGAGCGTATGGACGATGTGGCCGAACAAGGCTTTGCCGCGCACTGGAAATACAAGGAAGGCGGCGGCAGCGAGGACGAAGGCGAACTGGAGCGTTGGCTCCGCACCATCAAGGAAATCTTGGACGACCCGCAGCCCGATGCCATCGACTTCCTGGACACCATCAAGCTGAACCTCTTCGCTTCGGAGATATTCGTCTTCACGCCCAAGGGTGAACTGAAGACCATGCCGCAGGACGCCACCGCTCTGGACTTCGCTTTCTCCCTGCACACCGACATCGGCACGCACTGCATCGGCGCCAAGGTCAACCATAAACTGGTGCCCTTGAGCCATCGCCTGAAGAGCGGCGACCAGGTGGAAATCCTGACCTCGAAGGCGCAACGCATCCAGCCGGAGTGGGAGAACTTCGTTACTACCGCCCGTGCCAAGGCCAAAATCACTGAAATCCTCCGTCGCGAGGCCAAGGCCAACCAGCAGAAGGGTGAAAGCCTGTTGCGGGACTTCCTGCAAAAGGAGGGGGTACCTTTTGATGCCTCTGCCATTGACCGCCTCACCAACCTGCACAATTTCCATACGCCCGACGAGCTGATGGTGGCCATCGGCAGCGGCAAGCTCGTATTGGGCGATGCCGACCGCAACCTCTTCAAGGAAAAGGGCGGAAAGAATTGGAAGAAACTGCTTTCTTTCTCCTTCGGTAAGGAAAACAAGGACGCCAAGGAAGGCAAGGAAGAGGCGAAACCTGCGGAAGGCAAGTCCGAGAAGATAGACACTAAGAAAATACTGAAACTGACAGAGGAAGCCATCTCCAAGGAGTACATCATGGCCGAGTGCTGTCATCCCATCCCCGGCGACGACGTCTTGGGCTACATCGACGAGCACAACCGTGTCATCATTCACAAACGCCAGTGCCCCGTGGCCGTCAAGCTGAAGAGCAGCTATGGCAACCGCATCATCGCTACGCAGTGGGACACGCACAAGGACCTTTCTTTCCTGGTCACCATCTACGTGCGCGGCATTGACGGCGTGGGTGTGCTGAACGAAGTGACGCAGGTCATTTCCCGCCAGCTCAACGTGAATATCCGCAAACTGATTATTGATGCCACCGACGGCATCTTTGAGGGTAAAATCCAGTTGTATGTACACGATGTGGACGATGTCCGTACCATCTGCAACAACCTGAAGCAGTTGGCGAACATCAAGGAAGTGTCACGCATAGAAGACTGAACCTATTGAAAAACCAAATATCGCATGAAACGAATTAATATCCTGACATTACTGCTGGCATTGACATCTTTCTGCTTTGCGCAGCAGGTAGAGACTTTTGAAGAATTGACAGACACCAAGCCGCACGACGGCCAGGAAGTGTGGGACAAGATGAGCGCTCCCGTCCAGTTGGGGTGGGGCAGCGTGGATGTCCGCTATAAGAAACTGGACGTACCCGATGTGCAGCCGTCCAATCGTATGAGACTGAAAGCCTGGCGGGGCGAACGGGTACATGCACAGGCCGTCCTGTGGACCAAGCAGGACCTGAAGAAGGTATCTGTACGGGTTGGCGACCTGAAGAATGGTTCGGCGGTCATTCCGGCATCGAAGGTGGCTACCCACTTCGTGCGCTACGTGATGACGGACGAACTGAACCCCGGTGGCGGAGGCTGTGGCCATCGCGAGAACAAGGCCGAATGGGACTCATCCCTCGTGGCCGACATGCTGGACATTACCGAGGAGATGGATATCCGGGCCAACAGTGCCCGTCCGATTTGGGTGAAGGTTAATGTGCCGTCCGATGCACGCCCCGGCAAGTACCGCGGCACGCTGACGGTGTCTTCCGCCGACAATAAGGATTTGTCGTTGCCGTTGGAGGTGCAGGTATTGAATCGCACCCTGCCCGCCCCGAAGGATTGGACCTTCAACCTGGACTTGTGGCAGAATCCGTATGCCGTGGCCCGTTACTACAATGTGCCGTTGTGGAGCAAGGAACACTTTGACCTGATGCGCCCGATTATGAAGATGTTGGCCGACGTGGGGCAGGACGCCATCACCGCCAGTATTATGCACAAACCTTGGAATGGTCAGACAGAAGATCACTATGACAGCATGGTGGGCCGCACCAAGAAGCTGGACGGCACGTGGAGCTATGACTATACCGTATTCGACAAGTGGGTGACCTTCATGCGCGAGGACATCGGCATTGATGGCTTGATCAGCTGTTATACGATGATTCCTTGGGCGATGCGTTTTGATTATTACGACCAGGCTACCAGCCGCATCCAGTTTGTTGAGGCCCAGCCCGACGAGCAGGCCTACAAAGATTACTGGTTGCCTTTCCTGAAAGACTTCTCCCGCCATCTGCGCGAGAAAGGTTGGTTCGAGCAGACCGCCATTTCGATGGACGAGCGTCCGATGGAGGCCATGCAGGGGGCCATCAAGATTATCCGCGAGGCCGATCCTGAGTTCAAGATAACGTTGGCAGGCATGTATCATCCGGAGATTGTGGATGATTTGCACTACCTTGCCATCCCTTACGGTTATACGTTCCCGGCAGACGTGAAGGCAAAGCGCGAGCAGAACGGGCAAATCAGTTGTGTCTATACGTGTTGTACGGAGTCTTTCCCCAACATCTTTACGTTCTCCAATCCTGCCGAGGCAGCTTGGACGCCTATTCATGCCGTGGCCGGCGGCTATGACGGTTTCCTGCGCTGGTCCATCAACTCCTGGACGGCCGACCCGTTGCGCGACTCCCGTTTCCGCACCTGGGCTGCCGGCGACACGTACAGCATCTATCCCGGTCCGCGTAGCAGTATTCGCTTCGAGCGGCTGATGGAAGGCTTGCAGGATTGCGCCAAGATTCAAGTCCTGCGCCAGGAACTGACCGCCAAGGGAGCCAAAGGTAAGCTGGCCAAACTCGACAAGGTGTTGGCCAAGTTTACGCCGGAAGGAATGAAAGAAGGCAAGCAGACGGCTGCTGAGATGGTGCAGGAACTGAATGCACTGCTGAATGCATTGTAAAGCGGTTGTTTCCTTATAGGTTTTAATTATTCGTTAGTGGCGCGGATTCTTCGGGATCCGCGCTCGTTTTTTCTTGGGCAGCCTCAATGTTCTGTCTCAATGCCTCCACGTCGTCATACGTGAAAGCGCCGAGCGCGTCGCGCATGGACACCAGTTCCTCGCGGATGGCTTTCAGCCGCTCTACGGCCTCGAAGTTGCGCAGGGTGCCTTCGCGGTTGTCCTTCAGGCGTTGGCGGGCGCCTTGCAGGGTCATGCCGCGTTCCTTCACCAGGTGGTAAATCAGTTTTAGGGACTCGATGTCCTCGGCATTGTATTGGCGAACGCCGCGTCCCGCACGCTTGGGCTTGAGCTGCTGCGGAAATTCATCCTCCCAATAGCGCAACAACGACTCGTTGACGCCCAGCATCTGTGCCACCTCGCTGATGGAGTAGTATAGCTTCAGGTTTTTGTCTTTGTTCAGCATAAGTAGATGTTTAATTAGTTTATAGCATCAAGAGGCGTAGGGTAGTTTTCACCTTGATATAGAATCAGTGCCACCTTTTCCTAAAATAGGTGCCACCTTTTTATATTAAAGGTGCCACCTTTTTCTACCCAAGGTACGACCTTCGCCTCACGTAGTCGTTATGGAGTTCTAAACATTCCTTACTAGATGTCTCGTTGTCAGTCCATCATCTTGCCGTGATTGGCTGCCAGCTGTATCATGCGGTCATAGTCCTCGGCGCTCAGGTCCATGAAGTAGTAGTTTACCGGATTCACCACGCGTCCCCGGACGTGTACCTCGTAGTGCAGGTGCGGCCCGGTGCTCTTGCCCGTGCTGCCCACGCCGCCAATGACTTCGCCGCGCACCACCTTCTTGCCCGGTCGGGTGCGGAATTCCTGCAAGTGCGCATACCACGTCTGGTAGCCGAAGCCGTGGTCGATGATGATGGTGTTGCCGTAGCCTGTCTGCCAGCCCATCTTCACCACTGTGCCGTCGCCCGTGGCATAGACGTCCGTGCCCGGTGCGGCAGAAAAGTCCATGCCCGAGTGGAAGCGCGTGGTGCCGTAGATGGGGTCCACGCGGGTGCCGTAGCCCGAGGCCGTCTGTTTCAAGTCTTTGTTGGAGATGGGTTGGATGGCGGGGATACAGCGCAACATTTCGTCGTGTTGGCGGCACATCTCTACCACCTCGTCGAACGAGCGGGATTGGATATACAGTTGTTTGGTCAGCATGTCCAGCTTCTGCGTGGTGCCCACCACCAGTTCGGCGTCGGCCATGTCCATCAGGTGTTCGTAGCGGTTGGTACCGCCGTAGCCTGCCTGCCGGATGGCTGAGGGGATGGGGTCGGCCTGGAAGATGACGCGGTAGAGGTTGTCATCGCGTTGCTGGATGTCCTGCAAGACGCCCATGGCTTCGTCCATACGGCGTGACAGCACATTGTACTGGGCTTCCAGACGGCTGTTCTCCTTGCGCAGTTCCTTTTCCGAAGGAGAGCCGAAGAGGATGATGGGGGCGATGAAGCACGCCGCGCCCAGTCCCATGCCGATGAACAGGCGGCGCAGGTGGCTCACTAACCGTTGGCGTACGGTGGGGTAAATGCGGTCGTAGGTCTGTGTACGAGGGTTATAGATGTAGTAAACTTTGCGCATGATAGGGAATTATTTGGCTGTCAATGCGGCAAAAGTAATAAAAACAAGCTATCTTTGCGCAGTTTTTTGAGAATATTAACCGCTAAATAAGAGTATGTTGACAGCAAATGAAATCAGAGACTCGTTCAAGAGTTTCTTCGAGAGCAAAGGACATCACATTGTCCCCTCCGCTCCCATGGTGATTAAGGATGACCCCACGCTGATGTTCACCAACGCGGGCATGAACCAGTTCAAGGACATTATCCTGGGCAATCATCCGGCGAAATGGAAGCGGGTGGCCGACTCGCAGAAGTGCCTGCGCGTCAGCGGTAAGCACAACGACTTGGAGGAAGTGGGACACGACACGTACCACCACACGATGTTCGAGATGTTGGGCAACTGGTCCTTCGGCGACTACTTCAAGAAAGAGGCCATCTCCTGGGCATGGGAATACCTGGTGGATGTCCTGAAAATCAATCCGGCCAACCTCTACGCTACCGTTTTCGAAGGCAGTCCCGAAGAGGGTCTGAGCCGCGACGACGAAGCCGCTTCCTATTGGGAACAATTCCTTCCGAAAGACCATATCATCAACGGTAACAAGCACGATAATTTTTGGGAAATGGGCGATACGGGTCCCTGTGGCCCCTGTTCGGAAATCCACATCGACCTGCGCAGTGACGAGGAGAAGGCTAAAGTCCCCGGCCGCGACATGGTGAACCACGACCATCCGCAGGTCATCGAGATTTGGAACCTTGTCTTCATGCAGTTCAACCGCAAGGCCGACGGCAGCCTGGAGGAACTTCCTGCCAAGGTCATCGACACCGGCATGGGCTTCGAGCGTCTTTGCATGACTTTGCAAGGCAAGACGTCCAACTATGATACCGATGTCTTCCAACCCCTCATCCAAGCCATCGCCGCTATGTCCGGCACGCCTTACGGTGCTGACAAGCAGAAGGACGTGGCCATGCGCGTAGTGGCCGACCATATCCGCACCATAGCTTTCTCTATCACCGACGGACAGTTGCCCGGTAATGCCAAGGCCGGCTACGTCATCCGCCGCATCT
This sequence comes from Candidatus Bacteroides pullicola, assembly GCA_019115825.1. Classification (GTDB taxonomy): domain Bacteria; phylum Bacteroidota; class Bacteroidia; order Bacteroidales; family Bacteroidaceae; genus Bacteroides; species Bacteroides pullicola. The sequence continues at coordinate 108,842 of DXCV01000033.1, forward strand.
TGCGTCGTGCCGTCCGTTATGGCTACACGTTCCTGGGACAGAAGCAGGCCTTCATGTACCGCCTGTTGCCTGTGCTGATAGAGGATATGGGCGCTGCCTATCCCGAACTGAACGCCCAGAAGGAACTTATTTCCAAGGTCATCAAGGAAGAGGAAGAGGCTTTCCTCCGCACGCTGGAGACGGGCATCCGCCTCCTGGACAAGACCATGGCCGATGCCAAGGCTGCCGGAAAGACGGAAATCAGCGGCAAGGACGCTTTCACGCTGTATGACACCTTCGGCTTTCCCCTCGACTTGACCGAGCTTATCCTTCGCGAAAACGGCATGACCGCAGACATTAAGGAGTTTGATGTGGAGATGCAGCAGCAGAAACAGCGTGCCCGCAATGCCGCTGCTGTCGAGACAGGCGACTGGATTACGCTGAAGGAAGGCACCACCGAGTTTGTGGGCTATGACTATACCGAATATGAGACCAGCATCCTGCGCTACCGCCAGGTGAAGCAGAAGAACCAGACGCTCTACCAGATTGTGTTGGACAAGACGCCTTTCTATGCCGAAAGCGGCGGTCAGGTGGGCGACACGGGCGTATTGGTCAGCGAATATGAGACCATCGAGATTGTGGATACCAAGAAGGAGAACAACCTCCCGATACACATCGCCAAGAAATTGCCTGAACATCCCGAAGCTCCGATGATGGCTTGCGTGGATGTGGAGAAGCGTGCTGCCTGTGCTGCCAACCACTCTGCCACGCATTTGCTGGACGAGGCGCTGCGTCAGGTATTGGGCGACCATGTGGAGCAGAAGGGTTCGTTGGTGACGCCCGACTCGCTACGCTTCGACTTTTCCCACTTCCAGAAGGTGACGGACGAGCAACTGCGCGAGGTGGAACACCGCGTCAACGCCAAGATTCGTGCCAATGTCCCCCTGACCGAACACCGCAACATCCCCATTGAGGAAGCCAAGGAATTGGGTGCCATTGCTCTCTTCGGCGAGAAGTACGGCGACCATGTTCGTGTCATCCAGTTTGGCTCGTCCATCGAGTTCTGTGGCGGTACGCACGTACCCGCTACGGGCTGCATCGGTATGGTGAAGATTATCTCCGAAAGCTCCGTGGCTGCCGGTGTACGCCGCATTGAGGCACTGACCGGTGCCAAGGTGGAGGAAATGCTGGACGCCATCCAAGATACGATGCACGACCTGCGTGCCCTCTTCAACAATGCTCCGGACCTGACAGGTGCCATCCGCAAGTATATTGACGAGAACGCTGGATTGAAGAAGCAGATAGAGGACTTCATGAAAGAGAAAGAAGCCCAGCTGAAGGAGAAACTCCTGCAAAGCGCCAAGGAGGTAAACGGGGTGAAAGTCATCACCTTCTGTGCTCCTGCCGTATCGCCCGACTCGGTGAAGAACATCGCCTTCCAACTGCGCGGCGAGCTGGGCGACAACTTCTGCTTCGTGGCCGGAACCTTGTTCGAGAACAAGCCCATGCTGACGGTCATGCTGGGTGAGAAACTCGTGGGCGAAGGCTTGAAAGCTGGTATGCTGGTCAAGGAAGCCGCCAAACTCATCCTCGGTGGTGGTGGCGGACAGCCTCACTTTGCCACAGCCGGCGGCAAGAACCCCGACGGCTTGAAGGCTGCCGTGGACAAGGTCCTGGAATTGGCCGGACTGCTCTAAGAGTAGGAGTATATAATAAATAGTAGGCGCGGATTACGCGGATTTCACGGATAAAGTGGCATGTCAGCCATCCGTGAGTTCCGCGAAATCCGCGCCTGTTCTATATATTATATAAGGTGTAGCTTTATAAGTTCACCTGTTTCATACGTCCGATAAGCTCGTCGCCCAAGGCCGTCTTCACTTCGATGTGCTTCAGCACGGCTGTCACGAACGGGTTGCTCTCGAAGTCGCCGCGCACCTGCTCGAAATCCTGTTCTTTCTCCAGGCGCGTGCCGTCGGCGCCGAAGCCCGTCATGGAGGCCAGGGAAAACTCCTTGCGCGCATCCTCGTAGAGCATCTTGTCCAGGCCGACGACGGCTTCCTTCCATTTCTCCACGATGCGGATGATGTCCGCGGCGGTCATGTCCTCGGGGCGGATGGCGTAGAATTCCTCCAGCTTTTCGTAGGCCCACGTCCATTCATACGTATAGTAGTGCTGGTGCATCTCGCCGAAGGCGTCATTGATGTCTTGCAGGCGGTTGATATCGCCCCGTTCGATGGCATCCAGCAGGTGGTCAATCTCGCTCTTCGGGGCAATCAATCCGGAAATGTCCACCCATTCGCCGCTGCCGACAGGGGTGTCCGGGCGCAGGCGGGCACGGATTTCCTCGTCCGTGCGGAAGTGCGTTTCCTCCAGCCGTTTGATGACCGAGTTGCCGAGGAACTTGTGGATGGCCGTTTCGTAGAACCCGATACCCTTCACCAAGGCCGAATTGCGTATCTTGGCACTGTGGTACGAATAAATGTCTGACAGTTCGCCCGAGGCTTGGCGCAGGGCCAGCAGGATTTCCCGTCCTTTGAACATCTTCTGCACGGTATAAGGGCTCAGCAGATTATAGTTGATGTAGTCCAGCTTGTGCGGGTCGGTGCGGCCGTCGCGTTTGGGCCACTTTTGCGCGTCGCGGATGGTGCCCACGCTGCGCAGGTTGACGCCCGGTGCCAGGTACGTGGTGTTCTGCTGCTCGATGAGGTAGGAGAAGGGTAGGTTCGAGGTGTCCGCGTGGTTGACGTGACGTCCCATCACCAGCGAGAAGGCACCCACCTTGGCCGGCCACAGGATGTAGCTGTCCGACGAGGTCTTGGCGCCGCGCTCCAGCGTGCCCTGGTGGATGGGACCCAGCTTGTACATGTGGTTGCTCTGGTTAGAGCCCGAACCGGCGTTCATGAACGAGAACATGCCTGCGATGAGCAGCGTGCTCTTGTGGTGCGTCACGGTGAACGGTCCTGCAAAGATGGCGCACGCCTCGCCGTTCTCGCCCTGGCAGTTGCTGAAGAACAGCGAGTCCGAGGCCGAGTAGTTGTGTCCCAGCTTGCAGGCTTGTCCCACGAAGCAGCGTGTCAGCATTGCCCCGTCGTCCACGTGCGAGCCGCTGGAGATGATGAAGTCCTCGCACACCACGCCCTGGCCGATGTGGATGGGGGCAGCCTCGTTGCTGTTGAGGCTGCCGTTGTACAGGCGTCCCGTGCCGGAGATGCGGCACCAGTCGCCGATGCGTACATTCTTGATGCTCCCCGTGTTCAGGATGGTCACGTGGTTGCCGATGAGGCCCCGGTCCGAAGCGTGCTTTTGGGCATAGAAGTCCGTGATTTCCTTCAGGCGTGCCGTCAGTACGGGGCGGTGGCGGTAGAGGGCCATGATATAGGCAATGTGGGCGGACAGCTTGTCGTTGATGGCCACCTCGCGTCCGCCGGTCTCGTTCAGAACGGACACTTCCACGCCATTGCCGAAGGTGGAGGTACCGTCCACGATGATGCGGTCCACGTTCTCGATGAAAGTGTCATTGCCGATCTCATAGTTGGCAATGTAGTTCTGTATGTTCTCGATGCAGCAGTTGTTTCCCACAGATACGTTGTGCAGCGTCACGTGGCGCAGGGCGGCGTGCTTCTTAATGCCGCCGGGCAGGGTGAACTCTCCTTCAAATACGCCCAGGCGGACATCGCCGCTGAAGCGTGTATGGTGCACATGGTCGGTGGTGAAGCCTTCAGCCACACTCACCCTCTCCCAGTCGTCGGCCAGACAGGACTGGGCCTGTAGGCGGGCGATTTCGTCTTTGTTTAGTTTACGGTAGTTCATGCTATTTACTCCTCCTCATACGTTTGGTACAGAAAGTCATTATACGGGTACTTTTGCACGTGCAGTTCCTTGACGCGGCCGTAGACCACGCGGCGCAGTTCCTCCAGGTTGGTGCGTTGCTTGGCGGAGATGAAGATGCAGTCGCCCGCCATCTTCGCCATCCACGTCTGCATCAGTTCCTCCAGCGTCCAGTTGGCCTTGGTGCGGGGTGTGAGGTCGTCTTCCGCTTTGTGGATGTAGGTGTAGGCGTCTATCTTGTTGAAGACAATCATCATCGGTTTGCCCGCCGCGCCGATGTCCGCCAGGGTTTTGTTCACCACCTCAATCTGCTCCTCAAAGTCCGGGTGGCTGATGTCCACCACGTGTAGGAGCAAGTCGGCCTCGCGCACCTCGTCCAGCGTGGATTTGAAGGAGTCCACCAGGTCGGTGGGCAGCTTGCGGATGAAGCCTACGGTGTCCGAGAGCAGGAAGGGCAGGTTGTCGATGATGACCTTGCGCACGGTGGTGTCCAGCGTGGCAAACAGCTTGTTCTCCGCGAAGACTTCGCTCTTGGCCAGCAGGTTCATCAGCGTGGACTTGCCCACATTGGTATAGCCCACCAGGGCCACGCGAATCAGTCGTCCGCGGTTCTTGCGCTGAGTGGATTTCTGTTTGTCAATCTCTGCCAGGCGCTGCTTCAGTAGCGACATACGGTTCAGGATGATGCGTCGGTCCATTTCCAGCTGCGTCTCGCCCGGTCCGCGCAGTCCCACCGAACCTTTTCCGCCGCCCGCACCCGAGCCGCCTCCCTGGCGTTCCAGGTGGGTCCACAGGCGTTGCAGGCGGGGCAGCATGTATTTGTACTGCGCCAGTTCCACTTGCGTCTTGGCGTTGGCCGTCTGTGCCCGCATAGCGAAGATGTCCAGAATGAGCGATGTACGGTCCAGAATCTTGATTTTCAGTGCGCCTTCGATGTTGCGTATCTGCTTGGCGGACAGCTCGTCGTCAAAGATGACCATGCCCACCTCGCGTTCCTCTTCCTCCTCGGCGTCGATGTATGCCTTTATCTCGTCCAGCTTGCCCTTGCCCACGTAGGTCACGGAGTTGGGCTGGTCCAGTTTCTGTGTGAAGCGTTTCACCACCTGTGCCCCGGCCGTCTCGGCCAGGAAGGCCAGTTCGTCCAGGTATTCCTCGGTCTTGCGCTCGTTCTGCGTCTGCGTCACGAGGCCCACCAGCACGGCGGTTTCCACCTTGGCTTCGGATATTACGAATTCTTTCATTGCCATGTTGTAGTTCTCCTTAATATTTGTACGTGTGGATAAATGATAAATTCTTCCGCTGCAAATTTACATTATTTCTTGCAAATTCTTCTCTGGCGGCTGTTTTTTACATGTCGTCCAGACAGAAGCAGGCCGGTTCGATTTCGTATTTGGACAGAATCTTTTTGCGCAGGATTTCTACTTTTCGTTGAAAGTCCTCCGGCTTGAAATTCTTCCGTTGGCGTTTCACTTCCGCGACCAGTGCTCTTTCCTCTTCGGCATAGATGGCCACGATGTCCACCTCGCATGGGTCGTCTTGCTTGGCTTGCCACCACGACCCTATCTGCTCGAATTGCTTGCTTTCCATCAGTTTTTTCCGGAAATACATTTCGAGTGTCAGGCCGGAGTAAGTAGGGTAGTCCGCTTTGATGATTTCTCCCAGCCGTTCCAGGTTGTCTATTTCAATCAGATAGTGGTACTTGATGAAATAGCGGAACCAGAAGCGGAGGAACAAGTCGGTCACCTCGAAGCGTACGGTCTGCGTGCCTTCCTTGGCAAATATGGGGCGTTTGCGGCCTATCAGTTCGTAGTCTTCTTCCAGCCGTTTCAGATGCCCGTTGATGGAGGTGTCGCCCATTCGCTCGGAGAGCCGTTGTTGGGTATTGTCCCCGTTGGCTATGGCAGAGAGCAGGGCGAAATAGTTGCCGTATTTCTTGCCGAACTCCTGGATCAGCAGGGCTTTCCCTTCGTTCTGAAACAAGGAGTTGGGGCGCATCATCCAGTCTACCATCGATGCCATGTCTGTGCAGCCGTTGTCCATGAATGCCTCGATATATTTGGGGATGCCGCCGGTGAAGGTGTAGAGCGCCAGCAAATCGTCGTTCGTGTAATTGGGCTTGTAATCGGAAATGATTTACTTCAGTACCTCCGTCTCGAACGGACGTAGCTTGATGCTACTGTCGCATCTTCCGTACAGGGGTTCTTTGTAATCCATGAAGATGCGGTGCATAAGCGTGTAGACCGAGCCGCTCGCGATGAAATTGACGTGCGTCGTGTCCTTGTATCTGTCCCATATATCCTGCATTTGGCTATATACAGACGGATTGATGTAGTAGAACTCCTGGAATTCGTCAATTACCAGGTTGAAAGCCTTGTTTCGTCCGATGCCCATCAGGGTCTCGAACAGGCTGGCGAAAGAGGTGATTTCGGGTGCAATGTACGTGTTCAGTGCTTCGGAAGCGTTTCGGGCGCATGTGCTGCATAGCATGGCTTCGTTGCTGCGGTCAATGAATAGGTAGACCGTAGGAGTCCCTTCGCAGCTTTTGAGTATCAGCTTGGTTTTGCCGATTCGTCTGCGTCCGGTCACCATGGTCATCTGTGAATGGTTGTTGAAAGCGATTTCGCGGGTACTTTGCAGCCAGCTCAATTCTCTTTTCCGATCATAAAATTTCATAAGCCGTCTTTTTCCACCGCCGTAATTTCTACGGTCGTAACTTTTGATGCAAAGATAATGTTTTGCTGCAATATGGCAAAAGTTACGGCGGTAATTTCTACCGCCGTAACTTTTGTCTTCTGATTTCCGCTGGAAAAACGTTCAATCCAAGCTAAAGAGCATTATCGCTCAATCCAATTCTCTATTTGCAGGTTTCCTATGTGCGATAAGTGTTTCACATTTTCAGTGACGAGTATCATGTCATGTTTCAGTGCTGTGGCACCTATCAACAGGTCAAAATCGTCAATCAGCAAACCTTTTTTACGCAGTCGGGCTTTCTCTTCTGCAAATGTGGGTAGTATAGGGTAGATGGGTTTGATTGCTATCAAGTTGATAAATAGGTCTATTTGCTTGAGGTGTTTGTCCTTGTGGTTGCTACAGGCTGCTCCATATAGCAATTCACCTACTGTAATTTCGGAAATGCAGCAGTTGCGCCGTCCTATGGCTTCTACCTTTTCTGATACGTTGTATAGCCCTCGTAGGTAGAAGATGCAGATGTTGGTGTCCAATAGATAGGGTTTCATTCATCCAAGGGAATTAACTGACGTGTGCGATTACTTATCCTGCTGTCCTTGATGGCTTCCTCGATATGTTCTGCTTCAGGGTCGTTTGCCCATATTCCGGCAAGATTGTGGAAAGATTTGTCTTTCTCAGCTTCCGTGTCCGTTTGGGCAAACTCGTTCGCTCCCAGTAAGGATTCCGTCAGTCTCTTTACCAAGTAAAGTTTTGCCTTTTTGCTGAGGGAGTCCAATATGGAGAAATAATAATCTGCCAGATGGATGTTTGCATCAATCGTTGCCATAGCTTGTTACTTTTCGTGTGGTCGCTACAAAATTACGTCTTTGGATTTATATCTCAAAATAAAGTGCAGGAAAGTTTCTATTATCTACCCATATCCCCGCTCGTGCTTACCCGTACCTGCGCCCGTGCTTACGCGAGCGGCTAAGCACGGGCGCAGGTATACCCCATAAAAAACGGGGATATGCCGTGTGTGACATATCCCCGTTTCCTATATGTAAATTAGGTGTAATGCTTATTGCAGCACGCTTTCTTCTGCTGCTCGTGAATTCCCATATTCATTTACGAAGGAAACTGTTTTTAGGTATTCTGTCCATCATAATGGAAGAAAATCCTTATCTTTGCAGAGATTTCAATTATGATAGATATGAAAGAGTATATACCCCGTCCGTTGTACGCCAAGCGCATTGAGCAAACTTACTGAATATACCGGACAATTATCCAAAGTACGTCGTCACCATGGACGAAATGGCCTCCGGTGGTAACTATCAGGGCGTAAAGCAGATACATTTGCGGAATTTCTTACTGGCGGAAGATAAGGAGCAGATTTGACAATGCTCGAATAACCGTCATTCTGACATAACTATGGTTTTTAATACGGCCTTGACTTTAGCTTATGGCGCATTATTTCTATCCTGAATAGGAATAAATACGCATTTATCTCTATTCTTAATGAGCATAATCGTATATTTGCACTTGGATAAGTCCTAAAGACAAGGTATTATGAGACAGCTATTGAAAGACATTATCATCGATCAGCATGATTTCCTGAGCAGGCAGGAAACCATCATCCGCGAATTTCCGGAAGCCTATCTAAGGAATGAGCAGATCTTTTTCTTTTCCCGAGTATTTGCAGTTCCGCAGACAGAACCATCTGCTTGGCTCTATTGTCGGTACTGCGGCCAAGGGAGAAATCCAAGCGGCTTTTAATTCGTACTTGAGGGAGGGCGGGTTCCCTCTCTACCTTAAAACAGGGGAAGGCATAGTGTTGAAGACCTTGTATGACAATATCCTGTACAAGGATATTATGGTTCGCAACCAGCTTGTCAATGAGCGTGAAGTCAAAGAGCTGGTCTATTTCACTGTAAGCAATATCGGCAAGCCCCTTTCCTACACCTCGCTGTCGAAAGTCATCGGGGTGAAGAACCCTACTACCGCCAAGAATTACCTGGAATTTGCCGAAAACACCTATCTGCTCTTCTCCGTCTCTAAACTGGACTATTCGGTCAAAGCACAATTACGTAATCCCAAGAAGGTCTATGCCATCGACAACGGCATCATCTCGCGGCTGGGCTTTCATTTCTCCGGTGAGGAAGGAAGGCTTTTGGAGAACTTAGTCTATATCGAACTGCGCCGAAGAGGGAAGGAAGTGTATTACCACCAGTCCGGAAACACGGAATGCGACTTCGTGGTACGCGATGGCTTTCGGGTTACCGATGCTATTCAGGTATGCTATACGTTTGATGTTTATGGCACCCGCGAGCGGGAAATCCGGGGCTTGGCTGAAGCGATGGAGACTTATCAGTTGGAGGAAGGATACATCATCACGGCTTTCCACGAGGAGGAGATTGAAAAGAACAGCAAACGCATACACATACTTCCGGCCTGGAAATGGATGAAGAAAGACAGGGAATGATGCCTGCGGAAATCTATTTTGAGTATTTGCGACATTTCTTGCTGGCGGAAGATAAGGAGCAGATTTGACAATGCTCGAATAATGAAATGGGAGGAAAGCTTCTCCGCTTCCCTCCCATTCTGACATAACTATAGTTTTATACGGCCTTGACTTTAGCTTATTGCGGCAAAGTCAGAATCGTAGGCTGACTGGTCAGGTAAGCATCAGCTCCCATGGCACAGAACAGGCTCGTACCCAAGTTGATGACATTACCGGTCATCACGCCACCGGCAGAAGTTCCGTCCAGGTAGTACATGGAGCCAGTCTGGAATAGACCATAGCCCCAGTCTATACCCATGCTGGACTGCGGAACCATCACATTGTTCGGGTCTGTGGTATCAATTTGGATATAGAAAGGACCACCGGCCTGTACTTCACTTTCTTCTACATACGGGCAGATGCCGAAGCCGTAAGCGTCCACTACACGATAGAGTGCAGGATTCTCCTCGGCTTGCTGGACTTTTACCTCCCACGTGATGGTGGGATCGTCTACTTGGAACAGCGAGCTGATCAGACCATCCTGCCATGTGCCCATACCCAGACTTTGCCAAGTATAGTCCAGAGAAATGCTCAGGCTGGTACTTGCATTGCCACCTATGGAAACATCTTCTGCATTGCCCAGGCTCAAGGTCACATTGGCTACTACGCCAATCGGAAGATTGGCTGCATCGAGTACGATGGATGTCTGTGCGGCACCATCGGCAAAGGTATAATCTGATACACTGATCAGATTGTCATAAGCCTCTCCACCTACTGTTACAGCAGCATTCACCTGGCCTGTCACCTGGCCGGATGTATTGCCGCGGAACAAGTCCACTTGCAAGGTCGGGGCACTGGGAGCCAACGTAAAGCTACCCAGGTTTGAAGCGGAGAAGCTCAGGTCATTGGCACCGCTTCCGGTATAGATTTCCCCTTCCTGGTCGGCATTACAGGCACTGAACAACACCGTAACCAAAAGGGTCAAAAGAATGGAAATCTTTTTCGTATTCATAATGTCTTCTCATTTTTTTAGTTATTCAAATCAGTTGGAACCGGGATAATCTCCCATGGGGTTCTGATCCGTATCAGGATTCATGTTGACATTGCCGTCAAACTCGCTTTGCGGTATGGTCAACACCCACATATAGCATTCGGGATCGTTGGTAGGACGGGTGGTCAACAGCAGTTCGGTGGGCCAGCCTTGGGCAGCCGTGCGACGGAATCCCTGATGCAGACGGCGCAAGTCCCAGATACGACCAGCTTCGCCCCACAACTCAATGCGGCGCTGGTCGATGATTTCTTCCAGCAGCGAGTTGGTACGGTCACTGCTCGTTGCGCCCAGGGCCGTACCTGTCTTGCCGGTTGTGTAGCCTTCCACACGCTGGGACATTACGGCAGTCAGGTCGTTCTTAGCGGCCGTTTCGTCACCCAAACGGCATTCAGCCTCAGCGGCAATCAGATACATCTCTTCTACACGCATCCAGATGTAGTCGCCTGTCCAAGTCTGTCGGTCAGCGAACTTGAACTTTTCCTGTTGATAGCCGGCCTCAGCACCACGGCTGCTTCCTGCGTTGGTCGGATCCCACCAAATCTTGCGAGCATCGTTCGGATTCATGATATTGTCATACAGCTCCTTATTGATCTGCTTACGGGCTGATTGGCCGTATGCTCCGGCACTGGAACCCAGTTCATCACAAGCATCCATGTGGCTGAAGAAGCTGGCATACATGCCCGATTGGTCGGACTGGATGGGTGCAGCCCACAATACGTTGGCTGCAGTGGCATCGTTTACGCCCAGGAAACTGGTCACCGGCAGCACCCGGCAACCACTCGTGGAGATGGCATTGTGGGCGGCATCGCGTGCTGTAGCCCAGTCTTCCATCACCAGCGCGATGCGTGCCTGCAGACCGTATGCTACGCCCAAGCCGATATGCGTCTTGTGCTCCTGTGCCGGCGCATTGCTCAGCAGTTCGATGGCGCGGTTCATGTCGGCCACGATCTGGTCATACACTTCCTGCACCGTGGCGCGCGGATTGCCCTGCGTACCTGCTACGGTCGGAGCTGTATAGATGGGACAGCAGGCATCCGTCTCGTGACCCTTATAGGTGCGTGCAAAGTTCTGTGCCAGCATGAAGTACGAATAGGCACGAATGGCGTACGCCTGTCCGATGACGTAATTCACTTCTTCGGAACTTCCACCCATGGTTTCCTCGGCTGCCAAAATATAGTTGGCATTGCTGATCCAAGTGTAGAAGCAGTTCCACATATCATACGAGCGCCACGCGCCGCTGGTATAGAAAGACTTCACGTCGTACATGGCATCATACCAGTACCAGCTACTGCCCATGGCATCCATGATCATGTCATCGCCCATCACATCGGCCATGATGTTGTACGAACTGATACCGAAGCTCTGGTGCGTGTTGCCCGTGGGGGACCAGCTGCTGTACATCGATCGGTAGATACCATTCAGGGGCACCAAAGCTGAGTTGGCATTGGCCAACAGGCCGGTACCGGACATAGAGTCCGTCGGAGTGGTCTCCAGCGCGTCGTCCGCACAACCGGACAAGGCGGCGCATCCCAGCAGACCGGCAAACATATAATTGAATATCTTCTTCATATAAAAATTTCCTTTTATCGTTAATGGGTTTGATTAGAAATTGATTTCAAATCCGACAGACCAAGTCTTGTTCGGCGTGTACACATAGTCCGTAGAACCGCTGAAGTTGTACTGCGGGTCCATACCTTGCAGGTGCGTGAAGAGAGCCAGGTTGTCCACCGAAGCGAAAATACGCACGGAGTTCAGGTTGGCCTTGTTCATCCATGTTTTAGGCAGTGTGTAGCCCAGTGTGATGTTCTTGATGGCGAAGTAGGAGGCATCCACCAGGAAACGGTCGTTCGTGGCATAGGAGCCGGCAATTTCGATGCGCGGCACATCCGTCACATCACCCGGCTTCTGCCAGCGGCGCAAGGCGTGCTCATTCCATGTGTTGTTGTAGTACATATTGTTCATGGAACCGGCATACAGGCCATCGTAGATTTTGCCACCGATGGAGTAAGTGGTCAGGATGGAGAGGTCAATGCCCTTCCAAGACAAGTCTGTACCGATGCTGCCATACAGGTCGGGGATACGGCTGCCCATGTAGTACTTGCTGTTGCTGGCCTTCTCGTAGTCGCTGGAGATGTAGTCCTCACCGATCTTGTTGCCATTCTCGTCCTTGTCATATACCCAGTAGAGTTGTGCACCCGTGGCAGGATCCACACCGGCACTCTTGGCCATGTAGAAGGTGTTGAGGGGCATGCCTTCCTTGATGCTGTAGATGCCGCTGATGATTTCAGGCGATTCTCCCGTTAGCTCAAGTACCTTGTTCTTCACGGTCGAGCCCATCCACGTGATGTTCCAGGTCAGGTCGTTGGTCTTGATGGGCGTAGCCTTGATTTCGAACTCGAAACCGCTATTACGCATGCTACCCACATTGGCATTGTAGCCGTTGAAGCCGGTAGAGGTTGCCATCGGGTAGCTCAGGAGCATATCCGTGGTTTTCTTGTTATAATATTCGGCGTTGATACTCAGACGGTGGTCCAATACTGTTGCCTCAATGCCCACGTTGAAGTTGCCGTTCTTCTCCCACGTCAGGGTAGGATTCTCCAGCGTAGTGACCATACCACCTATCTGGCTGCCGTTGGCCCAACTCAGGTCGTATAGGCTCTGCCAAGCATAGAACGAACCCAGATTGTCATTACCCTGCTCGCCATAACTCAGCTTGAGGGACAGGTTGTCCACCCAATCCAAGTCTTCCATGAAAGCTTCTTCGGAAATACGCCAGTTGCCGCCTACAGACCAGAAGGTACCCCAACGGTGGTCTTCATGGAAACGCGAAGATCCATCCGTACGAATAGAAGCGGAGAAGTAGTATTTCTCATTGAAGTCGTAATTGAAACGTCCGAACCAGGACTCAATACGATAGTTGTCCGTAAAAGAGTCTGCATTGTACAGCGTCGTACCGGGGCGGAGTTCCAGGATGCCGTCTACCAGATTGGTCTTGCCGGCAGACAGGTATTCATACTTATAAGCATAGAACTCATGACCGGCTAATACGTCAAAGCTGTGCAAACCGAAATCACGAGTCCACGTCAGCAATTGGTTGAACGTATAGCTTTGGGTGCGTGCATTGAGCTTTGTCAACAGACCACCGGCAGCCGCCTGGTTACCATGGTGCATGTTCATATAATTCATCTGCAGCGCATTACGATAGTCCAAACCGAAGTTCACAGCAAATTTCAGTCCCTTGAACACGCCGAAATAGTCCTTGTCCGAACCGAACGTCATACCCGTTCGCATACTTGCCACATCGTTCTTCACCTCCGATTTGTCGTCCAGCAGACCACCCAGCGGGCTGAAGTCATTGTAGCTGCCCGGCCGTCCGCTTTCACCATAGTCCAGCTGAGGATTGCCGTTCTCGTCCAGCACGTTAGCACCGTTGGCATCCTTGATGTACACCGGGAACAACGGGGAGATGAATTGGGCCGAATACCAAACATTGGATTGCGAACTTCCTGTATAGTCACTATAATTCATCACAGAGTGCGCCAAAGATACATTCATGTTGGCCTTAAACCAGTCTGTTACTTCAGAATTTACGTTGACACGTCCGTTGTAACGTTGGAAACCGGTAGACGTCAGGATACCGTCCTCGTTTACATAGCCCAGTGAGAACATATACTTGGTCTTTTCCGTACCACCGCTCAACGATAGTTGATGTTCGTGGCGGAATGCGTTCTTCTGCTGCACGGCGTCCAACCACGGCTCGTTCCATGCCGCTACGGCATCGGAGCGTACCTGTCCGGTTGCAGGGTCAATCAGTTGATCCCACGTATAGTTCTTGAACGGGTTGTACAGCTCACCGGCACCGCCACCCAAGTTTCTACCTAAGGAAGCGCGGGCTGCAGCTTCTGCTTCTGCCCAGCTATATCCGTTGTCGAAAACAAAGCTGTTGCGGGCAGCCTCGTAGCTCAACTGCACAAAATCGCGCTGGCTCACCGTATTATATTCGTCAATGGCACGCGAGGACCAGCCCACCGTAGAACGCCAAGTCACGTTGGTCTTGCCTTCCTTACCTTGCTTCGTCGTGATCATCACTACGCCGTTGGCACCACGTGCACCATACAACGCACCGGCGGAAGCGTCCTTCAGGATAGTCATGGACTCGATATCTGACGGATTGATAGAGGACAGCGTTCCGTCAAAAGGAATACCATCCACTACATACAACGGTTCCTGCGAAGCGTTGATGGATCCAAAGCCACGGATAATTACCGTAGCCGATTCACCGGGCTGTCCGGAGCCGGAAGTGGTCAGGATACCGGTGGTCTGTCCTTCCAGTGCCTTCGTCACGTTCGTAATAGGACGGGATTCCAGTTTTTCACCACTGATTGAGGAAGCCGAACCCGTAAACGAAGACTTCTTTGCCGTACCATACGCTACGACCATCACCTCGTCCAGCAACTCCGCGTTGGTTTTCATGCGGATCGTCATATTGGGCTTAATTTTAACCTCCTGCGTCTGCATACCCACGTAGGAAATCACAAGCGTTCCCGCCGAACTCGGTACGTTGGCAAACAGCTCATTATCAGTAAAGTACAAAGACTACCGATAACTACATAGTTCGTGTCCTCCGATTGGCTTTCAGGCAGTTAGCTCACATCGGGACGAAAAGTTTTCTACCTGTATTCTACCCGATTTACGGGTTATCGCCTTTATATATAGTCGTTTATGAGAAAAACGGCATAACATTTTTGCTACCCGTTTTCTACCCGTTGCTATGCGTTTCACCCGCCATGCTTTTCCAGGTCATGCACCACGGTCCGATCCATCACGGCGGCATAGCCTTGCGTGGTCCGCACGTTCTTATGCCCTAACAGCTTTTGGACGGTCGTGATGTTGACGCCCCTATATATTAATAAGGTGGCGTTGGTATGTCTTGCGGTGTGGAAAGAGATGTGCTTGTCCAATCCCGCCATCCGGCTTAGGCGGCGGAGCTGCTTGTTGACGTTGGAGTTGTCCTTCAGGCAAAAAAAGTCCGTCAGCCGGCCGGCATATTTGTCCAGGATAGCCAATGCCTTTCCACCAAAGAGCAGGTAGAGCGGCAGGCGGACTTCGGTTTGGGTTTTCATCGTGCGATATACCAACCAACGTTCCTCGCCGATGTCCACGATGTTATCTGGCCGCAAGGAGGTGAAATCAGAATAGCGCAGCCCGGCATAGCAACAGAACAGGAAGGCGTCCAGCGTCCTTTGCAAGGCGGGATGGCGGGCGGTCAATCGTAGATGCTCCAGTCGCTCCAATTCATCCGGTGTCAGATGCGTATGCTTGTAGTCCGTTGAGCGGATTTTGAAATTCCGGAAAGGATGAGCGGGCAGCACCTGGCCATACCGCCGGAAAACGGCATTCACCTGCTGTTTCAGATGCTTCAGATGCTTGGCAACGGTGTTCGTGTGATAACCCTTTTGCCGCAGGAAAAACTCGAAGTCCGCCACAAAATCGTAAGTCAAGTCCGTAAACAGAATCTGTGGCTTGAATGCACTGAGCAACGCCAGCGTGGAGGACAAGTTGCGGCGCGTGCTTGCCTTCACAGCTGCCTGCTCCACTTCGCGCTTCATGAAGTCTGTAAAGGACTGGGCATTGGCGGACGCCCTGATATTCTCCTTCAGCAACTCCGGCGTAACGTGCTTGCCTTGCTGCCACAATTGCAATTCGCGATGCTCCAAGGCCATCACAAGTCCAAAGATAGCGCGGTTCAATGTTTCGGCGTGTGGATGCTTCCGCACCCTTTTGCGTCGGTCATCCCATTGCTCCGGTTTCAGATAGACTTTGGTGGAAAAATATCGCTTCTTCCCTCCCTGGTATGCTTCCACCTGCACCAGGGCCATCCCCCTGCGATTGAGGGTTCTTTTCCGGTTATACACCAGTTTGTAAACTATTTTATCCATCTTTCTTTGTTTTGGGTTCACATTGTCAGGCCAAGGGAAAACAAGCCGTACAAAAAGCCAATGGCAAGGACAGTTTTACCTACAAAAAGACGAGATAAGAAGTCGATTCAGATGCATATCCTGCACGTGCAATGGATAGACGTGGGCATGATTAGCCCGGAAAGCACAGACTTCGCCTCCGATATTTAACCATTTTGTTTTAAAAAACGTGCATTCCTTAAAAGAAATGTGTCGCTAAAGGTGCGCATATTGCAATCATGTTACAAGTCGGAGGGGATATTTTGCGATACAAACTATGTTGTTTAGCATAAATAAGCCGATTTAAGTAACAATTTGGTAGAAATACAAGGTTTTTTCAAAGAATCAATTGCTGCTTTTATATTTATTAATATATTTGCAACCTGTTAGAGTAAAGAATCAATTAATGTAAAGTTAAACTTTAAGAGAGAATTTATGAAAAGAAAATTAATGCTGTTATTGGCCTGTCTCTTCGTCGGGATAGGCTTGGTGACTGCCCAGACTCAGAGGGTCACAGGTGTTGTGATTTCTGACGAAGACGGGCAGCCGGTGATCGGAGCGTCAGTACAAGTAAAGGGTACCCAACAAGGTGCTATTACTGACGTGGATGGTAAGTTCACCTTGACGAACGTACCGAGTTCGGCGGGAACGCTTGTGATTTCCTACGTGGGTATGCAGACGCAAGAGGTTAAGATTCAGCCGAATATGACGGTACGGTTGAAGACCAATGCCGAGTTGCTGGACGAGGTGATGGTGGTTGCCTATGGTACGGCGAAGAAGTCGGCGTTTACGGGTTCGGCAGGCGTGGTTGGTACTGAAGACATCGAGAAGATTCAGAGCTCCAACGTGGTGAATGCCTTGAATGGTAAGGTGTCCGGCGTGCAGCTGAACAATGTGTCCGGCCAGCCGGGTGCCACGACGCCGACCATCCGTATCCGTGGTATCAGCTCCATCAATGCCGGCAACGACCCGCTGATTATCCTGGACGGTGTGCCCTACGATGGCGACCTGAACAACATCAGCTCGCAGGACATCGAGTCTATGACGGTGCTGAAGGATGCTGCTTCCTCCGCTTTGTATGGTGCCCGTGGTGCCAATGGTGTCATCATCATCACGACCAAGAAGGGTACTTCCGGCAAAGCCAAGATAACGGTGGATGCCAAGTGGGGCAGCAACTCGCGCGCCATACCTAATTATGACTATGTGACCAGTCCGGCCAAGTATTATGAAATGTGGTACGGTGCCTTGAAGAACTACTTCATGAACACGCAGGGCTATTCGGACATGCAGGCTCACAACATGGCCAACCAGCATTTGACGACTACCGATGCTTATGGCTTGGGCTACAATGTATATTCTGTTCCCGAAGGTCAGTATATGATTGGCACCAACGGCAAGCTCAATCCCAACGCCACGCTGGGTAACCTTGTGAACTACAACGGGCAAGACTATTTGCTGCTGCCGGACGATTGGACGGATGCCGCCTACAAGACCGGCTTGCGCCAGGAATATTCGCTGACGGCTACGGCCGGTACGGACAAGTCCTCGTTCTTCGCTTCGTTCAGCTACCTGAACAATGAGGGTATCTCTGCCAATTCGGACTATGAGCGTATCGCCGGTCGTCTGAAGGCCGATTACCAGTTGACCGACTGGTTGAAACTGGGTGCCAACATGGGTTACACGCATTTCGATTCCAACTCGCTGGGCGCAGACGGCTCTGCCGGTGATTCCGGCAATGTCTTTGCCTTGACCATGATGGCTCCTATTTATCCGCTGTACTTGCGCGACGGACAGGGCAACATCATGAAGGATGACAATGGCTTTACCCGCTACGACTATGGTGATGGCTCCAACGCCGGCGGTGTTCGTCCTTACCTGGGACAGAGCAACGCCTTGTCTGCCAATATCCTGGACAAGAACAACGCAGAGGGCAACTCGATGAGTGCCGTGGGCTTTGCGGAAATCCGCTTCCTGAAGGACTTCAAGTTCAGCAGCACCAACAGTGTGTATATTGACGAGACGCGTTCGACGGGTTTCACCAACCCGTATTATGGCCAGTATGCTTCTTCCAACGGTATGCTGACCAAAGTACATTCGCGCCAGCTGATGTACAACTTCCAGCAGTTGCTGACTTGGAAACGCAGCTTCGGCCAGCACAATGTGGATGCCATGATTGGTCATGAGTCTTATCGGTATAAATACTATTATTTGTCTGCCAACAAGAACAACATGTTCGACCCGACAAACATGGAACTGGCCGGTGCTATTGTGAATGGCAGCAGCAATTCATATACGACAGACTATAATACGGAAGGTTATTTCGGCCGCTTGCAGTACGATTTCAATGAGAAGTATTTCGGTTCGGTGTCTTACCGTCGCGACGCTTCCAGTCGCTTCCATCCGGACAACCGTTGGGGTAACTTCTGGTCGGCCGGTGCTGCCTGGATTATCTCCAAAGAGGAGTTCTTTGATGTAGATTGGGTGGACTTGCTGAAGATTAAGGCATCCTATGGTTCGCAGGGTAATGACCGAATCGGTGACTACCGCTATGTCAACACGTTCAGTATTGTGAACTCCAACGGCAATCCCGCCGCTGTGCCCAATGTGATGGGTAACAAGGACATCACGTGGGAGACCAACGGCAACTTCAATGCCGGTGTAGAATTTGAGCTGTTTGGTGCCCGTCTGAACGGTAGCATCGAATACTTCTACCGCAAGACCAGCGATATGTTGTTCACCTTCACCCTGCCGCCTTCGTTCGGTTATACCTATTATTATGCCAACATCGGTGACATGCGCAATAGAGGTGTGGAACTGGAATTGGACGGCACTGTCTTCAAGCTGAGAGACTTTGAGTGGAAACTCAATCTGAACCTGACGCACTACAAGAACAAGGTTACCTATTTGGCTGATGAACACAAGACGACCACTGTGGATGGTGTCGAGGGTTACGAAAGCGGCAATATGTTCTATGGCGAAGGCATTCCTTTGTTCACTTATGAGTTGGTGCAGTATGCCGGCGTGAACGAGAACGGAGAATCCCTGTTCTACGTAGACGGAACCGACGAGAACGGCAATCCGACCCGCACCACGACGACCAATCCGAACGATGCCACCAAGCACCTGTGCGGCACGGCTCTGCCTGATGTATATGGCGGCTTCGGCACGGAACTGACCTGGAAAGGCCTGGACTTCTCGGCCAACTTCACTTACCAGCTGGGCGGACAAGTGTATGACGGCGACTATGCCGCTTCCATGGGTCCCAGCAAGGGTCATGCGTTCCATACCGACTTGTTGAATGCCTGGACGCCCACAAACCATAGCAACATTCCGCGTCTGCAATACAATGACAGCTACACGACAGCTTCGTCCGACCGCTGGCTGACCAGTGCTTCCTACCTCTGCTTGCAGAACATCACGCTGGGCTACACGCTGCCCGCACGTTGGTGCCGTGCGCTGGGCATGGAGAAACTGCGCGTCTACGCCACGGCAGACAATGTATGGCTGTGGTCCAAGCGTCAAGGTCTCGACCCGCGCCAGAGCATCAGCGGTTCGGTGACGTCCGCTTACTATGCTCCCATGCGTACTATCTCTGGTGGTATCACCCTGACATTCTAATCCTTTAACTCAGAAAATAGAATAAGATGAAACATATAGCTAAGATTTTAACGGGAGCCTGTCTGTCATCCCTGTTGTGGGTGAACACAGGCTGTATCGAAGAGACGTTCCCCACCAGCGGCGCCACGCAGGACCAGTTGGGAGCTTCTGCCCAAGCCACGGAGGCTTTGATGTGGGCCATGCCGGCTTTCTTCAACAATTGGGCAACTGTTAGCGATAGCCGCCATTATGACTGGGGTTATGGCTCCATCATGCACGTCCGTGACGTGATGACAGAAGACGTGTGCCGTGTGTACAGCGGCAGCGGCTATGACTGGTATGAGTCCTGGGAAACCAACAAGTACCAAGGCCAGGACTATGTGTATGCCCAGTTTATCTGGAACTACTACTACAAGTTCATCCAGACCACCAACAACCTGATTGGCGCCGTGGACGAAGCTTCGGCCACCAACCAACAGCTGGGTTACCTGGGCGCTGCCTTTGCTTTCCGCGCGTTGGCCTACCTGGATTTGTCCCAGATGATAGAGTTCCTGCCCAACGACGGGACCAGCGGTGTCAACGAGTCCGGCAACGACGTGACCAACCTGACCGTGCCCATCATACGCGAGACCACCACGCAGGACGAGGCGCGCAACAATCCCCGTGTGTCCCGCGAGGAGATGGCCGCTTTCATCCTGGGCGACTTGGACAAGGCCGAGCAATACATCGTCAACCTGGAGCGCAGCAGCCGTACGCTGCCCGACCTGGCCGTGGTCTATGGCCTGAAAGCCCGCTACTACATGTGGCTGGCCGACTATGCCAATGCCCGTACCTACGCCCGTCAGGCCATCAATGCTTCCGACGTGACGCCGATGACCGAGGACCAGTGCCTGAACACGACCACCGGCTTCAACGACCTGTCCTGCTGGATGTGGGGTTCGCAGTTGAGAGCCGAGGATGACCAGGTTCAGACCGGTATTGTCAACTGGACATCCTGGATGTCTAATGAGGCATTGTATGGTTACTGTGCAGCCGAGCCGCACTTGATGATTAACCGCCGCACCTACGAGCGCATCAGCGACACGGACTTCCGCAAGAAGCTGTGGAAGGCACCTGCCGGCACGGCTCTGGAGGGACAGACCCCCTTCATCGATCCCGCCTACGGAGCCTCGTTGGAGGATTATTGCAGTGTGAAGTTCCGTCCCAACAACGGCAATATGAACGAGTATACCGAGGGTTCGGCAGCTGCCTACCCCGTGATGCGCGTGGAGGAGATGTACCTCATTGAGGCTGAGGCTGCCGCCCACCAAAATGCCAGTGAAGGCCGTGCCTTGCTGGAAGACTTCATGCGCAGCTACCGCGACCCGCAATACACTTGCACCAATAGCGACGTGGTGGATGAAGTCGTCTTCCAAAAGCGTGTGGAACTGTGGGGCGAGGGCTTGACCTTCTTCGACGTGAAGCGTCTGAACATGCCTGTCACCCGTGGTTATGAAGGCACCAACTTCCACGACATGGCCCGCCTGAACACGACGACCCGTCCGGCTTGGATGAACATCTGTATCGTCCGCAACGAGAAAGCCAACAACCCGGCCCTGACCGGTTATGAGAATCCCGACCCGACGGATGCCTATACGCCGTGGACCGAATAATGTAATCCTTAAACCAACGAATGAATATGAAGACTATCAATAAATTCTTTGGCGTCCTGACTTGCCTCGGCTTGATACTGGGGTTGGGCGCATGTACCGAGGAATACGAATATACCCCGGCCGAAGTACCGAGTGGCACCCAAGTCTATTTCTCTACGGATGCTCCGGCACAGGTGGATTTGGAAAGCTTTGCCAGCGCGTTCACCATAGATGTGTATCGTGCGGAGGAAGGCCCGGCCACCACGGTGAATCTGAGTGTTACGGATGAATCCGGCCTGTTCAACATCCCCAGTTCCGTCAGCTTCGGCGACTGCGAGACCAAGGCTCAGCTGACTGTTACCTATGATGCATCCCGGATGACGTTTGGCACGTACTATCCGATTACGTTGGCGGTGGCAGAGGCTGATGGCACGCCCTACGGCCCCAGCACCTACGCGTTCAATGCGGGTATCCCGATGACCTGGACGGCTGTGGCTAAGGGAGACTATGCTTATTCCCTGTTCTTCACCGGTGATGACCCTGGGTTGACGCTGTATCAGTGCGACCAGATGTCCACCCTCTTCCGTATTCCTAACTGGGGCTCTGGCGTGGACTTCACCTTCACGTATGACGCCTCTGCCAATACGGTGGTGGTTGACGACCTCTTCACCGGCTACACACATGCCGATTATGGTGCTGTTAATGTCATGGATTTAGATACGTATGCAGGTGAGACGGTTGCCGGTCCCGGCTACTTCGAGGACAACACGTTCTACTTCAACGTCATCTATTATGTCAGTGCCGGCTACTTTGGTATGGGTACCGAGACCTTCACACTTACCGAAGGCAGCATAGATTGAATGAAGAAATAGAAGCAACTCCGGTTGCTGAATGATAATAGGAAAGCGGCCCTCCGGCAACGGGGAGCCGCTTTCTTTGTATAGGTACGGGTGTGATACCTTCACAGTACGGGCGTGATGCCTTCACAGTACGGGTGTGATGCCTTCACAGTACGGGCGTGATACCTTCACAGTACGGGCGTGATGCCGTTACAGTACGGATGTAACGCCGTTACAGTACGGGTGTAACCAAGTATATCCTTCCTTACGGCAACATCTTGTAACTCTCGCTCAACACATCTATCAGTATAGGTTTCATGCCGCCTACGAAGCATTCTACGGCAATCACCATCAGGATGAGGCCCATGAGGCGCATCATGACGTTATTGCCCGTCTCGCCCAGCACATCCACCAGCCGGGTGGAAGCACGCAGGATGAAGTAGGTCAGCAGGTAGATGAAGGCGATGGAGCCTATCAGCACGCCTTTCAGCTCCACTGTCTGCGCGTCTTGCATCAGCACGATGGCATTGGCGATGGCGCCGGGGCCGCAGAGCATGGGGATGCCCAGCGGGGTGATGGAGATGTCGTTGGCGTAGGTCTTGATTTCCTCATCCTTCAGTTTCATGGGAGTGTAGCGGGCCTGTAGCATGTCGAAGCCAATCTTGAAGATGATGACGCCGCCGGCGATGCGGAAACCGTTGGTGGAGATGCCGAAGAACTTGAACAGGAATTGCCCGGCAAAGGTAAAGACCATGATGATGATGAAAGCCGTCAGGGTGGCGCGGGTGATGATGAAGCGCCGCTCCTTCTCGGTCATGCCCTGTGTCATGGTCAGGAATACGGGCATGGTGCCCAACGGGTTGGTCAGCGTGAAGAAGGACGTCAGGCAGAGCAGGGCAAAGGGTAGAATAGTGTCCATAATGAAAACAGTTGCTATAAGATTGCAGTCAGTTCCCGCAGGTCGCGGATGCGGTAGGTTGGGGGGAAGGGCAGGGGAGAGGCGTCCTCATCCGGGGCATAATAGGCTTGGTGCCATCCGGCGTTGCGCGCCCCGGCAATGTCGTTTTCCCAGTTGTCTCCTATCATCAGCGAATCCCGTGCTTCGGATTGGGTGGCGGACAGGGCGAAGTCGAACAGCTCCTTGCGGGGTTTCAGCAAGCCGATGTCTTCGGACAAGACCACCCGGCGGAAATAGCCTTCGATGCCTGCCGAACACATCTTGCGGTATTGCAGTTCGCGGAAGCCGTTGGACAGGATGTACAGGCGGTAGCGCGTGGAGAGATACTCCAACGCTTCGCGGGCATGGGGCATCAGCTTCTTGCAGGTGGGTATCACGGCGAAGAAATCTGCGGCGAAGGCTTGTGCCAATCCGGCATCTTCCACCCCCACTTGTTGCAGGGGGTGGAAGAAGCGGATGCGGTTCAGTTCGTCTTTCGTGATGCGCCCTTGGCCATATTCTTCCCACAATTGCAGGTTGCGCTCCGTGTAGAGGGCATAGAAATGGTCGAATGAGTGGAAGTAGCGTCCGTAGCCGTACTTGTCGTACATCGCCTGGAAGGTGTCGCGGGCGTTTTCGGAGAAGGCCCACAACGTGTCATCCAAGTCGAAAAACAGGTTTTTGTAGCGGGTAGGCACGTTTATTTCACTTGAATCACCAGATACTTGGATACGCTCCAGAATCTCTCGGGGTCAGTGATTTTCAGCGTCAACTGGCCTTTGCCGTCTTCCTCCAGGACATACGTGCCTGCGGGATGGGTGGTCAGCAAGTCCGCGGATTTGGAGTAGAGCTTGATTTCCTTGGTGGTGCGTATGTCTATCTGCGTGAAGTAATCCTTGTTCATCGCCTCGTCCTGCATCACGTCGCCTTTCCGGAAGACGCCGGCGTTGGTCAGGATGCGTTGGTCTTTCAGCTCCTTCTTGGTGCCGAAGACAAACCAGGCGGCGTTTAGGGCCTTGTCTTGTGCGGCGACGGTCTGCGCCTTGGCTTCATTCTCGGCCACGAGGGTTTCCTTCTCCGTGGTCAGGGTCGTTACTGCGGCGTCCAACTCCTGGATGCGGATGTTCTTGGAGGCCAGCTCGGCTTGCAGCTCTTCGATGCGCTTGGTCTTTTCCACCAATTCCTGCGTCAGTGATTCGACAGCCTTCTTCAGTTGGGCGGAGTTGGTGCGGCTGTTTTTCAATTGCTGTTGCAACTTGGCTATCTGTTGCTTGTTCTCTTCCATCTGCTTGCGGATGAACTCGATGTCCGAGGCGATTTGTTCCTTGGCGCTCAGCGAGCCTTCGCTCAACGCGCCCCGTTGCAGGTCAACGCGGTTTTCGGCTGCATTGATTTGGCGGAAGCCTTCGGAGATTTCGTTGAAGGTCCCCATCATTTCGTCCAATTCCGCATTCCGTTCGTTCAATACGGCTTGCAAGGAGTCATTTTCTGCCTGCAGGCGGCTCTGGTTGCCGCCTATGCCATCGCATGAGGCCAATACGGCCGCGAATGCCATCAATGATAATACGAGCTTTTTCATAACGCTTGTTTTTTATGCTTGGTTAATAAATGTCTGTCAGTCTTCTTTCCCGGCCACCACGAGGACGATTTCGCCTTTCGGCTCGTGCTCGGTGAAGTGTTTCGCCAGTTCGTCGAGCGTGCCCCGGACAGTCTCTTCGTGCACCTTCGAGATTTCCCGCGAGACGGAGGCTTGGCGCTCCGCGCCGAAGCATTCGGCCAGTTGCGTCAGCGTCTTCACCAGCCGGTAGGGCGATTCGTAGAAAATCATTGTCCGGCGCTCTTCCGCCAAGGCTTGCAGGCGTGTCATGCGTCCTTTCTTCTGGGGCAGGAAGCCTTCGAAACAGAAGCGGTCGTTGGGCAAGCCCGAGGCCACCACGGCAGGCACAAAGGCGGTTGCGCCCGGCAGGCATTGCACCTCGATGCCGTTGCGCACACATTCGCGGGTCACCAGGAAACCGGGGTCGGAGATGCCCGGCGTGCCTGCATCCGAGATGAGTGCGACGTTGGCACCGGCCTTTATCTTATTAATAACGCTTTCCACCGTCTGATGTTCATTGAACTTGTGGTGGGATTGCAGCGCGTTCTTGATTTCAAAGTGCTTGAGCAGGATGCCCGACGTGCGCGTGTCCTCGGCCAATATCAGGTCGGCCTCCTTCAGGATGCGGATGGCGCGGAAGGTCATGTCTTCCAGGTTTCCCACGGGGGTGGGCACGATGTATAGTTTGCCTTGGTTTGTCATCGGTCAAAGTATTTTTTCAGCAGTTCGGTGAAATCGTTGGCAGCTTCGTTGCCTTCCTCCGGGTGTACTTCGCGGGCGAATATCTCCTGCGCCTTGTCCAGCGAACCGGCCTGGCCGATTTGGGTGAGGACCTCGTTCATGCGGGAGGTATCCCCGCCGAACAATTCGCGCGAGAAGCGGAAAGAATCGTTCAGGCTGAGGGCATGGCGCAGGTCGCCGGCAGGGCGGATGCGTTCGGCCAGGATGGGGGCTTTCTCCTCATGCGGGGGAGTGGGAGGAGGCGGGGTAGGCGTTGACAAAGTTTGGCGAAGAGGCTCGCTTTGCGGAACTTTGGCATCGTCAATGTTCTGCAAAGCCGCGGCCAGGTCTTCGAGGTGGCGCTGCATCTGCCGGATATTCCGTTGGGCGACTTTGGCCAACGAGGGGTCTCCGCCCGCCTGCATGGCTTGCGCCAGGCACTTCAGTTCGGCCCAATCCAGCTCTATGTCGTTCAATATCGTTTGCATTTCCATTGTCTGCTTAGACGTTTGGCCACAAATGTAGAAATAAAACCTGAAAAAACACTGGAAAGGGTGCAAAAGTCTTTGTTTTCGGATGTTTTTTCGGACAGACGCTTCCCGTTGGGCGAAAAATCGTATTTTTGCATCAGAATCAGATAAGAAGGTTGAGAATGGTAGTGTTTTCAGAAGATCATATAGAGGAAACGAGGCGCAGGGGGCGGATAGAAGTCATCTGCGGCTCCATGTTCTCCGGCAAGACGGAAGAGCTGATACGTCGGTTGCGGCGGGCGAAGTTTGCCCGGCAGCGGGTGGAAATCTTCAAGCCTGCCATTGACGTCCGCTATTCGGAGGAGGATGTGGTGTCGCACGACAGCCATGCGTTGTCGTCCACGCCCATAGACACCTCGGCCAGCATCCTGTTGCTTGCCTCGGAGGTGGATGTGGTGGGTATCGACGAAGCCCAGTTCTTCGACGAGGGGCTGACGGAGGTGTGCGTCCAGTTGGCCGACAATGGCGTGCGGGTCATCGTGGCGGGATTGGACATGGATTTCCGTGGCCGTCCGTTCGGTCCTATGCCTGCCTTGTGCGCCGTGGCGGACGAGGTGTCGAAGGTGCACGCCATCTGCGTGAAGTGCGGCGAACTGGCCACCTTCTCCCACCGCACCGTGAAGAACGACAAGCAGGTGTTGCTGGGCGAAACCGCCGAGTATGAACCGTTGTGCCGAGCGTGCTACCGGCGTGCCGTGCAGATGGAGCAGGAGACGGGCGGACAAGATGGAGTCTTTTAATCATATAAATATAGGTATGGAGCGCAAGAAAATCACATTCGACAGTTTTATCCGGGGCATCCTGGTGGCAGTGGTCATCGTCGGCATCCTCTGGTTGTTCAAGCGGCTGAGCAGCGTGCTGTTGCCCTTCTTTGTGGCGTGGCTCATTGCCTACCTGATATATCCGTTGGTCACCTTCTTCCAGCATCGCTTGCGCGTGAAGAACCGTGCCTTGTCCATCGTCTGTGCCCTGTTCTCCATCTTGCTGGTGGGCGGGGTGGCTTTCTACTTGCTGGTGCCGCCCATGATTCAGGAGTTTGCCCGGGTCAAGGACCTGCTGGTGGAGTATTTCTCCTACGGCAACCGGGGGAGCAACATCCCGCAGTTGCTCTCGGAGTTCTTGCGCGACCATGTTGACCGCGATGCGCTTGCCCAGGTGCTGAACAGCAGTGATATCCTGACGGCTTTCAAGGAAGCCCTGCCACGGGTATGGGGCTTGCTGGCCGAGTCGGTCAACATCCTTTTCAGCTTCTTCACCGTGTTCATGGTGTTGCTCTACGTCGTATTCATTTTGTGGGATTATGAAAGCATCGCCACGGGGTGGGTGCACCTGGTGCCTCCCCGCTACCGTCCTTTCGTGGTGGGTGTCTTCAATGACGTCAAGGACGGCATGAACCGTTATTTCCGTGGCCAGGCTTTGGTGGCGTTTTGCGTGGGCATCCTGCATGCGGTTGGCTTTCTCATCATCGACTTCCCGCTGGCTGTGGGCTTGGGTTTGCTCATCGGGTTGCTGAACATGGTGCCCTACCTGCAAATCATCGGCTACATACCTACAGTCATCCTGGCCATCCTCAAGGCGGCAGACACGGGGCAAAACTTCTGGCTCATCCTGTTGGGAGCCGTCATTGTGTTCGTGGTGGTGCAGCTCATTCAGGATATGTTGCTCGTGCCCCGCATCATGGGCAAGATTACCGGCTTGAATCCGGCCATCATCCTTTTGTCCCTCTCCATCTGGGGTTCGCTGATGGGGATGCTCGGCATGATCATCGCCCTGCCGCTGACCACCCTGATGTTGTCCTACTACCAACGTTTCATCATAAATAAAGAAGATATTCGCCAATATCATTCATTTGGAAATCAGTCGCTTACTTCTTAGAGGCGAAAAATGTGGCAAAAAAACTCGCCCCAAGCTATTGCACATTTCAAGAAAATGCGTACCTTTGCACTCGCTTAACGGCACTAAGGTTTGATTCGCTAGCTCAGCAGGTAGAGCACAACACTTTTAATGTTGGGGTCTTGGGTTCGAGCCCCAAGCGGATCACCCGCTAAAGTTTGAACGAAGCCCTGAGTATTATTCTCAGGGCTTTTTCTTTTATAAGCAGTCCTACTGATGATTAAAGAGATATTCGGATTGCTGCCTGAACGCGAAAGGCGGCGCAGCGTATGGATAGCACTGGCGGTGCTGGTGCGGGCCATGTTGGACTTTGCCGGCGTGGCGGCTTTGATTCCTTTGCTGTTGGCGGTGCTCAAGCCGGGCAGCAGCCGCCCGATGATGCTGTTGCTTTGCGGGGGCGTCTTGCTGTTCGTCGTGTGCAAGAACGGGCTTGTGGCGTTGCTGGCGCGGGTGGAGAGCCGTTTCCAGATGCGCATTTACCGTGACTTCAGCCGCCGGATGTTCATCAACTACTACCGCCGCGGCCTGCTGTTCCTCAAGAGCAAGAGCAGTGTGCAGCTGGGCTATGAGGTCAATTACATCTGTTATACATTCTGTTTGTGCGTCATGGCCCCGTTGTTTCGCATCGGGGGTGAAGCCATTTTGGTGTTGCTGATGATTACCGCGCTTGTGGTGTGGGAGCCGTTGGCGGGACTTCTGTTGTGTGCCGTGCTTATTCCCTTGGCCGTTGTCTATATATTGATTGTCCGCAAGCGTTTACGTGCCTTCGGACGCGAGGAATTGGAAGCGCGACGCAAGCAGTCGCGCACGGTGGTCGAGGCTTTCCGGGGCTATGCGGAGATTGAGATTGCCCAGTCTTTCGGCTCGTCGGTGCAGTCTTTCGACCAAGGGATGGACGCCATTGTCCACAGCCGCCTGCGCATGGAGCGTTACCAGTTGTTTCCTCAATTCCTTTCCGAGGCGGCCATCGTGGCGGGCATTGCCCTGTTGGTGGGCGTGGGGCGTGGCGATGTGGGCATCATGAGCGGCGTGTTTGCCGTGGCTGCCTTCCGCCTGATACCGGCCATGCGCGGCATCCTGAACAGTTGGGCCACCCTGCAAAACGCATCGCACTCCATCGCCGTAGTAGCCGACGGCATTGCCGACCCGGACAAGGAGCTTGTGGCCGGTGCACAACCCGCCTTCACCTTTGAGCGTAGCATACGATTGGAAAACTTGGGCTTTGCCTTCCCCGACGGCAGTTTGCTGTTCAGCGGGCTGAACCTGGAAATCCGGCGGGGCGAACGTATCGGCGTGCGCGGGGCCAGTGGTTCGGGCAAATCCACCTTGTTCAATCTGTTATTGGGCTTCTTCCGCCCCACCGAAGGCCGCATCTGCATCGACGGCCGCGAGCTGACGCCGGCCAACCGCAACGCCTGGCATCGCCTGGTGGGATATGTCCCCCAAGAGATATTCATCATCGAAGGTTCGCTGGCCGACAACGTGGCCCTGGGCCATCTGCCGCCCGACCGCGACAAGGTGGCGCACGTCTTGGAGCAAGTGCAACTGAAGGAATGGGCCGAGGCTCTTCCGCAAGGCTTGGACACCCCGTTGGGCGAATATGGCAGCCGACTTTCCGGCGGACAGAAGCAGCGCATCGGCATTGCCCGTGCCCTCTACAAGGAGGCGGAAGTGCTGTTCTTCGACGAGGCCACCTCGGCCCTGGACAGTCGCACCGAACAGGAAATCAACGAGGCGCTCCGGGCGTTGTCCGGCCGCTATCGTGAACTGACGATGATTATCATTGCCCACCGCGAATCGTCGCTCAAGGTGTGCAACCGCATCTTCGACCTGGAAACGGGAGAGACTGTCGTGAATGAAGAATGAACCATCAAGAATGAAGAATAAAGAATAGAATATAATATAAGGATGAAGAACGAACAAGATTATCTGATAGCCGGATTCCGCCTGCGTGCGGAGGGCGAAAAACTGGTTGAGGCCATGGCTACCCTGCAAGGCTTCAAGGTGTTTGCCACGGACAACCCCGAAGGCGAAGAACCGCTCATCCGCCTGGTGGCTACCGGGGATGAGGCACCCGCCTTCGCCCAAGAGATGTACCGCAGCACGGTGGATGACGTGACCAGCCGCTTTGGACGCTATGACGGCGGGTATTGCTTTGCCTCGGACTATGCCGACGGACGTGGCATCCGGATGTGGAACCCGCAGGACACGAACGTGTTCTACCTCTCCCGCGACCTCGACCCGCGCCTGTTGCGTTTCACCTGTTGGATTACCTTTGGCATCGGCATCGCCCCGCACGACGCGGTGG
>DXCV01000034.1 GCA_019115825.1 Candidatus Bacteroides pullicola
ATATTAATATAATAAGTATACTTTCTTCTTCTTTTTTCGGCTTATGCCTCTGCTTGTTGCGGCTTCGTTTTTCGTCCGATTGGGCATAAAAACGATTTTCGGTAATTGAGATTTGAGATAATTGAGACGTTGAGATGGCCTCAGGTGTCAGGCGCAAGTTTTTTCGCGCAAAATTTTCGTATGTCAGAAAAAAGCCTTACCTTAGCGTGGTTTTTCGCGAGACCCTACATTTATAAATAAACCAATTAACGTAAATGCTTGAACAAGACAGAATTATAAAAGTAAACATCGAGGAGGAAATGAAGTCGTCCTACATCGACTACTCTATGTCGGTCATCGTCTCACGTGCCCTCCCCGATGTGCGCGATGGTTTCAAACCCGTACACCGCCGCATTCTTTTCGGCATGATGGGGTTGGGGAACACATCAGACAAACCTTATAAGAAATCGGCCAGAGTGGTGGGCGAGGTGCTGGGTAAGTACCACCCCCACGGAGACTCGTCCGTCTATGGCGCCTTGGTGCGCATGGCGCAATCCTGGTCGATGCGCTACATGTTGGTGGACGGACAAGGCAACTACGGCTCGGTGGACGGCGACAGCCCCGCGGCCATGCGATACACCGAGTGCCGCCTGCGCCGGATAGGCGAGGACATGATGCAGGACATTGACAAGGAGACCGTGGACATGATGAACAACTTCGACGACTCCCTCCAGGAACCTACCGTCCTGCCCACGCGCATCCCCAACCTGCTGGTGAACGGCGCCAGCGGCATCGCTGTCGGCATGGCCACCAACATGCCCACGCACAACCTCTCCGAGGTCATTGACGCCTGCGTGGCCTACGTGGACAATAATGACATTTCCATCGAAGAACTGATGGAGTACATCAAGGCGCCGGACTTCCCCACGGGCGGATATATCTACGGCATGAGTGGCGTGCGCGAGGCTTACTTGACCGGACGCGGACGCATCGTCATGCGCGCCAAGGCGGAGATTGAAGCCGGACAGACACACGACAAAATCATCGTCACCGAGATACCCTACGGTGTCAACAAGGCCGAGCTGATCAAGGATATTGCCGCCCTGGCCAACGAGAAAAAAATAGAAGGCATCACCAACGCCAACGACGAGAGCGACCGCGAGGGCATGCGCATCGTCATCGACGTGAAGCGCGACGCCAACGCCAGCGTGGTGCTGAACAAACTCTACAAGATGACCCAGTTGCAGACGTCGTTCAGCGTCAACAACGTCGCCCTGGTGCATGGCCGTCCCCGCCTGCTCAACCTCAAGGACCTCATCCGCTACTTCGTGGAGCACCGTCACGACGTTGTCATCCGCCGCACCAACTTCGACCTGCGCAAGGCCAAGGAACGTGCCCACATCCTCGAGGGACTTATCATCGCCTCAGACAACATCGACGAGGTCATCCGCATTATCCGCGCCTCACAGACGCCTGCAGACGCCGTCAACGGATTGATGGAGCGCTTCCAGTTAACCGAGGTGCAGGCACGCGCCATCGTCGAGATGCGCCTCCGCCAGCTCACCGGACTCCAGCAAGAACAGTTGCATGCCGAATACGAGGAAATCAAGAAACAGATAGCCTACCTGGAAGAAATCCTCTCCAACGACGAGTTGTGCCGCAAGGTCATCAAGGATGAGCTCCTGGAGGTGAAACAGAAATATGGTGACGAACGCCGTTCGGAAATCGTCTACTCGTCCGAGGAATTCAATCCCGAGGACTTCTATGCAGACGACCCGATGATTATCACCATCTCCCACCTGGGCTACATCAAGCGCACGCCGCTGAGCGAGTTCCATGCGCAAAACCGGGGCGGGGTAGGATCGAAAGGCTCGGACACGCGCGACCAGGACTTCGTGGAGCACATCTATCCCGCCACGATGCACAACACCATGATGTTCTTCACGCAGAAAGGCAAGTGTTACTGGCTCAAGGTCTACGAAATCCCCGAAGGCGCCAAGAACGCCAAGGGACGCGCCATCCAGAATTTGCTGAACATCGACGCGGACGACGCAGTCAACGCCTACCTGCGCGTCAAGAACCTCAGTGATCCGGATTTCATCAACTCGCATTACGTCCTCTTCTGCACCAAGAAAGGCGTCATCAAGAAGACCCTGCTGGAGCAATACTCCCGCCCGCGTCAGAATGGCGTCAACGCCATCACCATCCGCGAGGATGACCGGGTAATCGAAGTGCGCATGACCAACGGAAACAATGAAATCATCATAGCCAACCGCAACGGGCGCGCCATCCGCTTCCACGAGAGCGCTGTGCGCTGCATGGGGCGTACCGCCACCGGCGTGCGTGGCATGACCCTCGACGAGGACGGCCAAGACGAAGTGGTGGGCATGATTTGTATCAAGGACCCCGAGACGGAGACCATCATGGTGGTGTCCGAGCAAGGCTACGGGAAGCGTTCGGAGTTGGAAGACTACCGCATCACCAACCGCGGCGGAAAGGGTGTGAAGACCATGCAAATCACCGACAAGACCGGCCACTTGGTGGCTATCAAGTCCGTCACCGATGAAAACGATCTGATGATTATCAACAAGTCCGGCATCACCATCCGCCTCAAGGTGGCCGATGTGCGCGTCATGGGGCGTGCCACTCAAGGCGTGCGGCTCATCAACCTGGAGAAGCGCAACGATGAAATCGGATCTGTCTGCAAAGTGACTTCCGAAGCTGCCGAGGAGAACATCGAGAACCTCCCGGACGATGAAGAAGGCAACAACACTCCGGACATGCCGGCAGAAGAAAACAAGGAATAGACACAATATTAATCTTTTAATTCATTACAATTATGAAAAAAGTTGTATTATCAGTGGTTATGCTCTTGGTGACAGGATTCGCCTTCGCCCAAGAGAAAGCCGTAAAGGAGGCCAAGAAAATTGCTGGCGCAGTCAATCCCGACTTTGCCCAAGCTGAACAGTTAATCAACGGAGCACTGACCAATCCCGAGACCAAGGACCAGGCAGAGACTTGGAATGTGGCCGGCTTCATCCAGAAGAGACGGAGCGAGAAAGAGATGGAGAGCGCCTATTTGCGCAAACCCTATGACACGCTGCAAGTATACAAGAGCGCACTGGACATGTGCAAGTACTACCTGAAGTGCGACGAACTGGCTCAAATCCCTAATGAGAAGGGCAAAATCAAGAACAAATACCGCAAGACCAACGCTGCCACCATCAAGGGCGAGCGTGGCAACCTCATCAACGGCGGCATCCAGTTCTTCAACGAAGACAAGAACAAGGAAGCCCTCGAGTACTTCGGCATGTATGTCAGCCTCCCCAGCCAACCCATGTTTGCTGAGGACGAGGAACTCAAGGCCGACACACTGTTGCCCCAGATAGCTTACTACGCAAGCTTGGCCGCCATGAAGATGGAGGACTATGCCAGCGTGCTGAAGTATGCTCCCGTAGCCCAAGACGATAAGGAAGTGGGCAAGTATGCCATGGAGTTCGTTTCCACTGCACTGAAAGCCGAGGGCGACACCGCCAAGTGGATTGTCTCTCTCCAGGAAGGCGTACAGAAGTATCCTGAACATCCCTTCTTCTTCGGCAACCTCATTGATTATTACAGCAATAGCAAGAAGTTCGACGAAGCCATGGCCTTTGCCGATGAAATGATTGCCAAGGATCCTAGCAACCCCTTCAACACCTACGTGAAAGGCTACCTCTATCACAACATGGAGGACTATGACAAGGCATTGGAGTTCTACAAGAAAACCATCGAACTGAGTCCCGACTACGCCGAGGCTTACTCCAACATCGGCCTGATTTACTGTCTGAAGGCTCAGGATTACTCTGCGAAAGCCACGAGCGACGTCAACGACCCCAAGTATGCGGAAGATATGGCCAAGCTGAAGACCTTCTATGAAGAGGCCAAGCCTTACTATGAAAAGGCCCGCCAGCTGAAGCCCGACCAGAGAGAACTCTGGCTGAACGGTTTGTACCGCGTGTACTACAACCTGCAGATGGGTCCTGAATACGAGGAAATTGAGAAGCTGATGAACATGTAATCAGAAAAATCTCTCTGACAGGATATCTATTAATTCTTTTTCAGCGCGGACGATGCGATCATCCTTTTTTGGACAGCCTCGCATGGTCCGCGCTTCTTTTATCTCAAATCTCAATTATCTCAAATCTCAATTATCAATAACGGATTTCTTAGACGCAGATAACGCAGATGACACAGATTTACCTTTCGGAAATAATCACGATTATGTTTAATAAAAAAAATGACACATAAAAAATGCGCAGGCTCTATCACCTACGCACTTTCCTTTTTCTTCCTTAGAATCAAGCTTCTTCTGCCGGTTTTTCAATGCCTTGCGCTTCCTCGTCCAGAATCTTCAGCGCCAAGTCCAACACTGTGGTGTCATCCAGCATCACCAATCCTCCGTCAGGCCCCGGCTCCAGGTGGATGCCCACGCTCTTGCCTTCCTTGAAATTCTGTCCGCCGAAGAAGTTACGTACCGTATCCACGTTCAAGCCCAATTCGTCGGCTATCCTGTGCATGCTGCCATCAGGCAATGAATCTTTGATTTTACGCAGCTCATTAAATGTTATCGTTCTCATATTCATAAATTTAATGGTTAATAACTCTTTTGTTTACCTATTCACGGCATAAACTTAGGAAAAAAATCATTTCGAGCAAAATTAATCGGCTCCAAATTGACCGGATGACATCTTTTTTGTCAGAAACCAAGCAAAATTTGCATGTACTCCCCTGCTCCGCATCCATAGACGTTGTTCACTTATTTAAAAACGATCTAAATTATTTGTCTCCTAAGGAGGAATCATTTATCTTTGCAGGCGAGAAAATGAATAGTGACAAGAGATATGCGATTATCAGAATTGAAAACCGGTGAAAAAGGAGTCATTGTCAAGGTGTTGGGACACGGAGGCTTTCGCAAGCGCATCGTGGAGATGGGCTTCATCAAAGGAAAAACCGTAGAGGTCCTGCTCAACGCCCCATTGAAAGATCCTATTAAATATAAGGTATTGGGCTACGAAGTCTCCCTGCGCAGACAGGAAGCCTCGATGATTGAGGTCATCAGCGAACAGGAAGCCAAGCAAGCAGGCTTGCAACCCGACTACCACGGAAGACTGGAGGAAGACCTGCCCGTGAGCGACGAAGAACTGAAACATCTGGCGTTGGGCAAGCGGCGCACCATCAACGTGGCCTTGGTGGGCAACCCCAATTGCG
This sequence comes from Candidatus Bacteroides pullicola, assembly GCA_019115825.1. Lineage (GTDB taxonomy): Bacteria > Bacteroidota > Bacteroidia > Bacteroidales > Bacteroidaceae > Bacteroides > Bacteroides pullicola. The sequence continues at coordinate 5,227 of DXCV01000034.1, forward strand.
GAAAGACCTCGTTGTTCAACATTGCTTCCGGTTCACATGAGCGCGTGGGAAATTACAGCGGGGTCACCGTGGATGCTAAGGAAGGCTACTTCGACTTCCAGGGCTACCACTTCCGCATCGTTGACTTGCCGGGCACCTACTCTCTCTCCGCCTACTCGCCCGAGGAACTCTACGTGCGCAAGCACATCATCGACGAGACGCCTGACATCATCATCAACGTGGTGGATTCCTCCAATTTGGAGCGCAACCTTTATCTCACTACTCAACTGATAGACATGAACGTGCGCATGGTCATCGCGCTCAACATGTTCGACGAACTGGAGGCCAGCGGAAACAAACTGGATTACCTGACCTTGGGCAAACTGATAGGCGTGCCTATGGTGCCCACCGTATGCCGCACGGGCAAAGGCATCGAACGACTCTTCCATGTCATCATCAACATTTACGAAGGGGGTGATTTCCTGGATAAAGAAGGAAACATCAGCCCCGAAATTCTGAAAGACATGCAGGATTGGCACAAGACCTATGTGCCCGACCACGCCTTCGGCATCGACGAGGAAGAGAAACATCCTCACCACGTCTACCGGCATATTCACATCAACCATGGTCCCGAACTGGAGCGCAGCATCGATGAGGTGAAGAAAGCCATCAGTGTCAACGAAAGCATCCGCTACAAATACTCTACCCGCTTTCTCGCCATCAAGCTCCTGGAGAACGACAAGGACTTGGAGCAAATGGTGAGTTACCTACCCAACGGATCGGACATTCTGGCTGTGCGCAACCGAGAGGCCGAACGCTTGCACAAAGTGCTGAACGAGGAGAGCGAGCAGGCCATCACCGATGCCAAGTACGGTTTCATCTCCGGTGCCCTGCGGGAGACTTTCGTGGACAATCATCAGGAGAAATCCCGCACCACGCACTTCATCGACGCCATCGTGACGCATCGCATCTGGGGCTACCCCATCTTCTTCCTCTTCATGTACTTGATGTTCGAGGTCACCTTCACTGTGGGGCAATACCCCATGGACTGGATAGATGCGGGCGTGGCCTGGCTGGGTGACGTTATCAACACCCACATGGCGGAAGGCCCCCTGAAAGACATGCTCATCGACGGCATCATCGGAGGTGTGGGAGGCGTCATCGTCTTCCTGCCCAACATTCTCATTCTCTATTTCTTCATCTCTCTGATGGAGGATTCGGGCTATATGGCGCGTGCGGCCTTCATCATGGACAAAATCATGCACAAGATGGGCCTGCACGGCAAGTCGTTCATTCCCCTCATCATGGGCTTCGGATGCAATGTACCCGCCATTATGGCCTCGCGTACCATCGAAAACCGCAAGAGCCGGTTGGTCACGATGCTCATCAACCCGCTGATGTCCTGTAGTGCCCGCCTGCCCATCTACTTGCTGCTGACGGGTGCCTTCTTCCCCCACCATGCCAGCTTGGTGCTGCTTTCCATCTACGCCATCGGTATCGTGCTGGCCATTGTGATGGCGCGCCTCTTCTGCCGCTTCCTGGTGAAAGGCGATGACACCCCGTTTGTGATGGAGCTCCCCCCCTACCGTTTCCCCACCTCCAAGGCCATCCTGCGCCACACGTGGGAGAAGGGCGCGCAATACCTGCGCAAGATGGGCGGCATCATCATGGTGGCCTCCATCGTGATATGGGCGTTGGGCTATTATCCGAATCACGCTGAATATGAGACTGTCCAGGAGCAGCAGGAGAACTCCTACATCGGACGCATCGGCAAGGCTATCGAACCCGTCATCGAGCCGCTGGGCTTCGACTGGAAGCTGGGCGTGGGCATCCTCTCTGGCGTGGGTGCTAAAGAGTTGGTAGTCAGCACCCTTGGTGTGCTCTATGCTGAAGACGCCGAGGCGGATAGCGTCAGTCTGGGCGAACGGTTGCCCATCACTCCCCTCGTCGCCTTCGCCTATATGGTCTTCGTTCTGATATATTTCCCCTGCATAGCCACCTTGGCCGCCATCAAGGGTGAGACAGGCAGTTGGAAATGGCCCCTGTTCTCCGCCTGCTATACCACAGTGCTGGCGTGGATTGTCTCGTTCCTTATTTATCAGATAGGAGGATTGTTTGTATGAGTAATTGGCAGGAATGGGTCGTCTGGATATTGCTCGTGCTCTGCGTGGCGCGCATTGTTTGGGGTGGATACCGCTTTTACCGGCGCACCAAACGTGGGGAAAGTCCCTGTGCAGGATGCTCTTCTCCGTGCAAAAACAGGGAAAATGCTAAAATAGGAAAGAAAAATTGCTGCGGATAGTTGGTAGTTCAAAAAAAAGCATTACCTTTGCACCCGCAATGAGGCAAGAGAGGATAACCCAATCCTCTGATTGGTACCTTGGATGAGTGGCTTAGTCAGCGGTCTGCAAAACCGCGTACGGCGGTTCGAATCCGCCAGGTACCTCAATCCTAACAAAAGCTCCACCGAGACAATCGGTGGGGCTTTTGTCGTATATTGGCTTTCAACAACTTAGCTACCTCACCTTTTCTGATGAAAATCGTGCAAGAGCATCCCGACTGTAGACCGAACAATAAAAACCACCCGAATATAGACCATGATAGAAGTCAAAACATATCTCCGCAAGCATAATCCCAACGCCACAAACGGCGTTGTCTGGATATCCTTTTATCTGAATAGACAGAAAGTGAATTTCTCGACAAAAGTAGCCGTTGAGTGTATATACTAATTGAAAAGTGCGCCATAATTCTAAATTAAAATAGCGCCACCATAGTTATAAGAACAGACCTTTGCATTCCATAAAGCAAAGGCAAAAATGAAGACTATGGTAGAAAGACAAGAGATAATCCATTTATACCGTGTATGCGGTTATAGTAAGCGTCGCATATCCCGTGAGCTCCATTGTTCACGCCATACGGTCGACGATGTGTTGTTCGAGTATGAGGCTGCCTTGAACAAGGAAGAGCCGGACGAGGCCCTCAGCGAGCTGTTAAGTACGCCTCCGCGCTATGATACCTCCAAACGACGTCCCAGGGTATTGACTGCGGAGGTGAAGTCCGAGATTGACGCCTGCCTGAAAAGGAATGCGACGAAGGCTGCCTTGGGCATGCGCAAGCAACGGATGCTGAAGAAAGACATCCACCTGTACCTTCTGGAGAAGGGTTATTCCGTGAGTTATCCCAGCGTGTGCAATTACATACGCTGCAAGGAACAGGCAAAGGGGAAGCAGAAACCGGAGGCTTTCATACGCCTGTTTTATGAACCGGGAGAGGTCGTGGAGTTCGACTGGGGCGAGACGGTCTTGTTCATTGACGGGGTGAAGACCAAATTCTATATGGCGGTCTTCACGTTCGGCCACAGCAACGGACGTTACGCCTACCTGTTCCGCCACCAGAACACGTTGGCCTTCATGGAATCCCACCGCAACTTCTTCCGAGACATAAATGGAGTCCCCTCCCTGATGGTCTATGACAACATGCGCGTGGCCGTCAAATCCTTTGTGGGCGGCGGGAAGACGCCCACGGACTCCCTGCTCCGGATGGCCGACTTCTACCGGTTCCGTTACCGTTTCTGCAACGTGCGCGCCGGCTGGGAGAAAGGGCATGTGGAGCGTAGCGTGGAGTTTGTCCGCCGCAGGGCATTCTGCCGCACGGACCGGTTCAAGGACATCCTTTCAGCACAGGAACACCTGTCCGCCGTCTGCCGGGCGATGAACGGCACGGACACGAGCCCGTCGACCATGGGGAAAAGGCAGCAGGTCGACGCGGACCTGGCTTCCCTGCAGGAACTGCCCGGGCACATGGGCTGTTTTGAGGTGGCCGAGTATACAGTGGACAAATGGAGCACCATACATATGAAGCATGTCCATTACTCCGTTCCGGACACGCTTGTGGGGGAGAAGGTACGCGTCAAGGTTTACAGCGAAAAGGTCGTCATCCTCCACGGAAAAGACAAGGTGGCCTCGCACCAGCGGAGTTACCGGGGCGGTGACTGGTGCATCAGGCTGGAGCATTATCTGGGCACGTTGCTCCGCAAGCCGGGGGCGTTGACGCACTCCGTGGCGTGGCGAGCCGCGCATGAGGGCATAAGGAAGCTGTATGAGGAACATTTCACGGGGGAGAACAGGGAGTTCGTCATGCTGCTTTCCTACGCGAAGGAGAACGGGTTCTCGCAGGATGAGATTGTCCGGGCGTCCTTGTCGCTCAAGGCAAGGGGCGTCAGGCGGATATCGGCTGAACAGCTCAAGGCCATGCTGCAATCGGGGACGGACCGGGTGGGAGAAGCGGAAGACACCGGTCTGGACTCTCAGGAACTGGATATCGAGGAAGCCGCCTCGGGTACGCTTGACAGGCTGACGGCACTCATGGAGAACATCAATACAGATTTTTACAAACCAACTGATAAACAAATGAATTTATGAAAACGGAAAAGGAAATCGTTTTGGAGTATGTGCAAGGGCTGAAACTGACAGGCGTCAGGGACGGGCTGGATGATTTGTGCGTATTGGCCGCGCAGGAGGGATGGAGTCCCATGCGCCTGGTCGCGGAACTGCTGCGGAAAGAAACGGAGCGGAGGTGGGAACTGCATGTCAGGACGCGCATGAAGGCCGCCAAGTTCCCGCAACTGAAATATCTTCATGAACTGGACACGGAGGAACTGCCGGACGATGCGAGGAAAGCATTGCCGGAGCTTGAGACGCTTGGCTTTGTCAGGGAGGGAAGGAATGTCGTCCTTTACGGAAACCCGGGAACAGGAAAGACACACATTGCAACTGCGCTGGGAATCAAGGCGTGCCAGGAAGGGCTGAACGTACTGTTCACTTCCGTGCCGAAACTGCTTGTGCAGATCCGCGAAGCCAGGTCCGCGAAGACGCTGGGCATCCTGCAGAGCAGGTTTGAGAAATACGACCTGGTCATCTGTGACGAGTTCGGATATGTCAGTTGCGACAAGGAAGGCGGGGAAATGCTCTTCAACCACCTCTCGCTCAGGACCGGGAAGAAAGCCACAATCATTACTACCAATCTGGCCTTCAACAGGTGGAATGAGATCATCAAGGACAAGGTGCTGGTGGCGGCAATGGTCGACAGGCTGACGCACAAGGCTTTCCTCATCAATATGAGTGGGCAGTCATACAGACTGAAAGAAACTCAGAAAACTATGAATTTATGATACTATTTCATTTTTATGAACTACTTTTGCAATAACTATAAGTGGAGCTGTTTTGAATTAAAATCTGGTGCTATTTTCAATTAGTATATACATGCTGAGTTCAAACAAGGGTCACTGTGATCCCTGCAGTGTGCAACAATTGAGAGAGGGCTTCCTAAACCCTATTACCTATGAGACGTGCCAGCGGATAGCCGAGGCGGCCACCCGCAGGAACAAGGGAGAGATTACGGACGAGGAGTTCGAAATGTTCAAGTCGAGCGAGAAGCTGCTGTTGGACAGTTGGACGCCTATGTCTACCCCGCGCGGCAATCGGCGGTTGAACAAGGAGGTCATCCCTAACGGCCTGGTTATGGCGGACTTAGACCATCTGGACGATCCCGTCGGGGTGTATGAACGTTGTGTCCGGCGGCTGGCCGAGGAGGGCATTGTCCGCCTGGTCCACCTGACGCCCAGCACCTCTTCCGACCGCAGGACGGGCGGGCTGCGCATCATCTTCCGCCAACCCGAGGGGATGGACATCGTCCAGGCGCAGGCGTGGTTTTACGACCAACTGTCCGACGTGCCGGAGAAGTGTAAAGACAAGCATGTCAAGGACTTTGCTCGCATCAGTTTCCTCGTTCCCGCCAGCTACATCATCTTCCCGGAGAACGGTGTGGACGGACTGGAAGAGGCTTTTGCCGACATCTCGCCCGTGTCCGTAACCACTGCTCCCGTGCACGTCGCATCATCTTCAACCCCCGCACCCACGTACACATCATCCACAAAGACCGCAACGGCGGACAAGGACCTGCCCACGGAGTACATGCACATACCTTATATAGATGTCGCGAATGCGCTCATCAGTAAGCTGGGCGGCACTCCTGTGCAGGGCCAACGCAATACCCGGGTACATCAGCTGGCCGTCAACCTGCGTGCCATCACGGACAACGACGAAGCCCTGCTGCGCAACATCATCCCGACCTTCGGCTTGCCGGAGGACGAGTGGCGGAAGACCATCCACAGTGCCTGCGCGAGCGACTACCCGCCCCTGGTGACCCGGCTGACGCAGCAGGTGCTCACCGAGCTGAAACCCGGCGTGGAAGTGCCCGAGCTGCCCATGCCAAAGAAGCTCCCCAAGCTGATAGGGCTGGTTCTGGAGCCTATCCCCGAGCCGTATTGCGCCGCTGTGGCCAATGCGGTACTCCCGGCGTTTGCCACGTATTTATACAATGTGACCTACACCTACATCGACGGACGCGATATGGAGTCGGCCCTGATGCATGTGACCATCGCGCCCAGCAGCTCGGGTAAAAGTTCTACGAAGGATCCAATTGACCATATCACTGCCCGCCTCCGGACTCGTAGCGCCATCAATCGCGCCCGTAGCCAACAATGGAAAGACCAGTCTGTCTCCCGCGCCGCCAATGAGCGCGCCCTGCAGCGGCCCAAAGACTTGATCATTCAATACGTACAACCGGACATGTATCCCGCCGGCCTCTCCGAGCGCCTGGCTGATGCGGATGGACGCTTCATCTTTAGCCAAATGGACGAACTCGACAAGCTCTACAAGCTTAAGGATGAGCGATTTACAGTTATCCAATGTGCGTTCGACTGCTCGGAATGGGGCCAAGAACGCGTCGGCAAGGAGTCCCGCTCCATCATGACCCCGATGAAGTACAACTGGGTGGCCTCTACCACGCCGGGTGGAGCCCGCAACTTCTTCGGGCGCAGGCTGACGGACGGTACGCTGAACCGCATGAACATCTCCACCATTCCTCAACGGGAGATTGGTTCCCCCATGCCCCGGTTTGGCAAATACACCGAGAAATGGGAAGCCAAGCTGGCTAAGTACCTGGACAACCTGGAGGCGGCCACGGGGCACGTCCGCTGCCCGCAGGCCGAGCGGCTGGCCGAGGCCTTGGACAGGGAATTGAAGGACATTGCTGTCGCCACTAACGACCGCACGTATGAGACCCTCAGCTTCCGCGCCAATGTGATAGGCTTCCGCAAGGCCATGGTGCTCTGGCTGGCAAACGGCTGTGTGTGGGAGAAGGCCATCGAGGACTTCGTCCGCTGGAGCGTGCATTATGACCTATCCTGCAAGTACCGCTTCTTCGGCGAGGCCATCGCCCGCGCAGAGGCAGAGGACAACTCCTGCATCGGACGGCGCGGACCGGTTAACCTCGTCGCCGAGCTGCCTGACCCGTTCACTGTGGACGACCTCCTGCGCAAGCGTGCCGAGTTGGGCAACCCCACGGATGTCCATCACGCCAAGGACCAAATCGGGGCGTGGGTTAGACGACACCTGGTGGAGCTCGGTACTGAACCCGGCACCTATATCAAGTGCCGTAAGTAAACGACAGACGACAGTACGACAGTTTTCTGCGCGTATAGTTTTTCCTCGGGCATCCCGCCCGGGGATTTTTTATTTGCCCACTTCGGAGATTATTCTTACTTTTGCCGTCACTTACATAAACTACAAAACAATATGGCAAAGAAAACAGAAACTCCCCATACCACCCCGCGGCTGTCCTTTTGGCAGAAGGCCACGGCCTTGTTCCGCAGCGAGTCCGTGCGCTTCGTCCTCGGGCTGCTGGTCGTCCTCTTCTCGGTCTATCTGTTGTTGGCGTTCACGTCGTTCTTCTTCACCGGCGCGGCGGACCAGAGCATCATCGAGAATGCCACGGAAGCCGAGTTGGCTGCGGTGGATAACGGCGTGGCGAACTATGCCGGGTCGCGCGGCGCACAGCTGGCCAGTTACTTCGTCAACGACTGCTTCGGCGTGGCGTCGTTCCTCATCATCGTCTTCCTGGCGGCGGTCGGTTTCAAGCTGATGAAGGTGGGTCGCGTGCGGCTGTGGCGGTGGTTCGTCGGGTGCACCGTGCTGCTGGTGTGGTTCTCCGTGTTCTTCGGCTTTGCCTTCCGCGATGCCTACCAGGACTCGTTCGTCTACCCCGGCGGCTTGCATGGCTACAACGTGGCCAATTGGCTGGAGTCGCAGGTGGGCACGCCCGGCGTGTGGCTCGTCCTGCTGGCTGTGGCGGTGTGTTTCCTGGCCTGGGTCAGCGCGCGCACGGTGGCTTGGATGCGTCGTCTGCTCTCCTTCCGGTTCATGAAGAAGCAGGCGAAGACAGAGGCAGCCGCCCAACCGGGAGAGACGCCCGAAGAGTTCAATACCTCGTGGGGATTCAAGCCGAAGAAGGCAGAGGCATCCGCAGAGAAATCTCCTGAACCTGACCCCGAGCCTGAACCTGAACCCGCCCCTGCGCCGGACAGGGCTGACGATGTCCCTTTGGTCTTTGATATGCCACAAGAGGAAGCCCCGGTCGAGCCGTCTGTGCAACCCGCCACTGCTCCGGCCGAACCTGCTTTTGATGTGGAGGTCAATAAGGATGAGTATGCCTCGCACCTGCAGGAGCCGTACAATCCCCGCCTCGACTTGGAGAACTACCATTTCCCCACGCTCGACCTGCTGAAGGAGTTCGACGAGTCCGAGCCGGTGGTGAACATGGAGGAGCAGAACGCCAACAAGGATGAGATTGTCAACACCCTGCGCAGCTTCGGCATTGAGATTAACAGCATCAAGGCCACGGTGGGTCCCACGGTGACGCTCTACGAAATCACCCTGGAGCGTGGCGTGCGTATCTCCCGCATCAAGGGACTGGAGAATGACATTGCCCTGGCGCTCTCTGCCTTGGGCATCCGCATCATCGCGCCCATTCCCGGCAAGGGCACCATCGGCATTGAAGTGCCCAACAAGAAACCCCGCATCGTCTCCGGGCGCAGCATCATCGGCAGCAAGAAGTTCCAGGAATCCACCTACGACCTGCCTATCGCCCTGGGCAAGACCATCACCAACGAAGTCTTTATGGTGGACTTGGCCAAGATGCCCCACATCCTCGTGGCGGGTGCTACGGGTCAGGGTAAGTCTGTCGGCTTGAACGCCATCATCACCTCCTTATTATATAAGAAGCATCCCGCCGAACTGAAGTTCGTGCTGGTCGACCCCAAGAAGGTGGAGTTCAGCATCTACTCCGTCATCGAGCACCACTTCCTGGCCAAGCTGCCCAACGAGGCCGAGCCTATCATCACGGACGTCACCAAGGTGGTGCAGACCCTCAACTCCATCTGTGTGGAGATGGACACGCGCTACGACCTCCTCAAGCTGGCCCATGTGCGCAACGTCAAAGAGTATAACGAGAAGTTCATCAACCGCCAACTCAATCCCGAGAAGGGACACAAGTACATGCCCTACATCGTGGTGGTCATCGACGAGTTCGGCGACCTCATCATGACGGCGGGCAAAGACGTGGAGCTGCCCATTGCCCGCATCGCCCAGCTGGCCCGTGCGGTGGGTATCCACATGATTATCGCCACGCAGCGACCCACGACCAACATCATCACGGGTACCATCAAGGCCAACTTCCCCGCGCGCATCGCCTTCCGCGTGTCGCAGATGGTAGACTCGCGCACCATCCTCGACCGTCCCGGAGCCAACCAGCTCATCGGCCGTGGAGACATGCTCTTCCTCCAGGGTGCCGACCCCGTGCGCGTGCAATGTGCTTTCATCGATACGCCCGAGGTGGCCAATATCACCGAATACATCGCCCGCCAGCAGGGCTACCCCACGGCCTTCTTCCTGCCCGAGGTGGAAGACGAGAACACCAGCAATCTGGACGATGTGGATATGGACCGTCTGGACCCGCTGTTCAAGGATGCCGCGCGGCTCATCGTCTCCAGCCAGCAAGGCTCCACGTCGCTCATCCAGCGCAAGTTCTCCATCGGCTACAACCGCGCCGGGCGCATCATGGACCAACTGGAGAAGGCCAACGTCGTGGGTCCCGCCCAGGGCAGCAAGCCGCGCGAGGTGCTCTTCGTGGACATCGTGGCCCTGGAGGAATATTTGAACAATTTCTGATTGAAAGCGTTGCAAAGATATGAGGAAACTGATGGGATTCATAGTACTATGGTGGGCGCTCTCTCTGGCCATGCCCGTCGTTGCGCAAACCTCTGCGCGGGACATCCTGCAGAGGGCAGCCGAGACGTTCCTGCGGAGTGGGGGCGTCAGTGCCTCGTTCGCTATCCACTCGCCCGAAGGCAACTCCACCGGCTTTATCCGCCTGAAAGGGGAGAAGTTCGTGCTGGAGGCCGGAGGCATGACCACCTGGTTCGACGGCCATACGCAGTGGACCTACCTGCCCGAGTCCGACGAGGTGAACATCTCCGAGCCTACGGACGAGGAGTTGCAGACGCTCAATCCCTACGCCTGGCTCTCGCTCTACGACCGGGGGTATGACGTGAAGCTGTTGCCGGCAGAGTCCTCCGCCCAATATAAGGTGGAGATGGTTGCCCGTTCGGCTGAGGCACAAGTATCGCGTGTGATGCTCTGGCTGGAGCGGTCCGGCTTGCAGCCCGTGAAGTTCGCCCTCACCCTGTCCGGCAGCGTGGAGCCTACGGTCATCACCGTCCGGGACTATCGCACGGAGCAGGCGTACCCCGACGCCCTGTTCACGTTCGCCCCGCGGGAGTATCCGACGGCGGAGGTGATTGATTTGAGATAGAAAGGAAAAAGATATAACTTCTTCTCCGACAACAAAAAGCGTACGGAGTTGTGGTTTGATGTAGAAATTTTGTTTATGTATAACCGAAAAGAACAATGGAAACAGAACAAGTGAAATGCCTGATTATCGGCTCCGGCCCTGCCGGATACACTGCCGCCATCTACGCCGGACGTGCTAACCTCTCGCCGGTGCTCTATGCCGGTCTGCAACCCGGCGGTCAGCTGACCACCACCACCGAGGTGGAGAACTTTCCCGGCTACCCCTCCGGCATCGGGGGACCCGAACTGATGGAAGACCTGCGCAAACAGGCCGAACGTTTCGGTGCCGACATCCGCTATGGGGTGGCCGTATCTGCCGACCTCAGTGCCTCGCCCTACAAGATAACGATGGACGACGGCAAAGTCATCGAAGCACGTACCGTCATCATCGCCACGGGTGCCACAGCCAAGTACCTGGGTCTGGACGACGAGAAGAAATACGCCGGCATGGGCGTCAGCGCCTGTGCCACGTGCGACGGCTTCTTCTACCGCAACCGCGTGGTGGCTGTCGTTGGCGGCGGAGATACGGCCTGCGAGGAGGCTTCCTACCTTTCCGGCCTGGCCTCGAAGGTGTACCTCATCGTGCGCAAACCCTTCCTGCGTGCCTCCAAGGTGATGCAACAGCGCGTGTTCAACAATCCCAAGATTGAAGTCCTCTTCGAGCACAACGCCGTGGGCCTGTATGGCGAGAACGGTGTGGAAGGTGTGCACCTGGTGAAGCGTCTGGGCGAAGCGGACGAAGAGCGGTATGACCTGCCCATCGACGGCTTCTTCCTGGGCATCGGACACAAGCCCAACTCGGACATCTTCAAGCCCTGGCTGGACACGGATGAAACCGGCTATATCCTCACCGAGCCGGGCACACCGCGCACCAAGGTGCCGGGCGTCTTTGCTGCCGGCGACGTGGCCGACCCGCACTATCGCCAGGCCATCACGGCGGCTGCATCGGGTTGCCAAGCGGCGATAGAAGCCGAGCGCTATCTGCTGAGCCAGTGAGAAAGCATGTAATCATGAATACCTATATTTTTACTTTAACTCTAAAAACAACACTTCAATGAACATTTCAACGTTGAAACCATTCCTTTTGGCGGTTTGCTTGGCCGGGTTGGCGGGTCCTGTGCTCGCTGCCGGTGCCGATGACAAGAAGCCTTATTGGCAGGACATCCAGACAGTGTCTGTCAACCGGGAAGAACCCCGCACGGACTTCATGACCTTCAAAGACCGTACGTCGGCCTTGAACAGCAGTTATGAGGAAAGCCCCAACTACCGCTCGCTGAACGGTACGTGGAAATTCTACTTCGTGGACAGCTACAAGCAGTTGCCCGCCAACATCACCGACCCCTCCGTAGATACCTCCGATTGGCACGACATCAAGGTGCCCGGCAACTGGGAAGTGCAAGGATTCGGCACGGCCATCTACACCAACCACGGCTACGAGTTCAAGCCGCGCAATCCCCAGCCGCCGCAGCTGCCCGAAGCCAATCCCGTAGGCGTCTACCGCCGCGACATCGACATCCCTGCCGAGTGGATGGAGCGCGACATCTATCTGCAGTTGGCCGGAGCCAAGTCTGGTGTCTATGTGTATGTCAACGGCAAGGAGGTGGGTTATAATGAGGATTCCAAGAATCCCGCCGAGTTCCTTCTCAATCCCTATGTCAAGGCCGGCAAGAACGTGCTGACGCTGAAAATCTTCCGCTGGAGCACGGGTTCCTACCTGGAGTGTCAGGATATGTGGCGCATGAGCGGCATCGAGCGTGATGTGTTCATCTACTCTCAACCCAAGGCTGCTGTGCGCGACTTCCATCTGAAGTCCACGCTGGACGATACCTACCGCAACGGCATCTTTGCTCTGGAAACCGACCTGCGCAACCGCGAGCAGACGGCAGCCAACCTGACCATCGCCTACGAGCTGGTGGACAAGCAGGGCAAGACCGTGGTGTCAGACGAGAAGTCTGTCAACGTGCCCGCCGGTGAGAGCCGCCAGGTGCGCTTTGACAAGCAGATTGACAATGTGCTGACGTGGTCATCCGAAGCTCCCAACCTCTACAAATTGTTGCTCACGCTGAAGCAGGACGGCAAGGTAACGGAAGTCATCCCCTACAACGTAGGTTTCCGCCGTATTGAAATCAAACCCGTAGAGCAGAAGGCAGAGAACGGCAAACCTTACGTGCTGATGTTTGTCAACGGACAGCCCATCAAGCTGAAAGGTACCAACATCCACGAGCACAACCCCGCCACGGGACACTATGTGACCGAGGAAATCATGCGCAAGGATTTCACCTTGATGCGCCTGCACAATATCAACGCCGTCCGCCTCTCCCACTATCCGCAGTGTCGTCGTTTCTACGAACTGTGTGACGAGTTCGGTCTCTATGTCTATGATGAGGCCAACATCGAGAGTCACGGCATGTACTACGACCTGCGCAAGGGCGGTTCGCTGGGTAACAATCCCGAGTGGCTAAAGCCTCACATATACCGCACCATCAATATGTTCGAGCGTAACAAGAACCGCACCAGCGTCATCATCTGGTCGTTGGGTAATGAGGCAGGCAACGGTTACAACTTCTACCAGACTTACCTCTGGCTGAAGCAGGCTGACAAGGACTGGATGGAGCGTCCCGTATGCTATGAGCGTGCCCAGTGGGAATGGAACAGCGATATGTACGTGCCCCAGTATCCCGGCGCTGAGTGGCTGGAGTCCATCGGCCGACGTGGCAGCGACCGTCCGGTGGTGCCTTCGGAATATACGCACGCCATGGGTAACTCCAATGGTAACCTGTGGGATCAGTGGAAGGCCATCTACAAGTATCCCAACCTGCAAGGTGGCTTCATCTGGGAATGGGTGGAGCATGGCATCGATGCCGTGGACAAGAACGGACGCCACTACTTCGCTTACGGCGGTGATTTCGGCGTAAACGCACCCAGCGATGGCAACTTCGTGTGCGACGGCGTGGTCAGTGCAGACCGCACTCCGCATCCCGGTATGTCCGAGGTGAAGTATGCATATCAGAATATGGGCGTGGAAGCCGTGGATCTCGCCGCAGGAAAGTTCCTGGTGAAGAACCGCTTCTATTTCACGAACCTGAAGAAATACATGCTGATTTACGACGTGAAAGCCAATGGTAAGATCGTGCGTAGTGGCAAGGTATCCCTAGACATCGCTCCTCAAGGCAGCAAAGAATTCACCGTGCCTGTCAGCGGATTGAAGCCCAAGACTGATACCGAATATTTCGTTGACTTCCGTCTCTTTACCGTAGAGCCCGAACCTTGCGTGCCTGCCGGTTACGAGATCGCACACGAGCAATTCCGTCTGCCTATTAATCCGTTGCCTGTCAAGATTGCCACCAACGGCAGTACATTGACCGTGAAGACTGAGGGTGATGTGCTGACGGCATCCTCTTCCAAGGTGCAGTTCGTGTTCAACAAGAAGACAGGTATCGTCACTTCCTACCGCGTGAAGGGCAAGGAATATTTCCAGGATGGATTCGGTCTGCAACCCAACTTCTGGCGCGGCCCCACGGATAATGACTATGGCAACGGCGCTCCCAAGCGCGAGCAAGTGTGGAAGCAGTCCAGCAAGGATTTCAACGTGGTGGAGGCTTCCATTGAGATGGATGGCAAGGATGCCGTGATCAAGGCTGATTATCTGCTGAAGGCGGGCAATCTCTATCGCATGACCTATCGCATCCATCCTTCGGGCGTGGTGAAGGTCAATGCTGTTTTCACGTCCACCGACATGGATCCCGCCAAGACAGAAGTTTCCGAAGCTACCCGTATGGCTACCTTCACGCCCGGCAATGACGCCGCCCGCGAAGCAGCCAGCAAACTGGTGGTACCCCGCATTGGCGTGCGCTTCCGCTTGCCCGCTGCCATGAACCAGGTGACCTACTTCGGTCGTGGCCCCGAGGAAAATTATGTAGATCGCAACAACGGCACCCTGGTGGATGTCTACAAGTCTACTGCCGAGGACCTCTATTTCGCTTATTCACGTCCGCAGGAGAACGGCCACCACACCGACACCCGCTGGCTGACGTTGGAGCAGAAGGGCGGTCGTGGCTTGACCGTGCGTGCCGACAGTCTTATAGGTTTTAACGCTCTGCGCAATTCCGTGGAAGACTTTGACTCTGAGGAAAACAAGGACAAGCCTTATCAGTGGAGTAACTTCAGCCCCGAGGAGGTGGCCAATCACAATGAGGCTGCCGCCAAGAACGTGCTGCGCCGTATGACGCACATGAACGACATCTCGCCCCGCAACTTCGTGGAAGTCTGCATAGACATGAAGCAGGAGGGTGTAGCTGGCTACAACAGCTGGGGGGCTCGTCCCGAACCGGGCTATAACTTGCCTGCCAACCGTGAATACCGTTGGGGCTTCACGCTGATACCGGAATAAGGTAAAGGTGTAAGAAACCAGATAAAGCATACCCCCGCTTCTGTCCATCGGTTCTGCCGGACGGGAGCGGGGGTAACTTTTTGTATCTATGCCGGGAATCCTTACCCGATCTTGCTGATCTTCTTCAGCTTCTCTTCGTCGATGATTTTGATTTTGCGGCCGTCGATGGTAATGAGCTTTTCGGTGGCGAATTGCGACAGCGTGCGGATGGCGTTGGAGGTGGTCATGTTGGACAGGTTGGCCAGGTCCTCGCGCGAGAGGTAGATGCTCAGCGTCGAGCCGTCTTCTTCCAGTCCGTAGCTCTCTTTCAGGAAGAGAAGCGACTCGGCCAGGCGGCCACGGATGTGCTTCTGCGTCAGGTTCACCGTGCGTTCGTCTGCCACGGTCAGGTCGAAAGACAGTTGGTGGAGGAAGAACGAGCCCAGGTCATTGTTTTCCGCAATCAGTCTCCGGATGGCAGCCATGGGGATGAGGCAGACGGTGGAGGCCTCGAAAGCGGCAGCGGCCGTCACATAGTCCTTACCCGCGAAGGCGGCGGCATAGCCGAAGTAGCCCACGGGCTTAATCATGCGGATAATCTGGCTGCGCCCACCCACGCCGTCCTTGTAGATTTTCACCTTGCCGCTCAGCAGGCACATCAGGTGTGTGGGGGTCTCGCCCTCGCAGTGGATGACCTCGTTCTTCTTGTAGTTCTGGAGCGTGAACTGGCTGGACAGGTAGGTGCGTTGCTCCTCGTTGAGGGGGGCCCACATGTCGGCTATCAGTTCCGGAACCTGGGCATCGGATATGTTCAATTTAACCATAACTGCTGCAAAACTGTGTTATAGAGCACAAAAGTAGTAAGAATAAATCAAATATTACACTCCTGTGACAAAAATGTGCAAAAAAAGAGGGACTACAGGCCAAAGCCCGGTCCCTCCCAACGGATTATGCGGTTGTCTTTACTTCGTGAACAGCAGTTCGCGGTATTTGGGCAGCGGCCAAATCTCGTCGTCAATCTCCATCTCGAGGTGGTCGATGTGGTCGCGGATTTCGCTGAGGAAGGGGCGTACGCTCTCCTCGTAGGCGAAGGCGCGTTCCTTGTAGCAGGGCAGGTGGTTGGCCACCTTGCGGGCCTCTATCATCTCGCGCACCAGCTTCTTGATGGCGGTGACGCGGTGTGAGATTTCGCGGATCAACTCCTTGCGGTCGGCGCTGAGGATGTCATATTCCTCGGGCGTGAACGTCTCGCGCAGGCCGCGCAGATTCTCCAGCAGGCGGTTCTGGTAGATGACGGCGGTGGGCACGATGTGGTTGATGGCCAGGTCGCCCAGCACGCGGCTTTCGATTTGCACCTTCATGGTGTACTTCTCCAGCTCCACTTCGAGGCGGCTGTTCAGCTCGGTCTCGTTGAAGATGTGCTCGCCGATGAGGACGGCTTTCGACTGGTTGTCCACGTAGTGCATCAGCGCCTCGGGCACGTGGCAGATGTTGGTCAGTCCGCGGCGGGCGGCTTCCTCTTTCCACTGCTCGGAGTAGCCGTCGCCCTCGAAGCGGATGGGCTCGGAGGCGATGATGGTCTCCTTCAGCACGCGGAAGATGGCCTCGTCCTTGCCGCAGCCCTCTTCTTCCATCAGGCGGTCCACCTGCACCTTGAACTCGTTCAGCTGGTTGGCCATGGCGGCGTTGGTGGCAATCATGGCGGCAGCGCAGTTGGCCGACGAGCCGGCGGCACGGAACTCAAAGCGGTTGCCGGTGAAGGCGAAGGGCGACGTGCGGTTGCGGTCGGTGGTGTCCAGCAGGATTTCCGGGATGCGGCCGATGCCCAGCTTCAGCGTGGTCTTCTCCTCGGCGGTCATCTTCGTGTCGGTCACCTGGCGGGTGATTTCGTCCAAGATGGTGCTGAGTTGTTTGCCCAGGAAGATGGAGAGGATGGCGGGCGGTGCCTCGTTGGCACCCAGGCGATGGCTGTTGCCCGCGCTGACGATGGAGGCACGCAGCAGGTCCTGGTTCTTGTATACCATCATCAAGACGTTCACCAGGAAGGTGAGGAACAGCATGTTGCCTTTCGGATTCTTGCCCGGCGCAAAGAGGTTGACACCCGTGTCCGTGCAGAGCGACCAGTTGTTGTGCTTGCCGCTGCCGTTGACGCCTTGGTAAGGCTTCTCGTGCAGCAGGACGACGAAGTTGTGCTTGCGGGCGATGCGCTTCATCATGTCCATCACCAGTTGGTTGTGGTCGTTGGCCAGGTTGACGTTCTCGAAGATGGGCGCCAGCTCGAACTGGTTGGGGGCCACCTCGTTGTGGCGCGTCTTGACGGGGATGCCCAGCTTGTGGCACTCAATCTCCAGCTCCTTCATGAAGGCGGTGACGCGCGGCGGGATGGAGCCGAAGTAGTGGTCCTCCAGTTGCTGGTCCTTGGCGGAGGAGTGGCCCATCAGCGTGCGGCCCGTCAGGCAGAGGTCGGGGCGGGCGTTGTACAGCGCGAGGTCCACGAGGAAATACTCTTGCTCCCAGCCCAGGTTGGCGAAGACGCGGGTGACGTTCTTGTCGAACAGTTGGCAGACATCCGTTGCGGCGCGGTCCACGGCGGCCAGTGCTTTCAGCAGCGGGGTCTTGTAGTCCAACGCTTCGCCGGTATAAGATATAAATATGGTAGGGATGCACAAGGTGTCGTCCACGACGAAGGCGGGCGAGGAGACGTCCCACGCCGTGTAGCCGCGCGCCTCGAAGGTGTTGCGGATGCCGCCGTTGGGGAAGCTCGACGCATCCGGCTCCTGCTGGACGAGCAGCTTGCCGGAGAAGCGTTCGATGACGTCGCCCTCGGCGCTCAGTTCGATGAAACCGTCGTGCTTCTCGGCGGTGCCGTCGGTCAGGGGTTGGAACCAGTGGGTGTAGTGGGTGACGCCCAGGGACTTGGCCCAGCTCTTCATGCCGTTGGCAATGAGGTCGGCCACTTCGCGGCTGATGGGGGTGCCTTTGTCGATGGCGTCGGTCACGGCCTTGTAGGCTTCGCGGGGCAGGTACTCCTGCATCTTCTTGTGGTCGAAGACGTGGCTGCCGTAGTAGTCACTGAGGCGGCCGGAGGGGGGAGTCACTTCAAGCGGCTTGCGGTTGGCAAGCTCTTGCAGGGCAAAAAAACGCATTTTAGACATGATGGGTCTCTTTTTTATAGGTTTTCGGCTGCAAAGGTAGGTGTTTTTCTTGGAATACCCCCTAAAAAGAGGGGGTGTTTTCTGATTTTCCTTCCTTTTTTGAGGTGAATGCCCCTCTTGGTGGGCATCCTTGTCCGCCCGAAGGCTTGCAAATCCTTCCCGGACTGCCGGAAAAAGCTTCCGAAGCCACCTGCAAAACTTCCCGAAGCCGCTTGAAAGCTATAACTTCAGGTTGGAGCTTTATAACTTCAGTATAAAGCTGTATAACTTTAGGTTGGAGTTTTATAACTTTAGGCTAAAGTTATATCTTGCAAGCGGCATTGATGGTTTTTTGTGGCGGGTTGAGCGGTTTTTTCAAGTGCTTCTCCTTATATTTGGAAGGGCTTGGAAAAGAAAATGCAGACTGGCGCAAATTATTTTATAGAATTGTTTGGTTTATATTATAAACTTGTCTATCTTTGCAGCGGAGTTCGAACCCCAATGTGATTTCAATCGTAACAATTAACTTCTAAAAACAAAGAAAGAGTATGGAAAACAAGAGTTTGAATGAAAAGGAAAGCCTGGAACTGATCACGCGGATGATTCAGAACAGCAAGAAGAACCTGGAGTTGGGCAGCGGGAATATCTTCCTGTTGTGGGGGTATCTGTCGTTGGTGACGGCGGTTGTGGTGCTGCTGCTGGTGTGGCAGACGGGTGATATGCGGTGGAATTGGGTGTGGTTTGCCATTCCTGCCTTGGGATATCCCATGCAAGTGTATTTGGTGAAGAAAGAAAAAAAGCTTGTGCGTACTTATACGGATAAAGTGATAAAGGCGGTGTGGGAGATTGTAAGCATGGCCATGGCGGTGGCCGCTATCGCATTTTGCCTGGATGTGGCTACGGTCAAGTTTATTTTGCCGCTTATGGTGGCATTTGCCGGAATTGGGGTGGCCATTACGGGCGAAGTCATTAATGAGGGGTGGATTAGAAACGTGGGTTCCATGTCATTTATCATAGCGGTGTTTTCCGTTATCAATGCTTTCAGCATCGGGCAATGGTATTATCACACGGTTATCTTCATTGTGTGCATCGTGCTGATGTTCATCATCCCCGGCCATCGCCTGAACCGCGAAGCCTGCCGTATGCGAAAGGAGGCCGCCTGATGTTCAAGGAATTGAATCCATTGCTTCATAGCGAGCTGCGCCTGGCCGTGATGTCCCTGCTCATCAGTGTGGAGGAGGCCGACTTTGTTTACATCCGCCAGGAGACGGGCGCCACGGCAGGCAACCTGAGCGTGCAGCTCGACAAGCTGTCCGCGGCAGGCTATGTGGAGGTAATCAAAACCTTCAAAGGCAAGAAGCCCTGCACGATTTGCCGCATCACGCCGCAAGGCGTGCAGGCCTTCGAGGAGTATGTGGAGGCGCTGAAGACGTATATCATGAAATAGCGTCAGTCCACCACCCACGCCTTATTGTGTGCCTTGGTCTTCTTGGGGTCATAGTACATCCCCGCCCGGGTGGGAATCTTCAGCACATACGTGCGCCCGCTCTTGTTCTGCAGGAAGTCGTCGCGCAGCCAGGGATTGGCATCCTTCAGCTGGGCGTAAGTGATGCCCTTTTCCTTGGCGTAGGCGGCCAGGTCGGCGATGCCCGTGGTGACGGTGTCCGTGGTGCAGGGGATGGGCGGGTAGAGGTCCCGGCGTTTCAGGAGGAAGCCGTATTGTTGGGGATTGCCGAGCACACTCTTCGCGGCCAGGAGGCGGAACATGTAGCGGGTGGTCTCCTCCACGAGCCAGAGGTCCACGGCGCGGTCCACTCCCTGTTTGGAGAGTTGCTGGGTGATGCGGGCCTGTCCGGCGTTGTAGGAAGCGGCCACGCAGAGCCAACTGCCATACTTGGCGTAGGCTTGCTTCAGGTAGTCGCAGGCGGCTTCGGTGCTCTTCTCAATGTGGTAGCGTTCATCGATGTTGGCGTTCACCTCCAGGCCGAAGTCGCGCCCCGTGCCTTTCATGAACTGCCACATCCCGGCGGCTCCGGCGCGCGAGCGGGCCAAGGGGTTGAGGCTGCTTTCGATGACAGCCAGGTACTTCAGGTCGTCCGGCAGGCCGTTCTTCTTCAGGATAGGTTCGATGATGGGGAAGTAGCGGTTGGCCCGTTTGATGGTCAGCATCGTCGAGGAGTGCATGTAGGTGAAGGCCATCAGTTCGCGGTCCATGCGTTCGCGCAGGTCGTAGCGGTCCAAGGGGATGACTTCATCGGCAAAGCGCACTTCTGCCGGCACTCGTAGGGGCACGGTAAAGGAAGAGACTTGCGACCGCACGGAGTCGCGTTCAGGGTGAAATTCGTCGTTGCTGACCAGGAAAGGAATCGTTGTGCCCACGCCAAGGGCAAGGACGGCGGTAAGGGCGGTGTACTTGAATTGGGATTTGTTCATTTTCATTCAGTTTCGTATCGGCAACCTTTCCCACACGAACCGGGGAATCAATCGCCAGAAAAATACTAATATCTTATATCTCCAGTCGATAACGCAGACGCGCTCCTTGTGCTCCAAGGCACGGACAATGCGCCGGGCCACCCGTTCGGGACGCATCAGCATGGGATAGTGCTTGTCGCCCCGGAGCAAGTCGGTGTCCACGAATCCCGGGCGGATGTCCGTGAAGCGGATGGGCAGGTGTTGCATCCGCGCCAATTGGGCCAAGGCATCAAGGTAGGTATTCTGGAAACGCTTGGTGGCGGAGTAGGCAGGTGCGGCGCCCAGTCCCTTGGTGCCCGCTATGGAGCTGATGGCGGCCAGGTGTCCTCCTCCGTGCGAGCGGAACCAGTCGTAGGCCGTGTTCACGGCGCGGATGAAGCCTGTGACGTTGGTCTCGGCCGTGCGCAACTCGATGTCCGGCGTCAGGTCCGGGTTCTGTCGGCCGATGCCCGCGCAGAGCAGGAAGAGGTCCATGCCTCCCAGGTCTGCAATCAAGTCAAGGATTTGGCGGGGACAATCCTTCGACGTGACGTCCACTTGGCGGAACTTTGTCCGGTCGGGCGCTTCGGCCTGCAAGGCTTTCAGCAGATCTTCCCTGCGCCCTGCCACGCCCACCAGCCAGCCCTCGGCGACCAGGAGGCGGGCCACCTCGCGTCCGATGCCCGATGTGGCTCCGATGATGACGGCTCGTTTCATATTCTTCTGATTTAATAGTCTGTTTGGCATTATCGGGAGGCAAAGGTACATCATTTCTAAATAAAAAGGCTCGCGTCTCTTGCATTTTGTAGGAATATGGACTATATTTGTTTCCGTTTTCCGCTTTTGCGCGAAGACAGGCTTCATGTATAATATGTATAATTAAAACCGATAGAGAAGAATGGAAAAGAAAATTGTCAATTCGTACGAAGATTTCGAGAAGCTGGTAGGCCAGCAAATCGGCGTTTCCGACTATGTGGAAATCACGCAGGACCGCATCAACCTCTTTGCCGATGCCACGTCGGACCACCAGTGGATTCATGTGGACGTGGAGCGTGCCAAGGCGGAAAGCCCCTTTAAGAGTACCATCGTGCACGGCTATCTGACGCTCTCCATGCTGCCCTACCTGTGGAACCAGATTATCGAGGTGAACAACCTGAAGATGATGATCAACTACGGCATGGAGAAGATGCGCTTCGGTCAGGCCGTCCTCTCCGGACAGCGCATCCGTCTGACTGCCTCCATGCAGTCGCTGGCCAACCTGCGCGGCGTGGCCAAGGCCGAAATCAAGTTCTCCATCGACATCGAGGGCGAGCGGAAGAAGGCACTCGAAGGTGTGGCTGTCTTCCTCTATTATTTCAACAACTGATTCAGCGGGAGCAGAACTCCTGCCACAAGTGGCGCAAGGCCGCCACGGGATGGTACCACAACATGCGGGGACCGGCATAGCGCATCACTTGGCGCATCCGTTCCCGCATGTCGCGTTTATAGCAGTGTATGGGGCAGAGGCGGCAGGTCTTTTTCTCCTCGCCGAAGGGGCAGCGGTCCAGGCGGGTGTGGGCGTATGCCAGCAATTCCCGGCACTCCGGGCACAAGTCTTGGTTCCCCTCCTTGCGGCGGCAATAGAGGCGAATCATTTGCTCGACAATGCGTTTCTCTTGGGCGATGCGGGACATAAGTATAAATTTTGAAGATTTAGGCGGTAAAGATAAGCCAATTCTCAACTTCAGCCTAACTAACCAGTAGTTTTTTTGCTTACCTTTGCTTCGTGAACGCTAAATACTTGCAGATATGAAGAAACTACTATTCCTTTTGGCCTCGATAATCGTTCTTTCGGGGTGTGGCACCGTCCCCTTGACCGGGCGGAAGCAGATATTGTTGGTGTCCGACCAGGAAGTGCTTTCTTCCAGCCTGACGCAGTACAAGGAATACATGCAGACGGCGCCCAAGTCCTCGTCCTCCAAGTGGGCGGCCATGGTGACGCGGGTGGGGAAGAACATTGCCGCGGCCACCGAACGCTACTTGCGCGAGAACGGGCTGGCCAGCGAGGTGAAGAACTTCTCGTGGGAGTTCAACCTCGTGAAAGACAACCAGGTGAATGCCTTCTGTATGCCCGGCGGAAAGATTGTGGTGTACGAGGGATTGATGAACCTCGTTTCTTCGGACGACGAACTGGCCGTGGTCCTGGGCCATGAGGTGGCGCACGCCGTGGCCAAGCACAGCAACGAGCGCATGAGCCAGCAGGTGTTGGCCCAGTATGGCGCGCAGATACTCAACCGCTCCCTTTCGGAGAAGAGCACCGCCGTGCAGGCCCTGGCAGGCACGGTCTACGGCATCGGGGCGCAGGTGGGCGTGATGCTGCCTTTCTCGCGCAAGCACGAATCCGAGGCAGACTATATGGGCCTTATCCTGATGAAGATGGCAGGCTACAATCCTGATGTGGCCGTGACCTTCTGGCAGAAGATGTCCGCAGGCACCACGGGCTCCGTCCCTGCCTTGCTGAGCACGCACCCCAGCGACGCACAGCGCATCCGGGACATCCAAAAGGCGTTGCCGGCCATCAAGGCGAAGTACTGATTAGATGAAAGGTGCTTTGACTTGAAACGTCATCCGCTCTCCCGTCACCGGGTGCGTGAACTCCAACCGCTCGGCATGCAGGCAGAGCCTTTCGGCAGGAGTGCCATAGAGCGCGTCGCTTACGATGGGGCAGTGCAGTCCCAGGGGATGTGCGGCGTGTACACGAAGTTGATGGGTGCGCCCCGTTTGCGGATAGAAGGCAACGAGGGTGCGCCCGTCTTTTCTTTCCAACACTTCATAATCGGTGAGGGCAGGCTTGCCATGTTCCTTGTCTACTACCTGGCGGGGACGGTCGTGCAGGTCGGGCCGCAGGGGGAGGTCGATGCTTCCGCGGTCATGGGGCACGATGCCTTCCAGTAGGGCGATGTATCGTTTGCGGATGAGGCGTTGCTCGAATTGGGTCTGGAGGCATTGGTGCGCCTCCTTGGTCTTGGCGATGAGCAGCAGGCCGGAGGTATCCATATCCAGCCGATGCACGTTCAATGCTTGGGGCAGGCGGGCCTGCATCAGGGCTTGTACGGAAGTGCTGTCCTCCTTGCCGGGTACGGAGAGCAGACCAGACGGCTTGTTGACCACCACCAGGGCATCGTCCTCGTACACAATCTCCAACTCCTTTTCCTTGTCGTTCTTCCGGGCTAAGGGATTCTCCTCCACGTCCAGTCCCTGCAACATGTGGCGCAGGATGGGACCGCACTTGCCCGTGCAAGACGGATAGTAGTGCCCTTGCCTTCGCACTTCGGTCTGCGAGGGCTTGCCCCACCAGAACTCGGCCATGACCAAAGGCTTCCAGCCATGCAGGTAGGCGTATTGCAACAGCTTGGGAGCCGCACATTCGCCCGCTCCGGCCGGGGGAATGCGTTGCACGGTGTCGGCAAACAGTTCGCACAGATCCTTGACTTCCCCCCGGTAGTTCAGCATACGGAATTGCCGGAAGAGGCGCAGTTGCAGGTCGGCAGAGCGTGTCTTGCGCTCGTGCTTCAAGGCTAGCACCTTTGCTTCATGGGCTTCCATGTGCCAGCGGAGTGTATCCAACTGTTCTTTCCAACGGTGTTCCAACCGCTTATATTCGGCTTTCTGGAACTGGCTTTCGCGGATGAGGGCATCGGCTTCTTCCGGGGTGAGGGTGGAGGAACGGCGTCGTTCCTCACGTTGTGCCTTGGCGGTTTTCAGGGCTTGGCGGGCGTTGTCCAAGGCAACTTGTGCTTCGGCCTCTGCTTGTCGGAAGGTTTCTTTCTGTTGCAGGTAGTTCGGGTCTTGCTCCAGCTGCGTGATGCGGACATTCATCGCGGAGATTTCTGCCTCTTCCTGCTTGAAGAACCCGTCGGGCTGTAAGAGATCATAGACCGGTGGCACGAAGAAAGGAATCTTGTTTTCTCCTGCCAGGATGCCAGAGAAGGCGGCCAGATACCCCAGTTGGCCTTCAGTGGTCTGCACCACCAGCACGCCGAACATCTTCCCTTCGCCCCATTCGGGATGTTGCGCCAGATACTGTTGCACCTCTTCCGCCGCCCGAACGCATAGCGGGTGTGGCGTGTAGCAGAAAGGATAGGTGAAGCGTGCGGGCAGGGGAATGCTGCTGATGTCGCTATGGAAGGGATGTAGCATGGCTATTTCAAGGAATCAGCAAGGAAGTTAGGTTCGCGACGAGTATCCCAAATGTCAACAATCCATACCATGTCTTTACTTTCTATATACTTATATATTAGTTTATAGTGCTCGTGAATAACAAGGCTACGGTATGCAGGAAAACGATTTTGCAGAAGTGGTTCTTGGGGTCCTAAATACGGGGAGACAGCCAAGAGAGCCGTATGCTCTTTTATACGGCGGTACATCCGTTGGGCAGCAGCTTTACCCCACATTGTTGCGCCGTATTCCAATATTTTTTTACGGCTATGTCTAGCTTGTGAGTCCCATTTTATTGTAGCCATGGCAATTCTTCCAATAGTTCCTGCTCTGCTTGTTCATCACTAAGCCCCCAATCTCCGCATTGGGCTCTTTTTTCTGCTTGAAGAATATGGTTCTCCATTTCTTCTACAGTGTATTGGCATGGGGCATAGGATTCTGATTGGGCTTCTTCAATCAGTCTTTCGCCCAGCCAGCGCTTGTTGTCTGCGTTTAGAGGTTGTAACATCTTCAAGATGTATTCCATAGATAAAGTTACGTTCATCTGTTTATCGGTTAAGGAGTTGGATAGTGCAAAGGTAGGTATAATTTCTTTCTTTGTATTTGTGTACTTGGAAAATTATGCTTTGTCAGTAGTCTTTTTCCGGTAATACTCTTCTACTAAGTCGCACGCTGTTTGCAGGCCGATGCTTCCGGTGTTGAGCATCAAGTCGTATCGGTGTGGGTCTCCCCATTTCTCGCCGGTGTAGTATTCGTAGTGGGCGATGCGGTTGCGGTTGACGTGGGCTATCTCGGCACGAGCCTTGTCTGCCGGCACACTATATTCCGTGGTGCAGCGTTGGTAGGCACTCTCCCGGTCGGAATAGCAGAAAACCTTGATGAGGCTGGGAGCGTTTTGCAGGATGTAATCTGCACAACGTCCCACGATGATGCAGGGCTCCTTGGAGGCTTGTTCGCGGATGATGTTGCTCTCTGCCAGGAACAGCACGTCGTCTGGCGACAGGCTCTGTTGGCGGGAAGATTCGTTACCGTCCGTCAGAATGCACTTTAGCCAAAAGGAAGGGATGGATTGCTCGTTGCGGCGGATATATGCTTCATCGATGCCGCTCTTTTCTGCTGCCAGGTGAATGAACTCCTTGTCATAGAGACGGATGCCCAGCCGCTTGGCCAGCATTTCGCCCAGCAAGTGTCCGCCGCTGCCGAATTCACGGGCAATGGTGATGACCGTGTGGGGCGTAGGGATGGAGTTGGTGTCCGTCTGTACAGTTGGCACTTTCGGGGCTGTTATCCAAGCATCGATGAAGCGATACCACGGACTGACGAAATGGACAATGGGACCTACCAGCAGGGCAGCGATTACTGTACCTTCGCGCACTCCGTACAGTCCGCCCATGAAGCAGAAGGACAGGATGACGGCAATGGCCACCAATGACCAATCGAAGCCCAGCTTCATGTAGCCGAAGTCCTTGCGGAAATGTTTGGACAGCACCCGCACAAAGTATTCGCCCGCCATCATGGCCACGTCTGCTTTTACTTTCAGCGCGATGCCGAGGGCCAGGATGAGGCAGCCAATCAGCAGGTTGGCCATCTGGCTGATGTAGTCCACAGGGTTCAAGTCGCGGATGATGTACATGCACAGGTCGATGCACAGGCCGAAGAAGAAGGTGATGACTACTTGCGAGAGATATATGCGAAGGTCTTCCCGGACCTGTCGGCGCGTCATGAAAGGGAGCTCCAGCAAGACAAACAGCAGGTTGAGGACGATGGTCCATTGGCCCATGGTGAGCGGAGTGAACATACTGGCCACGTAGGTGACACTGGTGATGGGCGAGGTGCCCAAAGCCGCCTTGGTGATGTAGGCGATGCCCATGGCGTTGACAAACAGGGTAATGGCGAATAGCAGATATCGCCGGAAAAGATATTTGTTCAGCATACTTAGGAATTTAATCAGTCTGCGCTTTCGTCAAAGCGCGTGCAAAGATACTGATTTTTCCATCAAGTTGTTCCTGTAAAGTGCGGCGCAGGCTTCCCGGTATATTCTTGGGGAGGTCTGCGCCGCATCGCTTGTCAGCGTTCTTCTTCCTCTTCTTCCTCGATGAAGTCCGCATCGTCAGGGTGCGGTGGAAGTACCGGTTCTGGCTGTCGTGGGACGGCCTTCTTGTTTTTCTTGCCATACTTGCGTTCCCACTCCCAAGCTGCTTTCTTGGTCTGGTAGTCTTCGTACTGCTTTTCAAGGTAGTTGTCTGCCATAGTCCGTAATGTTTAAAGGGTTATACAAAAGTGTGTCTTTATAGCTCGTTTCGCGTGAAAGCGATGGCGCGGTTGATATATTCAATGAACGGGTAGGTTGTTCGGAATAACTCCACGGTCCGCTCCAGCAGATGGTCGGCCAAGGCAAAGGTCTTGCCGGGCGAACTTACCAGGCAATACGTCCGGTATTTCAGATACTCCGAGCAGGCGGCATCTTTGGGGAATCCGTTGGGCACTCGCTTCAGCTTGCCTTCCTCTTCCAACCGGAAGTCCGGGGCTTGGCGCAGCGTCTGCTCAAAGTCCCCGTCGCCGTTGCAGATGTCCTCGCGCAGGGTGCGGAGTGCTTGTGGCTCCATGCAGTAGTGCCCGGAGGCCAGCATGGTGCCTGCATCATAACCTTCTTCCTCCGGTCCCACCTGGAAGTAGTAGCCCGCATAGCCCGACTTCTTTCCCTCCGGGCAGATGAAAGCACCGAGATGCGTCTTGTAGGGTCGCTTGTCCGACGAGAAACGGGTATCGCGATAGATGCGGTACGTACAATCCTTGACTGTCAGGTTCTTGATGCTATCGTCGAAAGCGGCGATGCCCGCGATGAGTTGTCCGGCAAAGTCATCAAACTTGGCCTGTGCCGCGCGATATTCATCCTTGTGGGCGTTGAACCATTCGCGGTTGTTGTTACGCTCCAACTCTTCGAGGAATCCTATAACTTCTTTCATATCTCAAGCATTTAGGTTGGTAAATGCAAATGTAGGAAATAAATCTGGGACTTGGGCAAATTCCTTGGGCATTTTTCTTTGCCACCTGATTTTATCAAGTCTGGCGTGGCGATGGCAAAGAGGCACTTTGGCGCGCTTAAAGAGGACTTTTGGCAACTGCAAAGTTATTATAAGAAAAGAGGGATACCCCACATAAGGCATCCCTCTTCTTATTCTTATATCAGACAAGTCTTTTATTATTCAGCCTTTACCCAGCTGCCTTCAATCCAGTCGCAAGCGGTGATGGCGTCAGCCAGCGAGGAGAAGCTCAGGTTCGTGTCCACGCTGTTGCCTTCGCCGGCCAGGAAGTTGTCGGCGGTGTAGATGCCTTCAGCACTTACGAAGTCGGCACTGATGGTGATGTTGGTCAGCGAGGAAGTGCCGTCCAGCAGAGCGTTCTCCGTCAGTTCGGTCTCTACCGTCAAGGGCATGGTCTTGCCGCAGATTTGTGCGTTGTCTATCGTTACTTGGGTACCTTCACGCAGACGGACGCCACGGCCATCGGCACCGTTGCCCACGAGCAGCAGGTTGCTCAGGTTGGGGTGGGCCACCGGAGTTGCGGCGTTGTCGTCGCCGTTGTTGTCAGCCTCGATCAGGCAGTCGCAAGCATAACCCAGGCTGCTTTCTGCTTCCTGGTAAGCCATCAGGTTCGTGCCTGTGCCATTCCATCCTTCTGTCCAGTCGAAGGAGTCGTCGCTGCAGCTCACTACGACCATGTCGCTCACGGTCACCGAACCACCGAAGAACTCAAAGCCGTCGTCCGAGCCTTTGTAAGCCTGGCAGTGGTCTACCGTTGTGCCGTTGCCCACGCCATAGAAGGAGATGCCGTTGGCTTCGTGTTCCTCGTCAAAAGCATAACCGGTGTATTCCACACGTACATATTGCAGCACGCCGGAGTTGTCGTCTTCTACATCGCCACCATAAGGCGAGTTGCCGATTTCAGAGAAACCGCCGCCCATGGCATTGGTGTGGGCACGTCCGCAGATGTGGATGCCGCCCCATGCACCGGCCTCTTCACGCTCGGAAGTCATCACGATGGGAGCCTCGGCTGTACCCACTGCGTTGATTTTGGCACCCTGCTCGATGAGGATGTAGTCCACGATTTCATCATACCGGGCAATCAGCGTGACGCCTTCTTCGATGTTCAGTGTGGCACCTGCCAGCACTTTGTATTGACCGTTCAGGTAGTATGTGTTTCCGGCTGCCAGCGTGACATTCTCGTTCAGCTCACCCTGCAGTTCAGACTCGTTCGGCAGAACATTGTCTTGCTCTTCGCTGCTGTCACCCCAAGATTGTGTCCATCCTGCGGCCCAAGGATTGGCGGCGATGATGGCATCGTAGTCAGCATACGGATTGGTTTGGTTCGTCAGGTTGCCTGCAGCCAGGAAATCGTCGTTGTTGTAGATGTTGGTGACATCTTCCTTGCTGACCATGGCACCACTGATGCGGACGTTCTCCAAGGTGGAGTCACCGTCCTTCAAGGCCTGGGCTGTCAGCTCGCTTTCGATGTAGAGCGCATCGCCCTTGCCATAAATCTCGACGTTTTTCATGTTCACGTGTGTGCCGCGACGCAGGTGAACGCCCTTGCCGTCAGCACCGTTGCCAATGAAGATGGCGTTCTCGATGGTCGGAGCAGATACGGGCTCGGCCGCGTTGTCGTTCTCGTTGTTGTCAGCTTCGATGAGGCAGTCGCAGGCGTAGCCCAGCGTCTCCTCGCTCTCTTGCGTGGCAATCAGGTTGGTGGCGGTGCCGTTCCAGCCTTCCGTCCAGTCGAAGGAGTCGTCGCTGCAGTCGGTCACCACCATATTGCTGATGTTCACCGAACCTCCGAAGAATTCAAAGCCGTCGTCCGAGCCGCGGTAAGCCTGGCAGTGGTCAACGGTCGTACCGTTACCTACGCCATAGAAGGAGATACCGTTGGCCTCGTGCTCCTCGTCAAAGGCAAAGCCGGTGTATTCCACGCGGACATAACGCAGCGTACCGGAGTTGTCGGCATCGTCGTTGCCGCCGTATGCAGCGTTACCGATTTCAGAGTTGCCCGTGCCGCCTTCCACGTTGGTGTGGGCACGTCCGCAGATGTGGATACCGCCCCAGGCACCCGGCTCTTTCTGTTCGCTGGTCATGATGATGGGGCTGCTGGCCGTACCTTCGGCCTCGATGCGTGCGCCCTGTTTCACCAAGATATAGTCCACGACGTCATCGTGCACGGCTACGATTTGCACGCCCGGCTCGATGGTCAGCGTGGCGCCTTCCTCCACGATGTATTGGCCGCTCAGGCGATAGGTGGTGCCGCTGGTCAGCGTCACGTCCTCCGTGATGGTGCCGGTCAGCGTGGTTTCTTCTGTACCCGGTTCGTCGCCGCCGTTGTTCGTTGGTTCGTCGTCACTGCAGGCAGTGAAGAGCGTCAGTCCGGCCAAGAAAGCCAGCGAGAAGAGTTTTTCGTTCATTCGTTTCATAATCCTAAGAATTATTTGGTTAGTATTGGTTTTGTTTATGGTTATATGGGCTAAGGAGCGTGCCGTGAGGCCGGCTGCAGGCCCCGGATGCCTCGGTTAGACCAGGGAAAAGCCTGCCCTAAGTCTTATATAAAAGCCTTTTTTGTCATACAAAGAAGCCTTATTTGTCCTACAAAAAAGCCTTATTCGTCATACAAAGAAGCCTTATTTGTCGTATAAAGAAGCCTTTTTTGTCTATCCTTCCTGCTGCTTTGTCCTTGCCTTGTCGGGCACTTGTCCCTGTCGAGGTGCTTACAGCTTGTAGGAGAAGCCGATGGAGAAGCCTGCCCCGTCCTTATAGCGTTCAACCTCAATTACTTCGCCGGTGGAGGGCACGTCTTGCTTGAAGACGATGGCGCGGTTCAGCAGGTCGTCCACTTGCAGGCTGAGGGTGCAGCGGCTGTTCAGGGCAT
The DNA here is from genome assembly GCA_019115825.1 of Candidatus Bacteroides pullicola. Classification (GTDB taxonomy): domain Bacteria; phylum Bacteroidota; class Bacteroidia; order Bacteroidales; family Bacteroidaceae; genus Bacteroides; species Bacteroides pullicola. The sequence continues at coordinate 36,018 of DXCV01000034.1, forward strand.
AGCTGGCGCGGAAGTTCATCGTGTGGCGCGTCTGCTCCTTGATATCGCCCAGCTGGGAGACACCCACGGCGTGGATGCGCTTGCCTTGCAGGTTGTAGAGCAGGGCCAGGTTGAGCTGCTTGTCCTCGCCGAAGCGCGGGGAGTAGGTCAGGTCGGCGTTCAGCAGGATGGGCGATGCACCTTGCAGGGAGCGTTCCTTGTTGGTGTAGGCACCGCCTTCGGGCAGCTTCACGTTGGTGTACATATAGGATACGTTGGCTCCGAGGCGCAGGTCCTTGACCAGCTGCTTGCGCACTTCCGCCTCAATGCCGGTGGCCATGCCTTGCTCGGCATTTTGGAAGGAGTGCATCGTGGCACCGCCCTGCAAGCGTTGGATGCGTTCGATGGGTTTGTCCAGGTGCTTGAAGTAGCCGGTGATGGAGAACATGTCGCCGTCCTCGCCGAAGCGTTCGTAGCGCAGGTCGAAGTTGTAGTTGTAGCCGTTCTGCAACTCCTCGTTACCACGGATTTGGGCGGCACCGTAGGATTCCTGGTAGAGGAAGGGGGCCATCTCGATGAACGAGGGGCGCGTGATGGTGCGCGACAGGGAGAAGCGCAGGTTGTTCTTGTCGTTGATGCTGTACTTCAGGTTGACCGTGGGGAAGATGTCATGCTTGTTCATGTCGCGGCGGCTCTGGAATTTGGTCTGACCTTCCATGGCGTATTCCACCCATTGCTTGGCATATTCATAGCGCAGGCCCACGTTGACCAGCAGGTTGCTCAGCGGATAGAAGTCCGTCTGTGCGTAGGCGGCGTAAATCTCCATGCCGGCGCGGTAGGTGTCGTGCGGTTGCATGCGGCGTTCGATGACGATGCTTCCGTTTTCCACGTTCTCCTGATTCAGGAAGCCGTCGGTGTGGTAGATGTCGTCGATGGTCGGGTTCAGTCGGTTGACGTTGTAGTAGAAGCGGGTACCCATGTAGTCGCGGTTCTTGTCCTTGTAGCTGAAGCCCACGCGCACATTGTTTTCGTCCGTCCATTTGTAGCGCAAGGCGACGTTGCCCACCCATTCATCTTCGTTCAAGTCGCCGAAGTAGCGCATGGTCTCCTGGCGGTTCAGCTTGAAAAGGCTGAGGCTGCCGTCATCCTGCTTCTCGAACATCACCTGGCGACGGTCCGGCTCCTCGCTGCTGGTCTTGCCGTAGGAGCCTCCCCACGTCAGCTCCCATTGCTTGCCGAAGTGGTGCAGGCCGTTGAGCTGGTGGTTCTGCAAGGTGTAGATGTGCGTGATGTTGTTGCTGCCAATCAGCGGATGCCCCTCGGCGTCCACGCCTTCGCGCCGCTGGTAGCTGTCCTCGGCGTTGCGGGCGTAGAAGAAGGTGTAGCTGATGCGGTCCTCCTTGCGCAGGGTCATGCTGGCCGATGCCAAGCCTGCCAACTTCAAGGAAGAAGTATATTCGTCATATCCGAAGTCATTCTGTACGTTGCCCGTGGCTTCCAGCGTCTTGTAGAACGCGTCCTTCATGATTTGTGTCCCGTTGCTGGCGCTGAACGAAGCGAGCAGGCTGAGCGTCTGGTCGCCGATGCCGATGTTGCGACCGAAGCCGATGTTGCCTCCGAATTCGGGCAGGGCGGTCTTCTTCTCCACCTCGAACGTGGTGTTGAAGATGTTGTTCTGGGTCACATAATCCTCGAAGTCTATCAGGCTCATGTCGTAGATGCTCTGGTCCATGGACGGCGTCTTGAACAGCGAGCCGCGGTCCATCTGGTAGAAGTCCTGTCCGAAGGTGTTGAAGCGTCCGCCCACGTTGAAGCTGACGTTGAAGAAGTTGTCCACCGTATTCTCTTTGGTGCTGATGTCGATGTGCGCGCCGCTGTAGTCGGCAAAGACGGCGGCGTCATAGACCTTGCTCACGGTGATATTCTGTACGGTGCTGGAGGGGAAGAGATCCAGGGGAATCAGTTTGTTGTCCGGGTTGGGGGAGGCGATGGGCAGTCCGTTCAGCGTGGTGGTGCTGTAGCGGTCGCCCAAGCCGCGGACGATGAGCTGTCCGGCGTCGGCGATGGAGATGCCGGTGATTTGCTTCACGCCTTCCTGCACGTTGCTGATGCCTTTCAGCGTCATTTCCTTGGCACCCATGTTCTCGATGGCGAGGGTGGCCTTCTGGCGTTCCATCTGCAAGGCGCGTTCACCTTCCAGGTTCTTGCGTGCGGTGACGGTCACTTCGCCGAGCACTTCCGTGTCGGCGATCAGCTCGAAGTTCATCACTTGGTCCGTCTGTCCGATGGTCAGCCCTTCCACCACTTCAGTCTTGTAGCCGATGTAGGACACTTGCAGGGTGTACGTGCCGGGCTTCAAGTTCAGTTGGTAGTTGCCGTCAAGGTCTGCCACAGCTCCCAATGCGGTTCCCACCACTTGCACGGTGGCGCCAGTCAGGGGTTCACGCGTACTCTTATCGGTGATGTTACCCTTCAGGTTTCCTGCCATGACAGCCATGCAGGAGAGCAATCCGAATAAAATAAGGAAGAGAATCCTTCCCAAATCCAGTCTTGTAGTCATCTTTGCTTTACTTGTTTCTTTTTCCGCTGCAAAGGTGAGGCTTTCGTGTGACGTGGATGTTACAAGGAGGAAACGTGTATTTTACGGGAAGGTTACAAGGTGGTTACAAGCTGGACCATCACCAATTTCCCTTGGATGGTCTTTTTGATTTTGTCCAATGCAGCTTCTTCATCCTTATAATAATCAATACTGTCAATGCTGTTCAGGTCATAATCAATGTGCGGTGCGTATGGCGAATGATCCAGCCGTATAGGGATGATTGTTTTCCTATATTCATCAGCCAAGCTGATTTCTTTGGCCACATTGTGCGATGCATTGGAGTTGGCTGAGGAAAGGAATATTACCAGTTGGGCGGATTTTATGGCTTTGCAGATGACGTCCTTGTAGTTCTCACCACTGTAAATACCGTCTATGTCAATCCAGTATTTTACAGACAGTTCGTTCAGTATGCCGCAGATGGGCTTGATGATTTCGGCGTCTTTCCGCGAGTAACTGACGAATACTTGGTGATCCATAGCATTCACTTTAGCGTTGTCCTTGATATTTATGTTGGAAAAATCTTGCTGTGGAGTAAAATATTTGTTATTCCCTTCATGCTGCAAGACGTGGGATGCGCTGGCGAAACTCTCAAAGAAGGGTAAGAAGTCCCAAGGCTCCATACGTTGATATCTATCATATAAATATATCTCTACGTGGTAGCATTTGTTTGTCATAGACAGCATTTCTGATATCGCTTCAGCCATAAGTTGTGCTACCTTTTCGTAGGGAATTTTTGCTGCTCCTGCACCGATTGCAGGAAATGCAATGCTGTGGAGGTCGTGTGCGGCCAAGAGCTTGAAGCAATTCTTTATGGATTGTTTGATGATGAATTGGTGTATTTCATGATTTTGTTCACTGTTCTTGCTGAAACGTTCTATGGCATATTGCTTATCTATCGTTATGGCATGGAAGATGAATTTCTGGGGGAGGTTTCCGGCTGTTGTGACTATGGCATTGCCCAGCTGTGCAGGGACTTTTTTCTGCGCATCCTGTCGCACGGCATCTCCTGCGGCTTGGCTGATACACTTTGAAATGCCGCCTCCCATACTTAAGTAGCAATCATCGGAACTGACAATGACTTCAGTCTTGGATTGCAGGATATTTCCGAAGAGGATTTTCACGTCGGAGTTTTTGATGTTATATAGTCGTTCCATTTTGAACCAGTGTTTTGGTATTTGTATATTCTCAGTTTATTTCCGACAAAAATATGAAATTAAATGAAATATTGCCGCATCTTTCCACTTCAAAATGTGGTGGAGTTCCCCCTTACAAAATGCGGAAACAACTCTTCGCCTAATCTTGGCGTATATTCAAACCCTTCATAGCTGAACGCGGTCAATTCCTGGGACGTGACAGGCCTGTTGTTCAGGATGAATCTCGTCATAGCTCCTCGACAGGATTTTGCCCAAACGGTTTGTATCTTCAGGTTTCCATCTTTCTGACGGACATAGAAGAGAGGATGGACGACTTTCACTTCGCGGCACACTCTTTTCCAGTCGAACAGATGTTCATATTCTTCGGTGGAAAGGTGGATAAGTATGCCGTCGTCCGCCTTCACGCTGTCTATTAAGACTTGGGTCAGTTTGTCTTTCCAAAACTGGTTAACTGGTTTGTCCCGGGTGGCTTCAAGGGTGACGCAGTGCTCCATGCGATAGGGTACGATGCCATCCAGCGGTCTGAGCAAGCCATAGAGAAAACACGTAATCCAGAGATGCTCTTGTGCATACGCCAAGGCTTCCTCACTTAGTGTGTTGGCACGCAGATGTTTGTATGCTTGTCCGTTGTAGGCAAGAATCGCTGGCATCTTCTCCGCAGCGTGGAAGTCCTGGTAACGTTTCCGGTTTGTTGCGGCTATCTTCCCGTTGCAATCCAACTGGCGGGTCAGTTCCTCCACATCCATTTGGGCCATTTCGGCGGCCAAAGTGTTTGCTACAGATTGGAAATGTGGCGTGGAGAGTGGTTTACGCTCAGTCTTTTCATACATTATTTTGGCGTTGGCTAATAGTATTTGCATAATTGATGGAGATTTCCGAGTTTGATTTCCAACGGGAAGTCATTGCAGGAATAACTTTTAAGTCCCGCCCCTCTTTTTGTCCCAAGAAGGGCGGGACGTTTGTTTTTTAATCCAACGACCCGTTGCGGGTAGCTACGAGTTTGCGGTCGCCCAGCGTGTTGTCCACCCGGGCTACGTTAATCCAGAACTTGTTCTCACGCACGGAGGGCATCGGGTAAACTGCCTTTTCTCGGGTGTAGGCATGGTCCCACTCGTTGGCCACAGCCTCGTATTCGGGGTGCGGGGCGTTGAGCAGGACGTTATCCTTGGCATCGGCGCGGCCTTCTTTCACTTCTTGGATTTCCTGCCAGATGCTGTGCATGGCGGCCACGAAGTTGTCTAGCTCGGCAAGGCTTTCGCTCTCGGTCGGCTCGATCATCAGTGTGCCATGTACGGGGAAGGAGAGGGTGGGGGCGTGGTAGCCATAGTCCATCAGTCGCTTGGCGATGTCGTTCTCCGTGATGCCCGTTTCGGCCTGCACGTTGCGGCACTCCAGGATCATCTCGTGTCCCACATAGCCGTTGGCACCGCGGTACACCACGCCGTAGGTGTCGGCGAAGCAGGCGGCCAGGTAGTTGGCGTTGAGGATGGCAATCTTGGTGGCACGTGTCAGGCCCTCGGCACCCATCATGCGGATGTAGCCGTAGGTGATGGGCAGGATGCCGGCACTGCCCCAAGGAGCGGAAGCCACCTCGTTGGTGTCGTTGCCGAACAATCCGTGTCCGGGCAGGAAGGGTACGAGGTGTTCTGCCACGCAGATGGGACCTACGCCAGGACCGCCACCGCCATGGGGTGAGGCAAAGGTCTTGTGCAGGTTCAGGTGGCAGACATCCGCGCCGATGGTGCCGGGATTGGTCAGGCCCACCTGGGCGTTCATGTTGGCGCCGTCCATATAGACCTGTGCGCCGCAGGCATGGATGATTTGGCAGATTTCCACGATGTCTGTTTCGAAGATGCCGTGCGTGGACGGATAAGTAATCATCAGTGCGGCCAGGTCGTCACGATTCTCCTCAGCCTTGCGGCGCAGGTCTTCCATATCCACATTGCCACGGTCGTCGCAGGCACAAGTGACCGGCGTGAATCCGGCCTGCACGGCACTGGCGGGATTGGTGCCGTGGGCACTGGCGGGGATGAGTACCTTGTGGCGGTGTCCCTGTCCGATGCTTTCCAGGTAAGCCCGGATGGTGCGCAAGCCGGCGTATTCGCCCGCCGCTCCGGAGTTGGGCTGGAAGCTGATGCCGGCAAAACCGGTGATGGTCTTCAGTTCTTCGCTGAGGTTGTGGATGAGTTCCTTATAACCATAGGCTTGATAGTCGGGCACCAAGGGGTGTATGCCGGAGAATCCCGCAAGGCTGAGGGGCAGCATCTCGGCGGCGGCGTTGAGCTTCATGGTGCACGAGCCGAGCGAAATCATGGAGTGGGCCAAGGAGATGTCCTTGCGGTCCAGTCGCTTGATGTAGCGCATCATCTCCGTCTCGGTGTGATAGAGGTGAAAGACCTCGTGCGTCAGGTAGGGCGTGGTACGCCGCAAGGTTTCGGGGATGCGGCAGGCATCGGGCAGGACTTCGGGAGCAGGCGTGAATGCACCAAGAGCCTTGCCGAAGATGTCGAGCAGATCCTGCAAGGCGTTACGGTCGGTGGTTTCGTCGATGCTGAGGCTGACGGTGCCATCTTCTTTATATAATAGATTCACGTGATACTTTTCCTCGGCAATTTCACGCAGGGTAAATTGGTTGATGCGTTCGGGCAGGGCGATGTGCAGCGTGTCGAAGAAGGAGGCGTTCAGTATCTTGCAACCCAGTCTTTCTAATGTGTCGGCCAGGAAAGCGGCCGTGCGATGGATTCTCGTTGCAATGTCGCGGATGCCTTCGGGTCCGTGCCATACGGCATACATGCCTGCCATCGTGGCCAGCAGGGCTTGGGCGGTACAGATGTTCGAAGTGGCCTTCTCGCGTTTGATGTGCTGTTCGCGGGTCTGGAGGGCCATGCGGTAGCACAGGTGTCCGTACTTGTCCTTGCTCCAGCCGATGATGCGTCCCGGCATGTTGCGCTTGTACTCATCCCGTGTGGCGAAGTAGGCGGCAGAGGGACCTCCGTAGAACAGCGGCGTGCCCAAGCGTTGGGTGGAGCCGAAGACGATGTCCGCGCCCCATTCTCCCGGCGGGGTCAGCAAGGCCAGGCTCAGGATGTCGGCGGCTACGGCCACCTTGCAATGCGCTTCGTGAGCTTTCTCTACGAAGGCGCGGTAGTCCTCGATGCTACCCTCGGCATTGGGATATTGGATGACGCAGGCAAAGAGATCCGGTGTGAACTCCAGTTCGCTGTATTTCCCCACACGGAGCGTGATGCCTTGGGGTACGGCACGGGTACGCATTACGGCCAAGGTCTGTGGGAAGATGCTCTCGTCTACAAAGACGGTGTTGGCTCCTGCCTTTTGTTGGTCGCGGGGACGCAGGGAGTGCATCATCGTGACGGCCTCGGCAGCGGCGGTACCCTCGTCCAGCAACGAGCAGTTGGCCAGGGGCATGCCCGTAAGGTCGCAGATAACGGTTTGGAAGTTCATCAGGGCTTCCAGGCGGCCTTGCGACACCTCTGTCTGGTAGGGCGTGTAGGAGGTGTACCACACGGGGTTCTCGAAGATGTTGCGTTGGATGACGGCCGGGGTGATGGTGTCATACCAACCTTGTCCGATGTACGTGGTGTAGAGCTTGTTTTTGGCGGCCAGTTCGCCGATGTGGCGGGCAAACTCGTGCTCGTCCATGGCTTCGGGCAGGTCGAGTGGAGCCTTCAGGCGTATGTTGGCGGGAAGGGTCTTGTTGATGAGTTCATCTAAGGTGTTTACTCCGATTTTTTGGAGCATGCGGGCTTCGTCGGCTTCATTAATGCCGATGTGGCGTTCGTAAAAAGGATGATTATTCATATAAAGAGGGATTTTAGGTTGTTCAAGAGGGATATTTGTTACGATGTTCTCAATTTCTAAAGAACGGGTTTTCCGCCTTCTCGATGCCGATGGTGGTAGGTGCCCCATGTCCGGGATAAACCACGGTGTCGTTGGGCAGAATGAAGAGGCGGCTACAGATATTGTCTATCAGATGGTCGAAGTTGCCCCCCGCCAGGTCTGCCCGACCGATACTGCCTTGGAAGAGCACATCGCCCGAGAACATGCAATGCTCGGCGGCGCAATAGAACACCAGGCTGCCGGGCGAGTGTCCGGGCACATGGATGGCCTCCAGTCGGGTATGTCCGAAGGTGATGATATCCCCGTCGTGCAGGTAACCGCCCAGGGGTACCGGCTTCTCCTGTAGCTGGAAGCCGAACATGCGGCTCTGTTTGGGGGCTTCGTCAATCCAGAACTCATCAGCCTGGTTGGCTTCGGCCTTCAGTCCGAATTCCTTCAACATGAACGGGTTGCCAAAGATATGATCCAGGTGGAGATGGGTGTTCAGCAGGTGCTTCACGTTCAGTTCGTTCTTTATGATGAAGTCCTTCAAAGCTATTTTTTCTTCTTCGTAGAAGCAACCGGGGTCTATGACGACAGCTTCGTTGGTTTCGTCCCAGAGCACGTAGCAGTTCTCGGGAAACATATTGAATTCGAATCGTTTAATTTTCATGGTTCGTTGTATTATAATTATAATGATGATTTATCGGTGGATGGCTACATACACCACTTTCTTGGTTTCGAAGAATTCTTCCTCGAAATAATCCTTCAAGTCCCAAGTCATGGCTTCATTTCTGAAAGGACGGATTTCGTTCTCCACTTCGCCACCTTTCAGGCAGATAAGCCCGTTGGGCAGGGCATTGTGCGGGGTGGGGGCAACGTTCTTCCGGCAAATCTTCACCAGGTCGGGCAGAGGCATCACAGCGCGACTCACCACGAAGTCAAATAAACCTTTTTCTTCTTCGGCGCGGCCGTGGAGGAAAGTGACGTTCTTCAGCCCGATGCTTCCGGCCACCTCGCGAGCCACGCGCACTTTCTTGCCGATGCTGTCCACCAGGTGGAAGCTGGTTTCAGGGAAGAGGATGGCCAGGGGGATGCCGGGGAATCCGCCTCCCGTGCCCAGATCCATTACCCGTGTGCCTTCACGGAAGCGGATGACCTCGGCGATGCCCAGCGAGTGGAGCACATGGTGTTCGTAGAGGTTGCCGATGTCTTTGCGTGAGATGACGTTGATTTTGGCATTCCAGTCGGTGTACAAGTCAGCCAAGGCGGCGAATTGTTGTTTTTGCTCCTCGGTGAGGTTTGGGAAGTATTTCTGTATCAGTTCCATAGTCTGTCCGAATAGGTTCATTTGACGGAATCCAATATTTTGTGCTCGTCGTTCAGCAGATGTGCCATGACTTCGTAGGGTAACTCTATTTCAATGCCTCCCATCACGTAGGGGGCGATTTCGTAGACGTTGTAGTGGAAAGTCAGGCCTTTCTCGCCGATGTAGAAGTTTTCGGTGGGTGTCAACTCGCCCGTGCTGCCATAGCCCAGGTCTTCCAGTTCTTGCCGGGTGGTGACTTTGTTGTCCGCCATCAGTTGGTTCCATAGCAGGTCGGTCAGGGCTTCCTCATAATTGTCGGCAAAGAGGTCGTCCAGTCGGATGGGGGACAGCGTGCGGAGATCTAAGTTGAGGAAGGAATCCATGTAGATGCCGTGGGCACCGCCGGTGTATTCCTCGTAGCGGGTGTGATAGACGAGCAGGTTCTTTTTGTAAAACTGCGCTTGGCTCCGCACATATTTATAATAGGAATACCAGGCACGTTGGTCGGCATCGCCAAATTCTTCCTCTTCTTTTTGATAGAGTTCCTCCAGGTCGTTGCGGTAGTTCTTCACATACTGCTCCTTGTATTGTTGCACAGCCTCTTGCGGAGTCATTCCGGCAAACTCGTTTCCGAGGCAGGTGGCGAGGAAGTAGGTGTTCAGGCTGTCCTTCAAAGATTCGTCCGTTGATTGCTTGACATAGGCCAGGCTGATGACCAGGTTGCAGGCGGGTTTGGCCGTGTCGGCAAAGAGATGTTCGGTGACATTCAGCGGGATGCTGTCGAACTCCAATGCACCATAGTTGCGGTTCGTTTTGTTATCACAGGAAGATAAAAGTCCGCTTGCCGTAAGCAGAATAACAAGCAGGTTGACAAATTGCTTCTTCATCTTGTCTTTTGGTTTATAAAATAACAATTGTGGTTTCATTCACTATCACAAATATAAGGGATATTTGCCGAATCGCCCGCACAAATCGGAGAAAAAATGCGTCAGCTGTTTCTATACTCTAGTGGGCTGATGCCCATATACCTTTTGAAATACTTGCCGAAGAAGGAGGCGCTGGGGAAGTTGAGCGAGTAGGCAATCTCCTGCACGGTCATGTCCGTGGACTTCAGCTTGGCCTTGACGTCCATCAGCACCACGCCGGCGATGATGTCCAGCAGGTTCTTGCCGGTGACTTGCTTCACGGTGGTGCTGAGGTGTTGCAGGGAGATGTTCAACCGGTCGGCATAGAACTGGGCACGTCGTTCGTGGGTGTAGTTCTCGATGACCAGTTGGATAAGTTTCCGGTAGATTTCTTCCTTCCGGTTCTTGGGTGGTTGTTCCTTGCGTGGCTGGATGTTGTAGAGGGTGTCCACCTTTTGCAGGAAGCTTTGCAATATCTGCTGGGCCATCCGGGTGCCGGGCGGATAGGGACCGGTGGACACACGTGCCAGCAGGGCGAAGTAGTCCTTGATGTAGGAAGCGATGGTTTTGTTCAGGGTGATGACCGGATACTCCAGCAGGATAGGGAAGCTGGTGAGGGTGGATTGGATGAGGTTGACCCCCGTGACGCAATCGGACGAGAAACCGATGAAGGCCAGGCGGACCTTCTCCTTCTGCCCGTTGAACTGGATGATGGTACCCGGCAACAGCGTGATGAAGTCGCCTTGCTTGATTTCTGTGCCCATCAGGTTGATGGATACGCTGATGGAGCCCTCCACGCAGAGGGCGAAGATGCAGGCCTTCAGCCGGCACGGTTGCTTGTAGATGTTCAGAATCTCGTCCGTCACCTCCGTCCAGGCGATGAGGTTCATGGGCAAGTCCACTTGGGGGAAATCCATACGCATAGTCTTTACTAAATCCTCGACAAAGGTAGCTCTTTCCGAGGAATTGTTTGTACTTTTGCGAAACAAAGTCAGATGAATGAATATGAAACCGGAAATAGCAGATTGGGGACTCATCCCCTATGAAGAGGCGTGGAAGTGCCAGAAGGAGTGTTTCGACGCCGTGTGGGTGGCCAAGCAAGCGGGCAAGGAATGCCCGGGCCGCATCGTCTTGTGCGAGCATCCTCACGTCTATACCTTGGGGCGGAGCGGCAAGGACGCCAACATGCTGCTGGGCGAGGAACAGTTGAAGCGATTGGGAGCCACCCTCTACCACATCGACCGCGGCGGGGACATCACCTACCACGGGCCGGGGCAGTTGGTGTGCTACCCCATCCTGAACCTGGAGGACTTTTCCTTGGGCCTGCGGGATTACATCGGGCTGTTGGAAGAGGCCGTCATCCGTGTCTGCGCCTCCTACGGCATCCAGGCAGGACGGCTGGACAAGGCCACGGGTGTCTGGCTGGAGGGCGACACGCCCCGTGCCCGCAAGATATGCGCCATCGGGGTACACGCCAGCCACTTCGTGACGATGCACGGCCTGGCCTTGAACGTCAATACCGACTTGCGTTACTTCAGCTACATCAACCCGTGCGGATTCGTGGACAAGGGAGTTACTTCCCTGCAAAAGGAACTGCGTCGCGAGGTGCCGATGGCGGAGGTGAAGGGGCGGCTCTGCACGGAGTTGCAGGCGTTGCTGGATGCACGGAAATAGCCATCGGGGTATCCGAAAATGTACAGGGGTGTTCGATATCGGACACCCCTGTTTTTGTCTTTCCGTTGAGAATAAGGGAGTTATGTTTTTGGCACGGATTTCGCTTGTCGTAAGGTGGTAGTAGGCGCGTCATCCGTGAAATCCGTGTAATCCGCGCCTATTATATATAATAAAGGTATAAACATTAATAAGATAAGGTATGGACAGAGAAATCCCAAAGGAAGTGCGCCAGAAGGAGCGTAACAAGAAGTTAATCCGCTACGGCATCAGCGCGGCGGCAGTCATCGTGGTCATCAGCGTGCTCATCTCCGTGATGCGCACCGGGGTGAAGGAGAAGGACGTGGTGTTCAGCACCGTGGACAGGGGCACCATCGAGGTCAGCGTCAGCGCTTCGGGCAAGGTGGTGCCGGCCTTCGAGGAGATAATGACCTCGCCCATCAGCACCCGCATCCTGGAGGTATATAAGAAAGGCGGCGACAGCGTGGATGTGGGCACCCCCATCTTGAAATTGGACCTCCAGAGCGCGGAGACGGAGTACAAGAAGCAGTTGGACGAGGAGCAGATGAAGAGCTACCAGCTTCAGCAGTTGAAGGTGAACAACGAAACCAAGCTGAAGGATCTGGCCATGCAAATCAAGGTGTCCGAGATGAAGCTGAACCGGATGCGCGTGGAGCTGCGCAACGAGCAATACCTGGACAGCCTCGGCTCCGGCACCACGGACAAGGTGCGCCAGGCCGAGCTGAGTGTCAACGTGGCCGAATTGGAGCTGGAGCAACTGCGTCAGCAATACGAGAACGAGCAGGAAGTGCTGGATGCGGAGTATAAGGTGAAGGAACTGGAGTTCTCCATCTTCCGCAAGAGCCTGGCCGAGACGCGCCGCACGCTGGAGGACGCCCAGGTGAAGTCTCCCCGCAAGGCCATCCTTACCTATATCAATAACCAGATAGGCCAGCAGGTGGGGCAGGGCGAGCAGATAGCCATCATCTCCGACCTGAGCCACTTCAAGGTGGAGGGCGAGATTGCCGACACTTACGGCGACCGTGTGGCAGCCGGCGGCAAGGCCATCGTCAAGATTGGCCGCGAGCAACTGGTGGGACAGGTGAGCAGTGTCACTCCGCTCTCCAAGAACGGTGTCATCAGCTTCACCGTGCAGTTGGAGGACGACAGCCACAAGCGGTTGCGTTCGGGCCTGAAGACGGATGTCTACGTGATGAACGCTGTGAAGGAGGACGTGATGCGCATTGCCAACGCCTCCTACTACGTGGGCCGTGGCGAGTATGACCTCTTCGTCCGCACCTCGGACAACGAACTGGAGAAGCGCAAGGTGCAGCTGGGCGACTCCAATTTCGAGTACGTCGAGGTGGTCAGCGGCCTGGAGCCGGGCGAGCAGGTGGTGGTCAGCGACATGAGCAACTATAAGAACATGAACAGTCTGAAGTTGAAGAAATAGGAATTTAATTCTTTAGACGCAGATGACGCGGATGACGCAGATTTATAATTTTAGATGGCAGATAATCAGTTTATAAAGATAATGAATCTGCGTCATCCGCGTCATCTGCGTCTAAAAAATCACCCCGATAAATTATCATTTACCCCTATGTTACGAATCTACCTCAAGCAAGCCTGGGAACTGATGAAGCAGAACCGCCTCTTCAGCACCCTCTACATCGTGGGCACGGCCTTGGCCATTGCCATGACGATGATGATGGCCATTATCTACTATGTCCGCTTGGCGCCGGTCTATCCGGAGGAGCGGCGAGGCACGACCCTGTATATGGGCAGCCTGAAGTTGTCGCAGACCTTCGACAACGGGGGCTGGGCCTGGTGGACCAACGGCTACTCCCACCGGGCCGTGACCGAATGGCTCCGACCGCTGGAGGATGTCGCTGTGGTGTCCGGCCATTGCAGTGGCTGGAGAAACGCCGCATACGTTCAACGCCCGGACGGACGCGAGGACGAGCCGGTGACTGTCCGTCTGACCGACCCGGAGTTTTTCCGTCTCTATACCTTCCGCTTCCGGGATGGGGCGGCCTTCACGCAGGACGACTTCGACGGGGGCATGTATCGCACCGTCATTACCGATCGTCTGGCCCGCCTGTTGTTCGGAGCGGACACCGGCGTGACGGGGCGCACCTTCCTGATGAACTACAAGACCTTCACCGTGTGCGGCGTGGTCGAGGCCCCCAGCAAGTTGATGGAAAACTCCTTTGCCGACATATACGCTCCTTACAGTATTGAGAAGAGTCTCCTGAACAGTAATGACGAGCACGCTTGGGAGATGGGTCCCCTTTCCGTCACCATCGCCGCGCGGGACAAGGCAGGTATCGACCGCATCCGCCAAGCCATTGACGAACACTTGCAGCGTTACAACACCTCCCACCAGAGCGAGAACCTGACGCTGGAGATACAGGGCGGCCCCCGCACCCACTGGCAAAGCGTCCTGGAGAGTGCCGCCGGCAGCGAGGGCAGCATGGGCAAGGCCGTCCGCCAGCTGCTGCTCATCCTCCTGGTGCTGCTTCTGGTGCCCGCCCTCAACCTCTCCGGTCTGATTGCCAGCCGCATGGAGAGCCGCCTGGCCGAGATGGGCATCCGCAAGACCTTCGGGGCATGGCGTTCTACCTTATTAAATATGGTGCTTTGGGAGAACCTGCTGCTGACCTTCATCGGCGGTTTCATCGGACTGTTGACGGCGTGGGTGTGCCTCTTCCTGGGGCGTGGCTGGGTGTTCACCATCCTGGACAGCTATGCCACTCGCGTGGCGGGCGATGCCGCCTACGTCAGCGGCGAGATGCTCTTCGCCCCGCTGGTCTTTGTCTGCGCGTTGGGCCTGTGCCTGGTGCTGAATGTCCTTTCGGCGTTCATCCCGACTTGGTGGTCACTCAGGCATCCCATTGTTCAATCCTTGTACGAAAAAAGATAATACCGCCATGATACGTTTGATTCTACATACCCTCTGGGCCCGTCGCCGCCGCAACGGCTGGCTGTTGGCCGAACTTATCCTTGTCACCGTCATCTCGTGGGCCATTTTCGACCCCGTCATTGTCTCCCTGCACGACCGCCGTCTGCCCTTGGGCTACGATGCGGAGCGTATGGCTCTTGTTTCTTTTGGCGAATTGCCGCCCGAGGCACCCGGCTACGATGCCGCGGCATGGGATTCCGCCGGACGGATGCGCACGTTGGAATCCATCATGCTGCGTGTACGCCAGCATCCGGACGTGGCGTTGGCCACCCCGCTGATGGGCGTGGGTTTCCCCGGTGGGTCGGGTAGCTTGAAGACCAGCCTTTCGCTCCCCAAGGACACTTTGAACACGATGTGGAATGTCTTGGAGTACACGGCGGGGCAACAGTTCTTCGAGACCTTCGGCTTTCGTCCTGCACCGGGCCGCACGTTGCAGGAGTTGTCCGACTTCCTGTGCCGTGACCTTGGCCATTATATCATGACAGAAGACCTGCTCCAGGTGGGTTGGGGCGACACCGACCCGCGCAGCAAGTACCTGCCCTTGGTGAGCAACGGCGACACGAACTACATTGAGATACCCGGTGCCATCGGCCCCATCAAGCGGAGGCTGGACGAGAAGCCCTCTCCGTACCTAATCAAGAACATAGACCCGACCCAAGTGGCAGCCAGCGTATCCGCGCGGATGAAGGTGGCCCTCCGCCTGAAGGACGGCGTCAGCATGGACCGCTTCCTGCACGACTTCCAGCCCTGGATGCTGCAGAACCTCCGCGTGGGCAACCTCTATGCCAACAAGGTGGAGTGCTACCTGACGATGCTGCAGGACCAGGCCTACGCCACCAGCACCGCCCTCTTCCGGCGCAGCCTCGCTCTGTCCGTGTTCTTCCTCGTCAACCTCTGCCTGGGCGTGGCGGGCACCTTCTGGGTACAGACCCGCACGCGGCGCGAGGAGGTGGGCGTACACCTCAGCTTCGGCGCCACGCCCCGCCGCATCCGCACGATGCTCCTGGCCGAAGGGGCGGTGTTGGTGACGGTTGCCGTGGCTGTCGGTTGCCTGATTTATTGGAACTACGCCATGATGGACGGCCTGGCTGCGGGCACCACGACGGACCGCTATGTCGGCCTCTATTGGACGGACGACTTTGCCCTGCACTTCACGGTCATCAGCCTTGCGGTCTACGCCGTGCTGCTTGTCGTGACGCTCTTCGGGGTGTGGATGCCCGCCCGGAGCATCAGTCGCGTGCCGCCTACGGAGGCTTTGCGGGATGAGTAGGGCAAGCGGCTGAGTTCCATGACGGGTGGAACTTGGTTCCATGACGGGTGGAACTCGGTTCCATGTCGGTTGGAACTCGGTTCCACCGCCGGTGGAACCGCGCCTCCTCCGTATGATAACTGAATAACGATAAATACAACGAACACCTATGTGGAAGATTTACCTCAAGCAAGCCTGGGCGATGCTTCGTCAAAACCGCCTCTTCTCGTCCATCTACGTGGTGGGCACGGGACTGTCCATCGCGCTGACGATGACCGTCTTCATCATCTTTTATGTCAAGACCGCGCCCATTTACCCGGAGTACAACCGGGACAGGACCGTGGTGCTGAAGTACCTGAAAGCCCACCCTGCTGACAAGCCGGAGGACAACTGGCGCGCCGGGCTTCTTAGCTCGTGGGTGGCCCAGTTGCTGGACAGCCTGCCCCACTTGGAGGACATGGCCGTGACTGAAAGTTACCCCAACTCCGGTAACCGCGTGGCCTTGCCTGGGCAGAAGCAGGCCTTCCAGGTCTATCCGCTGTATGTCAACAGCAGTTTCTGGCGTGTCTTTTCCCTGCACTTCGTCAGTGGAAAGCCTTTCACCCCAGCCGAATACCAAGCTCGCAAGCATACGGTGGTCATCAGCGAGAGCCTGTCACGACGCCTCTTTGCCACCGCCGACGGGGCGGGAAAGACGTTGCTCTTCAAGGGGAATCCTTACACGGTGTGCGGAGTGGTGGAGGACGTGTCGTCGGCCACGCCCGATGCCGTGGCTGATGTGTGGATGCCCCTGACGCTTAGCGATGCCGCCTTTTATGCCGACCGCAGTTTCCCTCTGCTGGGCGCGCTGAATTATTACCTCACGGCTCCCACGTCTGCCGACCGGGAAACGTTGAAAGAAGAAGTGCGCGATGCCTTCCGCCGTTACAATGTGGGGAAGGAATGGGCATACGACCTGATGGGGCAGCCCGACGACGCGGCCCTCTCGTCTTTCCGCACCGACCCCATCAGCGCGCCGGACACGGACAGCCTGTTCCGCACGCTGCTCTACATCGTCCTGGCCCTGCTCATCATCCCTGCCGTCAACCTCAGCGGGATGATAGCCAGCCGGATGGACAAGCGCCTGGCCGAGCTGGGCATCCGCCAGGCGTACGGGGCGACGCGGAGCACGCTCCTCAGCCAAGTGTTGTGGGAGAATCTGCTGCTCACCCTGTTGGGAGCCGTGGCGGGGCTGCTGTTCTGCTGGGTCATCGTCCTCACCTCCGGCTCGTGGATACTGACGCTGTTCGATGCCCGAGTGGACACCGACTTGCCCGTGCCTTTCCTGACGATGGAGATGCTGTTCAATCCCTGGGTGTTCCTCTGCGCCTTCGGGCTGTGCCTGGTGCTCAATGTGGTGTCGGCCCTGCTGCCTGCGTGGTGGGGACTGAGGCACACGATTGTGCAGGAACTGTATGCGAAGAGATAAATTAGTGGACGAGGATACAAGTTAACAAGGCTACGAGGCCTTTTCAATTCATAAGCTCCATTCCTTGTTGCCTCGTTAACTCGTCCCCTTGTCAACTACTAACACACCAAAAACAATGATACTCTTACACCAACTTTGGAACCAACGCCGGCAGAACCTCTGGATATTCATCGAGCTGCTCATAGCCGGCTTCTTCTTGTGGATGGTCATCGACCCTATCTATGTCCTGACCGCCAACCGCCTTATCCCGCAGGGCGGAGACTCGCGGGACATGTATGTCCTCAGCTTCGGATACTACAATGAGAGCTTCGGGGAATACGACTCGACCCTGACCTCCGGCCAGGTGGCGAAGCAACAGTTCGAGGACATCGTCCGCACCGTGCGCACCAGCCCCGAGGTGGGTGCCTATACCCTGGCCTCCTGCAACAGTTTCCCCAACGGCCGGGGATGGAGCGGCATGCAGTTGTATAACGCAGACTCGCTGATGGTGCACGCTCAGCAATACAACTTTGTGCCCCTCGAAGGGAGCAACTTGCCGCAGGCCTACGGCATGACGGATGTCCGCACGGGCCAGCCTGTCAACCTGCCTGCCGACTTTGCCACCCGCGGCAAGATAGCCATCTCCGAGCGCACGGCCCTCGACCTCTTCGGCACGACGGACGTGGTGGGGCGCACCGTGTACGAAAGTCCCGATCGGGAGTATCCGCACGAGGTGGCCGCCGTCTTCCGCAACTATAAGCATTACACCTCCGAGCAGCCCTATCCGCTGGCCGTGATGGCCGAGGCCGACTGGAAGATGCCTTACTGGAGAGCCTATCTGTACAACATTGTCTTCCGCCTGAAGGACGGCGTGGACGCGGATGCCTTCGAGGCCCGCTTCCGCGAGGAGGTCGCCCCGCACCTGTCGCAAGGCAACTTCTTCTTCAACGGGATGGAGACCTTCACGGACTATAGCCGCCGGCAGGCCCTCTCGTCCGGCATCACCAACAAGCTGCGCCTGCAATACTCGCTGGGCGGCTTCGCCCTACTCTGCATCTTCCTCGGCATGGCCGGGACGTTCTGGATACGCGCCAATGCCCGGCGGGAGGAGATTGGCATCCGCCGCTCGATGGGGGCATCCGTGGGATGCATCACGCGGCAGTTCCTCGCGGAGGGCGCGGTGCTGGTGACGGTGGCCTACGCCCTGGCCCTGCTCGTGGTGGTGAACTACGTGTCGGTAGCCGGGTTTTACGAGGGAATCATTGTAGGCCACGTCCTTCCCCAAGACTTCGTGCCCGACCCGGCCTACGCACAGAACCGCCCCGTGCCGCACTTCCTTTGGGTGACGGCGCTGACCTATGCCGTCCTGCTGCTCACCGCCTTGATAGGGACCTGGATACCTGTCCAAAGGGCGGCGCGGACGTTGCCCGTGGAGGCGTTGCACGAAGAGTAACGAGCAAGCCGCGTTACATACGCCATGTAACGCTGTTACAGTAGCTATGTAACGGCGTTACAGTACGTATGTAACGCCGTTACGCTACGTATGAAACGAATAATAACTGTATATAATGATTGCTTATGATTAAACTCTACCTGAAACAAGCCTGGGCCTTGCTCCGCCAGAACCCGCTCTTCAGCACACTGTACATTGCGGGCACCGGGCTGGCCATTGCCATGACGATGATTGTGGCGATGATTTATTACGTGAAACTCGCCCCGGTCTACCCGGAGGTGAACCGCGGGCGGACGTTGTACTTGACCAACACCAGCTTCAAGAACGACCGCAGCGAGTATCAGTCTGCCTTGTCCTACTCGGCCTTGCAGGATTGGGCGTTGCACTTCGAGAATGCGGAAGTCATCTCCGCACAGTTCAACTCCTGGCAATTGACGGAGCAAGCCTACATCCAGCCGGAGGACCGCAGCGGGGACTTCCACCCGCAGGTGAAGCTGACCGACCCCGCCTTCTTCCGCATCTATGCCTTCCGCTTCCTGGAGGGGAATCCCTTCACGGAGAGCGACCTGCAGAGCGGCATCCGCATGGCGGTCATCACGGACGACCTGGCGCGGCGGCTGTTCGGCACCACCGAGGGGGTGGTGGGACGGTCGTTTAGCCTCAGCTATGTCCACTACCGGGTGTGCGGCGTGGTGCGGGGCGGCAGCTACCTCACGCCGCAGTCCTACGCGCAGGTCTACTTGCCCTATTCGGTGGCCGGGAACTACCGCAAAACTCCAGCAGCCATGTTTCCCTACCTTGGCTCTTTCAAACTGACGTTCCTGGTGAAAGACGATGCGCAGGCCAAAGCCCTGAAAACCGAGGTGGAGGACGTGACGCGCCGCCTCAACCTGGAGCACGAGGGGCAGTGGAAAATGAACCTGTGGGAGCAGCCCACGACGCACGCCCTCAGCGTCTTCCAGGCATTTCCGGCGCAGGAGTTCAACTTCTGGGCCAAGGTGCGCTACTTCGGCCTGATGTTGCTCGTCCTCCTGCTGGTGCCCGCCCTCAACCTGAGCGGGATGATTGCCAGCCGCATGGAGAGCCGCCTGGCGGAGATGGGCGTGCGCAAGTCCTTCGGCGCGGGGCGGGGCACGCTGCTGGGCCAGGTGATGTGGGAGAACCTCCTGCTGACGCTCCTCGGCGGCGTGCTGGGGCTGGTCGTGGCCTGGCTGGCCCTCTATGCCGGGCGCGAATGGCTGTTCTTCCTGCTGGACGACTATGCGGAGGCCATCCCCGAGGGGGCCAATGCCTACGTCAGCGGCGAGATGCTCTTCGCCCCGGTGGTGTTCGGGTGCGCCTTCGTGCTGTGCGTGGTGCTCAACATGCTGTCCGCCCTGCTTCCGGCGTGGATGTCGCTCAGAAAGCCTATTGTCTACTCATTGTATGAAAGGAGGTAAACTATGTTCCGCTTGATACTCAAAACCCTCTGGGCCCGCCGCAAGCGCAATGGCTGGCTGCTGGCCGAACTCATCCTGGTGGCCCTGCTGTCGTGGGCCATCTTCGACCCCGTCATCGTGGTGACGCACGACCGCATGCTTCCCCTGGGCTATGATGCGGACCGCCTCTGCCTCGTGTCCGTGGACGCGCTGCAACCCTCGGCGCCCGGCTACGACTCCGTGTCCGCCACGTCCGGTGCCCTGATGGAGTCCTATCTCCACCTCATAGACCGTGCGCGCCAATACGCCGATGTGGAGCAGGCCACGGCCCTGATGGGATTCAGTTACCCCGGCTCGCAAGGCAGCAGCTCTACCAACTATCGGGTGGAGGGCGACACGACGGAGAACGCCACCAGCGTCTACCTGGTCGAGTTCCTGCCCCATACCCATTTCTTCGAGACCTACGGCTTCCGTCCGGGCAAGGGCCTGACTCCCGCCGAGCTGTCCGACCATGCCTACGGCGAGAACGACCTGGTGATAGACGAGAACACCCTGGACTATATGTTCCGCACCGACGACCCGCGCCGCAAACGCTTCTGGTCGTACGACGAGACGGACACTACCTATATTAATATAATAGGTGCGGTGGGTTCCGTCAAGTTCTATAGCGACCAGCGCCCCATCCCGCTCGTTTTCCGGCCCGGCAAGGCGGAGAACATGGCAGCGGATTACCTTCCTCAAGATGCCCGCATCCTGATTCGCCTGAAGGAGGGCGTCAGCATGGACCGCTTCCTGCACGACTTCAAGCCCTGGATGCTCCAGAACCTGCGGGCCGGCAACCTCTATGCCCGCGACCTCAAGACCTATCGCCAGGGCATTGACGAAGTGGAGTTCAACACCTCCACGCCCATCTATCGGCGCAACCTGCTGGTGGCCGTCTTCTTCCTTGTCAACCTCTGCTTAGGCGTAGTGGGCACCTTCTGGCTGCAGACCCGCACGCGTCGGGAGGAGGTCGGGGTGATGCTTTCCTTCGGGGCGACGCCGGGGCGCATAGTCCGCCTCCTGCTGGGCGAGGGCGCGGTGCTGACCACCGTGGGCACGCTGGCAGGCTGCTTCATCTACCTGCAGTATGCCATCCACGAGGGCTTCTCCAAGGGCGTGATGTGGAACGACATCCTGCGGCCGGAGTATTGGACGGACTTCTTCTGGGCGCACTTCTTCATCGTGTCGCTCATCGTCTATGCCATCCTGCTGGTGGTGGTGTCGATAGGTGTCTACATCCCCGCCCACAAAATCAGCCGCATCCCGCCCACCGAGGCCCTGCGCGACGAGTAGGCGGACACCAAAAGCGGACAGGGTGTCCGATATCGAACACCCGCCCGGATAGATAAGATACAAGCAATCAAGTACTTGCCGTTTTGGCACGGCATTTGATTAGACGTTGAACAGATAAACAGATTATTATTAACTCATAAAACGATACGATTATGTCAATGATTAAGTTAACGGACATTACCAAGATTTACCGTACAGACGAAGTAGAAACCCTCGCCCTCGAGGACGTGAACATGGAAGTGGAGAAAGGGGAATTCCTCAGCGTGATGGGACCCTCCGGCTGCGGCAAGTCCACCTTGCTGAACATCATGGGCCTGCTGGACGTGCCCACCCGTGGCAAGATAGAGATTGCCGGAACGGACACCTCGAACATGAAGGACAAGGAACTGGCCGCCTTCCGCAACCAGAAGCTGGGCTTCGTCTTCCAGTCCTTCCACCTCATCAACTCGCTCAACGTGATAGACAACGTGGAACTACCACTGCTCTATCGCAAGGTCTCCGCTAAGGAACGCCACCGCCTCGCCGAGGAAGTGCTGGCCAAGGTGGGCATGACGCACCGCATGCGCCACATGCCTACCCAGCTCTCCGGCGGTCAGTGCCAGCGTGTGGCCATCGCCCGTGCCATCATCGGCAACCCGGAAATCATCCTCGCCGACGAGCCGACCGGTAACCTGGACTCCAAGATGGGTGCCGAGGTGATGGAAATACTCCAACTCCTGAACCGGGAGGACGGTCGCACCATCGTCATGGTGACGCACAACGAGGCCCAAGCCAAGCTGACGAAGCGCACGGTGCACTTCTTCGACGGACATCTGGTGGGGTAAATAGGAATTTAGCGCGCGCAAGCGCGCTTTAATGAAGAATTAAAAATTAAGAATGAAGAATTGGCGCGTGGCGTCTGAAGGGGTTCCTACAGAATTCTTCATTCTTAATTCATCATTCTTCATTAAATAGATAAATTATCATTTAATCAACAACATACAATTATGAAAACTACCGCTCTCTATATCCTTTTGGCCGCGACGCTGGCTTTCTTTTGTGTATCTACCGCATGTGCCAAGGACGGCGATGCCCGTGTCAGTCAGACGCGAAAGGTCGAAGCCTTCCACGCCATAGACATTTCTGCCATAGGCGAGATTATCTTCACCCAGGCAGACCGCTACTCCCTGCGCATCGAAGGCAAAGAGAAGAGCGTGAACCGCACCACGACCTCCGTTTCCGGCGACGGCACGCTGCACATTGGCTTCAAGGGCAGGTCCGGACGGGGCAATAACGGGGTTACGATTTACCTGTCTGCCCCGAGCTTGGACGGCATCGAGTTCCGCGGCGTGGGTTCCTTCCGTTGCGAGGGAGACTTGAAGCTGGACGGCGACTTGAATATTGATATTGATGGCGTGGGCGAAGTGGTTATTGACGACCTTGCTTGCCGCAACCTCAACATCGATCTGGATGGCGTGGGCGAAGCGGAACTCACCGTGAACTGCGACCATGTGGATGCCTCCATGCACGGCGTGGGCAGTGTCACCCTGCGAGGCAACGCCCGCTCGGCCAACCTGAGCCGCGGCGGCATTGGTGAATTGAATTCCAAAGGACTGCATATCGGAGAATAATGAGATTGATCATGATTAAGCAATACTTCCAACAAGCCTGGGGCCAGCTGCGCCAACAGCCGCTCATCAGCCTGGTGAACGTGGCGGGCACGGCCCTCTCCATCTTCCTCATCATGCTGGTGGTGATGATGCAGCAGGTGCAGGTGGAGCCCTTCCAACCGGAGAGCAACCGCGACCGCTTCCTGCACGTCCGCTGCGGCAGCATCACCAATGTGAACTGGGGCGAGGATGACACCAGCAACGGCCCCTTCAGCGTCCGCAGTGCGAAGGAGATGTATAAGTCACTGACCACGCCCGAGGCCGTCACCCTCTATACCATCGGCACCACCGCCACGCCCGTCAGCCTGCCCAACCAAGCCGCCACGGCAGTGGACGTGAAGGAGACGGACGATGACTTCTGGCGCGTGTTCGAGTTCGCCTTCACCGCGGGCAAGCCCTATGACCGCGCCACCTTCGACGCCGGGCAGCCCGTGGCGGTCATCACCGAGAGCGTGGCCCGCCTGCTGTTCGGCACCACCGACGTGGCCGGCCGCGAGTTCCTCCTGGCCCACGCCCCCTACCGCATCAGCGGCGTGGTGCAAGATGTGTCCACCCTGGCCACCACGGCCTACGCCCAAGTGTGGATACCCTACACCTCGACCGACCAGGTGAACAACACGTGGACCGCCGACCTGATGGGCATGATGTCCTGCACCATCCTGGCCAAGAGCCGCGCCGACTTCCCCGCCATCCGCGAGGAGTGCGACCGCCGCTTGGCGGCCTTCAACCAAGTGATTGGCGAGAGCGGAGGCTATCGGTTCTTCAGCCGCAACCGTCCCTACGACCAGGAGAAGAACGCCCTCGCCACCGCTGCCAACCATGAGCCCGACCTCCGGGGCGAACGGCGTAGCCGCCTGATGATTTACCTTATCCTCCTTATTGTCCCTGCCATCAACCTGAGTAGCATGACCCAGAGCCGTCTGCGGCAACGGGTCAGCGAGATTGGCGTGCGCCGTGCCTTCGGCTGCACCCGGGGCGAGATAGCGGGGCAGATATTGGCGGAGAACTTCATCGTCACCCTGCTGGCGGGCGTGCTGGGCTTCCTGCTCAGCGTGGGCTTTGCCTACACGTGCAACGACATCATCTTCGCCCAAGAGTTCAGCCGAACGCTCAACCCGCCCACGGTGGATGCGTCCATCCTGATACACCTCTCCACCTTCCTCTGGGCCTTACTGTTCTGCTTCGTGCTCAACCTGCTCAGTGCGGGCATCCCTGCCTGGCGTGCCGCAAGGATGAATATCGTGGAGTCGATAGGGGGGAGGCTGCACTAAATAGGAATTTATGGCACGCAGATGACGCAGATAGTACAGATGACCGCAGATTTTAATAGGCAGATAATAAAGAATCTGCGCAAATCTGCTTAATCAGTGTCATCTGCGTGCCATCACCGATAAATTATC
>DXCV01000035.1 GCA_019115825.1 Candidatus Bacteroides pullicola
CCCGCTGGCTGCTTATACGGTCAGCAGCTGCACACTTTCGTTGCGCCATTTGGACAAACTCCAGCTATTGAATCATATAGATGAGGAGGTTCGCCGCCTCAACCATGAAGCCAACCGTTTCCTGCTGACAGACACCAACGCATTGCTGCACAGCTTGATGGCCGAGGGAGACTGCTCGTTCATCTACGAAAAACTGGGTAGCAGCATTTGCCACGTAATGATAGACGAGTTTCAGGACACCAGCCGTATGCAATGGGACAATTTCCGCCTCCTGCTGGCCGAAGGATTGTCGCAAGGCCACGACAGCCTCATCGTAGGCGACGTGAAGCAATCCATCTACCGTTGGCGAAACGGCGACTGGACAATCCTGAACGGCCTGAAACCTGGCAACGGCCCGCTGAATCAATATATAAAGGTGAAAACGCTGGCCGTCAACCGACGTAGCGAAGCATTCATCATCAACTTCAACAACCGGTTCTTCACGGCGGCAACAGAATACTTCAACACCCTGCATCTCAAAGAGCTGAAAGAATCGTGCCAACCCTTGCTGGAGGCATACGCCGACGTCGTGCAACAATCGCCCAAAGCCGAGGAAAAAGGGTATGTCCGCATACATCTGCTGCAAGCCGAGGAGGCCGAAGACTATAAGCAACAGACTTTGGAAGCTTTGGGCAACGAAGTGCGCCGTCTGCTCGCGGAAGGCATACAACTCAACGACATAGCCATCCTGGTGCGCAAGAACAAGAACATCCCCCCGATTGCCGACTATTTTGACAAGGAATTAGGCGTGCCCATTGTCTCGGACGAAGCTTTCCGGCTGGATGCCTCCACCGTGGTCAGCTCGTTGGTGGATGCCGTCCGATACCTGGCTGCCCCCCAAGACTCCATTGCCAGAGCCTTGCTGCTCTCCGATTTGGGGCTATGGGTGGATGCACCATTGCCTTCCGAGCTTACGGCCAGGCAAGATGAACTGAGCTTGATGCCGCTGTATGAATTGCTGGAGGAACTCTATTCACTCTTGGCGCTGAACCGGATACAAGGACAAGACGCTTACCTGTTCGCCTTCTTCGACGCCGTGGCAAGTTTCCTGCAAGACCACTCTTCCGACCTCGCCGACTTCGTCCGCTATTGGGACGAGACCTTGTGCGGCAAGACCATCCCCGGCGGGGAAGTGGAAGGCATACGTATCTTCTCCATCCATAAATCCAAAGGACTGGAGTTTCACACGGTATTGATACCCTATTGCGACTGGAAGCTGGAGAATGAAACCAACAACCAGCTCATTTGGTGCACACCTTCGGAGCAACCCTACAACGAGCTTGATTTGGTGCCTGTCACCTACTCCTCCTCCATGGCAAGCTCCACCTACAGGGCAGCCTACTTGCAAGAAAGGCTGCAACTCTGGGTGGACAACCTCAACCTGCTCTACGTGGCCTTCACACGTGCCGGGAAGAATCTCATCTGCTGGGGACGGGACGGACAGAAATCCACGGTATCCGAATTATTGGCTGCCGTATTTCCGGAAATCGCCCAACAAGGCACCGGACATTGGAGCGAGGAAGACCATACCTTTGAATATGGCACTCCACATCCCTCTGTCCGCGCCACTGCCCAAGCCACGCAGACGGCGAACCGGCTCTTGCAAAAGCCGGACAAGCTGGCTGTTCAGATGGTCTCCACACATCCAGCCGTTACCTTTCGACAATCCAACCGTTCCGCAGACTTTATCGCCGGCTTCCGCGAGGAGGAATCAGCCCACCGGATGATTGACCGCGGACGCCTGCTCCACACGCTCTTTGCCAGCATCAAGGTGTTGGAAGACATCGACCCCGCCGTGGATCGCCTCATAGCCGAGGGAGTCATTGCCGAGAAAGAAACGGAGGATGAAATCCGCCAACTTGTCCACCAAGCCTTCAGCCTGCCCCAGGTACAAGATTGGTACTCCGGGAAATGGCGGCTGTTCAACGAATGCGAGATTATCTGGCAGGAAAACGGGCAACTGAAGACCCGCCGCCCTGACCGCGTCATGATGCACGACGGAGAAACTCTTGTGGTCGACTTCAAGTTCGGCAAGCCCAACAAGAAGTACAACCGCCAAGTGAAAGACTACATGGACCTGCTTGTCCGCATGGGAGCCGACCCGGCATCCACCCGAGGATACTTGTGGTATGTAGACGAAAAAGTAATAGAAAAGATATAACTACACGATATGGAAACCTTCCTGCAATTAGTCGCCCGCCATCTATATGCCCGCATCGGGACAGACCTGTCGCGCACAGCCATCGTCTTCCCCAACAAACGGGCAAGCCTGTTCTTCAACGAATACCTGACAGCTGAGAGCGACAAGCCGCTATGGTCGCCCGCCTACCTGAGCATCAGCGAATTGTTCCGCCAGTTGTCTCCGTTGCAGACGGGCGACTCCATACGCCTGGTCTTCGAGCTGTACAAGACCTTCGTACAAGTGACCGGCTCCCAGGAATCTTTGGACGATTTCTATTTCTGGGGCGAACTGCTCATCAGCGACTTCGACGACGTGGACAAGAATGTGGTGGATGCAGACCGCCTCTTCAAGAACCTGCAAGACTTGAAAGCCTTGTCGGACGAGCCGTCTTTCCTGTCGCCCGAGCAAGGGGAAGCCCTCCGCCAGTTCTTCCTCAACTTCTCCATCGAAAAGCGCACCGAGCTGAAGAAGCGTTTCCTCTCCATCTGGGACAAGCTGGGCGACATCTACCGTGCCTATCGCGCCTCGTTGCAGGCACAGGGCATGGCCTACGATGGCATGATGCAACGTGCAGCCGTGGAAAGCCTGGAGCTGTCTGCCCTGCCCTATGACCACTATGTCTTTGTCGGATTCAACGTGTTGAACGAGGTCGAAATCCGCTTGTTCAATGCGCTGAAAGAGGCCGGACGGGCGCTGTTTTATTGGGACTACGACAATTCTTACGTCTTCCCGTCCGGCAAAACAGAGGGACCTAACATACACGAAGCCGGCGAGTTCATCCGCCGCAACCTGCAGAAGTTTCCCAACGAACTGCCCGAATCCTGCTTCCACACGCTGAACCATCACGCCAAACAAATCAGCCTGATTTCCTCGCCCACGGAGAATGCGCAAGCCCGCTTCCTCCCCCAGTGGATCAGCCAAATCCGGACGGAAGGCCTGGCCATCGGGAAAGAGAGCGCGGTGGTGTTGTGCAACGAAGCCTTGCTCCTTCCGGTGCTCCACTCCATCCCGGCGGAAGTGAAGAACATCAACGTGACCATGGGTTTCCCCTTGGCACAGACACCGGTGTATAGCCTGGTCAATGCCTTGACGGAACTGCAAACCACCGGATATTCCCCCCAGACCGGCCGTTTCCTTGCCGAGAACGTGCTGGCCGTCCTACGCCATCCCTATATCCGTAGAATGTCGCCCGCAGCCACGGCTCTGGAAAGGCAGTTCACCACGGACAACCGCTTTTACCCCCTGCCCTCTGAGCTGTCGGCCGACGACTTCCTGCAAGGCATCTTCACCCCCCGCACAGGGACGGCCGCCCTATGCAGGTATATCGCCGAACAACTGTCCGCCGTGGCCACCCTCTATCGCAAGGCCAACGAGGACGACACGGAGGCCAATGCCGACGAGGGCATCTTCAACCAGCTCTACCGCGAATCCCTCTTCCGTGCCTACACGCTGGTCAACCGCCTGCTCAACCTCGTCCGGACAGAAGACATGCCGGCTCTCCGCGTAGATACCTTGAAGCGCCTCCTGTCCCGCCTGCTCACCACGGCCACCATACCCTTCCATGGGGAACCTGCCATCGGTATGCAGGTCATGGGCGTATTGGAGACCCGCAACCTGGACTTCCGCCACCTGCTCCTGCTCTCCGTCAACGAGGGGAAACTGCCCAAGGCCGAGAGTGAATCCTCGTTCATCCCCTACAACCTGCGCCGGGCGTTCGGCATGACCACCTTGGAGCACCAGAATGCCGTCTACGCCTACTACTTCTACCGCCTCCTGCAACGCGCCGAGACCGTCACCCTGCTCTACAACACGTCCACCGAAGGACTGAACCGGGGGGAAATGTCGCGCTTCGCCTTGCAATTCTTGGTGGAATATCCCAACACTATTCAGAAGTATTACCTGGAGGCCGGGCAATCGCCGCGCAAGGTGCAACCCATCTGTGTGGAAAAGACGCCGGATTTGCTCAAGAAACTCATCCAAACGTATGACCTGAACCACGGGGCGAAAAGCATCCTCTCCCCGTCCGCCCTCAACACGTACCTGGATTGCCCGCTGATGTTCTACTACCGCTACGTGGCCGGGCTAAGAATGCCGGACGAAGTCAGCGCGGAGATTGACTCGGCTCTCTTCGGCACCCTCTTCCACCGCGCTGCCGAACGGATATACACCGACCTGACCGCCGCCGGCCCGGAAATCCGCAAGGAAGACCTGGAGGCCCTGCTGAAAGACGAGGTAAAAATACAAGCCTACGTGGACGCCGCATTCAAGGAAAAATTCTTCCACGTGGGCGAGAAGGAGAAGCCGGAGTACAACGGCACGCAACTCATCCACGCCAAGGTCATTGCCTCCTACATCAAGCAACTGCTCCGCCTGGACCTGGCCTACGCCCCATTCCGGATGAAAGGCATGGAAGAGAAGGTGCGCGAAACCCTGGAACTGGACACCCCGGCCGGAAAAATCAGGCTGAACCTGGGCGGCACCATCGACCGCATGGATCAGAAAGGCGACACGCTCCGCATCGTGGACTACAAGACCGGAGGCTCGCCCAAGACACCGGAAGACATCGAACAACTCTTCACTCCCGGATCCAACCGACCGGGATACATCTTCCAGACGTTCCTCTACGCCGCCATCGTCTGCCGGAAGGAAAGCCTGAAGGTAGCTCCTGCCCTGCTCTACATCCACAAGGCGGCGTCGGACACCTACACGCCCGTCATTGAGATGGGTGCACCCCGACAGCCGAAGACGCCCGTCAACAACTTCGCATTCTACGAACAGGAGTTCCGCGAAAGGCTCCACAGCCTCCTGCAAGAGATATTCAATCCCGCCATCCCCTTCGGTCAGACGGAGGACGAGAAGCGGTGTGCCTACTGTGACTTCCGGGGATTGTGCCACCGGTAGTACGGGGAAGAGGAACCATCAATGGCATTGATGGCCTAAAAAGGTGGCACCTTTTTATATTAAAGGTGGCACCTCTTTGTATTAAAGGTGGCACCTCTTTGTATCCAAGGTATTACCTTTGCCCACTCCAAGGCACAAGAAAGCCCTGCCCAATCGCTACATCAGGCAGGGCTAAACTATGCTTGCACGTCCTCAACGCGGCGCGTCGATATACGAATCCTTGAAGCCCAGGAAATACAACACACCATCCAAGCCAATCGTGTTGATGGACTGGCGGGCATTGGCCACCACCTTGGGCTTGGCATGGAAAGCGATGCCCAGTCCGGCCACGCCCAGCATGGGCAGGTCGTTCGCCCCGTCGCCCACGGCAATGGTCTGCGCGATGTCCACCTTCTCCACCTGGGCGATGAGCCGCAGCAGTTCCGCCTTGCGCTTGCCGTCCACCACGTCGCCCACGTAGCGGCCGGTCAGCTTGCCGTCCACCACCTCCAGCTCGTTGGCATAGACGTAATCAATGCCGTACTTCTTCTGCAAATACTCGCCGAAATAGGTGAATCCGCCGGACAGGATGGCAATCTTGTAGCCATACTTCTTCAGGACATACATCAGGCGGTCCACTCCCTCGGTGATGGGCAGGTGCTCGGCAATGTCCTGCATGACGCTCACATCCAACCCCTTCAGCAAGGCCACCCGCTCGCGGAAGCTCTCCACGAAGTCAATCTCGCCCCGCATGGCCCGCTCGGTGATGGCCTTCACCTCGTCGCCCACCCCGGCACGCATGGCCAGTTCGTCGATGACCTCCGTCTCAATCAGCGTGGAGTCCATGTCGAAGCAAATCAGGCGGCGCATCCGTCGGTACATGTTATCCAGTTGGAAAGAGAAATCCATTTCCAGCTCCGAGGCCATCTTCATCAGCTGCGCCTGCATCTGCTCGCGGTCCTTCGGCGTGCCGCGCACAGAGAATTCGATGCAGGCTTTCGTCTTCGCCTCGGTCTCGTTCAGGGGGATGCGGCCCGTCAGGCGCTTAATGGCGTCGATGTTCATGCCTTGGTCCGCCAGGATGCGGGTGGCGGCGGCAATCTGGTTGGCAGAGAGCTTGCGGCCCAACAGCGTCAGGATGTAGCGGTTCTTGCCCTGCATGCCCACCCAGTCCTCGTACTCCTCGGCACTGATGGGATAGAAACGCACCGACACACCCAGTGCGGAAGCCTTGAACAGCAGTTCCTTCATGATGAAGCCCGAATGCTGCTCCTCCGTCTTGCACAAGATGCCCAGGGAGAGCGTGCTGTGGATGTCCGCCTGTCCGATGTCCAGGATGGTGGCGTCATACTTGGCCAAAATTTCCATCACCGCGGCGGTCAGGCCCGGGCGGTCTTCGCCCGTGATGCGGATCAGGATAAGTTCCGTTGTGGAAGATTCTTGTATGTCCATATACGAAATAGATTTGATAAAAGTCGATGATTAATTGCCGGCAAAAGTAAGGAAAAAACCCGAATCGGGAGGAATCCGGGAGCAATTCAAGCCGTTTTTATGCTAAACAACATAAAAAATTGGGGTAAAAAACGCACTTTTTGACTTGTTTATTTGGAATATAGTTTGAGAAATACGTACCTTTGCCGCCGGTTTCCAAACCAAGGCTCTGAATATCAACATCCAAAGCCTGAGAACATGAACGTCCGGGAAGGAAACCTCCGCCATCCGACGGATTCCGGATAGTATTAACCAAAACCGTATTGCATGAGACATGTAAAATGGATTTTTGTTGTATTGCTGATTAGTTCCTTGACATCTTTTGTGATTGACAAACCCGATAGAGGTTTGGACGTAGGCGACATGGCACCGGATTTCAACATCAAGGCCCTGTCGTCCGACCAACACGATTTCACCCTTTCCGACCTGAAAGGCAAATACGTGTTGCTCAGCTTTTGGGCAAGCTACGACGCATCTTCGCGGATGCACAACGCCACGCTCAGCCAAGCGTGCCGCACAGCCTGCCCGGACCATGTGGAAATGGTTTCCGTATCGTTCGATGAATATCAGTCCATCTTCAAGGAAACCATTCGTAAGGACCAAATAGTCACGCCCTCCTGCTACGTGGAGACAGAGGGCCGGTCTTCCGAACTGTTCAACAAATACCGGCTGGACGGAGGATTCGCGAACTATTTACTGGATGAGAATGGCGTGATTGTCGCCAAGAACATCTCTGCCAAAGAGCTTTCCA
Organism: Candidatus Bacteroides pullicola; assembly: GCA_019115825.1. Lineage (GTDB taxonomy): Bacteria > Bacteroidota > Bacteroidia > Bacteroidales > Bacteroidaceae > Bacteroides > Bacteroides pullicola. The sequence continues at coordinate 7,344 of DXCV01000035.1, forward strand.
CCTACTTGAATTAAGAAGGAACGACAAGCACGGGGAAAGCATTGAATGTCTGTCCTGAATGTACAGGCAGACTTGCTTCTGACAAAAGGAAAATGTAGATACAACAAAAAAATTCCTCCTGCCCTTGGAAACGAGGACAGGAGGAATTTTCTTTTTATAGTCAAGCAGATGTCACTGCCCGGGTCAGGCCACCTTCTCCAGACGCTTCATCACGGAGAAGATGAACAGGGCAGCCAAGAGGCAGAGCACCATCAACGTACCCCAAACGACCCACAACGGCATGTCGCCCCACAGCCACGAAGCAACGGAAGTCAGGTAGTTGCCAATGGCCGTAGCCACAAACCAGCCACCCATCATCATGCCCTTGTACTTGGGAGGAGCCACCTTGGAAACGAAGGAAATGCCCATCGGCGAAAGGAGCAACTCGGCAAACGTCAGCACCAGATAGGTGGACACCAGCCAGTTGGGCGATACAAACGAAGCCGCATCGCCGGCTGCCTCTTGCGCATTGGGCGACAGCAGACCGATGGAAGCCACAATCATCACCACATAGCCCAAAGCAGCCACCAACATGCCGAGACCAATCTTGCGCGGAGCGGAAGGTTCCTTGCCCTTACGTGCCAACGAGCCGAAGATGGCCATGGACACCGGGGTCAGAGCCACCACGAAGAACGGGTTGAACTGCTGAAAAATGGGAGCATCCACAGGCACGCTGCCCTCCAACGAGGCATAGCGGTAAATAAGGAATGCCATGGCAACAACCCCTACCAGGAAGGAAACGAGTTTACCTTTGCCCGTCTTTGATTGGAACAGTGAGAACAGGGCATATACCAGAATGATAACCGCAAACAGGTTCAGCACATCGAACATCATGCTTTCCAAACCAGCCGAACTCTTGGCCGTGAACTCGTCGGCAAAATAGGTCAGCGTCAAGCCGTTCTGATGGAAAGCCATCCAGAAGAAGATAACCACGGCAAAGACGAGGCAGAGGGCCACGATGCGATCCTTCGTCTCGCGCGGTGACAATTCCTCGTGTTGCTCGTTCTTCTTCTCCACGGCAGCCTGCTTGGTAGAGCCTTCCACATGACGGAAAGTTCCACGGAAGCCGTAGTAGATGGCCATGGACACAATGAGCGACACACAAGCCACGCCAAAGGCAAAGTGATAGGAGTCGTTCACACTCACGCCCCACGTCTGTTGCGCATACTCCATGATTTTCACTGCAGCCGTAGGAGCGAACAAGGCACCGATATTGATGGCCATATAGAAAATGCTGAACGCCGAATCACGCTTCGAGGCGTAGGCCGGATCGTCGTACAAGTTGCCGACCATCACTTGCAAATTGCCCTTGAACAGTCCCGTACCCGTGCTGATCACCAACAGACCGGCCACCATGGACACCCATGCAGCCGCGCCGCTACCCAACGGAAGTGCCAGCAGCACATAGCCCACGAACATGCCGACGATGCCGATAGTCACCATCTTGCCGTAGCCGAACTTGTCCGCCAGGATACCGCCGATGAACGGGAGAAAATAAACCAACGCCAGGAATGCGGCGTAAATGTTGCCCGCTGTGGAAGCAGACAAATCGAAGTTGGCTCGCAAAAACAGCACGAAGATGGCCAACATCGTGTAATAACCGAAACGCTCGCCTGTGTTGGCCAGCGCCAATGCAAAAAGACCCTTAGGTTGTCCTTCAAACATAACGAATAAATTAGGTATTAAAATTAATAATTGAGTTTGTTCTTAATTGCGATGCAAATTTAGACATTTTGTCCGACTATCCAACAAATAACTCGCAAACTTCTGCCTTTGCCTCCCGAATTAGGTCTTGCGGGGCAATTTTCAGTTGCAAACCGCGCATCCCGGCACTGACGTAGATGTAGGGGAAGTCGAGGCACGTGCGGTGGATATACGTAGGAAACAGCTTCTTCATGCCGATGGGCGAACAGCCTCCACGAATATAGCCGGTGAGGGGAAGCAGCTCCTTGACGGGGATGAGGTCGCACTTCTTGTTGCCGCTCACCTTGGCGGCCAGCTTCAGGTCTACTTCATGCTCACCGGGGATAACGCAGACGAAGTGCCCCGTCTTGTCGCCGTGCAGCACGAGCGTCTTGAACACGCAATTGATGTCTTCGCCCAGCGAGGCAGCCACATGGGGCGCGCTGAGGTCATTCTCGTCCACCTCGTAGGGGATGAGTTCGTAAGCCACCTTGGCCTTGTCCAGCAGGCGGGCGGCGTTGGTCTTGTTTATTTTTGTTTTAGTCATAAAATGATAATTTATCGCCAACATTTTCCCGTTTTCCACTCGTGTTTCCACCCTTATTTGCCCAATCTATAGAATTGGGGAAAAAGTGGAGGGGAATTGGAGAGGAATTGGGGAGGTAATGGAGGAGTATAGCCTTTAGAGGCGGATTTAAATACCCATTTCACAGCCCCAACTCCTCCCGCAAGAAGCGGGGCGTATATCCTTTCTCGCTCATCGCCACCTCTTCGGGCGTGCCGCAGGAGAGGAGCATTCCTCCACCCCGTCCGCCCTCCGGGCCCATGTCGATGATGTAGTCCGCCATCTTGATGACGTCCAGGTTGTGCTCGATGACGATGACCGTGTTGCCCTTGTCCACCAGGCGATTCAGCACGTTCATCAGCACGCGGATGTCCTCGAAGTGGAGGCCCGTGGTGGGTTCGTCGAGGATGTAGACGGTCTTGCCTGTGTCGCGCTTGGCCAGTTCGGTGGCCAGCTTGACGCGCTGGCTCTCGCCGCCGGACAGGGTGGTGCTGGATTGTCCCAGCTTGATGTAACCCAAGCCGACATCTTGCAACACCTTTATCTTATTTAATATGGCAGGCACATTCTCGAAGAACTCCACGGCCAGATTGATGGTCAAGTCGAGCACATCGGCGATGGATTTGCCCTTGTAGCGCACCTCCAGCGTCTCGCGGTTGTACCGTTTGCCGTGGCACACCTCGCAGGGGACGTACACATCTGGCAGGAAATTCATCTCAATGGTCTTGTAGCCGTTGCCCTGGCAAGCCTCGCAGCGTCCGCCACTGACGTTGAACGAGAAGCGTCCCGCCTTGTATCCGCGTATCTTGGATTCGGGGAGGCCGACGAAGAGGTTGCGGATGTCCGAGAAGACGCCCGTATAAGTGGCGGGATTAGACCGCGGCGTGCGCCCCAACGGGGACTGGTCGACATTGACCACCTTATCTATATATTCCAATCCCTCGATGCTATCGTAGGGCAAGGGGTCTTGCAGGGAGCGGTAGAAGCGTTGCGAGAGGATGGGTTGCAGGGTTTCGTTGATGAGGGTGGACTTGCCACTGCCGGACACGCCGGTGACGCAAATCAAGGTGCCCAACGGAAAATCCACATCCACGTTTTTCAGGTTATTGCCCCGCGCTCCTTTCAACGAAAGATTGTGGCCGTTTCCGCGCCTGCGAACGGGCGGCACCGCGATGCAAAGCTCGCCGTTCAAGTATTGCGAAGTCAGGGTATGCGTGCGAAGCATGTCGGACGGGGTACCCGAAAAGACCACTTCGCCCCCCAGGCGGCCCGCCTTGGGCCCCATGTCGATGACGTAATCAGCGGCCAGCATCATGTCCTTATCGTGCTCCACAACGATGACCGAATTGCCGATGTCGCGCAACTCCTTCAACGAATGGATAAGACGTTGGTTGTCGCGCTGGTGGAGGCCAATGCTGGGTTCGTCGAGGATGTAGAGCACATTGACCAGCTGCGAGCCTATCTGCGTAGCGAGGCGGATGCGCTGGCTCTCGCCTCCGGACAGGCTCATGGACGAGCGGTTGAGGGAGAGGTAATCCAAACCCACGTCCAAGAGGAACTTGAGGCGGGTGCGGATTTCCTTCAATATCTCGGCGGCTATCTGGCGTTGCTTATTGGAGAGGTGTTCGTCCACGTGCATCAGCCAGTCATACAGTTCGCTGATGTCCATCGTGGCCAGCTCGTAGATATTCTTGTCGTGGATGCGGAAGGAGAGGGCCTCGCGGTTGAGACGGGCGCCATGGCACTCCGGGCAGACATCGGTCTTGGCGAACTGCTCGGCCCACTTGCGGGCGGTGGCGGAGGCATCGCTGTCCTGCAGCATCTGGATGTACTTCACCACCCCTTCGAACACGACATAATAATCGGAGGAAGTCCCCACCAGGGTGCTCTTGATGCGCAACCGTTCGTCCGAGCCATACAGGATTTCATCAATGGCCTCGTCCGACAACTCGCTCACCGGCGTCTTGAGGGTTGCCTCATATTTCTCCAACAGGGCGGCTATCTGCCAGAAGACCATGCTGTTCTTGTACTTACCCAAGGGGATGACCGCGCCCTCAGCAATGGAGAGCGAACGGTCGGGGATGACCTTGTCGATGTCTATCAGGTTCACCACGCCCAATCCTTTGCATCGGGGGCAGGCGCCTTGGGGAGAATTGAAGGAGAAATTGTGTGGGGCGGGTTCGCGATAGGAAAGCCCGGTGACAGGACACATCAGGCGTTTGCTATAATGGCGAAGGTCGCCCGTCTGCATGTCATGAATCATCAGGAGGCCGTCGCCCTGCTTCATGGCGGTAGCCACGCTGTTCTTCAGCCGCACGTCGTCCTTGTCCGAAGGTATGAGCTTGTCAATGACCACTTCCACGTCGTGGTTCTTGTATCTGTCCAGCTTCATGCCGGGCAGGGCTTCGCGCACCTCGCCATCCACGCGGACGTAGAGGTAGCCCTTCTTGCGCACTTGCTCGAAAAGTTCCTTGTAGTGTCCCTTGCGGTTACGCACCAAGGGAGCCAGGATGTAGATGCGCTTGCCCTTGTAGTCGCGCAGGATAAGCTCGATAATCTGCTCTTCGGTGTACTTCACCATCTTCTCGCCGGACAGGTAGGAGTAGGCTTCTCCCGCCCGGGCATAGAGCAGGCGGAGGAAGTCGTAAATCTCGGTCGTGGTGCCTACGGTGGAGCGCGGGTTCTTGTTCGTAGTCTTCTGCTCGATGGAGATGACCGGGCTAAGCCCCGTAATCTTGTCCACATCCGGACGCTCCAAGTTGCCCAGGAAGTTTCGGGCATACGCGGAGAAGGTCTCAATGTAGCGGCGTTGTCCTTCGGCAAAGAGCGTGTCGAACGCCAACGACGACTTGCCGCTTCCGCTCAACCCGGTAATCACCGTCAGGCTGTCGCGGGGGATACGGACATCGATGTTCTTCAGATTGTGCACGCGGGCACCATACACTTCTATATATTCTTGTTCTTGCATAGGTTTCGCTATCCTTGGAGAAAATACGTGCAAAATTACACTTTTCCCCCGAATACCCATCCTGTACACACAGGTTTTCGCCCTAAAAATGCGCGATATTATTTCTTAACTCAAATCCGTTGGGTGGAATGAAGCATAATGCTTATCTTTGCAACTAATTTTTGGGAAGTCCCAAGGACGCCCGATAGTAACATAAAACCAAGCATACTGAATGAAAACGAAGATGAAACATCTGGTTTGCACCTTGCTCCTGGCCGGCATGTATTGCCTACAGGTCATGGCACAGGAAAACCAATCCTACTTCCTGCACACCATTGAGAAGGGGCAGAGCCTCTACTCCATAGCCAGCATGTATGGGGTCACCCAGGCAGACATTATCCGCCTGAATCCCGGAAGCGACGACAAGATATATGCCGGACAAACCCTCCGCATCCCCCGTGGCGTGGCCAACACGGGGACGGAGACCTACCATACCATCGCCCCCGACGAGACCCTCTACCGCCTGACCGTCAAATACAACACCACGGCCAAAGCCATCTGCGACGCCAATCCGGGACTAAGCGCGGACAACTTCCGCATCGGGCAAGTCATCCGTATTCCTGCCGCACAAGCGGAAGGAGAAGCCACGACGCCTGTCCGTCAAGAACCCCAAACAGCCATCCAAGGCCCCGTGGAGTCGCGTTGCCGGGAGATGCACAAGGTGAAACGCCGCGAGACGGTGTTCAGCATCAGCCGGAAATATGGCATCACGGAAGAAGAACTGATAGCGGCCAACCCCGAAATCAAGGACAAGGAGAAAGTAAAACGCGGCACCCTGCTCTGCATCCCCTACCCTGCCGCACAAGAGCAACAAGCCGAACAGAATGAACCGGCGCACATCCCCACCAACACAGAGCTTTTCCAAGCCAACCAAAAGGAAGCCAAACGCTACAAGACCATACGGGCAGCCATCGTCCTGCCTTTCTACAATGTGGCCAAAAGCGAATCGGCGCGCATGATAGAATATTACGAAGGTTTCCTGATGGCCGTGGACAGCCTGAAGCGCACGGGCACCTCGATAGACCTCTACACCTACAACTCCGGGCCTGAATCCGCCTCGCTGAACAGCATCCTGGACAAGCCGGAAATGAAGCAGATGGACATCATCTTCGGCCCGCTATACAAGGGGCATATCACCCCGCTGGCGGACTTCGCCAAGAAGAACGACATCCGGCTGGTCATCCCCTTCACCTCGAAGGACAACACGGTTTTCCGCAACCCCAACATCTATCAAATCAACACGCCCCAGTCTTACCTCTACTCCGAGGTGTACGACCACTTTGTCCGCCAATTCGCCAAGGCCAACATTGTCTTCATCAATGCCACGCAAGGGACAAAGGACAAAGCCGACTTCATCAAAGGCTTGAAGGAAGAACTGCGCGGCAAAGGCATCACATTCAAGAGTCTGGATGAAAACGCCACCGCGGCATCCATCGGCGCTGTATTGGCCACAGGACGGGAAAATGTGTTCATCCCCACCTCGGGCAGCAACCTGACGCTGATAAAGATTCTGCCGCAACTCACGCTGACCGTGCGCGAGCATCCCGAGCAGAGCATCCACCTCTTCGGCTATCCGGAGTGGCAGACCTACACCAAAGACCATCTGGAGGCGTTCTTCGAGCTGGACACCTATTTCTACTCGTCCTTCTACACCAACAATCTGTTGCCTGCCTCCATCCGCTTCACCCGAAACTACCAGCAATGGTATCGCAAGGATATGGAGGAACGCTACCCCAAGTTCGGTATGCTGGGCTTCGACACGGGCTATTTCTTCCTGAAAGGTCTTTCCAGCTATGGCACCGAATTTGAAAAGGACATCCAGCAACTGAACCTCATCCCCATCCAGACAGGCTTCAAATTCCAGCGTGTCAACAACTGGGGCGGCTTCATCAACCGCAAGGTGTTCTTCATCCACTTCACGAAGAACTTTGAATTAGTAAAACTGGACTTTGATTAAACTGCACACTCCGACAATGAAGACCAAGATTCTTGCCACCCTCTGCCTCCTCCTGTTCACCGGCCATGCCCTCCACGCACAAGTGGGCGAGCAACGCTACAACTTCGCCATAGGTGTGAACGGAGGTATCAATATGAACAAAGTCAGCTTCACGCCCACGGTAAACCAAAAGAACCTGATGGGCATCAACGCCGGCCTGACCGCCCGCTACATCTCTGAGAAATACTTCAACATGATATGCGGCGCGCAGTTAGAAGTCAATTTCTCCCAACGCGGCTGGGACGAATTTTACGAATACACGCCGGACGTGCACTACACCCGCACGATGAACTATGTGGAAATCCCCTTCTTGGCCCACCTGGCCTTCGGCAAAGAGAGGGGATTGCAATTCTTCCTCAACCTAGGCCCGCAAATAGGCTTCCTTATCAGCGACAGCGAGCAGCAGACAGGCGACATGAACGAAGTCATTGCCGACAATCCTATCGTCTGCATCGAACAGCAAGGCAAACCCATCGACAACAAATTTGACTACGGCATCACCGGCGGCATTGGCGCGGAGCTGCGCACCAAGTTCGGCAACTTCCTGGTGGAAGGCCGCTACTACTTCGGCCTCGCCGATTTCTACAACAGCACGAAGAAAGACTACTTCTCCCGCTCGGCCAACGGAGGCTTTATGGTGAAGGCGACCTATCTGTTTGATGTGTCGAAATAACTAATGTTGATAGTTGGCATCCACAAAGACCACCATGCGTCCGGATATTTGTGCGGAAAGGTAATGGTCGCGCACCCAGACATTTTCCAGATAGCGGGATGTGCCGTCAGGATAGGTCAGTTGAAGACATTCCTTGCTGGAGTCCGTCCAACGCCATGTGATGTTGCGGTCGAAGGTATTGGTACCTCCATCCACCTGCCAGGAGGTGATTTCCTGCCCGTCTCCCTCTTCAAAGAAACGGAGCTGATAGGTGCCTGGGAAACCATCGTCGGAGACGTAGCTGTCGTCTATCCAAAGCTTCCCGCACAATGCCTCATCCGTATTCTCCATCGTGTAGTTGACAATGTCGTCCCCACACGATGCCAAACTGAGCATCCATACACTCATGATGAAACAGATGCCCATCTTTTTCCATGTTTCCATAATCATTCGTCTTTACAATGTTACATTCATGCGGACAAACATACGAAAAAATCCGGTATGTTCAATATTTAGCCTGATATTTCTTATAAAAGACGAAAAACAGGACAAAACCAATCAACGCAAAAGGCACGCCTGCCAATGCCGGGTAGCGATAGCCGCCCGTCACCGCCAGTCCTCCCACATAGGCACCGATGGCATTGCCCAGATTGAAAGCCATCTGCACCGCCGCGCCGCCTAACATCTCGCCACCGGGTGCCACGCGGATGATCAGCACTTGCTCAGGGCTGGAAATAGCAAACAATCCCGCCGTGCCTTTGGGCAGAGGCTTGACGCCTTCTTCCGCTGCTTTTGCAGCCAACCAGTCTTTGTTGGCTTGGATGTAATCTTTCTTTGCCATATCAGTTCGGATTTGTGAACAAAGATAAGTATAAAAAACGAGAGTCGTGGGGCTGACAACGGACAATCACCGCTTTTCCACCGCTTCCAGTCCTCCGGTTGACAATTCCACACTGTATTCACGTCCGGTGGGGGTACGCAGGATGCAACACTTGTGCTTGCGGTCAATCTTATATATCAGGTCACGATTAAGCAGGAGGTTACGTCCTGCTCGGATAAAGTGTATGTTGCCCAGTTTGCTTTCGATGACACCGAGCCTTTCCAGCACGATTTCTTCGCCTTCGGTCAGCATGATGTGGGAATAGTTGCCGCTGGCGCGCACGTAAACCACTTCGTCCTTACCTGCGTAGAGCGTACCGTTGAGGGTACGGAAGGGGGACTTGCTTGTTTGTACTTGGGGCTGTGAGTCTGAAGATAAGGTTGTAGCGTCACGCTCTTCGATGCGGCGGATGGCCTTTGCTAGGTCCGAAACGTCCACGGGTTTCAGCAGGTAGTCGGCGGCGGCGAAGCGGATGGCCTGCAACAGGTATTCCGAGTTGTTGTATGCGGTGGTGAAGATGATATGGGGCAGGGGGATGGCTTCCTTCAGCTCGCGCAGCAACTCCAGGGTGGTATGTCCCTGCAGCTGGATGTCGAGGAAGAGAATGTCGGGCCTGTGGCGCAGGATGGCGATGAGGGCGGCTTCGTAGGTTTCGCAACAGTCCACCACCTCGATGTCGGGGTGGTAGGTTTCCAGTTTCTGGAGGAGTGAGAGGCGGGGCAGCCGCTCGTCTTCGACGATGATGGCGCGGAAATTCTTCATAGGCGGTGAGTTGGGTCAGAAATACTTATAGTGCTTGGGGACGAACAGCTCGAAGCGCGTGCCGCAGGCCTGGCCCTCCGGAGTCTTGAGGTCGGTCACGGTCTGCACGATGTGCTCGTCGTTGCGTTGGTTGTAGAGTTCAATCTGCTGCTCCATGATGCTGAGTCCCTGCTTGGTGGAGGACGTGGAGAAGGTGGCGGCGGCTTCGCGTCCCACGCCGTCGTCGGTGACGGCAATGTTGATGCCGCCGGGGCGGATGGTGACTTCGATGTCTATGTGCCCGTTTCCCGGTTTGTTGCGCAGGCCGTGTTTCACGGCATTCTCGCAGTAGGTGTGCAGTATCATGTTGGGCACTTGTATGCCGGTGTCCACGTCGGGTGCCACGTGGATGTGGTAGGAGAGGCTTTCGCCGTAGCGCAGTTGTTCCAGCGAGAGGTAGAGGCGGATGTACTGTATTTCGTCGCTGAGGGAACGTGAGGGCTTGTCCACGTCCAGCAAGGTGGAGTTGGTGAAGCGCGAGTACAGGAACAGGTACTTGTTGGCTTTCTCCACCGAATGGTTCATGATGAAGTATTCGATGCCCGCCAGCACGTTGGCATTGAAGTGGGGGATGGACTTCAGGCGGATGGACTTCACCAGCAGGTTGTTCAGCTTGATTTCGCGTTGCAGCTCGTCCATCTTCCGGCGGTCGCGCCGCTTGTAGTAGGTGTAGGCCAGTGTCCAGATGCCGCTGCCCAGCCCCAATGTGACCACCAGCCAGAACCACCCGTGTTGCCAGAAGGCGGGTTGCAGAAGAATGTCCACCCCGATGGTGTCCGACGAGATGTTGCCCAGCAGGGCCGATACCTCCAGCCGGTAGCGTCCGGGCGGCAGGTTGTTGAACTGCACCTCGCGTCCGGTCTGCGGCTGCGACCATTGTTCCTGGAAGCCTTTCAGGCGGTAACGGTAGCGCACGTTCTCGGTGGCGGAATGGGAGATGGCGATGTAGGAGAAACGCAGGTTGTGCAGCCCGTGTTCCAGGCGGATGAGTCCGTCGGTACCGGCTGAGGCGGGATGCCAGTTGACGTTGTCGGCCGAGGCATGCGCGGACAGGAGTTCCAGCCGGGGCGTGGTGTATTGGTAGGCCAATTCCTTCGGATGGAAAGAGACGGCCTGGTCCACGCAGGGAATCCAGACGGTGCCGTCGCCGGTCTCGGCAATGTGGGCGGCCAGGGGCTCGATGCCTGTGAAGCCGTTGTATCGGTTGAAGAACATGGTCTGCAGCAGGCGGTTGTCGGTGATGTAGAGCCCGTCTGTGACGGCCACGATAAGGAAGTTGTCGCGTGTCTGGCGGACCGAGCGTATCGGGCTGCCGTAGCTTTGCACCGGCACGGCGGAGTCGTTGCGCACGGTGTAAAGGTTTTCGCCCGAGGCGAAGAGGATTTCGCCATAGGGGTTGACGGTCATGGCCGTGCAGGATACGCTGCTGTCCGGCAGGGCGATGTCCCGACGTTCGCGGCCGCGCAGGCGCACCACGCCGTAGGCGGTACCCGCATAGAGGTTTCCGTCTCCGTCGTGGCAGGCGCAGAAGACGCCTCGCAGGCCTTCATGGGCTTGGAGGATGTGTCCGCGCGCGTCGGTGACGTAGAGAGCCTGTCGGGTGGCCACGAGCAGACTGTCGCCGTGACTGCTCAGAAACTGGTAATTGAGTTGCGGAAGTCCCAGCCAGTGGAGCTTGTCGCTGTCGCAGGCCAGCACGTCGCCCATGCCCAGCAGGTAGGTGGTGCCGCCTATGCGGGCTGTGCGGGGCAGGAAGTAGTTGTCCGCTTTGCGAGGATAAGAAATGGAGCGTAGTTCGGCGACGTTCTGTCCGCGCAGAAGGCTTCCATTCAGAGTACCTGCCAATAGGTTTCCTTGCGAGTCTTCGTCAATGGCGCGCAGGATGTCGTTGTGGTCGTTCAGGCGGTGGTTCATGAAATTCAGCTGAAAGAAGTTGTAAACGCCCTGGTAGGTGGCCAGCCAGAGATTCCCTTCGCGGTCGATGCATATCTGACGGATAAGGTTAATGCCGTCCACGATGTGCCTGACGCTGCCGTCCTTCGAGAGTCTGTACAGATTGTGCGCATCGTGTATGATGATGTTTCCTTTGGGGTCGGCGCAAGCGCCCACACCGTAGTCGGGCGCCAGAAAATGGCAGGAGGCCATGAGGTGCGCACGGTTGTCTTCTACCTCATAGATGCCGTCGGTCGCAAAGAGGTAGAGTCGCTCTCCGTTTCTCAAAAGCGAGTAGGGTTCGGTCACTCTGATGGGCTTTAAGACGGTTCCGTCGGCCTTTATCCGGTAGACGTGGCTGGCGGTGGGGATATAGAAGGTCTGCGAGACGCTGTCCAGATAGACACGGCGGCGGAGGTCCATGCTGTCCAGTGCGGGCGACTTCAGCACGGTCTCCGCTCCCTCGGCGGTCAGGCGGCAGATTTCGCGCCCGCGTTCCTGCTCGTCCTCCAGCAACACCAGCCCCGGTGGCAGCGAGTAGGCGTTGAGGTTGTTCAGCAGCAGCCCGCGCCCGTCCAGCGGCAGCGTCCGCATCGTCCCCTCCTTGTCCACCACGTGCCTGCGCCGGAAGCCGAGCGCCCACAGGCTGCCGTCCGTGCCGGGGCAGAAGGAGAGAATGTTTTCCTGCTTCCCTTTCAGATAAGGTGTGAACTCAAACCCGTCGTAGCGCACGAATCCGCCCAAGGTGCCAATCCAGATGTAGCCTTTTGCGTCTTGCCAGATGTATTCGGTGAGCATCTGCGGCAGGCCGTCCTGCGTGGTGTAGTGGCGGCGGGCGTATTCCGAGGTGACGGATACTGGTCCTGCGGCTGAGGTACCGACCGGCAGCAAGGTTGCCAGCACGGCAATCAGGCAAAGCAGTATGGGGTGTTTCGTATTCATGCAGGATGGATGTTTCATACAAAGGCTTTTGCCTGCAAATATATTCTTTTCCACCAATAAATCCAATCGCTTATGGTCTCTTGTCGAAAATAAAGCCGTTCGTGTATGCATCTCCCCTGTTCGTGTTAACGGCGGGGATGTTTGTGTAAACAGGGGTCTCAACCTATTGTGGACTAAAAACTTATCGCTTATCTTTGGGAAACGGCAAGCTGAATGTTATTACTCACTTAAAACTCAAATGTTATGAAGACTAAGCAATTATTATGGTTGTGCGGACTGCTGATGACGTTCGCCTTTGGTTTTACGTCTTGCTCTGAAGATGACGGTCCCGGTTCTACAGATAGTTTGTTGGTAGGCCTGTGGAAAGGAGAAAGTTATGAATATTGGTTAACAGCAGATGGCAAGATTAAAGAACATAATACAATATCTAATGATGATAGGCAATTAAGGTTTAATGCCGATGGAACAGCTATGACTTACGTTTATCAGAATGGCTCTTGGGAAATTGCAGTTGAATATACTTGGATATATGAAGGTGGAAAGCTTACTTGTGAAGCAGATGCTGGAGATGATGTTTTTGACGTTAAATCGCTGACATCCTCAGAGTTGGTCCTGGAACACATAAGCGATAGAAGGGTCGTTGATGGCGTGGTCTATGAAGTATTGAACAGGAACACATTCCGCAAAGTCGATGAATGAAACTCCGCTGACCTTATTAATTTTAATGATGAGGGCATCGGCAAACTCCGGTGCCCTCTCTATGTTTTGTTGCATAACCCCAAAATCGGCCATTATCATCTGCTCAACACACCATCATGAGCCCCTTCGACTGACGGGGTGACTCGAAAAGAAACGCGTTCGTGTATGCCGTTCCCCCGTTCGTGTAAACGGCGGGGGTGTTCGTGTATAGGGGGTGTTCAACCTATTGCAAATTAGCCTTCTAACCCTTATCTTTGAAACAGCCGGGACAGGAACAGGGGCTCCCGTGAGCCCCCGTCGGAGCCGCCGGTCTCCCCGCAGGCAGACAACCAGTCTCCCCGCAGGCAGACAGCCGGTCTTCCCGCAGGCAGACAGCCGGTCTTCCCGCAGGCAGACACCCGGTCTTCCCGCAGGGCTGTCCAGGCAAGCCATTTGTTTAACTTATATAATAAGGAGGAACCAAGCTATGAAGTACAAACTGATTCAGAAAGTGAACCCGAACAACCGTGAAGAGGCACCCTTGTGGTACGCCACTCCCATCACGGGCGAAGCCGAGGAGGCCGACAGCGCCACCCGTGCCGCCACCGCGAACACGACCACGGCCCCCATCGAACTGACGGCGGGGCTGGTACACCTGACCGAATATGCCATCAGCAAGCTGAGCAAGGGCGAACCGGTGCCCCTGGGCGAGATGGGCGACCTCCGTATCACCTTCCGCAGCAAGGGCGTGGCCGACATCAACGAGTTCAACCCCAACACCATGATTTATGAAGCCCGCCTGCGCTTCGTGCCGAAGAGGGCGTTCCGCAACGCCATCATCCAGCAGATCACCTTCGAGAATGCCGGTGTGCTGGCCGATGGCATCGACTATGCCTCGCTGGCGGCCTACCGCAAGGCAAATTGATTTCCCAAATTACGATAAATACCAACAGCATGAACATGTATCCCATACTATTGTTGACTGCCTGCCTCACCGCCGGGTGCGGAGGGGCAGGAGGAAGCGAAAGCGCTGCCGAGGGGACGGACCCGGCAGGGACGGACGAGCGCAAGCCCACCGCAACGGTGTACAACGAGACAAGGACGGTCAGCCTGAAGGATCCCTATATGCAGAACGCCCAGGTGCTCACCATCGAGTGCCTGCCCGGCTGGCAGCTGGTGGGGAGGGTGGACTTGGAGGACTTCCAGCAGGCGAACGGGTCGGTCAACACCCAAATCAAGGGGAGCGACGGGGCCAGGAAGCTGGGCTTCTACTCCGAGGCGATCCGCTCTTACTACGACGAGAACGACGGTGTGGACACCGGGCAGCGTCATCCCCTGCTGCGCAGTATGAAGCGGCCCTACACCACTGCCGAGGACTATCTGCAATACGTGGTGAAGACGCAGTTCCCCCATGCCCAGTCCGTCCAGGTGAAAGAAGCACTGACGTATGACAAACTGCCTGCCGCGATGAGGCAGCGCGCCGACGCCTACCGCGATATGCTCCTGCGCAACTTCCGGCAAGGCCTCGCCAACTCGGTGATGGGCAGCAGCTTCGCCAACATACTCGGAGCCAAGGCGGATGCGGCGGCGATAGGCTGCATCATCAAGCTGGAGAACGGCGAGGAGCTGTATCACATGGCAACCGCCTTCTTCTTTATCCTCGACGTGCGGATGCCCTACGGCACGATGCGCACCATCGACCGCCGCATGTGGAACGTGCTTGAGCTGACCACCTACACGGCTGCCGATGAAAAGAGTCTGGACACGGCGGGCGGTGAAGCCTCGCGCATGAAGGCGTCGATTCGGGTCAACCCGCTGTACATGCAGGCCATCGCCGCCATACAGCAGGCGGGCATCGAGCGAATCAAGCAGAATGTGCGGGCGGGCATCATCCGCAACCAGCAGCAGGCTGCCCGCATCAGCGAGCAGCTCCGGCAGAATGCCGCCGAAATCAGCGACATACAGAAGTCCATGTACGAGAGCACCAGTGCCATGCAAGACCGCGTGACGCAACTGCACAGCGAGGCCATACGGGGCGTGAACCCATACGTGAGCAGCGACGGCACGGTGGTGGACGTGCCCATCGGTAGCGGCACGCAGGTGTGGAGCACCTCGGACGCAGGCACCATCCTCTCATCGGACAGCTATTTTTTCAATCCCAACATCGGATCGACCATCGAGTACCAGCAGATGCAGCTGCTGCGCTGATGGCGTGGAACCGGATGACATTTGTTTAACCCTTTAATAATAATGACTTATGAAACGAATGATTATGTGGGCCATTGGCCTGTTAGTGATGGTATCGGCAGCTAATGCCCAGTTGAAAAAAGGAGACATCATCGTAGGAGGAAGTATCGGTCTGGGACTGAATATCGGTGAGTCGGAAGGCTTCAGAAACGAAACGGATGTTGATGTGAGTTTCTCCCTTAGTCCTGGTGTCAACTACATGCTTACTGATAACTGGTGTATCGGTGGGGCATTGGGATTGTCTATCGCGCCGGACGGGACAAGTTCATTTCACATCGGGCCGAGCGGCGGTTACTACGTGCCGTTCAACAAGCGGATTGGGATGATGAATACTGTCGGTATGGGATTTGGAGTGGTAGGTACGGAATTTGCCTTTAGCTTCGGATATACGCCCGGATTGTTTATCTCTCTTTCCGACAAAATGTATCTTAGTACCTCGTTAGGTTCGCTGGGATATAACTCTGGATCGAAATCCTTCTCCATTAATTTGCTGACTGGGGCTTCGCTGGGATTCAACTATGTGTTCTGAGCGGGTGTGGATCCCTTTCTTTCTCTAACTGCCTACATTGGCTCCGTAAAGTCCCTCTTTAGCGCGCTAAAGTGCCACTTTACGGAAGCTAATGTAGGTGTTTAGGATGGGGCATGTTGCTAATGGATTTTTAATCTTCCCGGGTGTATTCCTCGATGTCGCGGATGGCTTCCTTGGCTTTGCGTCGTACATTCTTGAGATACAGCAGGCCCATGACGGCTCCGACTACAAATCCGACACCTCCTCCGATGCAGATAGACTCTCCGTTTTCTTTGGGGTAGCTCTCAATGATGAACCAAACTATCCATAACAGGGCGAACGGCAGTCCGAAACACAGCCATTTCAGCCCCAGACGGTTCATGCGTATCAGGGCTTTGCTGATGTCCACCAGGTTGTCGGTCGATATTTCTTGGATGTTTACGCCTTTGTGGCACGCTGCTGCGGTTTTGGAAAGACGCGTAGCCTTTCCACAGATTGATGAGCACTTCCTGAAACAGGTCGCTGACTTCATCGGAATCTTTCGAGAACATGAAGCACACCGTGTAGATGGTGCTTTTGTGCTCCCTGACCATTTGCGCAAATGTAGTGTCCAATGTTTCCATATCGAATTGAGTAGTTGTTTTTGTCCGTTAGACGCAGGTACTGTCGGAAAAACTACACAAAAATAGAACTTTTTGGGGAGGAATATAAGAAAGTGCTAAAGAGTGACTGGCCGATTGTAGCATGAAGGCGCTGATTTCGTGGAAATTCACGGATCATTTTTTATTCTTTTCCGTGCTCTCCCGCGTAATCCGCGCCTTAATATACACTTTATATTTTCCAGATGACGGTACGTGCTATTGCTTCTTCAGCGTGAACTCCAATTTCTGCAATCCTAATTTATAGACATTTGCAAGAATCAGTGCGTAATGCAGTTCTTCGCCTGCCTGCATGGAACCTGTGATGTGATTGAACTCGTCCTCCGGAACTACATCCTTGAACATCGGTCCCGATGAACGTAACCATACTATTTTCCGCCTTGACACACATCGTAGCCTAACATATCTTTGCGCCGTAACCTTTAAGAACAATGATTATGGCAAAAGAAAAAGTAAACTACCAGGAGGTATATGACCTCTATCAGTTATGCAGCGAGACCAAGGATCTTCGGGAGTTCTGTGCGGATTATGGAGTAAATTACGACAAGTTCATGAACTGGCAGCGTCACCAGCTGTGGAGCGAGAAGTTGGGTAAGACAGTCCAGGTTGAGCAACCCAAGGTTGCCAAAGTCCAGATAACCGGCAAACCATGCAACAGTCCAACAGTGAAGATGGAAGTGAAACAGCCTGAAGGTGAATCACCAATAAAATGGGTTAAGGTACAGCTGACATCCGGCGCAACACTGTTTCTGAGAAACACCACCGTTCTTGACCTGAGTCTGTTGCTTAATAAAATGATAGGATGATATGCTTGGACTGAGTGCTAACCTGAACTATTACCTGTTCAACGGTAATGTGGATTTACGGAAAGGTATTTTCCGATTATGCGAGAGTATAAGGGAAGAGATGTCACTTGACCCGAGCGATGCATCCAATGTATATATGTTCATGTCCCGGAACCGGAAGGTCGTCAAGATACTTCATTACGAACGCGGTTTTTATGTGCTTTATGAGAAGCGTCCTGTTATGGGGAGATTCAAGAAACCGGTGTTTGATGAAGTCTCCAGGTGCTACCGGATACAATGGTCGGACATGGCTTACCTGACGGAAAGCATCGTAGTCGACAGGATGTATGTAACCCCTAAGGATGAATAACAAGACGTTGGTTTTCAATGAAATAATATAAGAATAAACGGTAAAAAGTTTGCGTAACTGCCTGATTTTTCGTACCTTTATGTCATGATTGATGAAAGAGCATACGAGTTGCTTTGCTGTCAGCTGGGGCTGGCGAATGAGGAAAAGGCAGGGCTTCGCAAACAGGTGAACGGACTGATTGCGAGGCTTAAGGCTATTGAAGAATCCAATAAAGAGAACTCGAAAGCTCTGATTGATACAATCAATGAGCTGTCTGCGACGGTAGAGAACTATCGGAAGGAAATGGAACTTATGAGAAAGCAGCTTGAGGCAAAAGACGAGGTGAACATGATGCTGGCAAACGAGATATCCAATCTCAGGCTTCAGCTTGAGGACAGCAGGAAACACCGTTTCGGTCGTACCTCCGAGCAAAGAAGGCTGCTGAACAACCGTAACATTGACAAGTCAGCAATGGAGAGGTCCGAGTATGACGGTTCTGACAAGAAGGATGATGATGATGATAATAAGGCCGATGGTAACGAAACCGGCAGCAATACCTCTTCCGACAACGTACCTGCACATAACGTCAGACCTTCAAGAAAAAAGGAAAACGCACCGCGTGCAGAAAAGAGCAGGCTGAAGGTGGATAAGGTAGTTGTTCATGAAATAGAAGACTATTATCAACTTCCTGAAGGTGCAAGGTTCATGAACCGTAACGGTATGACTGATGTGTGGGAATACAGGGTTGTAGAACATGTAAGGGCTCATAACGTGGAGCATGTGTACAAGGTGGCAAGGGTAAAGCTTGCAGACGGCACTTTCACAAGCACGATGGAGCATCCCTTGAAAAATCTTGGAGGTATCTTCTCTCCTGAACTGCTTGCCCGCCTGCTTTGCCTGAAATATGACTTCAGCATGCCTGAGAACAGACAGATAAGACTGCTTGCAAGAGAGGGTATCCACATAAGCAACACCACGTTGAACAGCTATATCCATAACGGAATCTCCAGACTTAGGGAGTTTATGGAAGATGTATTCAAGGAGTTTGTACAGAGAGCTAAATACCTTATGGTTGATGAGACTACCGAGCTTGTCGGAGTAGAAACAAAGGAAGGCAAGGCTTACAGGAGAAAGTACTTATGGGCTTTCTTTGCAAAACATGTCAGGTTGGTTTATTATCATTACAATAACGGTAGCAGGGCCTCTGATGTAGCAAAGACCTTCCTTGAGCATTTTATGGGATCTATATCCACCGACGGATATACGGTTTACAGGATGTATGACGGAGAAGACTCAAAGGTGCTTCATATAGGATGATGGACGCACTGCAGGAGGTTGTGGGTTGATGCCTTGCCTTCAGACAGGACAGCGATGGACATAATAGATCCTATCGGTGATATGTTCAGGAATGAAGACCTGTTCCGCACAATGAAACTCAGCGGTGAGCAGATAAAGGAAAAAAGACGGAAGCTTACGGGACCTATTCTTGAACGTATCCATCATAAGGTGGTCATGATGATGCAGGATGCGAAGATTATGGCTAACGAACTGATGAGAAAGGCTGCGAACTACACGATAAATCAGTGGAAATCCCTGATAAATATACTCAAGGACGGTTCAGCGGAAATATCGAACAACCTCTGTGAGCAAAGAATGAAACCTGTAAAGCTGCTGCTCAAGAACTGTATGAATATAGGAAGTGAGGCAGCGGCAGAAAACTCGGCATTCATCTTCTCGCTGATAGAAAGCTGTAAGCTTGATGACATAGACCCTCAGGA
>DXCV01000036.1 GCA_019115825.1 Candidatus Bacteroides pullicola
CCCCACTTTTTACCCCACCACCCCTATTCGGGAAATTACTTCGTTACTTTGCACCCTGAAATGTGCCCTGAAACCCCGGAAACAGGGCGGAAAACATAGTGCATAACCCATCACAAGAAGAGAATCAAAAAATCATAGTATTAACACTAAAAACAAGAAAGACTTATGGAAAAGAAAGAAATGTATGTTGCTCCCGAGGTGGAAATCCTCGAGGTGGCTGTGGAGAAGGGCTTCGCGGCAAGTCCGACGACGTCTATCCCTGACGATGACGACGTTTGGGGCGGTGGCGGTTTGGACTAACCCGTGATATGAACATTAAAAAGAAGAACAGGAACTTAAGTTTTAGATTAAATTTAAATTAAATCAAAGAATGAGAACGAAACATTTGCTTTACACAATGGCGTTGGCCGGCATTTTCGCGGCATGTACGCAAGATGAATTTGAGACCGTGAACGGTGCCGACGCGCTGGCCGGTCGCAAGTCAATCGGAAAGGTCACCTTCACGGAGGCTCCTTCCACCCGCTGGGCCGTTGAGAACTGGAACACTATCGCACCCGAAGCTGGTGATGCCTTCAGCCTGATGCTGGTGGACAATCCCCGGACGGGCTTGGACGGCCAGCACCTCTATCCCATCGACAACTACGAGTTGATCAACAAGGTGCAGACCAACTACATCTTCAAGAACAACGGCAACGACAAATGGGATAGCGAAGCCGAACTGGTGGAGGGTAACTACCTCTATGTGGCTCCCGCACAAGAAGGCAAGCTGGACCGCAACACGGTGGAAATCACCCTACCTACCGAACAGAACCTCTCCCTCGGTGAAGACGGCAAGATCGACCCGTTGTCTGCCATCAAGGAGTTCGTGAGCAAGAAGTATCCCTTCTACATCGGACACCGTTTCTTGAGCGAAGGCGGCAGCATTAGCCTGCCGAACATGCAGAGCATCTTTGCTTATCCTGAAATCACGATTACCAACTCTGACGCCTTCCGTGACCAGACGGCCATCGTGACCAAGGTGATCATCAAGCAGGAGGTGTCTGATGATGCGTTTGTAATCAACGCACCGCTGAACGCAGAAAACGCAGCCAGATTGCTGACCAACGAGTTCTTTGCAGATCGTGAAAAGACAGAGACTTCCAAAGACAAGGTCGTTATCGGCGATTGGGCCGGACATGCCAACCAATATTTCGGTGTTGACGAGGAAGTGAAGCAGGAATGGAAAAACGACTTCGTGAACAAAGAAAAAATTGCTGAAGATGCTACTTTCGAGGCACGCGACCTGAACGGTCGAACCCTCGGAACATATCTGTACAACAATGGCTTGAAAGGTACTACTTCCGACCTGCTCGGCACCCCGACGTCCAAGAGCCAGTACATTGTCATCAATATGCCGGGCGAGGGTATCGCCCTGAAGTATGGCGAGTCGATCAAATTCAATGCCATCATCCCGGCGGATCATTATACAATGACAACGACTGAAGGAAAAGATCCGGAAAGACTGGGATTGACTCTTTATGCAGTGTTGGACAATAATGAGGCTTACAAAAAGGTTGTGGATGCCAAGAACAGTCAGGTTGACATGTATCCCGGCAAGCGTTACCCGAACCAGGACTACACCGGTCTGGAAGTAAAGGACGGGAAGGGCCTGTATTTCACGGTTGACATTTGCAATGGCAAGACAGACGGCGTGGGTAAGTATGTGATGATTCCGGCTTCCGAAATCGGTGGCGTGGGCACCATCAACAGCACCGATGCCTTGGTTGCCGCTATCAAGGCCCACACCTCGACTGAAAATCTGAACCTGACGGTGGAAGGCAGAAACGTGGTTTACAACAAGGAAGTGAACGACGCCGTGGCCAACACGAACTGCCAAAATGTAAACATCCAGGGTCATATCAAGGTACAGGCTGAAGCCGGCACGACGCTGACCATCAACAGTCGCGTAAACATCGAGGACGCTGTCATTGAAAAGGGTGGCAAGATCGTGGCTAACGAGAACAGCTTGAAGGAAGTACTGGTATCCCGCGACGCTGAACTGGAACTGGCAAACGTTGAAGATGCAAGCGTATCCCAGGCCGTAATCTACAACACGGGTATCCTGACGCTGAGCACTGCCGACTTTGTTCGGGTAGACAACTACGGCAAGCTGAACGTGAAAGCTGACCTTGCTGACAAGTTCGTCAGCACGAATGCTAACAACAAAAAGGATATCAACATCCTGTATGCCGCTTGCGGTGAAGGTGGTGAAATCATCAGCCCGTCTATCAACTTGAAGCCGGAAGTTAGAATCATGGCAGGTGGTAGATATGCTATCTCCGATGCTCTGAACTACGAGATTACGGTAGATAAAAAGAGTAGCGACAAGAATGCAGGAGAACTGGTGCTGAATGGCAGAACTCAAATCGTGAAAAATGAGGTTTACTTCGGCAGCAAGAAGGTTACAAAAGAAGGTAACATCATCAACAATGGTAAAATTTCTGGTGGAGACAAAGTTCTTGTGGTGTACCCCGGACTTGAAATGACCATCGAAAAGGACGGCGTTGTAGAACCTCAAGTTATGATTCGCGGTGCATCCCACACGCTGAGTGACCTGTTGGATGATGGCCCGGTTGCCGTTGCCGATTACGTACCCGCTGCCGTGGTTCACAACAATGGTACAATGAATGCCGTGAAAGTTGACGGTAAGCTGATTATGGGTGCCGGTTCTCGTGTGGAAGGAAACGTTACTGCCGCTAACGATGGCAATACTGATGGAGAAATTGACAATACGGCAAAAGGCATTTTGGCCGGTAGAGTACCCGAAAAGGTTACTGTGTTCGCCGAGTTCAAGAGCTTGGATCTGAGGACAGAAGAATCCGGTAAGACTGAAAGAGCAAATATCAAGGTATACGCTGATAAGTATCAAGTTTCCGTGATCCGCCTGACGGGCGCACTGAACATGAGTGATGAGAACAGAAGTTTGAAGAAGGAGCACTGCGGTAATGTAACCCTTGAGTTCGCACAAGGTTCTTCGCTGAACATTGGCTATGCCAAGCTGACTTCTGACTTGCCTATCACCGTGACTGGAAAGAACATCGAATGGAAAGGAAGTACAGTGGAAGGCAGTACGTTCGATCTGACTGCTGGAGCCGAATTAACAAAGGGAGAGTATCTGACTGTGGAGAAAGGCGAATACACTGTCGCTAAAGGTAACGTGTGGTTCAGAAACTGCAAGGTAGTTGACGCTTTGGGCAGTGCTACCCCGGAGGAATAATATTCTTCTTGAAACACTTTGATAGTCCCGCAGACTCCCGAAGTCCTGCGGGACTTTTTTTTATCCTACTTACATTTTTAATAAACTTACATGGAATATGAGATACCTGATGTGTTACGACGTGCATGACTCCGAGGAGCATCCCGAAGTCTATACCCGCATAAAAGATACCCTGACAGAAAAGTTCAAACTCTTTGTGAAGTGTACGGAGTCCGTCTATCTGTTCGAAACGAAGAAAATGAACCTTGATATATTAAAATTGCTGATAAGGTTGGATCTAAATTTTATCCCGAATTTGGAATTCCATGTGTTTCAGTTGACAGACAAGCTTGATATGGAAGCCAATCTTAAATATTGTAATGCTTTGCTGGAACGAAATGCGTTGCACCGAGATGCAGACACAGCAGACAGGTGACAAACCCACGCGGAAGACGGGTGGAATCCCGCCGGAAACTTTTCAGACCCCTACAGAAAACCTTCCCAATCCCTCCCGAAAACTCCAGAGGATGTGTCGAAATGCGTGGTGGTAACTGGATTCTCCTCCTCCGGGGAGGAGGAGTACCCGAAGGGGGAGGTGGTAGCGAATTAGAATTAGCTTATATATAAGTTCTTATTTCTCACCTACCACCCCGCCCGTTGGGCACCCCTCCTCCGGGGAGGAGGGGAAATAGATAGTAGCCTCTATTTCGGCACATCTTCTTTTCTGTATTCTATGATTATACCAGATAAGTGTGATATTGAAAAGAATAGGTTTTCAGAAGAATGATGCCAACGTAGAGTTGCTGAGGTCGGTGGATATAGAGAAGCAAACCCTTAACCGCCAGTAGCCCTCCACAAGTGCTTGGGAAATCCCCGAATAAAAGCCTTATTGGTATGACAAAGAAGCCTTATTGGTATGACGAAAAAGCCTTTTTCACACGACGAATAAGCCTTTTTCGTATGACGAATAAGGCTTTTTTGTAGCATTAAAGCACGGCAAGAGCCGCGCCTACTCCTTGAGCAGGCGGAGAAAAGGCAATAGGATTACGCAGGTTGCGCCCTTACGCAAACTCCAGCCCGAACTCGTCTTGCAGTTCCTTCAGGGCTTTGTTTTTCTCCATCATCATCTGGAATTGTTCTGTCCGGCTATAGGCACGCACCTTCTCTTCCGGGGCACTGACGCGCACGGTCATGGTCACCTTGCTGTTCTTTAGGCGGGTGCGGAGGTAGTCCTGGATGGCGGGTGCCATGGCGGTGAAGTCTTTGGCCACGATGGGATTGTCCACCACGGCTTCGAAGGTTGTGGCGTCCAGCAGGGTGAGGCGCATGTTCTGCATCCGCTTGGCCAGGGCCACCTGTTCGTGGGGCAGGTGGCCGGCGTATTCCTGCCAGTAGTAGTTGATGTCGCGCTCATTGAAGATGTAGTCCTCCTGCGGTTGCGCTTCGGCCACCTGCGTGGGGACGGTGGCGGGAGCAGGCTCGTAGGCTTTCTCCTCCGTCGGGGTGTGCTTGATGGAGATGCCCAGTCCGCTTTTGTTCATGACGGGTATCTTCTTCTCCTCAGCCTTGTGGGCGGACAATACGGAGGCCACACGGGCGGCCGTGGTTTGGGCGGCTTGCGGCGGTTGCGCTTGTGCAGGTTTGGGCGTTGCCGGTTGGGGTGCGGCGGCCGGTTGCTGCTGCGCTGCCGGTTGCTGCGGGGGGATTAGGGGTTGGATGACAGGCTGTGGGCTACGCCCCCCCGGCACCTCCTCGCCTTCGGGGTTCAGTTGGCCCACTTGGATGAGCGTCAGTTCTACCAGCAGGCGCTTGTTGCGGCTGGCGCGGTAGTTCAGGTCGCAGTCGTTGCACAGCTTCATGGCGCTGTAGAGGAAGGGCAGGGGACACTTCTTGGCCTGTTCGCCATAGCGTTGGCGGATGCCGGCCCCCACCTCGAGCAGCGGCAGGGTGACAGGGTCCTTGCTGACCAACAGGTCGCGGAAGTGCGAGGCCAGGCCGTTGATGAAGTGGCTGCCCTCGAAGCCCTTGTTCAGCACTTCGTTGAAGAGCAGCAGGGCGTCGCTGATGCGGTGCTCCAGCAGCTGGTCGGTCAGGCGGAAATAGTATTCGTAGTCCAGCACGTTGAGGTTCTCGATGACACTCTGGTAGGTGATGTGCCCGCCGGTGAAGCTCACCACCTGGTCGAAAATGGAGAGGGCGTCGCGCATGCCGCCGTCCGCCTTGAGGGCAATGACGTTCAGGGCCTCGGGTTCGGCCGTGATGCCCTCCTTGGAGGCCACGTAGGCCAGGTGTGCCACGGTGTCCTCCACGCTGATGCGCTGGAAGTCGTAGATTTGGCAGCGGGAGAGGATGGTGGGCAGAATCTTGTGCTTCTCCGTGGTGGCCAGGATGAAGATGGCGTGGCGCGGCGGCTCTTCCAGGGTTTTCAGGAAGGCGTTGAAGGCCGATGCGGACAGCATGTGCACCTCGTCGATGATGTACACCTTGTACTTGCCTATCTGAGGCGGGATGCGCACCTGCTCCACCAGTTGGCGGATGTCGTCCACGGAGTTGTTGGACGCGGCGTCCAGTTCGTGGATGTTGTAGGAGCGTTGTTCGTTGAAGGCTACGCAGGATTCGCAGGCGTTGCATGCCTCGCCGTCCTCGGTGGGGTGCAGGCAGTTGATGGTCTTGGCGAAGATGCGTGCGCAGGTGGTCTTTCCCACGCCGCGCGGTCCGCAAAAGAGGTAGGCATGAGCCAGTTTGCCGGTGGCAATGGCGTTCTTCAGTGTGGTGGTCAAGGCACGCTGTCCCACGACCGACTCGAAGGTGCTGGGGCGGTATTTCCGCGCGGATACGATATAGTTTTCCATAAAAAGACTGTTCAAATCACGTGGATAGGAGTGCAAATGTAAGCAAAAAAACGTAATATTTCAGTTATTACCTGTATCTTTGTGGGCAAGAAATGGATTAGCTATGGATAAACTGACTTCCCTTTGGGCTTTCATCGGTCGCCACAAGTACCTGATTACGCTGGTGGCCTTTGCCGTGTTTGTGGGCTTCTTCGACCAGAACAGCCTGTTGCGTCGTGCCGGCTACATGCGCGAGGAAAGCCGCCTGCGCGACGAGATAGAGAGATACCGCACGGAGTATGAGGAAAGTACCGCGCGGCTGAATGAGCTGAAAGCGGACTCCGGAGCCATCGAGCGCATTGCACGCGAGAAGTACTTCATGAAGAAGCCCGACGAAGACATTTATGTATTTGAAGAAGACTTGACCGAATGAAAACCCTGATTCCCGCATTTTTTGCCGTGGGGGCAGTCATGTCCCTGGCCGGCGCCGTGACCTACATCACGAAGTGGCCGCTGTCGCCCTATATCTTTATGGTCGGCTCCCTGCTGGTGGCCGTCGCGCAGTTCTTCACCAAGAGCGCGTATGACAGCG
The DNA here is from genome assembly GCA_019115825.1 of Candidatus Bacteroides pullicola. Lineage (GTDB taxonomy): Bacteria > Bacteroidota > Bacteroidia > Bacteroidales > Bacteroidaceae > Bacteroides > Bacteroides pullicola. The sequence goes on from DXCV01000036.1 coordinate 6,659, forward strand.
TCAACATCCGTCGTCTCCGCCGCCAGCAAGTGTTGGGCGCTTTGCTGCTGGTGGCCACCGGGCCGCTGATGATTCTCATGCACGGCAACGAGTGGATTGTGACCCTCACGCTGGCCGCCGTCATCGAATTGTTCACGTCCATCCGCCTGCCCCAGGAGGAAGAGAAGATGAGAAACCTATGACTACCCGTAAAATACTTTTTGTCTGCCTCGGAAATATCTGCCGTTCGTCGGCTGCCGAAGGCGTGATGCGCCGTCTGGTGGAGGAAGCCGGACGTGCCGATGAGTTCGAGATAGACTCGGCAGGTATCCTCAGTTACCACCGTGGGGAGCTGCCCGATCCGCGTATGCGTGCCCATGCCTCCCGGCGGGGATATAACTTGGTGCACCGTTCGCGCCCCGTCACGACGGACGATTTCTTCCATTTCGACCTGATTATCGGCATGGATGCCCGCAACATGGACGACCTGCGCGACCGTGCCCCTTCGCCAGCGGAGTGGGAAAAGCTGCGCCTGATGACCGACTATTGCACCCAACACCCCAATGCCGACCACGTCCCTGACCCTTATTATGGCGGGGCAGAGGGCTTTGAGTATGTGCTCGATTTGCTGGAAGATGCGTGTGCGGGGCTGCTGAAAAATGAAGAATTGAAAATTGAGAGTTGAGAATTAAGGATTAAGGATTAAGGCCTGTGGTACACGTCCCCGTAGTACCGCTTTTCCGGATTGAGGCTGCACGTGGCATCGATGCCTGCCCGGCGGAGGTGTTGGCAGATGTCGGGCAGTTGCGTGCGGGGCACGCGTCCTATATAATACAGGTGGTAGCGGCAATCCTTCTCCAGCACCTCCATGACGTGCGTGAACTGTTGTTCGCGGGCGAAGTCAAAGTTGATTTTCATTAGTTTTTCGTAGGGATAGGTCACGACACGCCCCATGCTGTGCACGTGCAACCCCTTGTCGTCCAGCGACAGGTAGCAGAAGCGGGTCTGCAACACGTAGGCCCAATAGACGGCCAAGGCAAACAGCGGCAAGGAGATGATCACCCCGTCCGTGCCTCCCCGGATGCCCGCCTGATAGAAGCCCAGGCAGAAAGCCAGGAGGCAGAGTATGGTGTGCCAAAACAGGTAGAGCGACGGGCGGCGGTAGGTCGTGGCCGTGTCGGGAAGAGCCGTTTGGCCTGTAGGGGTATGGAGGTTGGCGAAAGGCACGCCCTCCTTGATGAGATAGCGGACAACCGAGGATGGATGGTGCCGCGCATGCAGGGTGAGGACCAGGTCTTCCCCGTCCTTGCGGTGCAGGGTCAGCAGGCCCGGGCCGTATTTATTCTCGTTGCTGTGGCGTTCGGTCACGGGCGTGTATCGCTTCATGAAGCTGAATCCCGCCAAGTCTTGCGGCGTGATGCCCCGGCGTTGCAGGAAACGGCGGGCGCGGTTCAAGTGTCTTTCTTCCATATCGAGTTGATGAGTTTTTGAGTTGATAAGTTTTTGAGTTCTGGGTTAGCATCCTTTTAGTGGTAAGTTCCTGTTGCGTCTCTACTACATGACGAACGAACAAGCAACTTATAAACTTAAGAACTCAAAACCTTATTTCTTGAGTTCGGGATAACTGATGCGGGTGTGATACATTGTCTTGAGTTTCTCCTTGAACACGTTCTTCACCACGGCGATGTCCTTGAAAGTGATGGGACATTCCTTGAAGAAACCTTCGGCCACCTGTCCGTCCACGATTTTGTCCACCAGTTTGCCGATGCTCTCCTCCGTATATTCCGGCAGGCTGCGCGATGCGGCTTCCACGGCGTCGGCCATCATCAGTATGGCCTGCTCCTTGGTGAAGGGGTTGGGGCCGGGATAGGTGAAGACGGTCGGGTCGGTCTCTTCGCCGGGGTGCTCGTTCTTCCAGGAGATGTAGAAGTATTTCGTCACGCCACAGCCGTGGTGGGTGGTGATGAAATCCTTGATGACTTTGGGGAGGTTGTACTTCTCGGCCAGCTTCAGGCCGTTGGTCACGTGGCTGATGACCACCTGCGCGCTTTGCTCGTAGGTCAGGTTCTTGTGCGGGTTGATGCCGCCCGACTGGTTTTCGGTGAAAAACACGGGCTGCTCCATCTTGCCGATGTCATGGTAGAGGGCGCCGGTACGCACCAGTTGGGCATTGGCGCTGATGGCATTGGCTGCCGCCGCCGCCAGGTTGGCCACCTGCATGGAGTGTTGGAAGGTGCCGGGGACGGTTTCGGACATCCGGCGGAGCAGGGGAGTGTTGATGTTGGACAACTCCACCAGCGTGACGTTGGACGTGAAGCCGAAGGTCTTTTCCACCAGAAACAGCAGGGGGTAGGTGAAGAGCAGCAGGATGCCGTTGATGACAAAGTAGATGTACATCGAGCCGTTCATCTTGCTGAGGTCGTTCTCGGTAATCAGCTCGAAGGCGAAGTAGGTGGCCGCGTAGGTCACGGTGACTACGCCTGCCGTCTGGAAGAGCTGCGAGCGTTGCGACAATTCGCGCAAGCTGTAGATGGCCGTCAAGCCGGCGGCGCATTGCAGCAGGATGAACTCGTGCGGATAGCGCAGGCAGACGGAGCAGATGAGCACCGTGATGGCCAGCGTGAGGAACGCCGTGCGCGAGTCGAGGAACACCCGGATGATGATGGGCAGCATCGCGTAGGGCAACATGTAGACGTTGAGGAAGTGTTGCGACATCATCAATCCCGTCACTGCGCAATAGATGGTGATGCCCGCGAAGAGCAGCGACATGCCGCCCTTGTGGCTGTAGTATTGCTTGCGGAAGAGGTCCAGGTAGAGCATGAAGCACAGCATGAAGATGCTGACATAGAGCACCTGCCCGGCCAGCATCAGGCGTTTCTGTCCTACGGATTCGCTCCGCTTGATGGATTCCTTGCGGAAGCTCTCCAGAATGTTGTAGGTCTTGGCGCTGATGATTTCGCCCCGGTCGATGATTTTCTGTCCGCTCAGCACGATGCCGCTTGCCCAGGAATAGTTGTCCAGCAGTTCCTGGCGGGCGGTCTCGCTGCGTTGCTGGTCATAGCGCAGGTTGGGGGCGATGTAGTTGTTCAGGTTGCACGTCCGCAGGATGTCCGGGCGATAGTGCAGGGTGTCGCCTTTCAGGAGAGCTTGGTAGGCGGTCTTCACAGAGTACAGCTCGTCGATGTCGCGTTGGTTGGCCAGCTTGTTGTCCACCGCCATCAGGCTCCCGACGCTGTCGCGGCGCAAGGAATCCAGCGCTTCGGTGGAGAGGATGCCCGCCTCGTAGATTTCAGCCAGTTTCCGCTGGATGTATCGGAAGTAGTTGGACGGCAGGCTATGTTTCATGAACTCCTGGTAGTCGGCTTGCAAGCGGCCTTGCGCGTCCGCCTCCACTTTGCGCTCGATGTTGAAGAACGGTTGGAACTGGCGCAACAGGCTGTCCTGCTCCCGCTCCACCACCTTGGCATCCTTGTAGATGGGGAAGTCGAACGTGGCCATCAGTTGCCCGTACTTCCACGGCTTGCCGATGTCAAACTGATAGTTGAACTTGCCGTCGCGCGGCATGAAGTAAACGATGACGGCCACCGTAGCTATGAAAATGAGAACTTTGTATAGCAAATTTCTCGTGAGAAAGTCCTTTTTCATTTTAAAATCGCCCATGTCTGTCGAATTTTTGCCCGAAAAGTACGAAAAAAATCAATAGTATGGAAAAAAAGGCGTAATTTTGCCGTCTAAATCATTAAAGAAAGAAACAAAAGCTGATAAATATGACAGAAAGAAGGGTCAGAGTACGTTTCGCGCCCAGTCCTACGGGTGCCCTGCACATCGGCGGTGTGCGTACCGCATTGTATAATTATCTCTTTGCCCGCCAACACGATGGCGACTTGGTCTTCCGCATCGAGGACACGGACAGCAACCGCTTCGTGCCCGGGGCGGAGGAGTATATCCTGGAGTCTTTCAAGTGGTTGGGCATACATTTCGACGAAGGCGTCAGCTTCGGTGGCGACCATGGTCCCTACCGCCAATCCGAACGCCGCGACATCTATAAGAAATATGTGAAGGTGCTGCTGGATGCCGGCAAGGCTTACATTGCCTTCGACACGCCCCAGGAGCTGGAAGCCAAGCGCAAGGAAATCCCTAACTTCCAATACGATGCCTCCACCCGTATGCAGATGCGCAACTCGCTGACGCTCCCCCAGGAAGAGGTGGACGCCTTGATTGCCGCAGGGACGCAATACGTGGTGCGCTTCAAGATTGAGCCGAACGAGAATGTCCATGTACACGACTTGATTCGTGGCGAGGTGGTCATCAATTCTTCGATTTTGGATGATAAAGTCCTCTATAAATCAGCTGACGAGCTTCCCACCTATCACTTGGCCAACATCGTGGATGATCACCTGATGGAAATCTCGCACGTCATCCGTGGCGAGGAGTGGTTGCCGTCCGCCCCGTTGCATGTGTTGCTTTACCGTGCTTTCGGCTGGGAGGACACGATGCCTGCCTTTGCCCACCTGCCTCTGCTGCTGAAGCCCGAAGGCAACGGCAAGCTGAGCAAGCGTGACGGTGACCGCCTGGGCTTCCCCGTCTTCCCCCTCGAATGGCACGACCCCAAGACGGGCGAGGTGTCTTCCGGTTATCGCGAGGCGGGTTATCTGCCTGAAGCTGTCATCAATTTCCTGGCTCTGCTGGGGTGGAATCCGGGCAACGACCAGGAACTCATGTCGATGGACGAACTGGTCAAGCTCTTCAACCTGGAGCATTGCAGCAAGGCCGGTGCCAAGTTCGACTACAAGAAAGGCATCTGGTTCAACCACGAATATATCCTGCGCAAGCCCGATGAGGAAGTCGCAGAGCTGTTCAAGCCGGTACTGGAGGCGCATGGCGTGCAGGTGAAGGACTACAGTGATGCCTACCTGACCCGTGTCGTTTCCTTGGTGAAAGGCCGCGTCAACTTCGTGAAGGAACTGTGGGAGCAAGCCCGTTTCTTCTTCGTGGCGCCCGACAGCTACGCTGAGAAGGACGTGAAGAAACGTTGGAGTGCGGATACCCCGCGGATTATGGGCGAATTGACGGCCGTTTTGCAAAACATTGAGGACTTCTCCTCCAAACCTTGCGAAGACATTGTCATTGGCTGGATTACGGAGAAGGGCTACCACCTGGGCAACGTGATGAACGCTTTCCGCCTGGCCGTGGTGGGCGAGTGCAAAGGCCCGCACATGTTCGACATCACCGAGCTGCTGGGCAAGGAAGAGACGCTGGCCCGCATCGAGAAAGCAATCCGGACGATATGATATACCACTTGCTCCGGTTGCTCTTGAAGCTGGTTTCGTACATCCCCTGGTGTATCCTGTATGCCTTGTCGGATGTCCTGTTCTTTCTGCTGTATCATGTCGCAGGCTATCGCCGGAAGATCGTGCGGCGGAATCTGACGGAGTCTTTCCCGGAGAAAGACCTGTCGGAAATCCGCCGGATAGAGAAACAGTTCTATCATTTCTTCTCGGACATGATGCTGGAGAGTTGCAAACTGGCCTCCATCTCCCCGGAAGAAATCCGGCGGCGGATGCAGTTCAAGAACATCGAAGCGGTGAATGCCTTGGCGCGGCAGGGGAAAAACGTCGCCCTCTATTTGGGGCACTATGGCAACTGGGAGTGGGTGTCGTCCATGCCGTTGTGGTTTGACGAAGGCGTCACAGGCGCCCAGATTTACCACAAGCTGCGCAACAAGAACATGGAGCGGCTGATGCTGCACATCCGTGGACGCATGGGGGCCGTCAGCGTGGACATGCACAAGACGGCCCGCTACATCACGGAACTGGTCAACGCCCGCCAGGTGTGCGTCATCGGCTTCATCGCCGACCAGTCGCCTAGGAAGAGGGAATCGCTCCATTTCCTGCCTTTCCTGCATCACAAGACGCCGGTATTGGTAGGGACGGAGAAGATAATCAAGCATTATGGCTTCGAAGCCTTCTACCTGGATGTCAGGAGAGTGAAGCGCGGGTATTACGAGGCGGAATTTACGCCGCTGCATGCGGAGCCGCGTTCGTTGCCCGATTTTGAGTTGACCGCTCTCTACTTCAGCCGTTTGGAGCAAGCTATACGTCGTCAGCCGGAGTTATACCTGTGGACGCACAACCGCTTCAAACACGCTGAACGGTCAGATACATAAAGATTTAGTCGAAACATAGATATAAGAGTTCGTGCATGATGGACATAGATTTTGTAATCACATGGGTGAATATGGATGATCCGGAGTGGCAAGCGGAGTTCGCGAAGTATTCCGGCAACAAGGATAATACGAAGAACGGCGTCTCCGAAGCCCGTTTCCGCGATTACGGTTTCCTGCGCTATTGGTTTCGTGGCGTGGAGAAGTTTGCCCCTTGGGTGCGCAAGATTCATTTCGTGACCTCCGGCCAGAAGCCGGAGTGGCTGGACGCGGACAATCCGAAGATTCATCTGGTGGATCACAAGGATTATATCCCGGCGCAATTCCTGCCCACGTACAATTCGGTGGTGATTGAGCGCTATTTGCACAAAATCCCCGGGTTGGCGGAGCATTTCGTCTATTTCAACGATGACTTCTATATCATCAATTCCATCAGCCCGGAGCGTTTCTTCAAAAACGGGTTGCCTTGCGACATTGCCACCTTCCTCTACAATCCCTCTTGGTCGCAATGGTACAAGCGCATCAAGAACAACCTGCGCATCATCAACCGCCACTTCGACAAGAAAGAGGTGATGGCCCGCGACCACGACAAGTGGTTCGACAAGAGCTATGGCTCCCGTGCCCGTTGGAATTACCTGCTGAAGCCTTACGGCAAATTCATCACTTTGCGGGTGCCCCACAACGCCCAGCCTTATCTGAAAACCACTTTCGAGGAAGTTTGGGCGGTGGCCGAGAAGGAACTGACCGAGACATCTGTCAACCGTTTCCGCGCCTTGACCGACTATACGCCGGAGCTTTTCCGCACCTGGCAGATCTGCCGCGGCAACTTTGAGCCTTATAACACCTACAAGGATACCAAGATGTTCCCCCTGATGATTCGTCCCAAGCAGGCTGTCCGGGCGATATGCGAACAATCTTATTCGTTGATTTGCCTCAATGACAACGTGCATATCCGCAATTATGCGCAGGTGATGGAAAATATCAAGGCTGCCTTCGAGCACATCTTGCCGGAGAAGTCGAGTTTTGAACTGGATTGAAGAAGATATACTTCATGAGAGGTTTGATATATACTACATCCGGTATAAAAGATATACTTACTCTGCAAAGTCAGTACTACTGTGTTTTTAATGTGACAGGATTGCAAATTGTGGACATTTATAATGTTAAGACTTCAAGCGACAGAATAGATTTATGGGGCTATCAATAAGCATTATAGATAAAACCTATATGCAGTGGGTGAAAGAACTCGCTGTGCGATACAGGAACAGCCAAATCAAAGCGTCTATCAAAGTCAATACCGAACAGCTGTGTTATAACTGGATGTTAGGTCGTGACATTGTAGAAAAGAATGTGGAACAACGGTGGGGGGAAAGTGTCATTACACAACTGAGCAAGGATTTGCGCAATGAATTGCCAGGCGTACAAGGCTTGTCTAAGAGTAATATATATTATTGTAAGAAATTTTATCTTCTTTATAGGGACGCGGCTTCAATTTTCCAACAACCTGTTGGAAAAAACGTTGAGGTTGAAGTTTCCCGACAATATACCGGAATATTTGAGATTCCTTGGGGGCATCATTGTGTTATAATGGACAAGGTCAAGGGGGATATTCATAAAGCCCTGTTCTATGTGAAAGAAACTCTTGAAAATGGTTGGAGCAGAGCTGTGCTTCTGAATTGGATGGATACTGATTTGTATGAACGTCAAGGCAAGGCATTGACCAATTTCAGAAGGCTTCTTCCTGCTCCGGAAAGTGACCTTGCGCAAGAAATAACAAAAGATCCCTATAGTTTTGCCTTTGCGAGGATTACCGGGGCGTATAATGAAAGCATCTTGAAGGAAGCTTTGCTTAAAAACATTTCAAAGTTCTTGATAGAATTGGGTACAGGTTTTGCCTACGTTGGCAAGGAATATAGACTGCAAATAGGAGAAGTGGAAAATTTCATCGATTTGTTATTTTACAACCTGAAATTGCGTTGTTATGTAGTCGTAGAAGTGAAAGTCCAAAAGTTTGATTCCCGGGATATAGGGCAATTGGGCACTTATGTGGCTGCTGTCAACCATATCCTGAGGGAAGAGGGTAAAGATAATCCAACGATAGGCTTGCTTATTTGTAAAAGCAAGGATAATACACTTGCACAATATGCTCTTGAATCAAGCAGCCAGCCTTTGGGCATATCTGAATATGAGTTGGAGAAATTCTACCCGGAGAAAATAGAAGGAACAATTCCGACTATTGCTGAAATAGAAGCGACATTGAACATGAATTCCCATCAATAATAACCTGACACACTTATGAACAAGGCACTTGCAGAAATCATAGCCGGGGTGATACCCCATAAGATGACCCGTAACCGTTGGCGCGGCCTCTTGCGCTACGGGGTTTTCAAAGCCATGAAGTTGAAGTGGCGGATGAAGCATGACAACACGTCGCCGCAATATTACCTGGCAGTCTGCGCCATCGCGAAAAACGAAGGGCCTTATTTCCAGGAATGGATAGAATGGCACCGCAAGCAGGGCGTTGAGAAATTCTATATCTACGACAACGAAAGTACGGATTGCACGAAGGAGGTGCTGGCACCCTATATTGAGTCGGGGGTGGTGGAGTACACGTATTTCCCGGGGCAGAAGAAGCAACTTGCCGCCTATGATGACTGTTTTGAACGCCACCGGCTGGAGACGCGTTGGCTGGCCATCATAGATTTGGATGAGTTCATCGTGCCGATAAAAGACCGGTCCATACCAGAGTTCCTGCACCGTATGGAGAAATTTCCGGTTGTGGAGATCAACTGGCTGGTGTATGGCAGCAGTGGGGCAAAGACGCGTGAACCTGGTGGAGTCATGGAGAGATTCCGGAAACATTCCTTGCCCGAGCATCGGTTGAATACTCACGTCAAGAGCATTGTAGACCCGCGGCGGGTGTGCGGTATGATAGGTTGCCATGAAGCAGCTCGTCTGTCGGGGAAGGCTGCCGATTCACATGGTATGCCGATCAAAAAGCACTTCGGTGACCGCAAACCGCAACAGGACGTTATCCGAATCAACCATTATGCGATAAAGTCTTATGAAGAATTCCTGTCCAAGCGTGCGCGTGGCCGTGCCCGTACAAAATCTCTGCGAGGGATGGAATACTTCAATTCGTATGATTTGAATGATATTGAAGAATAAGTTTCTGTCCTTGTAAGATTATGGCTACTTATTACGGAAAGAAATATAAGCTGCTGGAGTTGAGGCATCGGGTGAAAGAAGTAATCCTTGCCACTCGGATTGCGCTGAAGTCCAACGAACTGGGCAAGCCTGTGTCCAGACAGCCTCTTCATGTGGCTATGGTCGATGGAGAGTCGTTTCATGGCGGCATGTGCGACCGCTTCAAAGGTATCATTTCTTTATATGCCTACTGCAAATATCGCAGCCTCCCCTTCCGGATACGATATACCTATCCTTTCAAACTTGAAGATTATCTTTCCCCTGCCGTTTATGATTGGACGCTTCATGAAAGGGAATATACGGACAATCCGCTGTATAGCAGAATCCTGTATATGCGGGGGGAGCATACGGCAGCCCGCCTCTTGAAGTTGAACGCGCGGAAGCAGATCCATTTCTATAGCAACAGGGATTGCCTTCCCCAAATAAATGCTGCATATGCCGGGAAAGAAGGACAGAAAGCCTTCAACTGGGGAGAGTTGTATCGCGAACTGTTCAAGCCTGGGCCGGTCTTGGCTGAGCGGATTCAATCCATTAAACAAGATTTGGGCGGTGATTATTATGCTGCCGTATTCCGCTTCCAGAACCTGCTTGGCGATTTCCATGAATATCATTTCAAGTCTATCCATGACAGTGCGGAGGCAGAAAAACTGATTAGGAAATGTCTGGATGCCTTGCTGAAACTGCAGGCTGAGCATGGCGACAAGGCTTTGTTGGTCACTTCGGACAGTGTGACTTTCTTAAAGCGGGCTTCTCAACTGGACGGCGTGCATATCATACCCGGCAATTTGATTCATATAGACGGGCAAAAGCGTCATATCCCGAAAGATACCTACGAGATTTATCTGAAATCCTTTTTGGATTTCTATGTGCTCAGTGAGGCACAGAAGATTTACCGGATAGGGACTTCATATATGTATCCCAGCGAGTTCCCGGTGTATGCGGCCAAGGTGCACGATATTCCGTTTGAGAGTGTTGTCATTTGATTCACATTCCGTTTTCTTCCATAATTTCTTTGAACTTGCGGCTCCATGCTTTCCAACTCAGTTTTTCTTTGTATAAACGCAGGCCTCCTTCGTGCAGGGTTTGCAAAGAATCTGTATTGAGGTTGCGTTTGATGGAGGCGGCAAAATCTTTGGCAGTAGCAGAGGGTGGCAGTTTATAGCCATTTATTCCATCAATGACATAATTGCCTGTGCCTCCCGTGTCGTAAGTGAAGATGGGCACACCATAGGCTGAGGCCTCGCAGAAAACGATGGCAGAGCATTCTGCTTGTGTGGGCAACAGGAATAGGTTGCTCTCGTGCCACAACTGTACATAGCGGCGGTATTGCTCCGGGTCGTTCTTGTTGAGGAAACCTACGTAGTTGATGTATGGCACCCCCTCATATTGTCGGGGCAGTTCTCTTATTCCGGCAATGGTCAGTCGCGCCTTGATTCCTTGTTCATTGAGCAGACGGACGGTTTCCACCGCTATATCTCCACCTTTGCGGTTCCATTCTACGCCTGAGAAGAGGATGTTGACAGTGTCCCCATTAGCATATTTGGCCATATTGGGCACGAGATCACGATCGTCAATGTTCGCTCCGAATTCTATTACATAGGTCTTCTTAGGGTCATAGCCATAATCTTTTACAACAGAGTTTGCCGCCCACTGTGATGAACGCAGGTTAAGCGTGGCGCGAAGGATACCTGCCTGTTCGCACCTTTCACCATGTTCGATGGCTTTAGGTGAAAGTCCTTTTTTCCAATAATAACCAACCATGAGATGGTGTGTGGTGTCTGTATAGAAAATAATAGGGATGTTCTTGGGCAGATATGGCAGAATACCTGCAGTGCAAGGCACAAAGAGGTAGTCGCAGTTTTTATAGTCTTCTTTGTTGATACTGTGTGCACAGAGTTGGCAGTATCCCTGATAGTAGTTTATCTTGAGATGTTTATATTGCAATTTTGAAATGCATCTGAATAGGAACTTTCTAAACGCATTGGGATATGAACATATCCATTTCACCTCATAGCCTGCATTTTCTAAGCCTTCCCTTATCTTGTATATGGTGCCACTCCAAGCCTTGCGGTCAGTAAACGGATTTTTTTCGGAGATGTATCCGATGACTTTTTTTTTCTGCTCCATGATTGTTAAGATAGTAATTTTGTTTTCAATAGTTGGTTCTATGCTGTTGCTCTCAGGGATTATCCCATTCCGTTCTTTTCCATAATTTCTCTGAAGCGTTGGCTCCAAGCTTTCCAGTTGAGTCTTTCCTTGTACAGACGCAGTCCGCCATCATGTAGAGTTTGTAAAGAGTCTGTGTTGAGATTGCGTTTGATAGCGGTCGCAAAATCTGTGGCTGTAGCAGAGAGTGGCAGTTTATAACCATTCACCCCATCAATGACATAATCGCCTATACCACCGGTATCATAAGTGAAAATGGGTACGCCGTAAGCTGATGCCTCGCAGAAGACAATTCCAGCGCATTCAGCTCGGGTGGGTAATAAGAACAAGTTGGCTTCATGCCACAATTGCACATAACGCTGGTATTGTTCGGGGTCATTCTTGTTAAGAAAACCTATAAATTCAAGGTATGGCAGGTCTTTATATTGCTGTGGCAATTCTCGTATGCCGGCAATGACAAGTTTTGCCTTGATGCCTTGTTCATTGAGTAGCCGGACAGTTTCTACTGCTACATCACCTCCCTTGCGTCCCCATTCTACGCCCGAGAAGAGAATGTTGACAGTTTCCCCACTGACATATTTTGATGTGTTTGGTACTAGATCGCTATCATCAATGTTTGCTCCGAATTCTATTACATAGGTTTTTTGAGGATCATAGCCGTAATCTTTTACTACAGAGGCGGCTGCCCAGTGTGACCCACGTAGGTTGAGTGTGGCGCGTCGGATGCCTGCCCGTTCGCATTTTTCACCATGTTCGATAGTCTTGGCAGGTAGTTTCTTTTTCCAATAGTAACCCACTAATAGGCGATGAGTGGCATCAGTATAGAATATGATGGGCAGCTTTTGGGGCAGGTAAGGCAGCAGACATCCATTGCAAGGGACAAAGAGATAATCGCACCCTTTGTAGGCGTTCTTGCGGATGCTGTGTGCGCTGAGCAGATTATAAGCGCGGTTATAGTTGATTTTGATATGTTTATATTGCAGTTTGGCAATACCTTTGCACAAGATTTTCATGATATTATTCGGACGTGAGCATATCCATTTCACCTCGTAACCAGCGTTTTCTATACCTTCTCTGATTTTGAATATGGAGCCACTCCATGCTTTGCGGTCTGTAAATGGATTTTTCTCAGAGATGTATCCTATGACTTTCTTTTTTGTTTTCATGATTTATCTTTCTTGTTTTTCGTTTTCCAATCTTTGCTTTATGCTCGGATAGCGTTCCAATATTTTGTTCAATGCTTCACGGTTGCGGTCATCTCCCGGTTTTAGATTGATGGTCATCAGTGCATATTCGGACGATTTTCCTACTCCTTTGGCTGTGCGCTGTCCGTTGGGGAGAGGCACGACAAAGGTGCCTTTGGATACGGCTGCTGCCCAAAACCATACGTCATCGTTGGTCGGGGCCAAGGTCATGTATTGTACAGGGTCGAGCATTGCTTCGTCCAGTGAATGAGGCGGGTATAGCACGCCGCCCACACCCGTCTGCATGGCGAGGTGGCTGCGGTGAATCCGCTTGAAGATGAAGTCATACCATTTGTATTTCCTCCACTTACTATATGGTTCGTTCAACTTTACCCGCCTTACCCGGTGTGCCAAGATGACATCGGGTAGTTGGCGGTGAAAGCGAACCAAGTCGCGCAGCATATTCGGGTGATAGTCGATATCATCGTCAATGGTCACGATGATGTCTTCGGGGAAGTCTCTTAGCGCAGGGATCAGTTTTTTGTAAGAGCGTATCTCGGCCGGGTCAAACCTGACTTCTAAAAGAGGGCTTTCTGACTTTAGCGCTTCCAGTTCAGGAGGAAGCACTTCACCCGGAAATTTCTGTGTGTCCAGGTAGAGCACTATCTTGTCCGGCAATAGCGAGCCATTCAGAATGGAACGTATAGCCTGCACAGCGTATGGGATTGCCGCCGGAAAAGAGGTCAGCGAAACTATGATTTGTTGTTTGGGTTTCATATTCAACTGTCATTAAGGAATATAACCGATCCGTTCTCCGATGATGGGGAATTCCTCCACAATCGCCTTCAAGGCAGCTGCATTCCGGTCTGTTCCTGTCTTAAAGTTGGTCGTTTTCAGGGATAATTCGCGCGGTTTGCCTACGCCTTTCGGCTTGTTGTGGCCGAAAGGGACGGGCACAATGGGGGTGCCGTTGGCCACGGCTGCCGCCCAAAACCAGATGTCGTCCGTGGTCGGGGCTATTCGGGTGAACAGCTCTACATCGAGCATCTCCGGGCAGAGGGAGTGAGGGGGGTAGAGGATGCCTCCTACGCCGGTGCCGATGTTCGTGAAGCCGGAATGAATCCGCTTGAACAGGAAGTCATACCATCTGTATTTGCTCCATCGACGATAGGGCTTGCCCGGCTTCATGCGTTTGGCGCGGTGGGCCAGTACGGCATGGGGAATCTCCTGGTGGAGGCTGAGCAAGTCGCGCAGCATATATCGGTGATAGTTTACATCATCGTCTATGGTTACTATTACGGCATCGGGGAAATCCGCCAAGGCCGGGATGAGTTTCCGGTAGGAGCGGATGTCCCGGTCATAGTTCCGTATCTCAAAGATGGAGTTGTCGGCTGCCAGTTGACGGAGTTCTTGGGGAACCCCGTTTTCACCGAATTGCGAAACGGTCAGATAGAGCACAACCTTATCAGGTAGGACAGCACCGCTCAGGATGGAGCGGATGGCCTGAATGGCATACGGTATCGCTGCCGGGAATGAAGTCAGGGATACGATGACTTGTTCTTGGGGAGTGTTCGGATTCATAGTCATACTATTAAGTCTGTTTACTTGTACCATCCCGCATACATCAGATAGTTGTGCGCAATCTTCTGGTTCAGCTCCTTGGCCTGCTCCGGGTCTACCTTTTTGACGAACTTGGCGGGGACGCCTGCCCAAATGCTGCCCGGCTCGATGACGGTGTTGCTCAATACCAAGGCTCCTGCCGCCACGATGGCGCCTTCGCCCACCACAGCATGGTCGAGGAGGGTGGCGCCCATGCCGATGAGGGCATAGTCGCGGATGGAGGCCCCGTGCACGGTGACATTGTGGCCGATAGACACGTGGTCGCCGATTTCGATGGTCGATTTCTCATACAAGGTGTGCAGCACGCTGCCGTCCTGGATGTTCACGCCGTTGCCGATGCGGATGGAGTTCACGTCTCCGCGCAGCACGGTGTTGAACCATACGCTACAGTCATCTCCCAGTTTCACGTCGCCTATGAGGGTGGCGTTGTCTGCCAGGAAACAATTCTTGCCGATTTCGGGGGTGAAACCCCGTACAGATTTTATCAGTGCCATAGGTTGTATAGTTAAGTATTAAGGAAGGATAGGTCTGCATTTTTCCCATAGCCACGCCCGTTCTTCCTTGTCCAGGTCGGGATACAGCTCTTCATATACCGTGCGGTGATAGCAGTTCAGCCAGCCGATCTCTTCATAGGTCAGCAACTCCCGGAGGATGCCGGCCTTGTCGATGGGGCAGAGGGTGACGGTCTCGAACTTCAAGTAATTGCCGAACATCCCTTCGCCTGCGGGGACGGCGAGCATCAGGTTCTCCGTGCGGATGCCGTGGCTGCCAGCCTTGTAGACGCCCGGCTCGTTGGAGGTCAGCATGCCGGCTTTCAGCGTCACCGGATTTTCGTTCATGCGGATGCTCTGCGGACCTTCGTGCACGTTCAGGAAGTGACCCACGCCGTGGCCGGTGCCGTGCAGGTAGTTCATCCGGTGTCGCCAGATGGGCATACGAGCCAAGACGTCCAGTTGGGCGCCGCGCGTGCCTTCGGGGAAGACTGCCATGGCCAAGGCGATGTGCCCTTTCAGTACCAAGGTGTAGTCTTCTTTCTCTTCTTGGGTCAGTGGGCCGAGGGCGATGGTGCGGGTGATGTCCGTGGTGCCGTCCAAGTATTGCGCGCCCGAATCCAGCAGGAGGAAACCCTCCGGACGAAGTGGAACATCAGTCTCCGGCGTGGCCTCGTAGTGCACGATGGCGCCGTGTTCGCGATAGCCCGCGATGGTGTCGAAGCTCTCGCCCATGTAGAGCGGCTGTGCGGCGCGGAAGGCATGTAGCTTCTTGTCCACGCTGATTTCCGTCTCTCCGCCTTGGGGTACAGCTTCTTCCAGCCATTTCAGGAATTTCACCAAGGCTACCCCGTCGCGTTGCATGGCGCGGTGAAGCCCTTCGATTTCCACCTCGTTGCGCACGGCCTTCAGCAGGGCGACAGGCGAGGGGGCATCGATGAGGCGGCACGTGGGAGGCACGGCCGAGAGGAGCGCGTAGTTGGTCTTGGCGCTTTCCAACCAAAGGGTGGAGTAAGGCGCTTGGGCCAGGAATGTTTGTATGTCTTCGTAGGGATGCACCTCCACGCCGTTTTGCGCCAAGTGGGTGCTCATCTCTTCGTCCACCTTGGCGGGCAGAATGAACAGACGGGCTTTGTCTTTCTCTATCAGCAGGTAGCTGACAACCACCGGATTACAGTGAATGTCATTGCCTCGGATGTTGAGTGCCCAGGCTATTTCGTCCAAGGCGGGGAGCAGCAGAGCGTCGGCATCGGCTTTCATCATCTGTTGGCGGATGAGGCTCAACTTCTCTCCGCAGCTTTTTCCGGCGTAGGCCAGGGAGTGGATGAACGCTTTCCCCTCCGGCAGGGGCGGTCTGTCCGTCCAAATCCCCTCAAAGGGGCAGGCGATGTCTTTGAGGCACATTGACCGGCTCTCCAAGGCACTTTGCAGGGCATTCGCCGAGGCGGAGGCAAACACCTCTCCCTCAATACCTACGGCTTCGCCTGGGTGGAGGCGGGCTTGCAGGAAGGCGGTGATGTCCGGCGTGTCGGGCAACCCGTCTTTGTAGAGGTCGATGCCCGAGCCTTCCAGTTGCTTGGCGGCTTGTAGGAAGTAGCGCGAGTCTGTCCATAACCCGGCTTCCTCCAGAGTGACTACCAGCGTACCTGCCGAGCCGGTGAAGCCGGAAAACCATTCGCGTGCCTGCCAGTGCGGCGCCACGTATTCACTGATGTGCGGGTCGGTGCTGGGGATGATGAAGGCAGCCACTTTCTTCCGGCGCATCATCTCGCGCAGCTTCTGTATGCGTTCTTTGACGGTTGTGCTCATATATATAAATAGGTATAGCGGTTTAATTTCCCCCAAAGGTACGGATTTCCGGGGAATAAGGAAATTTTTCCGTAGAAATCTTTTCCTTGTCTCCCGGTGTTTGTCTTCTTGTGGAAATGATATACCTTTGCACACCCGTTTGGTATCCGGATTTTGGTGCGTCAGGCGGCCGTTTTTCCGGCTTTTGCTTACCGTGCCTGCGCCCGTGCTTACCTGTACCTGCGCCCGCGCTTAGGCGTACCTGTGCCCGTGCTTAGGGATATACCTGGACGCAGCCGGGAGAGATAAAGATGTAAGATGTTGATAAATAATATGATAATATGATACACTCCGTTTGGGATAAAGTCAAGGGTCATCCCCACGTTGTGCAAGGGACGGCATACGCCATTTTGTTCACGATGGGCACCTGCCATCTGCTGAACGACATGATTCAGTCGGTCATCCCTGCGCTCTATCCGCTCTTGAAGGATACGTACGGGTTCACCTTCGCGCAGATTGGCGTCATCACGTTGGTGTTTCAACTGACTTCCTCCATCTTCCAGCCCTTCATCGGGCTGTATGCCGACCGCCATCCGCAGCCCTATTCCCTTTCGCTGGGGATGTGCTTCACGCTGGTAGGGTTGCTGGCTTTGGCGTTTGCCACCAATTTCCTGCTGATACTCCTTTCTGTGGCGTTGATAGGTTGCGGCTCGTCGGTGTTTCATCCGGAAGCTTCGCGGGTGGCGCAGATGGCTTCGGGCGGGCGCAAGAGCCTGGCGCAATCCATCTTCCAGGTGGGCGGCAACGGCGGCAGTGCGATAGGCCCGCTGCTGGCGGCGTTGATAGTCATACCTTTCGGGCAACACGCCGTGGGGTGGTTTGCGTTGGCGACTCTGTTGGCGTCTTTCCTTTTGGCGAGAGTGGGGTATTGGTATAGCTTGGTGTTGCGCGAGGGTAAAGCGTCGCGCCGGAAAAGCGGCGTGGCGGTTTCAGCTTTGCCCAGGCGGGTCGTGCGCATTTCTTTAGGCATCTTGGTGCTGATGATTTTCTCCAAATACTTCTTCAACGCCTGCATGACCAGCTATTTCACCTTCTATCTGATAGAGAAGTTCGGGCTGACGGTGCAGCAATCCCAGTATTGCCTCTTCGCCTACCTGGCTGCCTTCGCCATAGGCACTTTGGTGGGTGGCTTCCTGGGCGACCGCTACGGACGCAAGTATGTCATCCTTTTCTCCATCCTGGGCGCGGCACCCTTCACGCTGGCCATGCCCTATCTGAATCTGGGTGGCACACTGGCTATGGCCGTCATCACCGGGTTGGTGATAGCTTCCGCTTTCTCTGCCATCGTGGTGTATGCCACAGACTTGATGCCGGATAAGGTTGGCATGATTGCCGGCATCTTCTTCGGCCTGATGTTCGGTTTGGGCGGCATCGGCTCGGCTTTTTTCGGCTGGCTGGCGGATATGACGAGCATCGAGTTCATTTTCCATGTCAGCACTTGGCTGCCGCTGATGGGCGTGGTGGCGGTGTTCTTGCCGGATATACGGCCGGGGAGGGCGAAAGAAGGAATATCGTGAGCCATGCGCATCGAGTTTTTTCACAGAAAAAAGCCCGAAAGTTTTGTAAATAAAGAAAGTATGTGTAATTTTGCCGCTCGAATTTGACAATTAAACTTTTAACCATTACTATTTAAACCAAAAACAATGATTGTAGTACCTGTTAAAGAAGGCGAAAACATCGAAAAGGCGCTGAAGAAGTTCAAGCGCAAATTTGAGAAGACGGGAATCGTGAAAGAATTGAGAAGCAGACAGCAATTCGACAAACCGTCTGTAATTAAGAGACTTAAGAAGGAACGTGCTATTTACGTTCAGAAACTTCAGCAAATGGAGGATTAATTTTCGTAAAATCCTTTGATTTATTGAATTCTTTTTCATACATTCGTTGCATGAAATGATTATGTAACGGTATGAACTTGACAGATTCGTTCTTGGATTACCTGCTGTACGAGCGGAATTATTCGTTGGAGACTATCAAATCGTACAGGGAGGATATGCTTCAGTTTGAGGCGTTCCTGGCCGGGGAATCCGGGGCGGGCAAGTCGCTCGCCGAGGTTGACGCAAAGGAGATACGCGCATGGTTGGCCACGCTGATGGACCAGGGGCGCGCCGCTACCACGGTTAATCGCAAGCTGAGCACCTTGCATTCTTTCTACAGGTTCCTGCTGAGGCGGGACATTTGCCGAGTCGATCCCTCGCGGAAAGTCATAGGACCGAAAAACAAGAAAAAGTTGCCGGTCTTTGTGAAGGAAGCCGAGATGGACAGGCTGCTGGATGATGTGAGCTTCGGGGAAGGATTCGAGGCGTGCAGAGATCGCGCCATCGTCGAGACGTTCTACCTGACGGGCATACGATTGTCCGAACTGATAGGACTGAAGGATGTAGACGTGGATTTTGCCTCGATGCAGCTGAAGGTGACGGGAAAGCGCAACAAGCAACGCTTGGTTCCTTTCGGCGACGAACTGAAGAAAGATTTGCAGGAATATGTCAAGATGCGGGATGAGACGGTTGCCGGCGTGGCAAAAGCATTTTTTGTTCGTAAGTCCGGTGAACAATTATACCGCAGTATCGTTGATAATATAGTGAAGCGAAACCTCTCGAAGGTGGCGACCGTGCAGAAGAAGTCCCCCCACGTGCTGAGGCATACCTTTGCGACGCAGATGCTGAATCATGACGCTCAGTTGGGCTCGATAAAGGAACTGCTGGGGCACGAAAGTTTGGCGACGACTGAAGTCTATACGCATACCACTTTCGAGGAACTTAAAAGAATGTATAACCAAGCCCATCCTCGGGCTTAAAAAAAGGAGGTAAGTATGGAAGTAAGAATTCAGTCTATTCATTTTGACGCATCCGAGCGTCTGCAGGCTTTTATCCAAAAGAAAGCGCAGAAACTGGAAAGATTTTACGATGATATAAAGAAAGTCGAGGTGTCATTGAAAGTTGTGAAGCCGGAGACTGCCGAAAACAAGGAAGCCGGGGTGAAAGTCCTGGTGCCCAACGGCGAGTTCTACGCAAGCAAAGTTTGCGATACTTTTGAGGAAGCAGTGGACTTGTGCTTGGAGGCTTTGGAGAAACAACTGGTGAAATACAAAGAAAAACAACGGAGCAAATAAAATTTCCCTCTAAAATTTTGCGGGAATAAAAATAATGCCTAACTTTGCAGCCGTTTCGCTGAGCCACCTAAAAGGAACGTAAGTGAAACGGTTGCATTTTGCAAAACGCCTCTTTAGCTCAGCTGGCCAGAGCACGTGATTTGTAATCTCGGGGTCGTTGGTTCGAATCCGACAAGAGGCTCGGAACTTTGAAATAATGGAAAGGGCAAATACCAGAGTGGCCAAATGGGGCAGACTGTAAATCTGCTGGTTTATACCTTCGGTGGTTCGAATCCATCTTTGCCCACACTCCTTGCTGTTATAGCTCAGCGGTAGAGCACTTCCTTGGTAAGGAAGAGGTCCCGGGTTCAAGTCCCGGTAACAGCTCTTTGACATGAAAGCTGATTATTAATCAAATAAATAACAAGTAAAGCTATGGCTAAAGAGAAATTCGAACGTACCAAACCGCACGTAAACATTGGTACTATTGGTCACGTTGACCACGGTAAGACTACTTTGACCGCCGCTATCACTACGGTTTTGGCAAAGAAAGGTCTGTCTGAAGTGAAGTCTTTCGATCAGATTGACAATGCTCCCGAAGAAAAGGAGCGTGGTATCACGATCAACACTTCTCACGTTGAATATGAAACTGCAACTCGTCACTATGCACACGTTGACTGCCCGGGACACGCTGACTATGTGAAGAACATGGTAACTGGTGCTGCTCAGATGGACGGTGCTATCATCGTAGTTGCTGCTACCGATGGTCCGATGCCTCAGACTCGCGAGCACATCCTGTTGGCTCGTCAGGTGAACGTGCCCAGACTGGTAGTGTTCATGAACAAGTGTGACATGGTTGATGACCCCGAAATGCTGGAGCTCGTTGAAATGGAAATGCGTGAACTGCTGTCCGCTTATGATTTCGACGGTGACAACACTCCGTTCATCCAGGGTTCTGCTTTGGGCGCATTGAATGGCGTTGCAAAGTGGGAAGATAAGATCATGGAGCTGATGGATGCTTGCGACACTTGGATTCCTCTGCCTCCGCGTGATATTGATAAGCCTTTCTTGATGCCTGTTGAGGACGTGTTCTCTATCACGGGTCGTGGTACTGTAGCAACGGGCCGTATCGAGACTGGTATCATCAAGGTTGGTGACGAAGTTGAAATCTTGGGTCTGGGCGAAGACAAGAAGTCTGTTGTTACGGGCGTTGAGATGTTCCGCAAGATTTTGGACGAAGGCGAAGCTGGTGACAACGTAGGTCTGTTGCTGCGCGGTATCGACAAGAACGAAATCAAGCGTGGTATGGTGCTCTGCAAACCCGGTCAGATCAAGCCTCACTCCAAGTTCAAAGCTTCTATCTATGTATTGAAGAAAGAAGAAGGTGGCCGTCACACTCCGTTCCACAACAAATATCGTCCTCAGTTCTATCTGCGCACTATGGACTGCACGGGTGAAATCACCTTGCCCGAAGGCGTAGAAATGGTAATGCCGGGCGACAACGTGGAAATCACGGTTACGCTGATTTACCCGGTAGCCTTGAACGTAGGTCTGCGCTTCGCTATCCGTGAAGGTGGTCGTACGGTAGGTTCTGGTCAGATCACTGAAATTCTTGACTAAAACATACACATTAATCGGTTCCCGGAAGTTCTTTCGGGAACTGATTATGTTCATACGGGAATAGCTCAGTTGGTAGAGCATCGGTCTCCAAAACCGAGTGTCGGGAGTTCGAGCCTCTCTTCCCGTGCTAATATTATTGCAATGAAAAAAATTGTAACATATTTCAAGGAATCTTACGACGAACTTGTACATAAAGTGTCGTGGCCTACTTATGCCGAACTGACTAGCAGTGCAGTGGCTGTTTTATATGCTTCCCTGCTCATTGCATTGGTGGTGTTTGTGATGGACTTCTGTTTCCAGAACATCATGGAGTTTGTTTATCCTCATTAAAAACGTAGTTGCTAATGTCTGAGGTAGAAAAGAAATGGTATGTTCTACGTGCCGTCAGTGGCAAGGAAGCTAAGGTTAAGGAATATCTTGATGCTGACATCAAGAACAGTGATCTTGGCGACTATGTGTCTCAGGTATTGATTCCCACTGAAAAAGTGTACCAGGTTCGCAATGGTAAAAAGATTGTGAAGGAGAGAAGTTATCTCCCTGGTTATGTTTTGGTGGAAGCTGCGTTGGTTGGTGAGGTACCTCATCGTTTGAGGAACACGCCGAATGTGATTGGATTCTTGGGCGGAATGGACAAACCTGTTCCCTTGAGACAATCGGAAGTCAACCGGATTCTCGGTACCGTCGATGAATTGCAGGATTCGGGTGAAGACCTGAATATCCCGTTTGTTGTCGGCGAAGCTGTCAAGGTGAACTATGGGCCGTTCAGCGGTTTCAGTGGTGTCATCGAGGAAGTGAATGCCGAGAAGAAGAAACTGAAGGTCATGGTGAAAATATTCGGGCGGAAAACGCCGCTTGAGTTGGGCTTTATGCAAGTAGAAAAGGAATGATGCAGTTGTTACGTTGCATGGTTCCCGTCATTAGTGTAATATAAAAATCAAATTAAAAAATGGCTAAAGAAGTTGCTGGACTAATCAAGTTACAGATTAAAGGAGGCGCTGCAAATCCATCACCTCCCGTAGGCCCTGCCTTGGGTTCGAAGGGTATTAACATCATGGAGTTTTGCAAGCAATTCAACGCCAGAACCCAGGACAAGGCAGGAAAAGTTCTTCCTGTAATTATCACTTATTATACGGATAAGTCCTTTGATTTCGTCATCAAGACTCCGCCTGTAGCAATTCAGTTGCTGGAGATGACGAAGCAGAAGAGCGGTTCTGCTGAGCCTAATCGTAAGAAAGTTGCCGAGATTACTTGGGAACAAGTTCGTACGATTGCACAGGATAAGTTGGTTGACTTGAACTGCTTTACTGTAGAAGCTGCCATGAAGATGGTTGCCGGTACAGCAAGAAGTATGGGTATCACTGTAAAAGGGGAGTTCCCGGTTAATGATTAACTTATAAACTTCAATTAGAATGAGTAAACTGACAAAAAAGCAAAAGTTGGCTGCTGAGAAAATTGAAGCAGGGAAAGCATACTCTCTCAAAGAGGCTTCTCAACTGGTGAAGGACATCACCTTTACCAAGTTTGACGCTTCTGTTGATATCGACGTACGCTTGGGCATTGACCCGCGCAAATCCAATCAGATGGTGAGAGGTGTCGTATCACTGCCTCACGGCACTGGCAAGGTGACGCGCGTTTTGGTGTTGTGTACACCCGATGCTGAAGCTGCTGCTAAGGAAGCTGGCGCTGACTATGTAGGTCTTGACGAGTATATCGAAAAGATCAAAGGTGGATGGACGGATGTTGATGTGATTATCACGATGCCGTCTATCATGGGTAAGATTGGTGCCCTCGGACGTATCCTCGGTCCTCGTGGATTGATGCCTAACCCGAAGAGCGGCACTGTGACTATGGATGTTGCTAAGGCTGTGAAGGAAGTTAAGCAAGGTAAGATTGACTTCAAGGTGGACAAGAGTGGTATCGTACATACTTCTATCGGTAAGGTATCGTTCAATGCCGACCAAATCCGTGACAACGCGAAGGAATTCATCGCTACATTGATCAAATTGAAACCTACTGCAGCTAAGGGTACATATATTAAGAGCATTTATCTTTCTAGTACAATGAGTGCGGGTATCAAGATTGACCCGAAATCAGTGGAAGAAATCTAATAAAACGGACGAATAATGAGAAAGGAAGATAAAAGTAAAGTTATAGAGCAAATAGCTGCTACCGTAAAGGAATACGGTCACTTCTACTTGGTGGATACGACAGCTATGAATGCGGCTGCAACCAGCGCATTGCGTGCTGCCTGCTTCAAGGCTGACATCAAGCTGATGGTAGTGAAGAACACTTTGCTGCAAAAGGCTTTGGAGACCTTGGAAGGTGACTATTCTCCGCTTTATGGTTGTCTGAAGGGAACAACGGCTGTGATGTTTTCCAATGTGGCAAATGCACCGGCCAAGTTGATCAAGGACAAATCCAAAGACGGTATTCCCGGCCTGAAGGCTGCGTATGCGGAAGAAGGTTTCTATGTTGGCGCAGACCAATTGGATGCCCTCGTAGCTATCAAGAGCAAGAACGAAGTTATTGCCGAAATCGTTGCATTGCTGCAATCTCCGGCCAAGAATGTTATTTCTGCTCTGCAATCTGGTGGTAACACCCTTCACGGAGTCCTCAAGACTCTTGGTGAACGTACTGAAGCGTAAGTTTCATCGACGGATTCTTGAAACGGAATCTACAACCCAAACAAATTATTTAGTATTAAAACAATTAAATTCATACAAAAATGGCAGATTTGAAAGCTTTTGCAGAACAATTAGTTAACTTGACAGTTAAGGAAGTTAATGAACTTGCTACAATCTTGAAGGAAGAATATGGTATTGAACCTGCTGCTGCAGCTGTTGCAGTTGCTGCTGGTCCCGCTGCCGGTGGTGCCGCTGCTGCTGAAGAGAAGACTTCTTTCGATGTAGTTTTGAAGAGCGCTGGTGCAGCTAAACTTCAGGTCGTTAAGGCTGTGAAGGAAGCTTGCGGTCTTGGCTTGAAAGAGGCTAAGGATTTGGTAGACGGTGCTCCCAGCACTGTGAAGGAAGGTTTGGCTAAGGACGAAGCAGAATCATTGAAGAAAACACTGGAAGAAGCTGGAGCTGAAGTTGAACTTAAATAACATTTGCCTGTAAATCAGGTCAGTCGGTTAGGAACCCTTGGCTTAAAGGGTTCTTAACCTTTTTGTGCTTATAGTTAAAATTCACTTCTACAAATCCATTTCCCAGATGTCTTCAACTATTGTAAATCAAAGAGTTAATTTCGCTTCCACGAAAAACCCGCTTACTTATCCGGATTTCCTGGAAGTACAATTGAAGTCATTCAAAGACTTTCTACAACTGGATACTCCGCCCGAGAAACGTAAGAACGAGGGATTGTATAAAGTATTTGCTGAGAACTTCCCCATAGCCGATACAAGAAATAATTTTGTCCTTGAATTTTTGGACTATTATATTGATCCGCCGCGTTATAGCATCGATGAATGTATAGAGCGGGGGCTCACTTACAGTGTTCCTTTGAAGGCCAAATTGAAATTGTATTGTACCGACCCTGATCACGAGGATTTCGATACGGTGATTCAGGATGTGTTCTTGGGGCCTATCCCGTATATGACGGAGAAAGCCACATTTGTGATTAATGGAGCAGAGCGCGTAGTCGTTTCACAGTTGCACCGTTCTCCGGGCGTCTTCTTCGGTCAGAGCGTGCACGCCAATGGTACCAAGTTGTATTCTGCTCGTATCATTCCTTTCAAGGGATCTTGGATTGAATTTGCCACGGACATCAACAATGTGATGTATGCTTATATCGACCGTAAAAAGAAATTGCCGGTTACTACATTGTTGAGAGCCATCGGATTTGAAAACGACAAGGACATTCTTGAGATATTCAATCTGGCCGAGGAGGTGAAAGTCAACAAGACTAATCTGAAGAAGGTGGTTGGTCGTAAATTGGCAGCCCGCGTCTTGAAGACATGGATTGAGGATTTTGTGGATGAAGATACCGGTGAAGTTGTTTCCATTGAGCGTAATGAGGTCGTGATTGACCGTGAAACAGTTATCGAGCCGGAACACGTTGATATCATACTTGAATCGGGTGTTCAGAATATTCTGGTTCACAAGGAAGAGCAGAACCAGTCTGATTATTCGATTATCTATAATACGTTGCAGAAAGACCCGAGTAACTCGGAGAAGGAGGCAGTGCTGTATATCTATCGCCAGTTGCGTAATGCAGACCCTGCTGATGATGCGAGTGCCCGTGAGGTTATTAATAATTTGTTCTTCTCTGAAAAGAGATATGATTTGGGCGATGTAGGCCGTTACAGAATCAACAAGAAGTTGAATCTGACGACAGACATGAGTGTCCGCGTGCTTACGAAGGAAGATATCATTGAGATTATCAAGTATTTGATTGAACTTATCAACTCCAAGGCAGTTGTCGATGATATTGACCACTTGAGCAACCGTCGTGTGCGCACGGTGGGCGAGCAGTTGTCCAATCAGTTCGCCATTGGTTTGGCACGTATGTCGCGTACTATCCGTGAGCGTATGAATGTCCGCGACAATGAGGTGTTCACGCCGATTGATTTGATTAATGCCAAGACGATTTCGTCTGTCATCAATTCTTTCTTCGGCACGAATGCTTTGTCCCAGTTCATGGACCAGACCAACCCTTTGGCGGAAATCACGCACAAACGCCGTATGTCTGCACTGGGTCCTGGCGGTTTGTCGCGCGATCGTGCAGGTTTCGAGGTGCGAGACGTACACTATACCCACTATGGCCGCTTGTGCCCGATTGAAACGCCTGAAGGTCCTAACATTGGTCTGATTTCTTCGCTTTGCGTTTATGCGAAGATCAACGATTTGGGCTTTATCGAAACCCCCTATCGCACGGTGGCAGACGGCAAGGTGGACTTGTCCGAAAATGGCCTTGTCTATCTGACAGCTGAGGAAGAAGAAGGTAAGATCATTGCCCAGGGCAATGCTCCGTTGAATGATGACGGTACCTTTATCCGCGATAAGGTGAAGTCGCGTCAGGATGCGGATTATCCTGTGGTTCCTCCTTCAGAAGTGGAACTGATGGATGTTTCGCCCCAGCAAATTGCTTCTATTGCGGCTTCTTTGATTCCGTTCTTGGAGCATGATGACGCCAACCGCGCTTTGATGGGATCGAACATGATGCGCCAGGCTGTTCCTTTGTTGCGTACCGAGGCTCCTATCGTGGGCACGGGCATCGAGCGTCAGTTGGCCCGCGATTCGCGCACACAGATTACGGCTGAAGGCGACGGTGTGATTGACTTTGTGGATGCCACGACTATTCGCATTTTGTATGACCGTACGGAGGACGAAGAATTTGTCAGCTTCGAGCCTGCGTTGAAGGAATACAGAATTCCGAAGTGGCGTCGCACGAACCAGAATATGACGATTGACCTGCGTCCGATTTGCAACAAGGGTCAGCGTGTGACCAAGGGCCAGATCTTGACTGAGGGCTATTCTACGCAGGATGGTGAATTGGCGCTGGGTAAGAACCTTCTGGTTGCTTATATGCCGTGGAAGGGATATAACTACGAGGATGCCATTGTGCTGAACGAAAGGGTAGTTCGAGAGGACTTGCTGACGTCTGTTCATGTGGAGGAGTTTTCGCTGGAGGTTCGCGAAACCAAGCGTGGTATGGAAGAATTGACCTCTGATATCCCCAATGTCAGTGAAGAGGCAACCAAGGATCTGGACGACAATGGTATTGTCCGTATCGGTGCGCGCATCGAACCGGGCGACATCCTTATAGGTAAGATTACGCCCAAGGGTGAGTCCGATCCGTCGCCGGAGGAGAAACTGCTCCGTGCCATTTTCGGTGACAAGGCTGGTGATGTGAAGGATGCTTCGTTGAAGGCTTCTCCCTCGTTGAAGGGCGTGGTTATCGGCAAGCGTTTGTTCTCGCGCGTTATTAAGACGCGTAGCTCCAAAGCTGCGGATAAGGCTCTGTTGCAACAGATTGATGATGAATTTGATGCAAAGGGAGCTGCACTGCGCAAGGTCCTGGTTAATAAGTTGCTGAAACTGACGGAGAACTACACTTCGGAAGGGGTCAAGGACTATATGGGTACCGATGTCATTGCCAAGGGAGCCAGATTTGCTGCCTCGGACTTCAGCGATTTGGATTTCACCGCCATTCAGTTGAGCGGCTGGACTAAAGATGAGCATACCAATGGCCTGATTCGTGCTTTGGTGATGAACTTCATCAAGAAGTATAAGGAATTGGATGCCGAGCTGAAGCGCAAGAAGTTTGCTATCACGATTGG
Organism: Candidatus Bacteroides pullicola; assembly: GCA_019115825.1. GTDB lineage: Bacteria > Bacteroidota > Bacteroidia > Bacteroidales > Bacteroidaceae > Bacteroides > Bacteroides pullicola. The sequence goes on from DXCV01000036.1 coordinate 34,302, forward strand.
TGACGAACTGCCTGCAGGTATCATCCAGATGGCCAAGGTTTACATAGCCAAGAAGCGTAAGATTGGCGTCGGCGACAAGATGGCCGGTCGTCACGGAAACAAAGGTATTGTGTCCCGCATCGTCCGTCAGGAGGATATGCCATTCTTGGCAGATGGTACGCCGGTTGACATCGTGCTGAACCCGTTGGGTGTGCCTTCGCGTATGAATATCGGTCAGATTTTCGAGGCCGTTTTGGGTAGCGCAGGTAAGAAGTTGGGCGTTAAATTTGCCACTCCTATTTTCGATGGTGCCACGTTGGACGATTTGAATGAGTGGACAGACAAAGCCGGTTTGCCCCGCTATGGTAAGACTACCCTGTATGATGGCGGAACAGGCGAGGCTTTCGAGCAGCAAGCTACGGTGGGTGTAACTTATATGTTGAAGTTGGGCCATATGGTTGAAGACAAAATGCACGCCCGTTCTATCGGCCCGTATTCTTTGATTACGCAACAACCTTTGGGTGGTAAGGCTCAGTTCGGTGGCCAGCGTTTCGGAGAAATGGAGGTTTGGGCGTTGGAAGCCTTTGGCGCTGCGCATGTGCTGCAAGAAATCCTGACGATTAAGTCGGATGATGTTGTCGGACGTTCCAAGGCTTATGAAGCAATCGTGAAGGGAGAACCGATGCCTACGCCGGGCATTCCGGAATCCTTGAACGTGTTGTTGCATGAGTTGCAAGGTTTGTGCTTGAGCATTAACTTGGAATGACAAGCTGTTGAGAAATACCCTTATTCAATCGACAATTTTCAATTTATATAAATATGGCTTTTAGAAAAGATAACAAGATAAAGAGTAATTTCTCGAAGATATCCATCGGTTTGGCTTCTCCTGAAGAAATCCTGGAAAATTCGAGCGGTGAAGTATTAAAGCCTGAAACCATAAACTATCGCACGTATAAGCCGGAGCGTGACGGCTTGTTCTGCGAACGCATCTTCGGCCCGGTCAAGGATTACGAATGTCATTGCGGAAAGTATAAGCGCATCCGTTATAAGGGCATCGTCTGCGACCGTTGCGGCGTGGAGGTGACAGAGAAGAAAGTGCGCCGTGAGCGCATGGGCCATATCCAATTGGTGGTGCCTGTGGCTCATATCTGGTACTTCCGTTCATTGCCCAACAAGATTGGTTATTTGTTGGGATTGCCGACGAAGAAGTTGGATGCTATCATTTATTATGAGCGCTATGTGGTCATTCAGCCTGGTGTGCTGGGTGATGAAGTAGCCAAATATGATTTGCTGGAGGAAACCGAATATTTGGATTTGCTGGACAAGCTCCCGAAGGATAACCAATTCCTGGAAGACAGCGACCCCAACAAGTTCATTGCAAAGATGGGTGCGGAAGCCATCTATGACCTGTTGTCCACATTGGATTTGGACGCTTTGTCCTACGAATTGCGCCATCGTGCGGGCAGCGATGCTTCGCAACAGCGTAAGAACGAGGCTTTGAAGCGTCTGCAGGTAGTTGAATCTTTCCGCGCTTCGCGTGGCCGCAACAAACCCGAGTGGATGATTGTGCGCATTGTGCCTGTCATTCCGCCTGAGCTGCGTCCGCTGGTGCCGCTGGATGGTGGCCGTTTCGCTACTTCTGACTTGAACGACCTTTACCGTCGCGTCATCATCCGCAACAACCGTCTGAAGCGTTTGATTGAGATCAAGGCTCCCGAAGTCATTCTGCGTAATGAAAAGCGTATGTTGCAGGAGGCCGTGGATTCGTTGTTCGACAATTCGCGCAAATCCAGTGCGGTGAAAACGGACGCCAACCGTCCGTTGAAGTCTCTCTCAGACAGCTTGAAAGGTAAGCAAGGCCGTTTCCGTCAGAACCTGTTGGGTAAGCGTGTGGACTATTCAGCCCGTTCTGTTATTGTGGTAGGTCCTGAGTTGCGCATGGGCGAGTGCGGTATCCCCAAGTTGATGGCTGCTGAACTTTACAAACCGTTCATTATCCGCAAACTCATCGAGCGCGGTATTGTGAAGACGGTGAAGAGCGCCAAGAAGATTGTAGACCGTAAGGAACCCGTTATTTGGGACATCCTGGAGCACGTGATGAAAGGCCATCCGGTGCTTTTGAACCGTGCCCCGACGTTGCACCGTTTGGGTATCCAGGCTTTCCAGCCCAAGATGATTGAGGGTAAGGCAATCCAGTTGCATCCGTTGGCATGTACGGCATTTAATGCTGACTTCGACGGTGACCAGATGGCCGTTCACCTGCCTTTGAGCAATGAGGCTATTCTTGAGGCACAGATGCTGATGCTCCAATCCCATAACATCTTGAACCCTGCCAATGGTGCACCTATTACCGTGCCTGCACAGGACATGGTGCTTGGTCTGTATTACATCACCAAGCTGCGCAAAGGTGCCAAAGGTGAAGGTCTGACATTCTATGGTCCAGAAGAAGCTTTGATTGCTTACAATGAGGGCAAGTGTGACATTCATGCCCCGGTAAGCGTCTTGGTGAACGATGTGGACGAGCAAGGCAATATCGTTAAGAAGATGATGCACGACACTTCGGTGGGACGTGTGATTGTGAATGAGATTGTTCCGGATAAGGCCGGATATATCAATACCATTATCTCTAAGAAGTCCTTGCGCGACATCATCAGCCACGTTATCAAGGTGTGCGGTGTGTCCGAGGCAGCAGACTTCCTGGATGGGTATCAAGAACTTGGGTTACTACATGGCCTTCAAGGGTGGTTTGTCCTTTAACTTGGGTGATATTATTATCCCGAAAGAGAAGGAGGCCTTGGTACAGAAGGGTTATGATGAGGTCGAGCAGGTTATCAACAACTATAATATGGGCTTCATTACTAACAATGAACGTTATAACCAGGTGATTGATATTTGGACACACGTCAACTCCGAGTTGTCTAATATCTTGATGAAGACCATCTCCAGCGATGACCAAGGATTCAACTCTGTGTATATGATGTTGGATTCTGGTGCCCGTGGTTCTAAAGAGCAGATCCGTCAGTTGTCCGGTATGCGTGGTTTGATGGCCAAACCGCAGAAGGCCGGTGCAGAGGGCGGTCAGATTATTGAAAACCCGATTCTGTCGAACTTTAAGGAGGGTTTGTCCGTGTTGGAATACTTCATTTCTACTCACGGTGCCCGTAAGGGTCTTGCTGATACCGCCTTGAAGACGGCCGACGCCGGATACCTGACTCGTCGTTTGGTGGACGTGTCGCACGACGTGATTGTCAACGAAGAAGATTGCGGCACGCTTCGCGGACTGGTGTGCACGGCTTTGAAGAACAATGACGAGGTCATTGCGACGCTTTACGAACGTATTCTGGGTCGTGTATCTGTGCATGATATCGTACATCCGACTACCGGCGAGTTAATTGTGGCCGGCGGTGAGGAAATTACGGAAGAAATCGCCCAAAAGATTGAGGACTCTCCGATCGAAAGCGTCGAAATCCGTTCGGTATTGACCTGTGAATCGAAGAAAGGCGTTTGCGCCAAATGCTATGGCCGCAACTTGGCTACTAGCCGTATGGTTCAGAAAGGTGAGGCTGTTGGCGTTATTGCCGCCCAGTCCATTGGTGAACCGGGTACTCAGTTGACGTTGCGTACTTTCCACGCCGGTGGTACGGCTGCCAATATCGCGGCCAACGCCAGCATCGTGGCCAAGAATAATGCCCGTCTGGAGTTTGAAGAACTCCGTACGGTGGATGTGGTGGATGAAGCCGGTGAAGCCGCCAAGGTGGTTGTCGGTCGTTTGGCCGAACTGCGTTTTGTGGATGTAAACACGGACATCGTACTGTCCACGCACAACGTGCCTTACGGTTCTACCCTGTATGCTGCTGATGGTGAGGTGGTTGAGAAGGGTAAACTGATAGCCCGTTGGGATCCCTTCAACGCGGTCATCATTACCGAAGCTACGGGTAAGATAGAGTTTGAAGATGTAATAGAGAATGTCACTTATAAGGTTGAATCCGATGAATCCACCGGTTTGCGTGAAATCATCATTATCGAATCCAAGGACAAGACCAAGGTGCCTACTGCACATATCATGACTGAGGACGGTGAATTGATCCGTACGTACAACCTGCCGGTGGGCGGCCACGTTGTGGTGGAAGATAACCAGAAGGTGAAAGCCGGTGATGTCATCGTGAAGATTCCGCGTGCTGTAGGTAAGGCGGGCGATATCACGGGTGGTCTGCCGCGTGTCACAGAGTTGTTCGAGGCTCGTAACCCGTCCAATCCTGCCGTTGTTTCCGAAATCGATGGTGAAGTTACGATGGGTAAGGTTAAACGCGGTAACCGTGAAATCATTGTGACCTCCAAAGGTGGTGACGTGAAGAAGTACCTCGTGCCCCTGTCCAAGCAAATCCTGGTGCAGGAGAACGACTATGTGCGTGCCGGTACACCGTTGTCCGACGGCGCCATCACGCCTGCCGACATCTTGGCCATCAAAGGCCCCACGGCGGTGCAGGAATACATCGTGAACGAAGTACAAGACGTTTATCGCCTGCAAGGTGTGAAAATCAACGACAAGCACTTTGAGATTATCGTTCGCCAGATGATGCGTAAGGTCGAAATTAATGAACCGGGCGACACCCGCTTTCTGGAGCAACAGGTGGTGGACAAGCAGGAGTTCATGGAAGAGAATGACCGCATCTGGGGTAAGAAGGTTGTGGTGGATGCTGGAGATTCGCAGAACCTGCAGCCGGGACAGATTGTTACGGCGCGCAAGCTGCGTGACGAGAACTCCATGCTGAAGCGTCGTGACTTGAAGCCTGTAGAAGTGCGCGATGCCGTGCCTGCTACGTCTACCCAAATCTTGCAAGGTATCACTCGTGCTGCCTTGCAGACTTCCAGCTTCATGTCGGCTGCATCCTTCCAGGAAACGACGAAGGTGCTGAACGAAGCCGCCATCAACGGCAAGGTAGACAAGTTGGAAGGCATGAAGGAGAATGTTATCTGTGGGCACTTGATACCTGCCGGTACTGGCCAGCGCGAATTCGACAAGCTCATTGTTGGTTCCAAAGAAGAATACGACCGTATGCTTGCCAATAAGAAGACCGTGTTGGACTATGCTATGGCCGATGATGAGAAGGAAGAAGAGTAAAGTCTTTGCATGACACATAGCTGGGGCAGGCGAGGAGCCTGCTCCGGATGGGTATGAATCGGGTGAGGAAAAGGGATGTATGTTGTATTTTCATACGTTTCCTTATTTCCTCATCCGATTTTTATATCCCTTTTTATGTTTGTCCTCGCTGAGAACTGTGCCCATATTTGCAGAGCCAGCTCTGAATCTGGAAAAAAATTGGGTGGTTTGTTTTTCGGATTAACTTTGAAATTTCTATCTTTGCCTACACATTATTATATTTATTATACATTTAGAATGATGGATATGGAAAAGAAAAACGGTGGCAACGGGGAGTTGCAGATAGAATTGAAAGAAGAAGTAGGTTTGGGTACGTATGCCAATTTGGCGGTCATCACCCATTCCAGCTCAGAGTTTGTACTTGATTTTGTGAGCGTGCTGCCCGGCATACCCAAGGCGCCTGTTCAGTCGCGTATAATTTTGGCTCCTGAGCACGCGAAGCGATTGCTGAATGCCCTTGAGGATAACATCAGCAAATACGAGCATGCGTTCGGTCCGATCTCTATGCCCGAAGAAAGAGCGTTGACTTTTCCGAATGTGGCTGGCGAAGCTTGAGGAATTGATTTTTCCGCATTAATCTGCCGGCTTTGGAGGAAACCACGTAACTTCTTCAAAAAAAACATTGTAGCGCATTGATTATTCAAAACTTATTCGTAACTTTGCAGCCCGAAAAACTGTATTGTTTGGAAATAATATAAATTAATATATAACTAAAAACAAGTAAAATGCCTACAATTCAGCAATTAGTAAGAAAAGGGCGCCAGGTGCTGGTGGACAAGAGTAAGTCTCCGGCTTTGGATTCATGCCCTCAAAGACGCGGCGTTTGCGTGAGAGTGTACACAACCACTCCGAAAAAACCTAATTCGGCTATGCGTAAAGTAGCCCGTGTTCGTTTGACAAACGGTAAAGAGGTGAACTCTTATATTCCGGGTGAAGGTCACAACCTGCAGGAGCACTCCATCGTACTGGTGCGCGGTGGTCGTGTGAAGGACCTGCCGGGTGTGCGCTATCACATCGTGCGCGGTACATTGGATACTGCCGGTGTGGCTGGTCGCACGCAAAGACGTTCCAAGTATGGTGCTAAGCGCCCGAAGCCGGGTCAGGCAGCTCCCGCTAAGAAGAAATAATCCATAGTAGTGAATTAATAACGTTTAGTTCGCTTGGAGATGCTAATGGTTGAGTAAATTTCCCGGTGGGGACGTTGAAGAAACAAGAGGTAGACAACCAAGAACGAAACATTATCTTTAAAAGAAATGAGAAAAGCAAAACCCAAAAAACGCGTTATCCTGCCGGATCCCGTGTTCAATGATGTGAAGGTTTCCAAATTTGTGAACCACTTGATGTATGATGGCAAGAAGAATACTTCGTATGAAATCTTCTATGCCGCTTTGGAGACAGTTAAGAACAAAATGCAGAACGAAGAGAAGAGCGCTCTCGAGATTTGGAAGAAAGCCTTGGATAATGTGACTCCCCAAGTGGAGGTGAAGTCCCGCCGTGTAGGTGGCGCTACATTCCAGGTTCCGACCGAGATCCGTCCTGAACGTAAGGAGTCTGTTTCTATGAAGAATCTGATCAACTTCGCCCGTAAGCGTGGCGGCAAGTCGATGGCTGACAAGTTGGCAGCAGAAATCATGGATGCCTACAATGAGCAGGGCGGTGCTTTCAAGCGTAAGGAGGATATGCACAGAATGGCTGAGGCCAACCGTGCTTTCGCTCATTTCCGTTTCTGATGATTTGTGGAATATTACGTCTTGAGGTATTGAAGAAACTTATTTTAAGAAAAAGGAAAATCAATGGCAAAGCGAGATTTACATTTGACGCGTAATATCGGTATCATGGCTCATATCGATGCCGGTAAGACTACAACTTCTGAACGTATCCTGTTCTATACGGGCTTGACGCACAAAATTGGCGAGGTTCATGACGGTGCTGCCACAATGGACTGGATGGAGCAGGAGCAGGAGCGTGGTATCACCATCACTTCTGCTGCTACCACGACTTACTGGAACTATGCAGGTGATAAGTATAAAATTAACTTGATTGACACTCCGGGACACGTGGACTTCACGGCCGAGGTGGAGCGTTCCTTGCGTGTGTTGGACGGTGCCGTGGCCACATATTGTGCAGTAGGCGGCGTTGAGCCTCAGTCTGAGACTGTATGGCGTCAGGCAGACAAGTATAACGTGCCCCGTATCGGTTATGTGAACAAGATGGACCGTTCCGGTGCAGATTTCTTTGAAGTAGTTCGCCAGATGCGCGAAATCCTGGGTGCTAACCCCTGTCCGGTGGTGATCCCCATTGGTGCAGAAGAGAACTTCAAGGGTGTAGTTGACTTGATCAAGATGAAGGCTATCCTGTGGCACGATGAGACTATGGGTGCTGATTATGACGTTGAGGAGATTCCCGCTAACTTGAAAGACGAGGCTGATGAGTGGAGAGGCAAGATGTTGGAAACGGTTGCCGAGTATGATGATGCCTTGATGGAGAAATACTTCGACGATCCCGCTACCATCACAGAAGAGGAAATCCTTCGTGCTCTGCGTGCAGCCACGCTGAAGATGGATATTGTGCCTATGCTCTGTGGCTCTTCGTTTAAGAACAAGGGCGTTCAGACGCTGCTGGATTATGTTTGTGCTTTCTTGCCTTCGCCGTTGGATACGCCGAACATTGTAGGTACTAATCCTTCTACCGGCCAGGAAGAAGACCGTAAGCCCGATGAGGATGAGAAGACTTCTGCTTTGGCTTTCAAGATTGCTACTGACCCCTATGTGGGCCGCTTGACTTTCTTCCGTGTGTATTCCGGTAAGGTGGAGGCTGGTTCCTACATCTACAATAGCCGTTCTGGTAAGAAGGAGCGCGTTTCTCGCTTGTTCCAGATGCACTCTAACAAGCAGAATCCCGTTGAGGTGATTTCTGCTGGTGATATAGGCGCTGGTGTTGGTTTCAAGGATATCCGCACGGGTGATACTCTCTGTGACGAGGATGCTCCGATTGTATTGGAATCCATGGATTTCCCTGAACCCGTTATCGGTATTGCAGTTGAGCCCAAGACGCAGAAGGATATGGACAAGTTGTCCAATGGTCTTGCCAAGTTGGCTGAAGAAGACCCGACCTTTACCGTACGCACAGACGAGCAGACTGGTCAGACGGTTATCTCGGGTATGGGTGAGCTTCACTTGGATATTATCATTGACCGCTTGAAGCGTGAGTTCAAAGTAGAGTGTAACCAAGGTAAACCTCAAGTTAACTACAAGGAAGCTATCACGAAGACGGTCAACCTGCGCGAGGTTTATAAGAAACAGTCCGGTGGTCGTGGTAAGTTCGCTGACATCATCGTGAACGTAGGTCCGATTGATGAAGACTTCAAGGAAGGTGGCTTGCAGTTCATTAACGAAGTTACGGGCGGTAACATTCCTAAGGAATTTATTCCTTCTGTGCAGAAGGGCTTCCAGACTGCTATGAAGAATGGCGTTTTGGCTGGTTTCCCGATGGACAGCCTGAAGGTGACTTTGTTGGATGGCTCGTTCCACCCCGTAGACTCTGACCAGCTTTCGTTCGAAATCTGTGCTATCCAGGCTTACAAGAACGCTTGCGCCAAGGCCGGTCCTGTATTGATGGAACCCATCATGAAGCTGGAAGTTGTTACTCCGGAAGAAAATATGGGTGACGTTATCGGTGACTTGAATAAGCGTCGCGGTCAGGTAGAAGGCATGGAGTCCAGCCGGTCTGGTGCCCGCATTGTGAAGGCTATGGTTCCGCTGGCAGAAATGTTCGGTTATGTGACTGCTTTGCGTACCATCACTTCTGGTCGTGCCACTTCGTCTATGACGTATGACCACCATGCACAGGTATCCACTTCTATTGCCAAGTCGGTATTGGAAGAGGTGAAGGGCCGTGTGGATTTGCTCTAATAGAAAATAACCCGAGCCCGCAGGTTAGCGAATGACTCTTAACCTGCGGTGCTCAAATTATATTAATAGTTTAACTAAAACACTAATGAGTCAAAAGATTAGAATCAAACTGAAATCTTACGACCACAACTTGGTTGACAAGTCGGCTGAGAAGATTGTAAGAACCGTGAAGACGACGGGAGCCATCGTAAGCGGCCCGATTCCTCTTCCCACGCACAAACGTATTTTTACTGTAAACCGTTCGACTTTCGTAAATAAGAAGTCGCGTGAGCAATTCGAGCTCTCTTCGTATAAGAGACTGATTGACATCTACAGTTCTACGGCAAAGACCGTTGATGCGCTGATGAAGTTGGAGTTGCCGAGTGGTGTGGAAGTAGAAATCAAAGTGTAAGTTTAGTGATTTAAAATTTTAGTGAAATGCCAGGATTATTAGGAAAGAAAATCGGAATGACATCCGTTTTCAGTGCCGAGGGCAAAAATGTGCCATGCACTGTTATCGAAGCAGGTCCTTGTGTAGTTACTCAAGTGAAGACCGTGGAAAAGGACGGCTATGCAGCCGTACAGCTGGGCTTTCAAGACAAGAAAGAAAAGCATACTACGAAACCTTTGATGGGCCATTTCAAGAAGGCCGGAGTAACACCCAAGAAACACTTGGCTGAGTTCAAAGAGTTTGAAACGGAATTGAATCTGGGAGATACCGTTACTGTGGAACTGTTCAACGATGCATCTTTCGTAGATGTGATTGGAACTTCCAAGGGTAAGGGCTTCCAAGGTGTAGTGAAAAGACACGGTTTTGGTGGTGTAGGTCAGACTACTCACGGTCAGCACAACCGTGCGCGCAAGCCGGGTTCTATCGGCGCTTGTTCGTACCCCGCAAAGGTCTTTAAAGGCATGCGTATGGGTGGACAAATGGGTGGCAACAGAGTGACTGTTCAAAACCTGCAAGTATTAAAGGTAATCGCGGAGCATAATCTCCTTCTTATCAAGGGTTCTGTTCCTGGTTGCAAAGGTTCAATCGTAATAATTGAGAAATAATGGAAGTTAACGTATATAACATTAAAGGTGAAGACACTGGAAGAAAGGTTACGTTAAACGAATCTATCTTCGGAATTGAGCCCAACGACCATGCTATTTACTTGGATGTTAAACAGTTCATGGCTAACCAGCGTCAGGGTACTCACAAGTCTAAGGAAAGAAGCGAAATCAGTGGTTCCACGCGCAAAATTGGTCGCCAAAAAGGCGGCGGTGGTGCACGTCGTGGTGATATGAATTCGCCTGTGCTCGTTGGTGGTGGTCGTGTATTTGGTCCTAAACCCCGCGATTATTCTTTCAAGTTGAATAAGAAGGTAAAGGCTTTGGCACGTAAGTCGGCTCTGTCTTACAAGGCAAAGGATAATGCTATCATTGTTGTAGAAGACTTCGTTTTCGAGGCTCCTAAAACTAAAGATTTTGTAAATATTACAAAAAATCTTAAAGTTTCTGACAAGAAGCTTTTGATGATTTTACCGGATGCAAATAAAAACGTATATTTGTCGGCTCGAAATTTGAAAGGGGCTAATGTGCAGACAGTCTCTGGTCTTAATACCTATCGGGTGTTGGATGCAGGGGTTCTTGTGCTTACGGAAAATGCACTTTCTGCCATTGACAATATCTTAATGTAAAAAGGAGGCTTAGATAATGGGAATTATTATTAAACCGTTAGTGACAGAGAAGATGACAGCTATAACCGAGAAGGCTAACAACCGTTTCGGTTTTATCGTGCGTCCTGACGCTAATAAATTGGAAATTAAGAAAGAGGTAGAAGCCCTTTACAATGTGACCGTGGTAGCGGTGAATACAATCCGCTATGCCGGTAAGAGCAAGGCTCGTTACACCCGGGCTGGCCTCATCAACGGTCGTACGAATGCATATAAGAAAGCCATCGTTACGTTGAAAGAAGGTGATACTATTGATTTTTATAGCAATATTTAAATAGAGAAATGGCAGTACGTAAATTTAAGCCCACAACACCGGGGCAAAGACATAAAATTATTGGTACTTTCGAAGAAATTACTGCACGGGTACCAGAAAAGTCTCTTGTATTTGGTAAGAAATCCTCAGGTGGCCGTAACAATGAGGGTAAGATGACGATGCGTTACATCGGCGGCGGTCATAAGAAGGTGATTCGTATTGTTGACTTCAAGAGAAATAAAGACGGTGTGCCGGCTGTAGTCAAGACAATCGAGTACGATCCGAACCGTTCGGCTCGTATTGCTTTGTTGTTTTATGCAGATGGCGAAAAAAGATACATTATTGCTCCCAATGGCTTGAAAGTTGGAGCGACTGTAATGTCAGGTGAAAATGCTGCTCCTGAAATAGGAAATGCGCTTCCTCTTCAGAACATCCCTGTAGGTACGGTGATTCACAATATCGAATTGCGTCCGGGTCAGGGAGCTGCTTTGGTTCGTTCAGCTGGTAACTTCGCTCAGTTGACTTCGAGAGAAGGCAACTACTGCGTTATCAAGTTGCCTTCCGGTGAACTTCGTCAGATTCTGAGCACTTGCAAGGCCACGATTGGCAGCGTAGGTAACTCGGATCATGGTTTGGAAAGTTCCGGTAAGGCTGGTCGCACCCGCTGGTTGGGTCGTCGTCCGCGTAACCGTGGCGTAGTCATGAATCCTGTTGATCATCCGATGGGTGGTGGTGAAGGACGTGCTTCCGGTGGACATCCGAGATCTCGCAAGGGCTTGTATGCTAAGGGCTTGAAGACAAGAGCTCCGAAGAAGCAGTCGTCTAAGTATATTATTGAGAGAAGAAAGAAGTAACCTGATTAATCGAAGAAGTTTATGAGTCGTTCATTAAAAAAAGGCCCGTATATTAACGTGAAGCTTGAGAAAAAAATTCTTGCCATGAACGAAAGTGGCAAGAAAGTGGTAGTTAAGACTTGGGCCAGAGCTTCAATGATTTCGCCTGATTTTGTTGGGCATACCGTTGCAGTTCACAATGGAAATAAATTCATTCCTGTTTATGTTACGGAGAATATGGTAGGACACAAGTTGGGTGAGTTTGCTCCGACGCGTACGTTCAGAGGCCATGCTGGTAACAAGAAAAAATAAAAGCAGGATTTACTGAAATAAAAAAGTAATAATATAATGGGAGCAAGAAAAAAAATATCGGCTGAAAAAAGAAAAGAAGCCCTTAAGACCATGTATTTTGCAAAATTGCAAAATGTTCCTACTTCCCCTCGTAAAATGCGTTTGGTGGCTGATATGATACGTGGCATGGAAGTGAATAAGGCACTTGGCGTTTTGAAGTTCTCTACAAAAGAGGCTGCTGCCAGACTCGAGAAGCTGTTGCGTTCTGCAATTGCTAATTGGGAACAGAAGAATGAGCGTAAAGCTGAAAGCGGCGAATTGTTCATAACCAAGATTTATGTTGATGGTGGTGCTACGCTGAAGAGAATGCGTCCGGCTCCGCAGGGAAGAGGTTATAGAATTCGTAAGCGTTCTAACCACGTAACGCTGTTCGTTGGTTCTAAAAGTAATAACGAAGATCAAAATTAAGGTGTAATGGGACAAAAAGTTAATCCAATAAGCAACCGTTTAGGAATTATCAGAGGTTGGGATTCCAATTGGTATGGCGGCAAGAATTACGGAGATTCTTTGCTGGAAGATAGCAAAATCCGTAAATATTTGAACGCTAGACTTGCAAAGGCTAGTGTTTCGAGAATTGTCATCGAACGTACGCTGAAGCTGGTGACTATTACTGTTTGTACTGCACGCCCGGGTATCATTATCGGTAAAGGCGGTCAAGAAGTTGACAAGTTGAAAGAGGAGTTGAAGAAGATCACCGATAAGGATATTCAGATTAATATCTTCGAAGTGAAGAGACCTGAACTGGACGCTGTTATCGTGGCTAACAACGTGGCTCGTCAGGTAGAAGGCAAGATTGCTTATCGTCGTGCCATCAAGATGGCTATTGCCAATACAATGCGTATGGGTGCTGAAGGCATCAAGATTCAGATTTCTGGACGTCTGAATGGTGCTGAAATCGCACGTTCTGAGATGTATAAGGAAGGCAGAACTCCTCTGCATACTTTTAGAGCTGACATCGACTATTGTCATACAGAGGCACTGACAAAGGTTGGCGTTTTGGGTGTTAAAGTTTGGATTTGCCGTGGCGAGGTTTATGGGAAGAAAGAATTGGCACCTAACTTCACTCAGAAAGAAAGCGGACGTGGAAGCAATACCGGTGCTAATGGCGGTAGAAGCTTTAAGAGAAAGAAAAATAACAATCGCTAACGGATTTGATTTTTAGGAACTATGTTACAACCGAAAAAGACAAAATTCAGAAGACAGCAGAAGGGCCGTCAAAAAGGTAATGCCCAGCGTGGCAACCAGTTGGCGTTTGGCTCTTTCGGCATTAAAGCTTTGGAGACAAAGTGGATAACTGGCCGTCAGATTGAGGCTGCGCGTGTTGCTGTTACAAGATATATGCAGCGTCAGGGACAGATTTGGATTCGCATTTTCCCGGACAAACCTATTACGAGAAAACCTGCTGATGTACGTATGGGTAAAGGTAAGGGTAGTCCTGAAGGATTTGTCGCACCTGTTACGCCGGGCAGAATCATTATTGAGGCAGAAGGCGTTTCTTATGAAATCGCCAAGGAAGCTTTGCGTCTGGCAGCTCAGAAGCTTCCTATCACAACCAAGTTTGTGGTAAGACGTGATTATGATATTCAAAATCAAAATGCTTAAGAGTTATGAAGATAGCAGAAATTAGAGAAATGTCTACCAATGATTTGGTGGAAAGAGTGGAAGCTGAAGTAGCCAATTACCAGCAGATGGTTTTGAATCATTCTATTTCTCCTTTGGATAATCCTTCTCAAATCAGACAATTGCGTCGGACGATTGCGCGTATGAAAACCGAATTACGCCAAAGGGAACTTAACAATAAATGATGAGTTTGATGGAAGCAAGAAATTTAAGAAAAGAAAGAATGGGTGTTGTGCTTAGCAACAAGATGGATAAAACCATCACTGTAGCAGCTAAGTTTAAAGAAAAACACCCCATTTATGGTAAGTTCGTCAGCAAGACGAAGAAATACCATGCTCATGATGAAAAGAATGAGTGCAATGTCGGCGATACTGTACGAATCATGGAAACTCGTCCTTTGAGTAAGACTAAGAGATGGAGAGTAGTAGAAATCGTAGAAAGAGCTAAGTAATTATGATACAAGCAGAATCCAGACTTACAGTATGTGATAATAGTGGAGCAAAAGAGGCTCTCTGTATCCGTGTTTTGGGCGGAACGGGTCGCCGTTATGCTTCTGTTGGGGATGTGATTGTAGTTTCTATCAAGAGTGTCATCCCTTCGAGTGATATTAAGAAAGGTGCCGTGTCCAAGGCTTTGGTAGTGCGTACTAAGAAAGAAATCCGTCGCCCGGATGGTTCTTATATACGTTTTGATGATAATGCTTGTGTGTTGTTGAACAATGCAGGTGAAATTCGTGGTAGCCGTATCTTCGGTCCGGTTGCTCGTGAGCTCCGCGCTGCTAACATGAAAGTCGTATCACTGGCTCCGGAAGTACTTTAATTTTGTAATAGATTTAAGTAATGGCTAAATTACATATAAAGAAAGGCGATACAGTTTACGTAAACTCCGGTGAGGATAAGGGAAAAACTGGTCGTGTATTGAAGGTTCTGGTGAAGAAGAACCGTGCCATCGTTGAAGGCATCAATATGGTTTCTAAGAGCACGAAGCCGAGTGCTAAGAATCCTCAAGGCGGCATTGTTAAGCAGGAGGCTTCCATTCATCTCTCTAACTTAAACCCGGTTGATCCCAAAACGGGTAAGCCTACGCGCATTGGTAGAAAAGAAGTAGAGAATGCTAATGGCAAGAAGACTTTAGTACGTTATTCTAAAAAATCAGGGGAGGAGATTAAGTAATGGGTAATACTGCTAGCCTTAAGAAAGAATATGCAGAGCGCATTGCTCCTGCATTGAAATCACAGTTCCAATATTCTTCTTCTATGCAGGTGCCTGTTCTCAAGAAGATTGTTATCAATCAGGGCTTGGGAATCGCAGTTGCTGACAAGAAGATTATTGATGTTGCAATCAGCGAGTTGACAGCCATCACGGGGCAGAAGGCCGTTGCAACTGTTTCTCGCAAGGACATCGCAAACTTTAAGTTGCGTAAGAAAATGCCGGTTGGCGTTATGGTGACTCTGCGTCGCGAGAGAATGTACGAGTTCCTTGAGAGACTTGTGCGTGTTGCATTGCCTCGTATTCGTGACTTCAAAGGCATTGAAAGCAAGTTTGATGGTAAAGGTAATTATACGCTGGGTATCCAGGAGCAGATCATTTTCCCTGAAATCAATATTGATAGTATAACTAGGATTTTGGGTATGAACATTACTTTCGTTACATCTGCTAACACGGATGAAGAAGGTTATGCTCTGTTGAAGGAATTTGGCTTACCGTTTAAGAACGCAAAAAAAGATTGATATATGGCAAAGGTATCAATGAAAGCACGTGAAGTAAAGCGTGCCAAGTTAGTCGCCAGATATGCCGAGAAAAGAGCTGCATTGAAGAAGATTGTTAGCACAGGTGATGCTGCAGAGGCTTATGAAGCTGCTAGAAAGTTGCAGGATCTTCCTAAGAATGCCAATCCTATTCGTCTGCACAACCGTTGTAAGCTGACGGGACGTCCTAAAGGTTACATCCGTCAGTTTGGCGTCTCCAGAATTCAGTTCCGCGAGATGGCTTCTAACGGTCTTATCCCCGGCGTTAAGAAGGCAAGCTGGTAATTTGTTTTAAATATTGTCAGGGTAGTCCTGATTAATTTAATTTTATTTTATATGACTGATCCAATAGCAGATTATTTGACTAGATTGCGGAATGCCATTCAGGCCAAGCACAGAGTGGTTGAAGTACCCGCTTCTAATTTGAAAAAGGAAATCACAAAGATCCTTTTTGAGAAAGGCTACATTCTTAATTACAAGTTTGTAGACGATGGTCCTCAAGGTACGATTAAGGTCGCTTTGAAGTATGATCCTGTTAATAAGGTGAACGCAATTAAGAAGCTTGAGAGAATTTCTTCTCCGGGTATGCGTAAATATACCGGTTATAAGGATATGCCGCGTGTAATTAACGGTTTGGGTATTGCTATATTGTCTACCTCCAAAGGTGTGATGACTGACAAAGAGGCTGCAGAACAGAAGATTGGTGGTGAAGTATTGTGTTATGTTTATTAATTTTCGGAGGAACTAGTAATGTCTAGAATAGGAAAATTACCCATCGTTATCCCCGCCGGTGTTACCGTTACCTTGAAAGATGATGTAGTTACTGTCAAGGGACCGAAAGGCGAGTTGAGTCAATATGTGAATCCTGCAATCAGCGTCACAATTGATAATAATCATGTAGTATTGGCCGAAGTAGCTGATGCCATGTTGGACAATCCTAAACAAAAGCACGCTTATCACGGCTTGTACCGTGCTTTGATTCACAATATGGTCGTTGGTGTTTCTGAAGGCTATAAGAAAGAATTAGAGCTTGTTGGTGTCGGCTATCGTGCTTCCAACCAAGGCAATATCATTGAGTTGGCTTTAGGTTATACGCATAACATATTTATCCAGTTGCCCCCTGAGATTAAAGTTGAGACTAAGTCTGAAAGAAATAAGAATCCTCTTATTATTTTAGAGTCTTGTGATAAGCAGTTGCTTGGTCAAGTGTGCTCTAAGATTCGTTCTTTCCGTAAGCCTGAACCGTACAAGGGTAAGGGTGTCAAGTTTGTTGGCGAAGAAATTCGCAGAAAGTCTGGTAAATCAGCCGGTGCTAAATAATCATTTTAATTGATACTGTTATGACAACAAAAATAGAAAGACGAATTAAAATTAAATACAGAGTACGCAACAAGATTTCGGGTACTTCTGATTGCCCCCGTATGAGTGTTTTCAGAAGCAATAAACAAATCTATGTTCAGGTGATTGATGATTTGGCTGGTAAGACTTTGGCTGCTGCTTCTTCATTGGGTATGACAGAGAAGATGACGAAGAAAGAACAAGCTGCCAAGGTTGGTGAGTTGATTGCTAAGAAGGCTCAAGAAGCTGGCATCACAACCGTTGTATTTGACCGTAATGGTTATTTGTATCACGGTAGAGTAAAAGAAGTGGCTGATGCAGCCCGTAACGGTGGACTTAAATTTTAATCATTATGGCAAAACTGAATAATAGAGTTAAGATTTCTAGCGATATTGAGCTGAAGGATAGATTGGTTGCCATCAATCGCGTTACTAAGGTTACGAAAGGTGGTAGAACCTTTACTTTTTCCGCTATTGTGGTTGTAGGTAATGAAGAAGGCATCATTGGATGGGGTTTGGGCAAAGCCGGTGAGGTGACTGCTGCCATTGCCAAAGGTGTAGAGGCTGCCAAGAAAAACTTGACCAGAGTGCCTGTCTTGAAAGGAACTGTACCTCACGAGCAGTCTGCCAAGTTTGGTGGTGCTGAGGTATTCATTAAGCCTGCTTCTCACGGAACCGGTGTGGTAGCCGGTGGTGCTATGCGTGCGGTGCTCGAAAGTGTGGGTGTTACGGACGTATTGGCTAAGTCCAAGGGTTCTTCTAACCCTCACAATCTGGTTAAGGCTACCATCTTGGCATTGAGCGAAATGCGTGATGCACGTATGGTTGCTCAGAATAGAGGTATTTCGATTGACAAAGTATTTAGAGGATAAGGAGAATTTTTATGTCGACTATAAAGATTAAGCAAGTAAAGAGTAGAATTGGCGCTCCTGCTGATCAGAAGAGAACACTTGATGCGCTGGGACTTCGTAAGTTGAATCGCGTGGTTGAACACGAATGTACTCCTTCAATTCTTGGAATGGTGAACAAGGTAAAGCACCTCGTAGCCATTGTGAAGTAATATATTGTTGAATATTAAACGAGTTACGATATGAACTTAAGTAATTTAAAGCCTGCTGCTGGATCTACAAAGACAAGAAAGAGAATCGGTCGTGGACCGGGCTCTGGTTTGGGCGGCACTTCCACAAGAGGTCATAAAGGTGCTAAGTCAAGATCGGGATATTCCAAGAAAATCGGTTTTGAGGGCGGACAAATGCCTCTTCAGCGCCGTGTTCCGAAATTTGGCTTTAAGAATATCAATCGTGTAGAATACAAGGCTATCAACTTGGATACTATTCAGAAGTTGGCTGATGCCAAGAATCTGCCGGTTGTGGGCATTAACGACTTGATAGCAGCTGGTTTCATTTCTGCAAATCAACTGGTGAAGATATTAGGTAATGGAACTTTGACTGCTAAGGTGGATGTTCAGGCTCATGCGTTTTCTAAGACTGCTGAGGCTGCCATCGAAGCTGTAGGTGGACAAGTAGTAAAACTCTGATTCAATGAGAAAAGCTATTGAAACATTAAAGAATATATGGAAGATTGAGGATCTGAGACAGCGGATCCTCATCACCATATTGTTTGTGGCAATTTACCGTTTTGGTTCTTATGTGGTATTGCCGGGCATCAATCCGTCAATGCTGTCTCAGTTGCATCAACAAACAAGCGAGGGCCTTTTAGCCTTGTTAAATATGTTTTCGGGAGGAGCATTTTCTAATGCGTCTATTTTTGCATTAGGAATCATGCCGTATATTTCTGCCTCCATCGTAATTCAACTCCTTGGAATCGCTGTTCCTTATTTCCAGAAGTTGCAGCGTGAGGGTGAAAGCGGCCGGAGGAAAATGAATCAATATACCCGTTATTTGACGATTATCGTATTGTTGGTTCAGGCGCCTTCTTATTTGTTTAACTTGAAAATGCAGGCAGGTCCTTCCTTAAATGCTTCATTAGACTGGACTCTGTTTATGTTTACTTCTACCATAATTTTGGCTGCAGGAAGTATGTTCATCTTGTGGTTGGGCGAGCGTATAACCGATAAGGGTATTGGCAATGGTATCTCTTTGATTATTATGATAGGTATTATTGCACGTTTGCCTCAATCGTTGTTCCAAGAGTTGATTTCCCGTATGACCGATAAGACGGGTGGTTTGGTGATGTTCTTGATTGAGATTGTCGTATTGCTGCTTGTGATCGCAGCTGCCATTCTTTTGGTGCAAGGTACAAGAAAAATTCCTGTGCAATATGCGAAGAAGATTGTCGGCAACAAGCAATATGGTGGTGCTCGCCAATATATACCTTTGAAGGTGAATGCTGCCAATGTGATGCCTATTATCTTCGCTCAAGCCATCATGTTCATTCCCATAACTTTTATTGGTTTTGCCAATGTCGAAAGTTTGAGCGGGTTTGCCCGTGCGTTTACTGACCATACAAGTTTTTGGTATAATTTGGTATTTGCTATTTTGATTATAGTCTTTACCTATTTCTATACCGCTATCACTATCAATCCGACCCAGATGGCTGAGGATATGAAGCGTAATAATGGCTTTATTCCTGGCATCAAGCCGGGTAAGAACACGGCTGAGTATATTGACGTGATTATGTCTCGCATTACTCTTCCCGGTTCATTCTTCTTGGCTCTCGTGGCTATTATGCCCGCTTTTGCCGGATTGTTTGGTGTGACTTCGGAATTTGCCCAGTTTTTCGGGGGAACTTCGTTGTTGATTCTTGTAGGTGTTGTGCTTGACACATTGCAGCAGGTTGAAAGCCATTTGTTGATGAGACATTATGACGGCTTGCTGAAGACCGGGCGAATCAAAGGACGTAATGCAAATATCGCTGCTTATTAATTAATAGAAGATGATATTTCTTAAGACGGATGATGAAATAGAGTTACTCCGTAAGAGTAACCTCTTGGTTGGACAGACTTTAGCAGAGATAGCTAAAGCTGTCAAACCTGGGGTTACGACCGGTGAACTTGACAAAATTGCCGATGAATTCATACGGGATCATGGAGCAGTACCGACATTCAAAGGCTTTCCTAATCCCTATGGTTCTCCATTCCCCGCATCAATATGCACATCCGTGAATGAACAAGTTGTGCATGGAATACCAGGTAATGTGGTATTGAAAGATGGCGATATTGTTTCTGTGGATTGTGGAACTTATATGAATGGCTTTTGCGGAGATTCCGCATATACTTTTTGTGTCGGTGAGGTTGCAGACGATGTTCGTCAGCTGTTGAAGGTCACGAAAGAAGCTCTTTATATAGGAATTGAGACTGCAGTTCATGGAAAGCGAATTGGAGACATCGGTTATGCCATCCAGCAGTATTGTGAGACTCATTCTTATGGAGTGGTTCGCGAGTTTGTAGGTCATGGTATTGGCAAAGATATGCATGAGGATCCTCAGGTGCCGAACTATGGAAGACGTGGTTATGGTCCCATGCTGAAACAAGGTCTCTGTATTGCTATTGAGCCTATGGTTACATTAGGGGATAGGCACGTGGTGATGGAAGGAGATGGTTGGTCAGTGAGGACGAAGGACAGAAAATGTGCTGCTCACTTTGAGCATACGATTGCTGTTACTGCGGGCAAAGCTGATATCTTGTCTTCGTTTGATTTCATTGAAGAAGTATTAGGAGATAATGCAATTTAAATAATTAATATGGCAAAGCAATCTGCAATAGAACAAGATGGAGTTATCGTTGAAGCATTGTCTAATGCAATGTTTCGCGTAGAATTGGAGAACGGTCATGAAATCACGGCTCATATTTCTGGCAAGATGCGTATGCATTATATCAAAATCCTGCCGGGTGATAAAGTCCGTGTCGAAATGTCCCCTTATGATTTGTCAAAAGGTAGAATAGTCTTTAGATATAAATAATTTGAGATATGAAAGTAAGAGCATCTTTAAAGAAGCGTACACCGGAATGCAAAATTGTCAGACGCAATGGCCGTTTGTATGTGATTAACAAGAAAAATCCTAAGTATAAACAACGTCAAGGATAAATTTATTATTTTTGCAGAAAAATAATCTTAGTATATGGCTATAAGAATAGTTGGTGTCGATTTGCCTCAGAATAAGAGAGGTGAAATTGCGTTGACCTATATTTATGGAATAGGTCGTAGTAGTTCAGCAAAAATATTGGATAAGGCAGGTGTTGACAGAGACCTGAAAGTAAAAGACTGGACGGATGATCAGGCAGCCAAGATTCGTGAGATCATTGGTGCTGAGTACAAAGTGGAAGGTGACCTCCGCTCTGAAGTTCAACTGAACATCAAGCGTTTGATGGACATCGGTTGCTATCGTGGCGTGCGCCATCGTATCGGTTTGCCTGTACGTGGACAGAGCACTAAGAATAACGCTCGTACGCGTAAGGGTAAGAAGAAAACCGTTGCTAACAAGAAAAAAGCTACTAAATAATAAGTGTTGATATGGCAAAAAAAACAGTTGCAGCAAAAAAGAGAAATGTAAAGGTGGATGCCAACGGCCAATTGCACGTTCATTCGTCTTTCAACAACATTATTGTTTCTTTGGCAAACAGTGAAGGCCAGATTATTTCTTGGTCTTCTGCCGGAAAGATGGGATTCAGAGGTTCTAAGAAGAACACGCCGTATGCCGCACAGATGGCAGCACAAGATTGTGCGAAGGTTGCGTATGACTTGGGCTTGAGAAAGGTGAAGGCATACGTCAAAGGACCTGGTAATGGTCGTGAGTCTGCTATCAGAACTATTCACGGTGCCGGCATTGAGGTTACGGAAATCATTGATGTTACTCCGTTGCCGCATAACGGATGTCGTCCTCCGAAAAGACGTAGAGTTTAAGAATTTACCTTGAATTAGCATGAAACTTGATTTTGTTATTGGATTGTATCAAATTCTTCTCTGCAATCGCGGCTGCAACAAATTGAGTTCATCAATAACATTTAAAAATTAAGAAAGAAATGGCTAGATATACTGGACCAAAATCAAGAATTGCCCGTAAATTCGGTGAAGGTATTTTTGGAGCTGATAAAGTTCTCTCGAAAAAGAATTATCCTCCTGGACAACATGGTAACTCCAGAAAGAGAAAAACTTCTGAATATGGTGTACAGTTGCGTGAAAAGCAAAAAGCCAAATATACATATGGCGTTTTGGAGAAACAGTTCCGTAACTTGTTTGAAAAGGCCGCTACTTCCAAAGGTATTACCGGTGAAGTATTGCTTCAATTGCTGGAAAGCCGTTTGGACAACATCGTATTCCGTTTGGGTATTGCCCCCACGCGTGCAGCTGCCCGTCAGTTGGTGAGCCACAAGCACATCACGGTGGATGGCGAAGTGGTTAATATTCCTTCTTACTCGGTTAAACCCGGTCAGATTGTTGGCGTGCGCGAACGTTCGAAGTCTTTGGAGGTAATTGCTAATTCATTGGCTGGTTTCAATCACAGCAAGTATCCTTGGCTGGAGTGGGACGATAATGCGAAGGTAGGCAAGTTGCTCCATGTTCCTGAGAGAGCAGACATTCCTGAGAACATTAAAGAGCATTTGATCGTAGAATTGTATTCTAAAAATTAATTAATTTCATGGCGATATTAGCATTTCAAAAACCTGATAAAGTATTAATGTTGGAAGCGGACTCTAAATTCGGCAAGTTCGAATTTCGTCCGTTGGAGCCCGGTTTCGGTATTACCGTGGGTAATGCACTGCGCCGCATCCTGCTTTCTTCATTGGAAGGTTTTGCTATCACTACCATCAAGATTGAGGGGGTGGAGCATGAGTTTTCCAGTGTTCCGGGAGTTAAAGAGGATGTAACTAACATCATCTTGAATTTGAAGCAAGTTCGGTTCAAGCAAATTGTTGAAGAGTTCGAGAGTGAGAAAGTAAGTATTACGGTCGAAAACTCCAGTGAATTCAAGGCAGGTGACATAGGTAAGTATTTGACTGGATTTGAAGTGTTAAATCCTGAATTAGTTATTTGTCATTTAGACCCTAAGTCTACGATGCAGATGGACATTACAATCAATAAGGGCCGTGGTTATGTTCCCGCTGACGAGAACCGTGATTACTGTACCGAAGTGAATGCAATTCCCATCGATTCTATTTATACTCCGATACGTAATGTCAAGTATCAGATTGAGCCTTATCGTGTTGAGCAGAAGACTGACTATGATAAGCTGGTGCTTGAGATTACTACCGACGGTTCCATTCACCCGAAGGAAGCTCTGAAGGAGGCTGCAAAGATTCTGATTTATCACTTCATGCTCTTCTCCGATGAGAAGATCACGCTGGAGACCAATGATGCCGACGGCAATGAAGAGTTTGATGAAGAAGTTTTGCATATGCGTCAATTGTTGAAGACTAAATTGGTTGACATGGATCTTTCTGTTCGTGCCCTCAACTGCTTGAAGGCTGCGGATGTGGAGACCTTGGGCGATTTGGTGCAGTTCAACAAGACGGATCTCTTGAAGTTCCGCAACTTCGGAAAGAAATCGCTCACCGAGCTTGATGATTTGCTGGAGAGTCTGAATCTGTCGTTTGGAACTGATATTTCTAAATACAAATTAGATAAAGAATAAACAATGAGACACAATAAGAAATTCAACCATTTGGGTCGTACTGCTTCTCACAGAAATGCAATGTTGGCTAATATGGCATGTTCTTTGATCAAGCACAAAAGAATCACTACGACCGTTGCCAAGGCTAAGGCACTGAAAAAGTACGTTGAGCCCTTGCTCACGAAGTCCAAAAACGATACGACCAACTCGCGTCGCGTGGTGTTCAGTTACCTGCAGGACAAGTATGCCATCACGGAACTTTTCAAGGAGATTTCCGTGAAGATTGCTGATCGTCCCGGTGGTTACACACGCATCATTAAGACGGGCCACCGTTTGGGTGATAATGCTGAGATGTGCTTCATCGAACTCGTTGATTACAATGAGAATATGGCTAAGGACAAGGCTGCCAAGAAGGTTACACGTACTCGTCGTTCCAAGAAGAACGCCGCTGCTGCACCTGCTGAAGTTGCCGCTGAGACTCCGGCTGCTGAGGATACTAAGACTGAAGCTGCTGCTGAATAATAAATTTGCTCTTATTACGATAGGGGATGCATCGTTGCTGGTGCGTCCCCTTTTTATTTTTATAAACTTGGTATGTAATGCAAGGGTGTCGTTGTCTGAAAGACTTAGGCTTTGGGCTGATGCCAAAGCCCTATTGAGCTTGCTCAAATCCCTCTTTAGAGTTGCCAAGTCCCTCTTTACCTATTGGTTGGTGAGTCAGATAGGTGTTTCAAGGAAGTAGATAAGGTGATATTATAGAAGAATGCTACACAAAATAAGGGAGGTAAAACAATCATCATCTTACCTCCCTGCTGATTTTCGGTTTGTTTGAGCTGGTTCCGCTCCGACTTTAATCAATACTCGTCCTCGTTGAAAAAGAAATCTTCCTTGCTGGGATAGTCGGGCCAGATGTCTTCAATGCTTTCATATATCTCGCCTTCGTCTTCCATTTCCTGAAGATTCTCTATCACTTCAAGCGGAGCACCCGAACGCATGGCATAATCGATAAGTTCGTCCTTGGTTGCCGGCCAAGGTGCGTCTTCCAGTTTGGAAGCCAATTCCAATGTCCAATACATAGTTCCTAAGTATTAAATGGTACTTACAATATCTTCTTTCTAAAATTTTCGGCAAATGTATAACATTTTAGGTTACTTGCAACCATTCCGCCAAAATATTTCATCTTTTTTCTCGTCTTTGTTTATTTTGCGAGACAAAACAAATAAATAATCGGACAAACGGTTGACGTATGCCAGCAAATCGGGGGCTATTTCTGTTTCGGCGGCCAAGGTGAGGATACGGCGTTCTGCGCGTCGGCAAACCGTGCGACATACGTGACACAGGGCGGCTCCGCGGCTTCCGCCGGGAAGGACAAAGGCTGTGAGCCGGGGCAACAGGCTGTCCAGCCGGTCTATTTCGTGTTCCATGGCTTCCACTTGTGCCGGAGTAATAATACTTGCCTCGCGCAGAGGGGTTTGGCTGCAATCGGTGGCCAGGCAGGAGCCGACGGCAAAGAGCGTGTCCTGCACGTGCCGGACGAAACAGGCGTCTTGCTCGTCTGTCAGGTAGGTGACAAGCAATCCCAGATTGGCGTTCAGTTCGTCCACTGTGCCGTAGGCTTCCAGGCGGACATGAGTTTTGGACACGCGGGTGCCGCCCACCAGTGATGTGGTGCCGGCATCGCCGGTGCGGGTATAAAGGACACTTTTCTTGATAGTTGTCATAAGCTGAAAGGATGTGAATAGTTGACGATGTAATCTTGCTTGGTCTTCGACTTGTCAAAAAAGAGGATGCCAAGGTCGTAGAGGTCGAAAGTGACGCCCACCCGCTCGTGTTTCCGTAATCGTTTCCACAAGGCGGTCATCTCCGGGGTATAGCGGACGCCTTCGATGACGAAGAGCGAACGTTCTGTGGTGCGCGACACGCAGACTTCAAACGTCTGCTGCACAAAGTCCGGGCGGCGATAGTCATGCAGGTAGAGGAAATCGACCGGGACACCTGCCTCCAGAATGAGTCCGGACAAGTCGGTTGCACCCACATAGTCTGCCCCTACGCGGGCGGCTTTCAAGTAGAGGGACGAGGCGGACAGACGACCGGCATCCACTATCGTTTCCGGCCGGGCGT
Organism: Candidatus Bacteroides pullicola; assembly: GCA_019115825.1. Lineage (GTDB taxonomy): Bacteria > Bacteroidota > Bacteroidia > Bacteroidales > Bacteroidaceae > Bacteroides > Bacteroides pullicola. Next base: position 59,882 of record DXCV01000036.1, read on the forward strand.
AGTTGACCAGACGGAACAACAGCCGCTTCAGCTTGGGGGGCTCATAGAGCCAGTCGCTTCCTTTCTCGCGCTTCAACTGTTTTTCGCGTATCCGCAGCTCCTTATATTTGTAGTAGGCCGAACGTTCGTAGACCACATCAGTGATGAAGTCGAAGGCAAAGGGCGAATGCACCCCGTATCCCCGCCGGTGGCGGAAACGGCGCAGCCAGATGAAAGGGCGCTTCAAGGCCAATGTCAGGCGGTCGATGTTCATAGTTTCTGTGGCGTACAGATTTCCTGTTTGCATTTGTTGGTACAAAATTAAGAGGAATCTTGAAAAAAGGCAAGCATACAGGAACAAAATACATATCTTTGTGCCCATAAACCAACCCACAAACAATCATTATGCTGACCACCCTGCTTATCCTGGCGCTCTCCGCAGTGCTTTTCGTCTCGGGCAAGGTCCGTTCGGACATCGTTGCGCTGTGCGCGCTCATTGCCCTGCTTGTGTTTCACATCCTGACGCCCGAGGAGGCGTTGTCCGGTTTCTCCAATTCTGTCGTGGTGATGATGGTAGGCCTCTTCGTGGTGGGAGGCGCCATCTTCCAGACCGGCTTGGCCAAGATGATCAGTTCGCGCCTGCTGAAGCTGGCCGGGCAGAGCGAACTGAAGTTGTTCCTGCTGGTGATGCTGGCCACGGCGGCTATCGGCGCCTTTGTCAGCAACACGGGCACGGTGGCCCTGATGCTGCCCATCGTGGTCAGCCTCGCGCTCAATGCCGGGACAACGCCTGCCCGCCTGCTGATGCCCTTGGCCTTTGCCAGCAGCATGGGGGGCATGATGACCCTCATCGGCACGCCGCCCAACCTGGTCATACAGGACGTGCTGGTCCATGCGGGGCATGAGCCGCTGTCGTTCTTCTCTTTCCTGCCTGTGGGCCTGCTCTGCCTGCTGACGGGCATCGTGGTGCTGCTGCCGCTGACGCGCTGGTTCTTGTCCGGGAAGCGGAAGGAAGACCAGGCCGCCGCGTCCGGCAAGTCGCTGAACGAACTGGTGAAGGAGTACGGCCTGAGCGACAACCTGTTCCGCCTGCGGGCCGATGCCGCGTCCGCCATCGTGGGACAGACCATCCTGGCCCTGGACGTGCGCCGGCGTTACGGGCTGAACATCCTTGAGGTGCGCCGCGGCGAGGTGTCGCAACACCGTTTCCTGAAGACCGTCACCCAGAAACTGGCTTCGGCGGACACAGTCATCGAGGCGGGCGACGTGCTCTACGTGCAAGGTCATGCCGCCGAGGTCAACCGCTTTACCCAGGACTTTGCCCTGGCCCTGATGGACGGGCACGCCACGGAGATGGCCGCGAATGCGGAACGTTCGCTGGATTTCTATGACATCGGCATCGCGGAAATTGTGCTGATGCCCTCGTCCGACCTCATCAACCGGAGGGTGAAGGAGGCGGGCTTCCGGGACAAGTTCAACGTCAACGTCTTAGGCATACGGCGCAAGAAGGAATACCTGTTGCAGGACCTGGGGCGCGAGCGGATGCACAGCGGCGACGTGCTGCTGGTGCAGGGCACGTGGCAGGACATTGCCCGTGTCAGCCGGGAGAATACGGATTGGGTGGTGCTGGGGCAGCCGCTGGAGGAGGCAGCCAAGGTGACGCTGGACTACAAAGCCCCTGTCGCCGCGGCCATCATGGTGCTGATGGTGGCGATGATGGTGTTCGACTTTATCCCCGTGGCTCCCGTCACCGCCGTGATGATTGCCGCCATGCTGATGGTGCTGACCGGCTGTTTCCGCAACGTCGAGGCCGCCTACAAGACCATCAACTGGGAGACCATCATGCTCTTTGCCGGGATGCTGCCTATGTCCATTGCCTTGAAGAAGACCGGGGCGTCGGAATACATTTCCAATACGTTGGTCAGCGGGCTGGGCGCATACGGACCTATCGCGCTGATGGCGGGGATTTACTTCACCACCTCGCTGATGACGATGTTCATCAGCAACACCGTGACCGCCGTGCTGATGGCGCCCATTGCCCTCCAGAGCGCCGTGCAGATAGGCGTCAGTCCTGTGCCCTTCCTGTTCGCGGTGACGGTGGCGGCCAGCATGTGCTTCGCCTCGCCATTCTCCACCCCGCCCAATGCCTTGGTGATGCCCGCGGGCCAATACACATTTATGGATTATGTGAAGGTGGGTTTGCCCCTCCAGGTCATCATGGGAGTGGTGATGGTGCTTGCGTTGCCGTTGTTGTTTCCGTTTTAAGAAAAAAACCGAGGCAGTGAAGTTGCCTCGGGGGATATACAGGAAGGTCAGAAATAGTTGTTGCGAATCTCTTTGGCTATGTAGCGCCCCATCAGCACCTGTCCTTCCACGTCGGGATGAAGTCCGTCGCGCAGGTATTTGCCCCGTGCTGAGGGTTGCTCGAACTTCTCGCAGATGCTGCTTTCGCCGTAGCAGTCAATCAATTGCACGGACAAGGCTTGGCACAGCTTGCGCAGGATGTCTATCTTCTGCAGGTTCTGCTCGTTGTGCACCACGTCGCCGGTCTGGATGGGCGTGCAGACGAAGACGCGGCACTTGGGATAGGTCTCGATGATGGTCTGGATGGCCCACCGCGCGCCGCCCGCCATGGTGGTCACGTCCACCTCGTCCAGCGTCTTGCCTTTCAGGGCCTCTTCCGCGCTGCCCAGGTTGACATCGTTGGTGCCCATGGAGAAGACAAAAACGTCGGGCACGGGATAGGCTCCGCTCTCCACCTCGGCTATGAACTTCTGGATGTGCACCTTGGCCACGTTGTTGTGGCGCATCTGCAACTCGTGTTGGTCCTCCGTGGGTTGCCAGCCGCCGGAGATGCCCGCGAAACCCTCGCTGCCATAGTCCTGCGTGTCCGGATGACAGGCCCACGTGGCCGAGCCGACCGCCACATTGTGATGGGTGGCAAAGCCCAACAGGTCTACCACGGTCTTGGACCATTGTTCGCCGGCTGTGATGCTGTTGCCGTCGCAGCCGAAATTCAGTTTGCTGAAGTCGGGGAAGAGGGACTGCGCTTGCAGTGCAGTCCCCAGTCCGCCGATGAGAAATATAAAACTAACCAGTAATTTCTTCATTGTATTCCTCATATTTAAGTGGTCAAGCAAATCGTTCGATGATTTCCATGCACATGCGACCGTTGTGGTAGGGGCACTTCCAGAATCCTGCCTTGTCGTCCGTGGTGTTCACCGTGCCGTCGGCGCGGACGCTCCAATGCCATTCGCCATGCTCGCGGTCGATGAGATGCTGTTTGATGAACTGCCAGCAGTCGTATGCCTTCTTCAAGCCCACCCCGTCGTCGAAGTGCTGGTAGAGGTTGAGATGGCCCACGACGTTCTCGGCCTGCACCCACCAATGGCGGTCGGTGTCGGTCTTCTTCTTGTCCACAAACGTCTCGTAGATCATGGCCCCGTCGGGCGTCAGCCCTTCGTCGGCTGCGGCGGCGATGTATTCCACCAGCGGCTCTACCTTGTCCAGCAGTTCCTGGTCGCCCAGCACCAGTGCGGCCTCATGGATGAGCCAGGAAGCCTCGATGTCGTGGCCGTAGGAGATGATGCGGTATTTGCTCTGCCAGTCGTCGTTGAAGAACAACTCCAGGTGGCCTGTCTTGATGTTCAGGATTTTGGTCGTGAACAGCCCGATGAGGTTGCGCAACTGCTTCTCCAGTCGCGGGTCCTTCCAGACGCGGTAGAGGTTGGCGTATGGCTCCAGGATGTGCAGGTGCGTGTTCATCGTCTTGCGCTCGTTCTCGTCCTTGTCGCTGAGGCGCATGTCGGCCATTTCGCCCCATTCGCGGCTGAGGGCCTCGCAGTAGCCGTTCTTCTTCGTGTCGAAGCTGTGTTCCTCGATGCTCTCGAAGAGGCGGATGGCATAGTCCAAGGCCTCCTGGTCGCCCGTGGCACGGTGGTATTCGCTCAGGCCGTAGATGGCGAAGCCCAAGGCATATATCTGCTTCTTCGTGTCCAGGGGCTGGCCTTTGTAGTCCAGTGACCAGTAGACGCCTCCGTATTCCTTGTCGTAGAAATGGTCGATGAGGTAACGCTTGGCGCGGGTGGCCGTCTCCAGGTATTCCTCCTTCTTCAGCAGGCGGTAGGCTGCCGAGAAGGTCCACAGGATGCGGGCGTTGAGGATGGCTCCCTTTTCCGCTTCCGGCATCAGTTCTTCCGTGCCGGTGATGCGCCCGTAGAAGCCACCGTGCTCGCGGTCCGTCATCTTGTTCATCCAGAACGGGAGAATGTTCCGGGTCAGCTCCCCGTACATCTCTTCCCGCATGTTCTTTACATCTATCATATCAATGCGTCTCCTTTCTTCTTTCTTTCAAATCAGCTGTAATCTTCTGCATCCGCGAGTAGTTCAGCGGATAAATGAATATGACTAAAATGGACAACAAAGCGATACCTGCTGGGATGAAGCTCATCAAGTACTTCAGCCCGTTCAAGGCTTCGGGCGTCTGCACGGCATTCTCGGCGGTATTGTAGCCGAAAGCGGCCAGCAATGCCATCACAGCCCAGCCGGCAAAGGCGCCGCCGAACTTCTGTGCCATGGAGCCGGAGGAGAATATCAGGCCCGTGGATGCCGTGCCGTCCTTATGTTCGGCATAGTCGGCCACGTCGGCATACATGCTCCATATCAGCGGCGAAATGATGCCCGTGCAGATGGAAATCAGCACTTGGAACAACATCATCAGCCACCAGCCTGCCACCGTGTCGGGCACGAAGAAGAACAGCACGCTGAACAGCACCAGACCGACCAGCGCCAGATAGTACGTGGTCTTCTTTCCCAAACGTGTGGAGAACGGAACAGCCAAGGCCACGCCCAACATGTTGCAGACCTCGCCAATCATCAGGAACAGGCCGGCGTAGAGCACGATGTTGAACACGCCGAAGTCCAGGAAGGCATTGGCGCTGACGCAATCCTTGAAGTAATAGGCTGCCGTGGCGCCGCGCACGGTGTTGAAGAAGTTGGAGAGCAGGGCGATGCCGTTCAGAATCCACCAGGGCGAGTTGGTCAGCAGCGACTTCACGTCCTTGCCCAAGGATTCGCCGGACACGTTCTGCACGTGTTCGCGCGTCATGCTGAAGCACAGCAGGAAGCCGCAGAAGCAGATGCTGGCAATGACTATCATCGAGTATTGCCAGCTGTCGGACTGCCCGTAGCCCATCGACTTGAACAGATTGCACAGGGGTTCCCATGCTCCCAGCGCGATGAAACTTCCGCCGTAGGCAAAGAACATGCGGTAGGAGGAGAAGACGGTCTTCGTGTTCGAGTCGTCCGTCATCACGCCCAGCATGGCGCCGTAGGGCACGTTGATGCCCGTGTAGACGGTCATCATCAGGATGTAGGTGGCATACGCCCAAATCAATTTGCCGGTGTAGCTCCACTCCGGCGTGGTGAACAACAGGATGCCCGAAATGGCAAACGGCGCGGCAATCCATAACAGGTAGGGACGGTAGCGTCCCCAACGGGTCTTGGTGCGGTCGGCAATGACGCCCATCATCGGGTCGGACACCGCGTCCCAGATACGGGTAATCAGCATCAGCAGACCGGCATCGGCCAGCGTCAGCCCAAAAATGTTGGAATAGAAGAACGGCAGATAATACGAGAATATCTTCCAGAACATGGACGAAGACATGTCTCCGAAGCCGTAGCCTACTTTTTCTTTTAGTGTTGCCATGGATTCAGGGATTAGTGTTCATCATTTCATCAGTTCCATGTTCTTGTCTATCAGCTTCTTCAGCGTTTCCACGGAAGCAGAGGTTGTGAAGCCGTCGGCAGGCGTGTTCAGGCAGTAGTCCACCAGTTTGTCCACCGTCGAAGTGGCCACGTGCATCCGCGTGTCGCTGGAAGCGTAGTAGATGAACACCTTGCCGTCCTCGTCGGCAATCCAGCCGTTGGAGAAGAGCACGTTGCTCACGTCGCCCACGCGCTCCTCGCCTTCGGGCACCATGAATGCACCGGCGGGCGAAGCAATCAGTTTGGAGGGGTCTTCCAGGGAAGTCATGTACAGATAGAGCACATAGCGCAGTCCGGCGGCACAACCGCGGACGCCGTGGGCCAGGTGCAACCAGCCTTTCGGGGTCTTGATGGGATGCGGGCCTTCGCCGTTCTTCACTTCCTTGATGGTGTGGTAGTAGCGTTGGTCGATGATTTTCTCTTCCTTCACTTCGGCGTGCGTGATGTCGTCAATCAAGGCCCAGCCGATACCTCCTCCGCTGCCGGCGTCGATGAAGCCGTCTTGCGGGCGGGTGTAGAGGGCATACTTGCCGTCCACGAATTCAGGGTGCAATACCACGTTGCGCTGCTGGCTCTTGCTCTTCAGGTCCGGCAGGCGTTCCCAGGTCTTCAGGTCCTTGGTGCGGGCAATGCCGGCCGTGGCCGTGGCGGCAGAGAGGTCGCCTGCGGGGGCGTTGTTGTCGTGGCGTTCGGCGCAGAAAATGCCGTAAATCCAGCCGTCTTCATGGGCGGTGAGGCGCATGTCGTAGATGTTGGTGGCAGGAACCACGTCGTCCGGCATCGTGATGGGGTAGTCCCAGAAGCGGAAGTTGTCCACGCCATTGGGGCTTTCGGCCACGGCAAAGAACGACTTGCGGTCGGCTCCCTCCACGCGCACTACCAAGAGGTATTTGCCGTTCCATTTGATGGCACCCGAGTTTAGGGTGGCGTTCACGCCGATGCGCTCCATCAGGTAAGGGTTGCTCTTTTCGTCCAGGTCGTAACGCCAGAAGATGGGGGCGTGTGCAGCCGTCAGGATGGGATATTTATAGCGTGTGAAGATGCCGTTGCCGTCTTCTACGGGGATGTTCGGTCTGGTAATCAGTTCTTCGTGCTTGCGGAAGAGCTCTTTAACTCGGTCATTGAAAGTTTGTTCCATAGGTGTTATTGTGTTAAGTTTGATTTGATTCCTTTACTCCTTATTTATAAAGTTGTACGTCTGCGGCAAAGAGTGTCCGCGGGTTCTTGTAGAACTCCACGAAGTCGGCTGCTGAGGCTTGGCCGGGATAGGGGGCATAGAAGTGCGTCACCTTCTCGCGGGCATTGCGCCACACCAGGACGTAGGACAAGCTGGGATATTTCTCCAGGGCAGGATAGAGGGTGCCTGTCCACCACTTGGCGTCGGGGATGCCTTCGTAGCCGATTTCCGTCACGGCAGGCACTTTGTCGTGAGTCTTGCCGATGGTCGTGATGATGCCCAGCATACGGTCCAACCCGTCGAGGAAAGCTTGCTTGTCAAATTGGTAGGTATCAAAGCCGATGACGTCGATGAGGTCGTCACCCGGATAGCGGGCCAAGTATTGGGTGGTGTCCTGCGGTTCCGTCCCCGACGAATAGGCATAGAGCGCATTGTCCACGCCGTGTACGCTGAGGCTGTCCACCGTCATGCGCCACAACGTCTTGTATTCGTCAGCCGTGCAGAGCTTCTCGCCCCACCAGAACCAACTGCCGGTGTGTTCGTGCCACGGGCGGAAGAGGACAGGAATCTTCACGCCTTCGGGGGTCTGCAACGAATTCAGGAAGTCGGCCACGCTGCCCAGCCAACCGGCAAACTTGGCGTGGTTCTCACCGCCGGGCAGGATGGATTTCACCACCGTCGTGTCGCTCACGTCCCATGCGTCGCCACCGGTCTTGGGATTGCGTGCGTGCCAGCTCAAGGACACCATGCCGCCGCGCTGGTATTGCTTCAGGATTTCCTTGCGCAGGGTGTCGAAAGCCACCTTGTCCAAGTTCTTCGGGCCGCCCAACTCCACTTCGCCCAAGTCGAAGCTGATGACAGCAGGGTAGTCGCCACACACGTCCTTCACGTCCGAACGGCCTTCCTCGCCTTCCCAGCCGATGCCGTACACCGTGTCGTCGTGGTGTCCGAACATGATGCCTTGCGTCGGCGTCTTTTTCAAGCTTGTCAGCAATTTCTCCGTTTCCGGCGTGCGTACTGTTGTCACTTCCTTTGTCGGCTTCTGTTCTTTGCTGCCCGAGCCGCAAGCTGTGAGCAGTCCTGCCGTCAGAAGCGCGGCAGCCCATGTTTTTTTCTTCATACTCATGCTTTTCAAGATGTAATAGTTATTGTAGTTTTATTTCACAGCACAAAGGTAGTCCATTAGGAAATACAATACTGATACTATTTTATCCCTTTGCTATATTTTTACGACAGTATGAAAGAAAAAATGCGGATTACGCCCATCCCCCGGGGCAAAACCGGTGGAATCTGCGTAATCCGCACTTGGAAAACCGTTTCAGGCTCTCTGTTTACAGCGGCATATTGCCGTGCTTCTTGGGCGGATTGCTTTGGTTCTTGTTGTGCGCCATCTCCAGGGCCTGCACCAGCTTGTAGCGGGTATCGCGCGGCATGATGATTTCATCAATGTAGCCACGCTCGGCGGCACGGTAGGGATTGTTGAACTTCTCTTCATACTCCTTGATGATGCCGGTCTTCTCTTCGGGCGAAGCCTTGCGGTAGAGGATGTTCACGGCACCCTCGGCTCCCATTACGGCAATCTGCGCCTGCGGATAGGCCAGGTTGATGTCCGCGCCCGTGGGCTTGCTGGACATGACGATGTAGGCGCCGCCGTAAGCCTTGCGGGTGATGAGCGTGATTTTGGGCACGGTGGCCTCGGCGTAGGCGTAGACAATCTTCGCGCCGTGGCGGATGATGCCGTTGTGCTCCTGCACGGTGCCGGGCAGGAAGCCGGGCACGTCCTCAAACGTAATGATGGGGATGTTGAAGCAGTCGCAGAAGCGTATGAAGCGGGCGGCCTTGTCGCTGGCGTCGATATCCAGCACACCGGCCAGGTAGGCAGGCTGGTTGGCCACGATGCCCACGGAGCGTCCGTTGAGGCGACCGAAGCCGATGACCACATTCTTCGCGAAGTGGGGCATCACCTCGAAGAAGTACTGGTTGTCCAGCACCGGCTCGATGATGTCCTTGATGTCGTAGGGCAGGTTCGGGTCTTCGGGGATGACCGTCTGCAGGGCCTCCGTCTGGCGATGGATGTCGTCCGTGCAGGGGGTGAAGGGGGCGTCCTCCATGTTGTTGCTGGGCAAAAAGCTCAGCAGCTCGCGGATGGTCATCATCGTCTCCTCCTCGTTGTTGCACATGAAGTGGGTGACGCCGCTCTTCGAACTATGCGTGTAGGCGCCGCCCAGCTCTTCCTTGTCCACCACCTCGTTGGTGACGGTCTTCACCACGTCCGGGCCGGTGATGAACATGTGGCTCTGCTCCTTCACCATGAAGATGAAGTCGGTCAACGCAGGGGAGTAGCAGGCACCGCCGGCACAAGGACCGAGGATGGCGGAAATCTGCGGGATGACGCCCGACGCGATGGTGTTCTGATAGAAAATGGAGGCATAGCCTTCCAGGCTGTTCACGCCTTCCTGGATGCGGGCGCCGCCCGAGTCGTTCAGGGCGATGATGGGCGCGCCGTTCTTCAGCGCCAATTCCTGCACCTTGACAATCTTGGCGGCATTGGTCTCGCTCAGCGAACCGCCGTGTGCCGTGAAGTCGTAGGCATAGACAAACACCAGGCGGCCGTCTATCTTGCCGTAACCCGTCACCATGCCATCGCCGGGGATTTGTTTCTTCTCCATGCCGAAGTTGGTGCAACGGTGGTTGACGAACTTGTCCAGCTCGTTGAACGTGCCTTTGTCCAGCAGCAGCTCGATGCGCTCGCGGGCGGTCATCTTGCCCATGGTGTGCTGCTTCTCTATCTTGTCCACGCCGCCGCCCAGGGAGGCGCGCTTGTCCAGCTCTTCGAATTGCTGGTATATTTCTTCTCTGTTCATGATTATTCCTCTTCTTCCTTGATTACTTCCAGTTCAATCAATGTCTGGTTGGCATTGACGGCCTCGCCCTCTGCCACCAGGATGTTGCGCACGATGCAGTCGGCATTGACCTTGTAGTTGCTCTGCATCTTCATGGCTTCCAGCACAATGGCGATGTCGCCTGCTGCCAGTTGGTCGCCCACTTTGACGGGGATGCTGACCACCTTGCCGGGCATGGGGGCCACAATCTTGTCGCCCTGCTTCTCGTCGGCGCCCTTGCGGGTGTGCAGGTATTTGGCCTGCGTGTCCACGATGTCCACGTGGAAGGAGCGCGTCAGGATATTGACATCGTAGTTCTTGCCGCCCTCGCCGCGCACCAAGCCGGCGTTGAACGAGTTGCCGTTGTGCAGGATGGAGCAGTTGCCGTTCTCGGCCATCACGATGTCCACCTCCACGGGTTGTCCGTCGATGGTGAGCTGCACCTTGTTGCCTTCTTTGCTGACCAGCGTGACGTCGGCCACGCGGTCTCCGATATGTATTTCCATAATGATATGATATTCGTTTTACGTCTATATTGCCAAAGTTCTGCCTTGGCTGTGTCAAAGTGCCTCCTTGACCTTGCCAAAGTTCTGCCTTGGCTCTTTTGAACCGCCTTAGATTCTCAGCACGCCTTTCTGCAAGCCGAACTCGCGCCAACGGCTGATGGGGCGCGCGTCGGGCAGTTGGGCGGATGCGTTTTCCTCCAGGTTCACCAGATAATCCATGTAGGCGGCTATCATGGCGATGTTCTCCAACTCCTCGTTGTGGGTGTTGTTGCGCACCAGCATCTTGGCGTTCTTCGCAATGAAGAGCGTGTTGTATTCGCCGCGCACGAAGTCGGGCACGTGCATGATGCGCTTCAAATAGGCCAGGTTGGTCTTCAAGCCCGTAATCTTGTATTCGTAGAGCACGCGGCGCATACGCTCAATAGCATATTGGCGGGTGGTGGCCCATACGATGAGCTTGCCAATCATGGGGTCGTAGTAGATGGGGATTTCATAGCCCTCGTAGACGTAGCTGTCTATGCGGACGCCGATGCCGTTCGGCTCGGTCAGTTGCTTGATGATGCCGGGCGAAGGCATGAAGTTGTTCTCCGTGTCCTCGGCGCAGATGCGGCACTCGATGGCATGGCCACGTTGGAAGAGTTCTTCCTGATGCAGGTGCAGCACCTCGTCGTTGGCGATGCGGATTTGCTCCTTCACCAGGTCCACACCCATCACTTCCTCCGTGATGGGATGCTCCACCTGCAAGCGGGTGTTCATCTCCAGGAAATAGAAGTGGCGGTGCTTGTCCACCAGAAACTCGATGGTACCTGCGCCGCTATAGTTGACAGCCTTGGCGGCTGCCACGGCTTTCTCGCCCATCTCCTTGCGGAGTTCGGGAGTGAGGAAAGGCGAAGGGCTTTCTTCCACAATCTTCTGGTTGCGGCGTTGCACGGAGCATTCGCGGTCGAAGAGGTGAATGACGTTGCCGTGGTTGTCGCCCAGGATTTGGAATTCGATGTGGTGCGGCTCCTCCACGAACTTCTCCAGGTAGACGGTGTCGTCGCCGAAGGAGGACATGGATTCGGAGCGGGCGGTGTTGTAGGCTTCTTCCACCTCATCTTCGCTGTGGATGAGGCGCATGCCCTTGCCGCCGCCGCCCATCGAGGCTTTCAGCATGACGGGATAACCGATTTCATTGCAGATGCGGCGAGCCTCCTTCGCGCTTTGCAGGGGCTGCTCGGTGCCGGGCACCACGGGTACGCCGGCGGCAATCATACGCTTGCGGGCGGCAATCTTGTCGCCCATGGCCTCCATGGTTTCGGGGGCCGGTCCGATGAAGATGATGCCCTCCTCGCGGCAACGACGGGCAAAGTCGGCATTCTCCGACAAGAAGCCGTAGCCCGGATGGATGGCGTCAGCGCCGCAACGCTTGGCTGTGGCAATCACTTTCTCGATGTTCAGATAACTTTCCTTTGCCACGGCCGGGCCTATGCAATAGGCTTCATCCGCATACGACACGTGGTGCGACGTGCGGTCGGCCTCGGAGAAGACGGCCACGCTCAAGATTCCCATCTCACGGCAGGAACGCATCACGCGCACGGCGATTTCTCCTCTGTTGGCAATCAATACTTTCTTTATCATAGTCTTTACAAACTTGTTTCGCTGTTATCGGGGGCAAAGATACAACTTTTTTCAAAGATATTCCTCATTTTGCACAGCTATATCCTTGCCCGTGCTTGGGCGTACCCGCGCCCGTGCTTAGGCGAGCGTGCGCCCGTGCTTAGGCGTACCTGCGCCTAAAGCCTATGAATCAGGCGGCTATAAACGAAGAAGGCGGGAACTTCCGCCCTGGTTCCCGCCTTCCGCTACATCCTGTGGTGTAGATATAAGTTCATACTTTATTTTCTTCACAAAGCCGAGGCTTGCTGGGCAAGCAGCTTCTGCAGCTTGCTGTTCAAGACCTGGCACATGGTACCGTTGCGCATAGCTTGGTAACGCTTGATTTGGTACCGCAACATTAAGATCTCATTTACGTTTTTTTCCATAATCGTCTTGGTTTGTGCTCCCGCGTTTCGGGAGCGGTTAAACATCTTGTTATCCTGTTCTTTTTCTTTTTGACGTTGCAAAGATAAGCATAATCTGCGAGAAATATGTTGTACAACATAAAAATCTGCGTTTTTTTGGCTTTTTTTAGCCGAAAAGAGCGTTTTGGCAAGTAGATATTACAATTATGCGAAGATATTCACTATATTTGTCCCACTTAAAACCCATACCATATTATATTATGAAACGAATCATTCCCCTTTGCTTAGGATTATGCCTGGCATTCTTTGTGAGTTCATGCGGCGGTAATGCCCATTTCATTACCGACGAAGCCTACCGCGCCCGAGTGGAGCAAGACTTTGCTCAGAAACAAGCCTTGTTGCCCCATGGCGACCTGTTTGCCGTGTTCGACACGGAGTTGACCCCCTATGAGCGCGAGGCGCTGGAGTTCCTCTACGCTTATATGCCTCTGCCGGATATTGCCGACTTCCCGGGCGAGTTCCACCTGGCCAACTTGCGCGCCTCCCTGCGTGCCGCCGAGGAAATGCCTTGGGGAAAGACAGTGCCCGAAGACCTTTTCCGTCACTTCGTCCTCCCTACACGTATTAACAACGAGAAGTTGGACAGCGCGCGCTTTGTCTTCTATGCCGAGTTGAAAGACCGCGTGAAGAATCTCTCCATGACCGACGCCGTCCTCGAAGTGAACCACTGGTGCCACGAGAAGGTGGTTTATCAGCCTACGGACGGACGTACCAGTTCGCCCCTTTCCACGGTGCGGACGGCCTACGGGCGTTGCGGTGAGGAATCTACCTTCCTGGTGACTGCTCTCCGCTCGGTAGGCATCCCGGCCCGCCAGGTTTACACCCCGCGCTGGGCGCATACCGACGATAACCATGCTTGGGTGGAAGCCTGGGCCGATGGCAAATGGCACTTCCTGGGCGCCTGCGAGCCTGAGCCGGTGCTCGACCTGGGTTGGTTTAACGCCCCGGCCAGCCGCGGTATGCTGATGCACACGGATGTTTTCGGTTATTACAATGGAGTCGAGGAAGTAATGTCCCGGAATCCTAACCTCACGGAGATAAATATTACGTCCAATTATGCCCCCGTGGCTGCGGTGAAGGTGCAGGTGGCCGATGAAAGCGGCAATCCCGTGGCCGATGCTTGCGTGGAGTTCAAGATATACAATTACGGCGAGTTCTATACCGTGGGCACCAAGTACACCGGCACGGACGGCACTTGCAGCCTGAGCGCCGGTTTGGGCGATATGCTGGTATGGGCTTCGAAGGACGGACGTTTCGGCTTTGCCAAGGTGTCCTTCGGCAAGCAACAGGAGCTGACCGTGAAACTGGATAAACAAGAAGGCGACCTCTTTACCGAAACCTTTGACATCGTGCCGCCGGTGGAGAACGCCAATCTGCCTGAAGTGACTCCCGAGCAGCGGGCCGAGAACGACCGCCGCATGGCGCAGGAGGACTCCATCCGCAACGCCTATACGGCTACCTTCTTCCACGATGACAAGGCACGCGAGTTCGTGGCCACGCTGTCCGGTCTGAAACCGGAAGAGGCTGACCGCGCCGCCCAGTATCTGGTGCGCTCGTGCGGCAACCACGAGACTTTGACCCGCTTCCTTACGATGGCTTCCAACGAAGGAAAGGCATCACTGGCCGTGAGCCTGTTGGGTAGCAACTCTTTGTCGGACAAAGACCTTCGCGATGTCAGCTATGAGGTCTTGGTGGACAACTTCCTGAACACTCCCGATGTGAAGACTGACCGCTACGTCAGCGACCTGCTGAGCCCGCGCGTATCCATCGAAAATTTGGTGCCCTATAAGTCCTACTTCCAGAATGCCATTAACGGAGACCTGGCCGAGACATTCCGTCAGCAGCCACAACGTTTGGTAGAGTGGTGCAAGGACTCCATCGCCATCCATGACGAACAGAACACGCAAGGTATGCCCATGTCGCCCATCGGCGTATGGAAAGCACGTGTGGCCGACCGCCATTCGCGCGACGTGTTCTTCGTGTCTGTGGCCCGCAGTTTGGGCATCCCCGCCTGGAAGGATGCAGTGACGGGCAAGGTGCGCTACCAAGACCTCGCCAATCGTGACGGGAAGAAAGGTGGCGTCATCTATGACGTGGACTTTGAGCAAGGTTCCGCCCAAGAGGTTCCGCCCACGGGCCAGCTGACTGCTTCCTACAAGCCGACGCCGGTGTTGGACGACCCCAAGTACTATTCGCACTTCTCCATGTCCAAGTGCGTGGATGGCCGTCTCCAGTTGCAGAACTATGATGAGAACTCGGCCGTATGGTCCACCCTGCTGAAAAAGCCCCGCGCTGTGCCGGAAGGATACTACGTGATGGTGACGGGCACACGCTTGGCCAGCGGTGGCGTGTTGACTCACATCAGCTCCTTCAACATCGAGCCGGGCAAGTCTACCAACATTCCTTTGGTGATGCGCGAAAGCGAAGATGAGGTTCAAGTGATAGGCAGCTTTAATGCCGAAACGCTCTTCACGCCGTTGGAAGGCGGGAAGCCAGCTGCCGAGCCTAAGAGCTTCCTGGCCGCCTGCGGACGTGGCTACTATGTGGTCGGCATCCTCGGCCCGGGACAAGAACCCACGAACCACGCCTTGAAAGACATTGCCAAGTTGAATAAGGACCTAGAGGCATGGGGGCGCAAGATGGTGCTGCTCTTCCCCGATGAGGCACAATACAAGAAGTATCACGAGAAAGACTTCCCCGGCCTGCCGAACACCATCATCTATGGTTTCGACACGCACGGAGCCGCCACACAGATTGCCAGTGAGATGAAGCTGCGCAACAAGAGTTCGTTGCCCATCTTCATCATCACCGACACATTCAACCGCGTTGTGTTCGTATCCCAAGGCTATACCATCGGCCTGGGCGAACAACTGATGCGCACCATCAGAGGTCTGTAAGGGCAGCGATGGTGTCTGTCACGCGACGGGCTGTGGTCACGGGGCGGGCGTACTCGGAGATGTGTACGGTCCCGCCCATCGAAACGGCTTCGTTGCGATACTGCATACCGCTGACCACCTCCTCACGAGCTGAGAAATGAAACTCGTGAATGCCCGTCTCCTGAGCGATGCGGGCAATATTCTTCTCATTCACCCCACAGCCGGCGAGCAAGATGATACGCTCGCCGGCTTTTTCTTGCAGTTCGCGCAAGAGGGGGATGCCCTGTTCAGCGGTGGGTTGCTGGCCGGAAGTCAGGATGCGGTTGCACCCCAGGGCGATAATCTCCTCCAATGCCTGCAACGGGCGGCGGCACACATCGAAGGCCCGATGGAAGGTGACGGACATCCCCTCCGAAGCCTCCATCAGCCGTTCCATCAGCGGGAGATCCACATCGCCGTCGGGCGTCAGGCAGCCAAATACTACACCATCGGCTCCCAAACGGCGGGCATTCTCCACATCCTGCAGCATGATGCGCTGCTCCAGCGGTGAATAGAGGAAGTCACCACCCCGAGGACGGATGATGACGTGCAGGCGCGTTTCCTTCAGCAACTCACGGGCCAGGGAAATATCGCCAAACGAGGGAGTTGTTCCCCCTTCGGGGATACCTGCGCAAAGTTCGACGCGGTTGGCACCGCCTGCCTGGGCGGCCAGGCAACTCTCCACGGAATTGGCACACACTTCAAACAAATACTTTTCCATACACAAAGGGATTTTTGAGTTAGTAATTACAAATAACAGGCGCGGATTACACGGTTCGCGGATGGCTTCCCAAAGGATAATCCGTGAAATCCGCGTAATCCGCGCCTTATATATAAAATAGGTATAACCTTACTTAGCGTAGCTCACCGCCCGCGTTTCGCGGATGACGGTGATCTTCACCTGACCCGGATAGGTCATTTCGTCCTGAATCTTCTTGGCAATCTCGGTGGACAGGCTTTCAGTCTGCTTGTCGTCAATCTTGTCGGCTCCGACAATGACGCGCAACTCGCGACCGGCCTGGATGGCGTATGTCTTGGTAACGCCCGGATAGGACATGGCCAGCTGCTCCAGGTCGTTGAGGCGCTTGATGTAAGCCTCCACAATCTCGCGACGGGCACCGGGGCGGGCACCGGAGATGGCATCGCACACCTGCACGATAGGAGCCAGCAGGCTGGTCATTTCTACCTCGTCGTGGTGAGCGCCGATGGCGTTGCAGATGTCCGGTTTCTCCTTGAACTTCTCGGCCAGCTTCATGCCATAGAGTGCGTGCGGCAGTTCCGGCTCTTCGTCGGGCACCTTGCCGATGTCGTGTAACAGACCGGCACGTTTGGCCTTCTTCGGATTCAGACCCAGTTCTGCGGCCATCACGGCACAAAGGTTGGCCGTTTCACGGGCGTGCTGCAAGAGGTTCTGTCCGTAGGAGGAACGATATTTCATTTTGCCGATGATGCGAATCAATTCGGGATGCAGGCCGTGGATGCCCAGGTCGATGGTGGTACGCTTGCCGGTCTCGATGATTTCCTCTTCCACCTGCTTACGGACCTTGGCCACTACTTCCTCGATGCGGGCGGGATGGATGCGCCCGTCGGTCACCAATTGGTGCAGGGCTAAGCGGGCAATCTCGCGGCGCACAGGGTCGAAGGCAGAGAGTACGATAGCTTCCGGCGTGTCGTCCACTACGATTTCAACGCCCGTGGCAGCCTCCAAGGCACGGATGTTGCGGCCTTCACGACCGATGATGCGGCCCTTGATTTCATCGGACTCGATGTGGAATACGGTGACGGAGTTCTCGATAGCGGTCTCTGTGGCCACTCGCTGGATGGTCTGTATGACGATGCGCTTGGCTTCCTTGTTGGCGGTCATCTTGGCATCGTCCATGATGTCATTGATGTAGGATTGTGCCTCGGTCTTGGCCTCTTCCTTCAGGGATTCCACCATACGCTCCTTGGCCTCCTCGGCAGACAGGCCCGATATGGCCTCCAACTTCTCGATTTCCTGACGCTGCAGATGGTCCAACTCTTCCTTCTTCTTGTCAATCACTTCCAACTGTGCCTCCAGGTTGGCCTTGATGGCATCGGCCTCCTGCTTCTTGCGCTGCAACTCTTCCTGGCGCTGGGTCAGCACCATCTCGCGCTGCTTCAGCTTGTTTTCCGCCTGCTGGATTTTCTGGTTGCGGGCGGCCACTTCCTTTTCCAAGTCCGCCTTCTTGTTCAGGAATTTCTCCTTCACCTCCAGCAACTTGTTCTTCTTCATCACTTCGGCTTCATTCTCAGCTTCTTTCAGGATGTTCTCGTACTTGGACTTCAGTCCGTAGCGGAAGAACACGTATGCCCCCACACCGCCGATGATGAGGCAGGCCACTGATACCAATATTGAAACTACGTCCATTTTTTAGAAAGTTTAATATATAAATAAAAAAGCACTGTCAGGAAGCCCTCTTGCGAAGACTTCCCAAACAGTGCGTGATGGTTTCTTTCTTGTTACGTCCGTTTTGTCCGGCTGTTAACGGGATAAGACTTTTATGTCGTTTCCCGGAAATGCTCGTCCAAGACTTCCGTCAGTTCCTTGATTTTCTCTTTATAAGGCTCCGTATCATTGCGGTCCTGCTGGTCGAGGGCTTGCAAAGCAAACTCGAAAGCGGTCATGGCAATAATTTTTTCCGGCGAAACATCCGGATTCTCCTGTTGATTCAGGTTGAACCTTATGTTTACCTGCTTGGCGGCTTCCCTCACCCGTTGCTCGTCCTCTCGGGCGATGGTGACAGGGTAAGTTGTTCCTGCCATGAGCAGGTTGATTTTTATCTTATCGTTCATACATCTCTTTCTTCTACGGTTATTCGTTCAGCAAGGCGATGCATTTATCCACTTCACGCACTAATCGCGACAGCCGTGCTTTCGTCTCCCGCACATCGTTACCGTCCAAACTGATGGCCGTGGCCGCTTTCAGGTCTTTGTAACGCTGTGCCAGTTGCTCGTAATCGGCTTGCAGTTGTGTCCGCGCCTCTTCCGTTTCCTCCAGTTGCCGCTTCAAATCGGCGTTCTCTCGCTTTTGTTCCTCATGCAGGTAAAGCAAGTGTCTCAACCGGGTTTCAAAGGTACTTAATAGCTGCTTTCCGTCGTCTGTCATGGCTATTTCACCAAAAAATCACACAAATATACAATTTACTTGCATATTACAAAAACTTTTCGGGGGAAAAAGTCGTTTTCGGGTGCATTTTTCCTGATTTTGTCGGGTTTTGGAGGAAGAAATGAGGCTTAACGGACGCAAAGCGTCTTATTTTCGGTTATCTCAGAACTTTTTGGGTTGCGAAGTGTTTATAAAGTATATGAATCTTATAAATGAACTGAGATGAAGAAACTATTATTTTTGGCAGCCCTTGCCTTGTTGGCCGTGGGTTGTGACGATGATTCCGCTACCGGTGGCGAAGAAACGACTGAACTCATTGCGCCTGCACTCTATATGGACGTGGTTACAAGCGATGGGAACAAGCCATTCACCGGCGTGTTGAGTATAGCTCCGTGTACGGAGGGAACCTCGATTTATTATGGCAACTATGTCAACAGCAAGTTGAGTCCCTTCTATGGCTATTATTTTGTGCAGAATGGGGAGTTGTATGACAGCGATTCCAATCGTGAATTGTATCTGCCTGTGGGCAATTACGAGATGGTGTATTGGGGGACGCCTAAATATGAGGAGCCCATTTATGCCTATCCTGCAGTGCGTGAGCCGGCTTACAGTATCGGTGGGGACATGGCCCAGCAGGATTTCACGTTGCTGAAGATGTCCGACAGTGATGCGTATTATCCCACTTACGATCTTGTGTTTGCTTGCCATCCGGTGAAGGTGGGCACGGAGGATCTGGATGCGGTCTTGAAGCGCGTGGTGGCCGGGCTGAAAATCATCCTGAAGGACAAGGACGGCCAAGTATTGAGCACCGAGATTACGAATGTGGAGGTGCGTGTGACCAACATCTATGAGAAGCTGAATGCCTATACGGCCAAGCCTCATGGCAACCCGTGTACGGTGGCTTTTCCCTTGGTGCGCTCCACTGATGGCCTGCAGATGAGCAACGGAATCGTGATGCTGTTTCCTTCCGTCGGCATACCGGAGTTGCAGTTGAACATCTCTTTGGCAGACGGGCAGATCAAGCACATCAACCAACAGTTGAAACAGCCATTGGAGGCCAACAACAAGCTGACGTTGACCATCAGCATCGGTGATATCTTTGAAGAAGAAACTTCGGGCAGCGTCACCGTCGATGAGTGGAACGAGAATCACGAGGAAATTGACGTGCCGGTGTTGCAATAAGTCTTTCAATACCTATATGGAATTGCGTGAAGCGTATTCTCCGGGTGGAGAAGCTGCTTCACGCAATTTTTGTGTGCAGAATCAAAGTCATTCTACCATTGCAATCCCCATCTTTCCCATCAGGAAGCAGGCGTTCATGTTCTGCGCCACGCCCTCCCGCAGCCGGTAGCTGAAGGTCAGTGTGTCGCCCGTGATGTCGGCCTCGAAGCAGCGGTTGTGGATTTGGTCGGGGAAGGCATCGGCCAGGGTGCCGAGGGCGAGGTCGTGCGTGGCGATGATGCCGTTGGCCCGGAGCGTCATGAACTGGCGGATGAGGGCCAGCGAACCTTTCTGCTTGTCGGTGGAGTTGGTGCCTTTCAGGATTTCGTCGAGGATGATGAAGAGGCGTTCGCCTTGCTGCAGCTTGTCGATGATGAGCTTCAGGCGTTTCAGTTCGGCGAAGAAGTAGGACTCGTTGTCGGTCAGGGAGTCGCTGGTGCGCAGGCTGGTGACGAGGCGGACGGGCGTCAGCTCCATCCGGGTGGCACAGACCGGCGCGCCGATGCAGGCCAGGAGATAGTTAATGCCCACGGTGCGCAGGTAGGTGCTCTTGCCCGCCATGTTGGCACCGGTGATGATGATGAATTCCGGGCGGCGGTTCATCTCGAAATCGTTGCGCACACAGCGGTCGGCGGGCATCAGCGGATGGCCCAGGGCGGTGGCACGGAAGCGGAAGGACTCGTCCGTGGGGGCGATGAGAGTGGGGTAGGTGTAGTCCGGATGGTTGTAGGCAAAGGTGGCGAGGGACAGCAGCGCGTCCATCCGGCCGATGGCGTCGAGCCAGGCGGGCAGGGTGGCGGCATGTTGCTCTTTCCACCGCTCGATGCGCATGATTTGCCAAAGCTCCCAGAAGAAGGTGCCGTTCAGCACGGTGTACATCAGGTAGTTGTTGCGCTGGTCCAGCTCGTTCATCAGCTTGCTGAGGCGGAGGATGGCGTGCGAGGCGCGGCCGCTCTCCTCCTTGATGTCCGCCAGCAGCTTGGATTGCAGCGGTTGTCCGTCCATCAGGCGGAGCAGACGGGCGTAGGTGCCCAGTATCTGGAGCTTCTTGCCGTAGACATTCTGTACGCGGGTGACCTTGCCCGTGAAGAGGAAGCTCAGCAGCACGAACGCTATCCACAGGGTGCCCCAAGTGGAGGCCGGCATCATCCCGGCCAGTACGAGCAGGAGGCAGAGGACATTGGCACCGCCCACCACATAGGGCAGGGCGCGAAGCACGGGGCGGTTGCGGAACGTCGTGGGACTGGTGGCCCATGCCCGCAGTTCGGCTTCATCGGCACGCTGGCCCTTGTGTAGCAGGCCCAGGATGCGGAAGCGTTGGCGGAAGTCGGTCAAGGTGGCCAATTCCTGCACGGCGGCCTGCCGGGTTTCTATCTCCTCTTTATTCTCCAGGTGCTGACCCAGCCAGGCAACCAAGCGGGCTTGTCCAGGTTGCGTGCAGGTGCGGTTGAGGCAGGGGAAGAGCGTGCGCGGCCCATAGACATCGAGGTCGAAGGCGTAGAGATGCGCCGGGTCGATGTATTCCGCACCGTCGTCGAAGGCGGAGGTGTCCAGCGCCAGCGCAGCCAGCTCCTGCCGGTTGATTTCGGCCTCCTTCTCCAGATAGTCCTTACGGCGGAACAGTCGGTTGTGGTACTTGACGAGGGCCAGGAAAGGCAGCATTGTCACGGCCAGTGCGCCGCCCCATGCCCACCAGCCGTCATGGCGCAGGGCGATGGCCGCCGCGATGCCTCCCACGAAGAGGACGACGCGCAGCAGGCTGATGCGGTATATCTGTTGTTGTACTTGGTGTTGGCTCTTTTCTGCTCGCTCCGCCCGTTGGCGGTAGTCGGTGGCGATTTCAGTTTGCATAATTGATCATTTATCGGTAATGGCACGCAGATGACACAGATTAAACTGATTTACGCAGATTCTTTATTATCTGCCTGATAAAATCTGCGGTCATCTGTCCAATCTGTGTTATCTGTGTGCCCTTATTTGTTATTCTTTCTCTTGCGGATGCTTGCGGTATTCGTGTATGAACTCGTCCAGCGCGATGGCTCCCTTGGGCGTGGAGATACCGCGCAGGAAGGTGAACATGATGGATTCGTACACGTCCAGGAAGGGATACGTCTTGCACAGGTCGCTCTCCATCAGGATGTCTATCTGTGCCCGGAGCAGGTGGTTGACGATGGGGAAGTTGATGTCGTCGCGGAAGAAGCCCTGCCGCACGCCCTCGCGGAAGAAGTTGACGGCATCCTCCGTGGTGCGGTTGTTGCCGTTGCGCAGGAATTCGTAGGCGCGGGGATACTTCTGGATGTCCTCGAAGAAGCGGCGGCTGGTGGCGTGGAAGCGCTCAATGCTGCGCTGGTACTTCTTCAGCAGGATTTCCAGCACGTTGCATGATTCGGCAAGCTGCTGCATATAGGCGAGCTCCTCCTCCATCTCCCGGCGGATGCACTCGATGAGCAGTGTTTCCTTGTCCGCAAACATCTCGTAGAGCGTGCGCTTGGAGATGCCAAACGAGGTGGCGATGTCGTCCATCGTGATGCTCTTGATGCCATGCTGGGCAAAAAGTTGGCCGGCGGCTTCGATGATTTTCTCTTTCAGTTCCCGGCGGGCGGAGGGGTGTCTGGCTGGTTCGTTCATAGTCCTGTCCTTGTTAATCTGCATGCAAAGTTAGGAAAGAAAACTCAATTGGCAAGCCGCGTTTCCACTTTTCTGCCTAAGGCAGGGGAAAATGTTTGTCCATGGTGGGGGAAATAGCTGGGTATCCTTGGGGAAAAACTGTCTTTTGCCGTGTCGAAGTTATACCTTTAGGCTGAAGGTTTATACCTTTAGCCTAAAGTTGTACACCTTTAGCTTAAAGTTTTATACCTTTAGGCTAAAGGTATAACTTATCCACGGGGAAACAAAAGTTTTCCCCACCGCAGGCGATGCTTTTCGTCTACGGTGGGGAATGATTTTGGGTTACGAAGGGCGTCAGAAGTCGAACTTCGTGCGGTTCAGGAAGGCGACGGTCTTGTGTATCTCCTTGTACATCACGATGTCGTCCTGTACGAAGGGCACCTCCTTGCGGTATTCTTTGAGGAAGCGTTCCAGCAGGGGCGATGTCTTGAGCGGGCGGCGGAACTCAATGCCCTGTGCGGCGTTCATCAGTTCGATGGCGAGGATGTGGTCCAGGTTGTCCATGATGCGGAACAGCTTGGTGGCGGCGTTGGCGCCCATGCTGACGTGGTCCTCCTGGCCGTTGCTGGAGACGATGGAGTCGGACGACGCGGCGTAGCAGTACATCTTGTTCTGGCTGACCATGGATGCGGCGGCGTATTGCGGAATCATGAAGCCGGAGTTCAGTCCCGGGTTGGCCACCAGGAATTCGGGCAGTCCGCGCAGGCCCATGATGAGTTGCGCCACGCGCCGCTCGGAGATGTTGCCCAGTTCGGCCAAGGCGATGCCCAGGTAGTCGTAGACCAGTGCGAGGGGTTGGCCGTGGAAGTTGCCGCCGGAGATGATGAGGTCCTCGTCGGGGAAGATGGTGGGGTTGTCCGTCACCGAATTGATTTCCGTCAGCAGCACCGAGGCCGTGTGGCGGATGGCATCTTTCGTGGCGCCGTGCACTTGTGGCACGCAGCGGAAGGAGTAGGGGTCCTGCACGTGCTCCTTGGGGCGGGAGATGAGTTCGCTGCCCTCCAGCAGGCGGCGGAAATTGTCGCCCGTCTCTATCTGTCCTTGGTGTGGACGGATTTGCTGGATACAATCCATAAAGGGGTCGATGCGTCCGTCGAAGGCTTCGAGCGACAGGGCGGCGATGAGGTCGGCTCGGCGCGACAGGCGTTGGGCCTTGAGGATGGCAAAGACGCCGTTGGCCGACATGAACTGCGTGCCGTTCAGCAGGGCCAGTCCCTCCTTGCTCATCAGGCGGACAGGCTCCCAGCCGAACTCGTCGAGCACGCTGATGGCCTCGCGCTTCTTTCCTTTATAATATACGTCGCCCACGCCGATGAGGGGCAGGAAGAGGTTGGCCAGCGGGGCGAGGTCGCCCGATGCGCCCAGCGAGCCGCGGTCGTAGACGATGGGCAGGACGTCGTTGTTGAAGAAGTCCAGGATGCGCTGCACGGTGATGACCTGCACGCCGCTGTGCCCCAGCGACAGAGCGTGGGCCTTGAGCAGCATCATCAGCTTGACGATGACGGGGCGTATCTCCTCGCCCACGCTGCACGCATGGCTCTTGATGAGGTTCTCTTGCAGGGTGCCCAGCTCGTCGGCGGAGATATTCTTGTTGCACAGCGAGCCGAAGCCCGTGGTGATGCCGTAGAGGGGGACGTCGGACTCGGCAATCTTCCGGTCCAGGTAGTCGCGGCACCGCTGGATGCGTTCCTTGGCTTCCGGGGCCAGTTCCAGCTTCAGGTTCTCGGTCAGGATGCGTTCGATGAGTTCGAAGGACAGGTCACTTGAACCGATTTGGTATACATTGTTCATACGCGTAGTTCTTGGTTAATCTGTTGCAGTAGTTCTTGTTCGTGGGCAATGGCTTGTCGCTCCAGCTCGTCGGCCTCGGCTTGCAGGCGTGCCACCAGTTCCTGGTCCTTTAGGGAAGAGAGGTTGATGCGCACGTTCAGCAGGGCGGCGAGGACGGCGTTGCGGGCAGAGAGCATGGCCACGCAGGCATCGGTGACGGCGTTCTGGTTACCCCGGCGGGCCACTTCGGCGATGCGGGGCATCAGGGCGTAGGCACGGCGGGCCACTTCCAAGGGTACCTCGGCGGCGTACTTCGTGGCCTCCTGGATGGCGGCGGAGCGGGCGGCCTTCTCCTCGTCCGTCTCCTTGGGCATCTTGAAGCAGGCGAAGACGCGGTCGTAGGCTTCGCTGTCGCGGTCCACGTCGGCGATGAAGTCGGCCATCAGTCCCTCGGTTTCTTGGGCGATGGCTTGCATCAGGTCTTGCACGTCGGCATACTTCTTCTTGCCGATGGTCAGGTGGGCTACCATGGCGGCCAGGGCCGAAGCCAGGGCGCCGTTCAGGGCGGCGATGCTTCCTCCGCCGGGGACGGGGTCGCTGCCTGCCACTTTGTTCAGGAAATCTTTTACGGTCAGTTCGGTAAGCATAGTGTCAAATTCTTATTTTACGCATTCGGGTAAATCACTCCTCCTTTGATGGTCGTATAGACGCAGTTCATACCTATATAATAAGTTAGGAAGTGGTAATTGTCCGTGTTCAGCACCACCATGTCGCCCTGCTTGCCCACCTCGATGCTGCCGATGCGGTCGGCCCGTCCCAGGGCGGCGGCCCCGTTGAGGGTGAGGGCGGTGATGGCTTCCTCGATGCTGAGGTGCATGTAGATGCAGGCCAGGGCGAAGGTCAGGGGGATGGAGCCGGAGAAGCAACTGCCGGGGTTGAGGTCGGTGGCGAGGGCCACGGCGCATCCGGCGTCTATCATCTCCCGTCCCCGGGCATAAGGCTCGCGCAGGGCGAAGGCGGTCAGGGGCAGGAGGGTGGCTACCGTGCCCTGTTCGGCCAAAGCATGGATGCCTGCATCCGAGGCGTGCAGCAGGTGGTCGGCAGACACGGCTTCCAGTTCGGCGGCCAGTTCGGCGCCACCGAGGGGAACAATCTCGTCGGCGTGCAGCTTCAAGCCGAAGCCCATGTCGCGGGCGGCGGTGAGCAGGCGTCGCGATTGCTCGATGGAGAAGACTCCTTCTTCGCAGAACACGTCGCAGAATTCGGCCAACCCGTGTTCCCGCACTTGGGGCATCACTTCGCGGATGAGAAAGTCCACGTAGTCGTCCGTGCGTCCCCGGTATTCGTCGGGCACGGCGTGTGCGCCGAGGAAGGTGGGGACGATGTCCACGCGGCGGTGCTCGTCGTGGTTCAGGCTGCGCATCACGCGGAGCATCTCCAGTTCCGTGTTCTTGTCCAGGCCGTAGCCGCTCTTGCCCTCCACGGTGGTGACGCCCATTTGCGACATACGCTTCAGCAGGGTCTCGGCGTGGGTGCGCAGTTGGATATGGTTGCAGGCCCGGGTAGCCTTCACGGTGCTGACAATGCCCCCGCCGCGGCGCATGATGTCCATGTAGCTGTCTCCCCGCAGGCGCCAGCCGAACTCCTCGGCCCGTTCGCCGCCGAAGACGAAATGCGTGTGCGAGTCCACGAAGCCGGGCAGCACGCAGCGGCCACGTGCGTTGTAGTGCCAATAGTGCTGGTAGTAGCCGTCGCGTTCTTCGCCGCGGTTGGGGCCGACGTACGTGATGAGTCCGTCGGTCACTTCGATGGTGGCATTGTCCATTATCCATAGTTCGCCCATCTCCTTGCCTTTGCGGGCGGAGAAGCCTTGCGGGGTGACGAGGCGTGCGTTGAATATAATCAGGTTTTCGGTCATAATGCTATAGATTTAATAGGAACGCAAATTACTTAGTTACTTGCAGTTATTCTTCCAGTAATCTTGCCTCCAGCACCTGCCGCATGGAGAAGTTCTCCAGTCCCAGGTAATACGTAGCGGTGTCTATCAACGCCTCCATGGGCACGAGGCCGATGATTTCGCTGCCCACGATGCTGACACCGTAGCGGCGGGCCTCGATGCGCACCAGTTCGAAGGCGCGGTAGAGGGCCGTGCGGGTGTAGTCCGTCATGTTGATGGAAACTTGTGTGATGCCGCGGTCCTTCAGTTCCACGCCCATGGCCTTGCAATAGCGCAGGCCGCCGCCGATGAAGCGGATTTTCTTGGCGATGTCGTGGGCAATCTTCAGGCTGGGCGTAGAGAGGTTGATGTTGTAGGCCACGAGTGGCATACGTGCGCCGATGGCTACGGTGCCGGCAGTGGGGTGGCGTTCGGCAGGACCGAAGTCGGGCTTCCATTCGGGCTGATGTATCTTCTCGGCCATACCTTCAAATTCACCCTTGCGGATGGCGGCCAGGTTCTCACGGTGTGGTGCGGTGGCCGATTTCTCATAAAGGAAGACAGGCACGCCGTAGCGGTCGGCCACAGCCTGGCCTACTTCCTTGGACAGGGCAATGGCATCGTCCATCGTTACGCCACGGATGGGGATGAACGGCACCACGTCCACGGCGCCCATGCGGGGATGTTGCCCGGTGTGGTGGTTGAGGTCGATGAGGCGGACGGCCACGCCGATGGCTTCCAATACGGCATCGCGCAGCGGTTCGGGTTCGCCCACTACGGTTACGACTAATCGGTTATGGTCTTCATCGTTGCTGTAGTCCAGCAGTTTCACGCCCGGCTTTGCGCGGAAGGGGGCTACGATTTGGTCTATCTTCTGTAAGTCGCGTCCCTCGCTGAAGTTGGGGACGCATTCCATGATTCGGTTCATATATAATTAGGTATTGAGGGTTGGACAAATGATAATTTATCTATTTAATGAAGAATTAAAAATTAAGAATGAAGAATTCTGTAGGAACCCCTTCAGACGCCACGCGCCAATTCTTCATTCTTAATTTTTAATTCTTCATTAAAGCGCGCTTGCGCGCGCTAAATTCCTATTTAGCAGCTTCCATACATTTCTCAATCAGCACATCATCCGCCACATACGGCATCGTAATGGCATAGCCGTCGGCGTGCGTGTGGTTGAACTCATTGGCGGTCTCCATGGCGTGTGGGTTACGGGCCCACGAGCGGCGGGCAACCCCGCCCATCACGTCCCACAGCATGGCGGAGCGGAGGATGCGGTCCACCCGTTCCGACCCGTCACACACCATGCCGAAGCCGCCGTTGATGGCCTTGCCGATGCCCACGCCGCCGCCATTGTGCAGGGCCACGAGGCTCATCCCGCGGGCACAGTTGCCAGCAAAGCACTGCACGGCCATGTCGGCCATCATGTTGCTGCCGTCCTTGATGTTGGCCGTCTCGCGGAAAGGAGAGTCCGTGCCGCTCACATCGTGGTGGTCGCGTCCCAGCATGATGGGGCCAACCTCGCCACGACGTACCATTTCGTTGAACTTCAAGGCGATGCGCAGTCGTCCTTCGGCGTCTTGATAGAGAATGCGTGCCTGAGTGCCGACCACGAGATGGTTCTTCTCCGCATCGCGTATCCAGTTGTAGTTGTCGCGGTCCTGTCCGCGGCGGTTGGGGTCGATGCAGGACATGGCGGCTTGGTCGGTCTTCACCAAGTCTTCGTGCTTGCCGCTGAGGCAGACCCACCGGAAGGGACCGTAGCCATAGTCGAAGAGCTCCGGACCCATGATGTCCTCCACGTAGCTGGGGAAGATGAAACCGTTCTTGGGGTCGCCGTCGCGGGCGATGTCCGGATTGCCGGCATCATAGACCGCCTTCATAAACGAATTGCCGTAGTCGAAGAAGTACGTGCCGCGCTCCACCAGCGTGCGGACGGCGTGGAAGTGGCGGCGCAAGCTCTCGTCCACTAGTGTGCGGAAGCGGTGTGGGTCTTGGTGCAGCATGGCGGTGCGTTGCTCGAAGCTGAGGCTGGCGGGGCAATAGCCGCCGTCGTACACCGCGTGGCATGAGGTCTGGTCGGATAGCAGGTCGATAGGGATGTTCTCCTTGACGGCGTACTCCAGCAGGTCCACGATGTTGCCGTGGTAGGCGATGGAGATGGCTCTGCCTTCGCGCATCGCCTCGTGGGCTTGGCGGAAAGCATCGTCCATGCGGTTTGTCACGCTGCCCACCCAGCCTTGGCGGAGGCGGGTCTCGATGCGCGAACTGTCCACCTCGGCAATGATGGCCGCCGCGCCTGCCATTTCTGCCGCTTTGGGTTGGGCGCCGCTCATGCCGCCCAGGCCGGAGGAGACGAACAGCCGCCCTTGCAGGTTGCCGTCCTGTGGGATGCCCAGCTTGAGGCGTCCGGCGTTCAGCAGGGTGTTGAACGTGCCGTGCACGATGCCTTGCGGACCGATGTACATCCAGCCGCCGGCAGTCATTTGTCCGTAGTTGGCCACGCCCAGCTGCATGGCGGTGTGCCAATCCTCTTGGTTGTCGTAGAGGCCCACCATTAGGGCATTGGTGATGATGACGCGCGGGGCTTCGGGGTGGGATTGGAACAGGCCCAGCGGATGGCCGCTCTCCACGACCAGGGTCTGGTCCTGGGTCAGTTCCTCCAGATACATTTTGAGGAGGCGGTACTGCATCCAGTTCTGGCAGACTTGTCCCGTCTCGCCATAGGTCACCAGCTCGTAGGGGTAGAGGGCGACGTCGAAGGCCAGGTTGTTGTCTATCATCACTTGGAAGGCTTTCCCTTCGATGCACTTGCCTTTGTACTGGTCGATGGGTTTCGCCTTGAGGTCTCCTTCCGGGCGATAGCGGTAGCCGTAGATGCGGCCGCGGGTCCGGAGCTCTTCGAGGAATTCGGGTGCCAGTTGTTCGTGCAGTTCGTTGGGGATGTAGCGCAGGGCATTCTTCAGGGCCGTGGCGGTCTGCGCAGGATTGAGGGTGTAGCCACGGTCGGGAGCCCGCCGGATGCCTTCGACGAAGGTCGGGTAGGAGGGCAGTTGGTTGCTAAGGTTCATTTTCATGGGCTTGGTTACATTTTGTCATAAAGACGTTGGTAATTGAGCCGCAAGATATGAAAAAATCCCGATACCTACAATAAATACCGGGATTATTTAGCAAATAGTCACGTTGAAGTTATTTCAGTTGGCGTAGGTATTTCCCTATCACCTCTGCCGATTCGTTGGTTTCCTTTTGGAACTCTTCCAGCAAGTCGGGCTGCCCGGACAGCAGTTCCTGCACCCGTCCCTTGTCCACGAAGTAAGAATGTCCCGTCTTCAAGTCCAGTTCATAGAAGACACGCTTGTCTACCAGGCCGGATGCCTGGATGGCATCGCCTACCTCGCCGCGCAGTTTCTGGGTATAAATCGGCGTCAGCGTCTTGGTGGCCGCCTGGCCCACAGGTTGTGCCGTATAGAATATGTGTCCTTGCTTCTCCAAAGCCGGGGCATACCATCCGCCCAGGCGATAGCGTTTATAGCGCATTTTGCGGCAGTTGATGTAAAGGGTGGTGTCGATGCGGACGGCATAGCAACGCTTGCGCAGGTAACGGCTGAAGCTTGGGTTATCGGGCGCCACGATGCGGTAGTCCGCTCCGCCCATCAGGTAGAGTTGGTTCAGTGTGCGCCGCTCCACGCGCAGGGTGCTCACCGTGTCGCCCCGTTCTTCGGCCAATGCTTTGGCGCTGCCGTATACGATTTGCTGGGCCGCGCTTGGCAGGGCAAACAGCAGCAGGGCGTACAATCCTATCAGGAGGTTCTTTGGCATGGGTTCGTATTCCTTCGTTGAAAATCGCCTGCTAAAGTACGGATTTTGCCTGATTTGGGCAAGTCTATTCGCTATAAAATAGTGGTTTGTTTGGCTGTACGGCTGTACGGCTGCCCGTGCTTAGCTGTACACCCGCCCGTGCTTAGCTGTACACCCGTCCGCGCTTAGCTGTACACCTGGATACAGCCGCCTGAAAGGAACGTTTTTTGGGGCTGGAAACTCTTGCCGTTTTCATTTATTCCCTATCTTTGCCGTTGACTATGGAGAAGAACTTACTGCCACATACTGCCCTCCTGGCCGGCCTGGTGCTGGTTGCCTTGTTGCTGATGCACTTCCTGCCTCACTTGGAGGTGGGCGGTCGTCAGTTGAGGCGTGTGGACTTGTTGGCCGACGTGCGTCCGCTTCCGCCGGTGCAGGCCGACACGTTGCCAGCAGTCTTACCTTCGCCGAAGCCGTTTTTTTCAGACACCTGTCCGCCGGGCATGACTTGTATCGAAGATTATGGGGACAGTACCGGTCGCGGGATGGAGGTCTTCTACCGGGCGTTGGACGAGGTTTCCTGCCGTCCGGTGCGCATCGCCTGGCTGGGCGATTCCTTTGTGGAAGGGGATATTTTGACGGCAGACCTCCGTGCCCTTCTTCAGGAACGATATGGCGGTTGCGGAGTGGGCTATGTGGACATCACTTCCCCGATAACTTATTTCCGCCGGACGGTTCATCACTCTTTTGGAGGATGGGAGAGCCATGCTTGGACGGATAGCACGGGCTTTGACCGTAGTTGCCAAGGATTGTCGGGGCACTACTTCTTGCCCAAGTCCGGTGCCTACGTCGAGTTGCGTGGCCGTTCGGACTATGTGCCGCGTTTGGATACGTGCCGCCGGGTAGGCATCCTTTTTGCCAATGGAAGTCCCCTGCAACTGTCCGTGTGCCTGAATGGAGAAAAAGAGTTGAAGCGTGACTTTGAGCCATCGGACCGCTTGCAGATGGCAATGGTGGAAGGACATTGGGGGCGGGTGCGTTGGACGGTGTCCCGTACCGGTGCAGCCTCCATTTTCTACGGCCTTTTTATGGAGGACAACCAGGGCATTGTGTTGGACAACCTGTCATTACGCGGATCGTCGGGCCTGTCTATCCGCACCATTCCCGAAGCCACGCTGCACGCTTTCGGCGAGGTGCGCCCCTACGACCTCATTGTCCTGCAATATGGGTTGAACGTGGCCACGGACTATGGGCGCGACTATAGCCGTTATGTCGAGGGAATGTCCATGGCAATCTCTCGACTAAAGGCCGCTTTCCCAAAGGCTTCTCTATTATTAATAGGT
Organism: Candidatus Bacteroides pullicola; assembly: GCA_019115825.1. Lineage (GTDB taxonomy): Bacteria > Bacteroidota > Bacteroidia > Bacteroidales > Bacteroidaceae > Bacteroides > Bacteroides pullicola. Next base: position 91,038 of record DXCV01000036.1, read on the forward strand.
GTAGGCGACCGCGACCACCGCGATGCGGAAGGCCGTGTGCGCACCATGCCGGGCATCAGGCACTTGGTGGCTTGGCAACAACGCCTGGCGGCGGACAATGGCATCGCTTTCTGGAACCTCTTCGAGGCCATGGGAGGCGAGGGCAGCATGGCCCGCTTGGCGGAGGAAAATCCGCCGATGGCTAACCGTGATTATGCCCATATCAACTTCTTGGGTGGAAAACACTTGGCGGGCTTGCTCTACGAGGCATTGCTGCATGGCAAGGAACAATCGGACAAACGACGCGCCTATGAGTTGGAGTGATTGGAACATAGACCCTGTACGCTTGCTCGAAGTCTTCGTGTACGACCCGCAGGCACCGCTCATCTTCAGCAGTGGGTTGTTCCTGTGGCTGTTCGCGGGCTTTGCGGTGGTCTACTTGTTGCTACGTCATCACACGACGGCACGGTTGCTGTTCGTTACCGCCTTCTCTTATTATTTCTATTATAAAAGTAGCGGATGGTATCTCCTCCTGTTGGCGCTGGTGACGGTCAGCGACTTCCTCATCGCCCGCCGGATGGACCGTTGCCAGACGCCGTGGAAGCGCAAGGCCTGGGTGACGCTCAGCCTGATGGTCAATTTGGGACTGCTTTGCTACTTCAAGTACACCAACTTCCTGGGTGAATGCTGGGCCTCGCTGACGGGTGGCACCTTCACGGCGTGGGACATTTTCCTGCCCGTGGGCATCTCGTTCTTCACCTTCCAGTCGCTGAGCTATACCCTCGATGTCTATCGCCGTCAGATACAGCCGCTCACTTGTCTGCTGGACTATGCGTTTTATGTTTCCTTCTTCCCGCAGTTGGTGGCAGGGCCTATTGTCCGTGCCCGCGATTTCCTGCCCCAGATTCGGCAACCACTGTTCGTGTCGCGCGAGATGTTCGGGCGGGGCGTCTTCCTTATCTTCTGCGGGCTGTTCAAGAAGGCGGTTATTTCGGACTACATCAGCATCAACTTCGTGGAGCGTGTGTTCGATAATCCGGCTCTATATTCCGGTGTGGAGAATCTGTTGGGCGTCTATGGCTATGCCTTGCAGATTTATTGCGACTTTTCGGGCTATAGCGACATGGCCATAGGACTGGCTCTTTTGTTGGGCTTCCATTTCAATGAAAACTTCCGTTCGCCTTATAAGTCCGCTTCGGTCACGGAGTTCTGGCGGCGCTGGCATATCTCTCTGTCCACCTGGTTGCGTGATTATCTCTACATCTCCTTGGGAGGCAACCGGAAAGGAAAGGTGCGGCAGTACCTCAATCTCATCATCACCATGTTTCTGGGTGGACTGTGGCACGGGGCCTCGTGGAATTTCGTCTTGTGGGGGATGTTGCACGGCGTGGCTCTGGCTGTGCACAAGTTCTGGATGCAGCTGATGGGCCGTCCCAAGGGGTGGCAGAGCGGAGGCATCCGCCGGGTGCTGGGTGTGCTGGTGACTTTCCACTTCGTTTGTTTCTGCTGGATATTCTTCCGGCACGCGGATTTCTCCGGAGCAATGGCCATGCTGCGCCAGATATTCACGGACTTTCATCCCGAACTATTTCCGCAGTGGTTGGCCGGTTATGGAAAAGTCTGCCTGTTGATGGTGCTCGGCTTCGTGCTCCACTTCCTGCCGGACCGTTGGGAGCAGATTGCCATCCAAAAGACAACCGCCCTCCCGTTGGTGGGGAAGGCGGCGTTGCTGGTCTTGTTGATCTATGTGGTCATCCAGATGAAGAGTGCAGACATCCAGCCGTTCATCTATTTCCAATTTTAGAAATAGCTGTCCATTCCGCACTTCAGTATTCGTTGGGTATTATTCCTGTCTGTGTTGGCAATGGATATTCACCAAATGCCTTATCTTTGCCCCCATTATCAAAACAAGAGAACTATGGAATTGATAACCGAACGATTACTGCTGCGTCCGTGGAGGGAATCGGACGCGGAGAGTTTGTATCAGTATGCGAAAGACGAACGGGTAGGCCCGATAGCAGGATGGCCAGCACACCGGAGCGTGGAGGAAAGCCGGGAGGTCATCCGGAATGTCTTTATGCAGGAAGGCGTGTTTGCCGTGACCTTGAAAGGAGACGATACGACGATAGGGTGCATAGGCGTGATACGTGGGGCGAAAAGCAACTTCCCCATCAGCGGGGACGAAGGCGAAATTTCCTACTGGATTGGTGTCCCGTTTTGGGGACAAGGGCTGATACCCGAAGCCATGCGCGAAGTTATCCGCTACAGCTTCGAGGCGCTGGGACTGAAGACCTTGTGGTGCGGCTATTTCGACGGGAACGAACAATCACGGCGTGCACAGGAGAAGTGTGGGTTCAAGTATTTCAAGACCAATGAGAACCTGTATTGCCCGTTGACTGATGAGGTCCGCATGGAGCATGTCAGCAGGCTGGAGAGGGAAGATTATTTCGCAAAGTGAGTGCCTTTTGTACCCCACGCGTGGGGTATCGTAAGGGGTCACGCGTGGAGTATCATAAGGAGGCACGCGTGACCCCTCATCCATCTTTGTCCATGGAAAAATCAAATCGTGCGCTGCACCTCGTGTCCCTCTACATAGATGGCGCTGAAGGGGCGTGCCGGACAGAGGTTCTCGCACGCGCCGCAACCGATGCAGCGTTCTACATTGACGGCCGGAATCAGCAGTTGTTTTTCCTGCTCATTGCTTTCTTCTTCGCGTCCACCGCGATGACGGTGACGATGATGGACCTGGAGGGGAATCATCTGTATGGCACCTGTCGGACAGTGGCGGGCACAGTTGCCGCATTCTACGCCGTCGGTCAGCACCACGCAGTTCTGCTTCACCCATACGGCGTGGCCAATCTGTGTGGCAGACTTCTCGGCCAGGTCGGTCAGGTGGATGGCATCGGTGGGACAAACCTCGGCACAACGCGCGCACTCCGGACGGCAATACCCCCGCTCGTAGGACATTTCCGGCTGCATCAGTTTTGTCAGGTCCGTGCTGGGACGGAGCACGCCGTTGGGACAGGCCGACACGCAGAGTTGGCAGCCCGTGCAGTGCTGGGCAAAGTGACGGGCACTCTGTGCACCCGGCGGCAGGATGGGCGTCAGGCGGTTAGGGATTTTCTTGTCCTCGATGGTGGCCAAGCCGCCGTCCACCTTCTTCTCCTGGGCTTTCACCAAGGCAGTGGTGGCCACCAAGGCGGTGGCGGTCAGGAAGCTGCGGCGGGTGGCGTCTTCCGCTCCCTTTTTCGGCGTGTTGCCAGCGGGGGATGAGGCCGGCTCCTTGGGAAGTTTGGTTACCAACCGATAGTGTATGGCATCGTGTGTACAGGTGTCGATGCAATCCATGCACGCCACGCAACGGCTGTAGTCCACCCGGTGTGTCTTGCCATCAATGCAGGCCGCCTTGCACCGGCGTGAGCAGAGACCGCAGGCGTTGCATTTGTCGGTGTCTATCGTGATGCGGAACAAAGCGAACTTGGACAGGAAGCCCAGCACCGTGCCCACCGGACAGATGGTGTTGCAGTAGGTGCGGCCGTTGCGCCACGCCAGGATGACGATAACCACCAAGGTGACCAGTGCGATGAGGAATGTGGGCAGGCTCTTCAGCCAGACGTCCGTTTCGTAGAAGGCATAGCTGTCCGCACGCTCGGCGAAGTAGGCCAGCAGATTGTTGCTCCAGCGGTAGACGGGGGCGAAGAAGTTGGAGGCGATGCGCCCGTAGGAACTGTAAGGAGCCAGCAGGGTAGCCAGCGAACCGATGCCCGCCACCAAAGCGACGATGAACACGCCCAACATCGTGTAGCGCAGCCACGACAGAGCGGGCGAATAGGAGAAGCGGTATTTCAGCTTCTTTTTGCGTCGGCTGTTCAGCCACGACACAATGTCCTGGAGCACGCCCAGCGGGCAGATGACGGAACAATACACACGTCCCAGCACCAGGGTCAGCACCACCAGCAGGGCGACGATGCCCAGATTGAGGGCCAGCACGGCCGGAAGGAATTGGATTTTTGCCATCCAGCCAAACCACAGATGGATGCTCCCTGTGAAGTCCAGGAAGAGCAGTGTGATGCAGGCAAAAAATAAGATGGCCAACGTCAGTCTTATTTTACGTAACATAAGTAGAATGAAGTTAGTGCTTGATTATCGCCTGCAAAGGTAGGAAAGATTTGTCAGTCATGGATAACCAGCAGGACAGATATTCCTACCAATTTTACATGAAATAGGACGACGGACGGAAAAAAGAACCAAAGTGCCTCCAAAAGTTGGTGAAAGCCGCCGGAAAAGTTGCCGATGCCTCAAATAAAGTTTATCTCCAGCTTGAAGATGTACATCTCTAGCCTGGAGATGTATATCTCTAACTTGGAGTTTTATATCTCTAGGCTGGAGATATAGAATAAATAAGGCATCGGAAGCTTTTGGCGCATGAATGGCAAAAGTTTTTAGGCGGAGGGGGAAGTTCCGGCGGCGTGCTTCTTGTGCTCTGAAGGCAAGTGTCCGAACTCCTCCTTGAAGAACTTGGCGAATTGCTTGGGCGACATGCCCACTTGGTAGGCTATCTGCGATATGCTGTCTCCGCTCTGTTCCAGCAATGCTTTTCCCCGCTTGAGCCGCAGGGTGCGCATGAATTCCAGGGGGCTTTTACCGGTGATTTGCATCAGCTTCTTGTACAAGCCGCTACGGCTGAGGCCCAGACGGTTGCTGAATTCCTCCACGGAGAAGTCGGCATTGTCCATTTCCTGCTCCATGATTTGCACGGCCCGCCCGATAAGTTCCTCGTCGAGGGTGCTGACGGTGATTTCGGCGGGGGATACGTCCATTGTCTGGAACTTGCGGTGGTTCTCTTGTGTCCAGGCCAGCAGCTTTTGGATGCGCAGCAGCAGGATATCCAGGTTGAACGGCTTGGTGAGGTAGTCGTCTGCTCCTTCTTTCAGTCCGCCCAGGATGTGTTCTTCGGCAGTCCGCGCCGTCAGCAGGATGATGGGAATGTGCGAGAAGCGGATGTCATGCTTGATGCGGCGGCACAGCTCCATTCCGTCCATTACCGGCATCATGACGTCGCTGATAATCAGGTTCACCGTCTGTCGGTCCAGCATTTCGAGTGCCTTTTGGCCGTTCTCGGCTGCCACCACTTGGTATTTGTCCTTTAGGCAGCTGACCAGGAAATTCCGGAAATCCTCGTTGTCTTCCACGATGAGGAGGCAATCACTGCGGTCGGTTTCCCCGGTCGTTTTTTCCTGGCCGGTGTCGGCGTTTTCCGACGGGGTGTCTGCCGGTTGTCGGGCGGGCAGGCTTTTGTCAATGGGCAGCAGGACAGAGAAGATGGTTCCGGTCGGGTGATTGTCTTCGACCGTGATGTTTCCGTGATGCAGTTCCACGTATTCCTTGACGATGTGCAGTCCAATACCGTTGCCCATGTATGGAGTATCCGTATGCGTTTCTTGGAAGAACCGCTCGAAGATTCGCTCCTTGTTTTCGTCTTTGATGCCGATGCCGGTGTCGGCCACGCGGATACGTGCCGTTTCGTGCCCGTCCGTTTGTATCTCGTCCACGTTGACCGTGATGCTTCCGCCTGTATGGTTGTATTTGAGGGCGTTACTCAGCAGGTTGTATAGGATGCGTTCCATTTTGTTGCGGTCGAAGTTCATTTCCAGGGACGGATGGGCGGTGACGAGTTCCAGGGTAATCTTGCTCTTTTGCGCCAAGGGCCTGAATACATCGCAGACGCCGGCCACAAAGGCGGACAAATTGCCGAAGGAGGGAGCGTATTGTGCCTTGTGCTGGTCTAGTTTGCGGAAGTCCAGCAGTTGGTTCACCTCGTTCATCAGGGTCGAGGCGTTGCGCCGCATCAGTTCCAGTTCCTCCTTTGCCTCCGGAGCCTTATTGGATTTGAGCAGTTGCTCCAGCGGTGTGATAATCAGTGACAAGGGCGTGCGCAGGTCATGGCTGATATTGGTGAAGAATCGCAGTTTGGCTTCATCCATCTCGTGTTGCTGGGCAGCTTCCATCTCTTTCTTTTGTTGCAGGAGGGTGCGGCGGTGTTTCTTGTGCGACCAATGGGCGTACAAGACCACCAGTCCCAGGCATATCAGGATATACAGGCCGTATGCCGGGCCGGACAACCAGAACGGCGGACGGATACGGATGGTCAGTTCGGAGACGGGGTTGTTCTCCCCGTTGGGTTCGTCCACTTTCACTTGGAGATAGTAGGTGCCCGGTGCCAGTCGGTTGAAATTGATTCGGTTGCCGGTAGCCTGTACCCACTTCTCATCGGGATTGGTGCGATAGGCAAACTTGAGCTTGTGTTGCGACAGATAGTCCATGGAGGAAACCTCGATGGCGAAGTTCACATCCGAATGGTCTAAGGTAATGGCATCCAGTTGTTGTATGTTCTGTTTCAGCAGAATGCGCCCGTTTTCATCCGCTTCTCCTACGTTGATTGGTTGGTTGGCAACGTATAGTCCGGTGAAGCTTACTTGGTGTCTTGTCGGCTGATACCGGCAGATGTCCGGGTATATCTTTATATATTGTCCGTTGCCGCCCGCCAGTATTTCTCCCTTGCGTGTGCAGTAGATGGAGTAGACATTGAAGG